>DATGEY010000026.1:0-81471 GCA_035309625.1 Candidatus Acidiferrum sp.
GCTTCATCCCCCACGCGGCGTCGCTGCATCAGGCTTTCGCCCATTGTGCAAGATTCCCCACTGCTGCCTCCCGTAGGAGTCTGGACCGTGTCTCAGTTCCAGTGTGGCTGGCCATCCTCTCAGACCAGCTAACGATCAAAGCCTTGGTGAGCCATTACCTCACCAACTAGCTAATCGTGCGCGGGCTCCACCTCCGACGACTTACGCCTTTGAATCCTCGAACCGGAGTCCAAGGAATGTTATGCGGTATTAGCTCGCCTTTCGGCGAGTTATTCCCCATCAGAGGGCAGATTACCCACGTGTTACGCACCCGTGCGCCGTGCGCCATTTCCGTATTGCTACGGAAACGCGCACTCGACTTGCATGTGTTAAGCACGCCGCCAGCGTTCGCTCTGAGCCAGGATCAAACTCTCGTTTGAAGCCTGTCGCTTGGCGATAAAAAATGCCTGGGTTTGCACCCAGGCCAGCCTGCCAAGCAAATTATTGTCGCTCGATTTACTCAAACCGCCTGCGCTCGAAAAGGGCAGACGGTACGAACGGATTCTGGCACATCGTATCGATTGTCAAAGAGCGATAAGCCCCCCTGTCCAGCAGAAAGGCGAAGCAACAACTAAGGGAGTATACGGGTGGGGCTCCGTGAAGTCAACCACGGTTTTGCGATTTCCACAGAGGTCCTCAGGAGAGACGAGATGCGGACTTTAGGCGTTTGTGGAATGCGCGGAGTTCAGACTGCAACGCAGGAAGCGAGGAGTTCAGACTGGCAAGCGCGGTATTGTCATGAGCGGCGGGCGGGCACGGGTGTCCCGTGCCCCTACGTTTTTGCCATGGCCGATGGGGACTGCATGAGTGCTGCGATGGTGCTTAGGCGCTGTTACCATGGCTTAATCATGAAGCGGGACCAGAAGGCATGAAAGAAAGCAGGGAGACGGCGCTGGTCACGCGCACGCGCAGAGAAATCGAGCGGCGAAGCCTGGTGCGCGCCGGGGAACGCATTGGGGTGGCGGTATCGGGAGGGGCCGATTCGGTGGCGCTATTATTTTTGCTGGAGGAGTTGAAAGGGGAGTTGGGTTGCGTGCTCAGCGTGATCCATTTCAACCATCAATTGCGAGGTAAGGATTCCGACGGGGATGAAAAATTCGCGGCGAAGCTGGCGGCCAAGCTGGGAATCACATTCCATGGGGGACGTGCTGACATTGCGGAAAGAGCGAAGCGGGAGAAAGGCAACATAGAGGATACGGCGCGGCGGGCGCGGTACGAGTTTTTCACGAAGCTGGTGGACGACGGTTGCGTCGACAAAGTGGCGGTGGCGCACACGGCGGACGATCAGGCGGAAACGGTGCTGGCGCACATTCTGCGGGGGACGGGGTTGGCGGGACTGGGGGGAATTCATCCGCGATCCGGAAATGTGGTGCGGCCGCTGCTGGAAGTGCGGCGGGCGGAGTTGCGAGTCTACCTGCGAACGAAGCGACAAAAATGGCGAGAGGATGCGAGCAATCGTGACACGACCAGGATGCGGGCGCGCATCCGCAAGAAGCTACTACCGCTACTGGAAAAACAATTTCAGCGCGCGACGGTGGAACATCTGGCGACTTTGGCGGAGTTGGCGCGGGAGGACGAAGCATTCTTTGCGGCCCTGGCCAGCGAACGATTCGAAACGTGCGTGGAGAGAAAGGCGGGGTCGGCGCGGATTGCGATTGACAAATTGCTGGGCGGCGAAAGGGTCAGACCGGGAACGGCGGAGAGCAGCGCCGCATTGGTGAAGCGTTTGGTGAGGCACATCGTTGAGGAGGTGAAATGCCGCGGCGGGCAGCTCAACGCCGGACACGTGCGGGCGGTGCTGGAATTGGCCGCGGCGCGGGACGGCGGAGGCAAACGGCTGGCCTTGCCGGGCGGCGTGGAAGTGTTGCGGGGACACGATTATCTGATTTTTTGCGCGCGCGACCCCGCGGAGGAAACGAAATCGGCGGGATCGCGGAGTTTCGAGCAGGCGGTGCGTCTGGACGAGCGAGAGGCAATGGTTCGGGTGGCGGAACTAAGTTGCATCTTCCGCTTCAGGGTGATTGACTGGCCCCTGAAGAGAGGCGACACTATCGAGAAGGGGTTTGTGCTGGACTGCGACGCCTTGCAGCCACCGCTGGTGCTGCGCAGTTTGCGCCCGGGTGACAAGTTGCGGCCGTACGGCCACCGGAGCGCGCACAAATTGAAACGATTGTTGAGCGAGAAGCATTTGGTGCGGTGGGAGCGGAACGGCTGGCCGGTATTGACCAGCGGCGGCGTTGTGGCCTGGACGCGGGGCTTTCCGGTGGCAGCGGAGTTTGCAGCGAGCGAGAAGACGCGAGCCGGCTTGGTGGTCACAGAGGAACCCATTCGGTGATGGGAAGTCGACGAGGAACAGACCACACTCAAGGCGGCTCGAAATTTTCCGGGGAGCGAATTGCCAAGAAAGTTGCGGAGCTGGGTAAGCAGATTACGCGAGCCTGCGCGGGTAAGCGGTTGGATGTGGTGGTCATCCTGGACCGAGGGTTCGTATTTGCGGCCGACTTGATGCGGCAGATCGATGCGCCAACGGTTTGCCACTTCGTTCGCGCGGAGATCCGCGATGTAGAACAAGGCGGCCATGCAAGGCGAGAGGTCGCGTTTGGTAGGGGACCCGACGTTAAGGGGCGGGATGTGCTGCTGGTGGACGCGGTTCTGGATAGCGGGGTGACGCAGGAATTTCTGCTGCGGAGGCTAGGCGAAAGCCAACCGAGGTCGTTGCGGCTAGCGGTATTGCTGGATAAGCCGGAACAGCGTCGAGTGGCGCTGGAGCCCGATTACTTTGGGTTCCGGACTGCATCTAAAGGATTATGGGTAGGGTATGGGCTGGCGGCATCTAATGGAACGGGCCGCAATGAAAAAGGTTTGTCGATGAAGCCGCTGGCAGGGACGCGGCGAGGTCGGGAGAGATCATAGAGGTGGTCCGGCGCTATGAGGGGGAAGCCCCTTAGGGCCCGGAGCAAAAGGTGAGGATGACGTGAATTCTAGTTCTACGGCGAAAACAGTTCTGTTCTGGATTTCGATCGTGTTTCTGGGGGTGATGCTGTGGAGATTGGTGTCCGCCAACGGGCAAACCACACGCGAGGACGATCCCAGTTACAGCGAGTTCATGGCCAAGGTGGATAACGGCGACGTGAAGGAAGTCACGATGTATTTGTCGCCGAACAGCTACGAGCTGCAGGGCGAATACGTACGGCCGGCGAACCACAAGTTCCACGTGACCATATTTAAGGAAGCGGCTCCGGACCTGACCAAGGAATTAAAAGACAAAGCGGTGCAGATCAAGGTGAAGGAAGTACGCAGCGGGGACTGGGTGCTGATCTTGCTGAACGCGGCGCCGCTGATTCTGCTGGTGGGATTCTGTTTGTTCCTGATGCGCCAGATGCAGGCGGGCGGAAACAAAGCGCTGAGTTTCGGGAAGTCGCGAGCGAGGCTACTTTCGGCGCAGCAGAAGAAGGCAACGTTCAAAGATGTGGCCGGAACGGATGAAGCCAAGGAAGAGCTGCAGGAAATTATCGAGTTCCTGAAAGATCCGCAGAAATTCCAGAAGTTGGGCGGACGCATACCTAAAGGAGTGCTGCTGGTGGGCCCTCCGGGAACGGGCAAGACGTTGCTGGCGCGGGCGATTGCCGGGGAAGCGAACGTTCCGTTCTTTTCGATTTCGGGATCGGACTTTGTGGAAATGTTTGTGGGGGTTGGCGCCAGCCGGGTGCGCGACCTTTTCGAGCAGGGCAAGAAGAATGCACCATGCATTATTTTTATCGATGAGATCGACGCGGTCGGCCGGCATCGTGGAGCGGGGTTGGGCGGCGGTCACGACGAACGCGAGCAGACCTTGAACGCGCTGCTGGTGGAGATGGACGGATTTGAGTCCAACGAAGGCGTGATTTTGATTGCGGCGACGAACCGGCCGGACGTACTGGATCCGGCGCTGCTGCGGCCGGGACGCTTTGACCGGCGAGTGGTGGTGGCGCGCCCGGATGTGAAGGGTCGCGAGGAAATTTTGCGGGTGCACACGCGCAAGGTGCCGATCGGGGACGATGTCGACCTGTCCATCATTGCGCGCGGGACACCCGGATTTTCGGGAGCGGACCTGGCCAATCTGGTGAACGAAGCGGCGCTGTGGGCGGCGCGGCAAAACCGAAAATTCGTGATGATGACGGATTTCGAGATGTCCAAAGACAAGGTGCTGATGGGCGTGGAACGGAAGTCCATGATCCTGTCGGACGAAGAGAAGAAGAATACGGCGTATCACGAGGCAGGGCATGCGCTGGTGGCGGCGATGACTCCCAATGCCGACCCGGTACACAAGGTCACCATCATCCCACGTGGAATGGCGCTAGGCTTGACCATGCAGTTGCCGGAAGACGACAAGCATACCTACACGCGCGAATATCTTGAGAGCATGCTGGCGGTGTTGATGGGAGGACGCTCGGCGGAGGAGATTTTCCTCGGGCATATCACCACCGGGGCGGGCAATGACATTGAACGGGCAACGGATATTGCGCGCAACATGGTTTGCGAATGGGGCATGAGCGAACTGGGTCCGCTGGCTTACGGGAAGAAGGACGAAGCGATTTTCCTGGGACGGGAGATTGCGCAGCATCGGGACTATTCGGAAGACACGGCGATTCAAATCGACAAGGAAGTGAAGCGGATCGTCAACGGCGGCTACGAGAAAGCCAAAAACCTGTTATCGAATAACCGCGAGACACTGGAGCGCATTGCGCTCGCGCTGCTGGAACGCGAAGTGATCGACGCCAACGAAGTGAAGCTGTTGATGGAAGGCAAGCCACTGCCGGAAAAGCCGCGGACGCCGCCCACCACGCCGCAGGCGGCGCCGAGCACGGATCCGAAGGTGGTGCGGCCGGAATTGCGGCCGGCGCCGGGATTCACGCGCGGGGAGAATCCGGCGAAAGCATAGAATTCAGTGCGGTTCTGGTTCGAAGAGGCGCGGAGACCGCGCCTCTTTTCATTAAAGGCAATGATTCTTGGCAGTCAGAAGGATTAGAATAGGGGCATGGGGAAGAACCAGGAGCCGCTGAAGGTCACTTGTCCGTGCTGCAAGGCGAAATTGTCTGTGGATGCGGCGCTGGGGGTGGTGCTTGCGCATGAAGAGCCGCCGCGCAAGGGGCCGGACGTGGACTTGACCAATGCGGCAGGGATATTGAGCGAGCAGCAGCGGCAGCGCGAAGACAAATTTGCCGATTCCTGGTTTCAGGAGACGAATAAGGAAGATATCCTGGCGAAGAAATTTGAAGAAGCGATGAAGAAGGCCAAGGATGCGCCGGCCGGCAAGCCGATCCGGGATTTCGACCTGGACTGACCAGGAAAAGACTCGACATACAGGGCACGGAGTTGCGCAGAGTTCACTTAAAAGAGAACCCTGCGCTATTCTTTTGTTCAAGATAGAATCCGAGGTTGATGAACCGGCGACGCAAATTCCGGCTGACTTTGCCCACCGGCGGGTTGACGCTCGGCGAGCGCACGCTGGTGATGGGCGTGCTGAATGCGACGCCCGACAGCTTCTCGGATGGCGGAGATTTTCTGGAGCCGCGGCTCGCGATCGAGCATGCCTTGGAGATGGAGCGGGCCGGAGCGGATGTGCTCGACATTGGCGGGGAATCCACGCGACCGGGCTCGAGGGGAACCGCGGCGGAAACGGAGTTGGCCCGCATCCTGCCGGTGCTGGAAGGACTGCGCGGGACGCTGAAAATTCCTATTTCGGTAGACACGCGAAAGTCTGAAGTGGCGGAAGCGGCCATCCGCGCGGGAGCGCAAATCATCAATGATATTTCAGGGCTGCGCGGCGACCCGCGGATTGCGGAGGTGGCGCAGCGCCGGGATGTGCCGCTCATCTTGATGCATATGCGGGGCGAGCCACGGACGATGCAGAAGGGGCCATTCGCGCGCGACGTGATGAAGGATGTGGCGAAGGGTTGGCGGGAGGCGATCGAGAAGGCGCGTGCGGCCGGGGTGAGAAAGTCACAGATCATCCTCGATCCGGGAATCGGGTTCGGGAAAAGCTTCCAGCAAAACTACGAGTTGCTGCGGAACCTGAGGGAGTTAGCGAAGCTCGGCTATCCGCTGCTGGTGGGCACGTCGCGGAAGGGTTTTCTGGGCGCTACGCTGGCGGAGAACGGTAAACCGGCGCCGCCCGAGAAGCGGCTGTGGGCCACCGCCGCGACGGTGACCGCCTGCATTTTGGGCGGGGCGCACATCGTGCGTGTCCACAACGTGGCGGAAATGGCGCAAGTCGCACGGGTTGCCGACTGCCTGCTGGATCCCGGCAGGTGCCGCGGTTTTCGCTAGCCAAGGCAAGCCGCTCAAGCTACAATCTCCTGCATCGAGTTCCCTAGGAAAAAAAGATGTTCACTCCTCGAAACATCTCGTTGGTGGCTGTCGCGTAAATCCGCCGCTTAGGCGGACCAGTTCTTTCCCGTTCCAAGCACACTACTTTTAGCCGCGCGAGCCGATTTGCACCGCGCTCTCGCAGAAATATATAGGTTTTCATGGAAACGCAGGAACTTGCCGTGGGGACGCCTCCAATTCCAATCTGGAGCTCCATTCGAGAAGCGCTGCGCGGCTCGCATCAAGACTTCACCACCGGCAGCCTGAACCGGGCCATTCTGCTGCTGGCCATCCCGATGGTGCTGGAGATGGTGCTGGAATCGCTGTTTGCGGTGGTGGATGTGTTCTGGGTTGGGCGGCTGGGCGCGGACGCGGTGGCGACGGTGGGCCTGACGGAGTCACTGCTGAGCCTGGTGTTTGCAGTGGGGCTGGGGCTTAGCCTGTCGACCACGGCGATGGTGGCGCGGCGAATCGGGGAGAAGGACCCGGCCGGCGCGGCGGTGGCGGGCATGCAGGCCATCGTCATTGGCATTGGGATTTCGCTGCTGGTGGGAGTGCCTTGCGTGTTCCTGGCTCCGCGGCTGCTCGGTCTGATGGGCGCTTCGCCGCAGATTATCGCGGTGGGCAGCGGCTACGCGCGGATCGCCTTGGGTGGCAGCGGCGCGATCATGCTGCTGTTCCTGAATAACGCTATTTTTCGCGGGGCTGGGGATGCCGCGATCGCGATGCGCCTGCTGTGGGTGTCCAACATCATCAACCTGGTACTCGATCCGTGCCTGATTTTCGGGTGGGGACCGTTTCCGAAGTTAGGAGTCACGGGGGCGGCGCTGGCCACATTTACCGGGCGAAGTATCGGAGTGCTGTACCAATTTTACCGGCTGCTGCGCGGCACCGAGCGCATCCGAATCTTGCGGCAGCAGGTTCGGCTGGAGCTGGGAGTGTTGTGGAAACTGTTGCGGGTATCGGTGACAGGCATCTTGCAGTTCGCCATTGCGCATACCAGTTGGATTGGGCTGGTGCGCATCGTGAGCCTGTTCGGGTCGGCGGCGCTGGCCGGCTACACGATTGCGATTCGCATTGTGATTTTCATTATTCTGCCGAGCTGGGGGCTGAGCAATGCGGCGGCCACGCTGGTGGGGCAAAACCTGGGGGCGAAACAACCGGAGCGAGCGGAGAAATCGGTATGGCGCACGGGGTTCTACAACATGCTGTTTTTAGGGGCCATCGGCGTGTTTTTCATCTTCTTTGCCGAACCGGCGGTCCGACTGTTCACGCACGATCCGGAGGTGGTGCCGTTGGCGGCGTCCTGCCTGCGCATCTTGAGCTACGGGAATATCGGCTTTGCCTACGGAATGGTGATGCTGCAAGCGTTCAATGGGGCCGGGGATACGGTGACGCCGACGATCGTGAACTTCTTCGGCTTCTGGCTCTTGGAGATTCCCTTGGCGTATGCGCTGGCCATCCCTTTGCATATGCAATCGAAAGGAGCGTTCTGGGCCATTGTTGTCGCGGAAGGGGCCATAGCAGCGGCAGGAGTGGTGCTATTCAAGAGGGGCAGGTGGAAACGCCAACGGATCTGAGTGGCCGTAAAGCGCGGACCGTGGAAGCACCGCGGGCAATCAAAATAGTACTAAGGTGAATCCCCAGTTGCGCACCGGGCATGGGTCGTGACTAAATCTTAACTTCGGCCGTGAGGCTACTTCCTTGGCGGCCCAGGGAGCAGGGGCAATTGGCGTCTGTCCTTATCGTTGACGATCATCCGGCAATCCGCCGAGCCTTGCGTGTAGCCTTCGAGAGCCAGGCGGGGTTCACCGTCTGTGGAGAAGCCGAAGATGGATTTGATGCCATCGGCAAGGCCAGAAAACTTGCTCCGGATTTGATTATTTTGGATTTACGGATGCCGGTGATGGATGGCCTGGAAGCGGCACGTTTGCTCAAAAGGCTGTTTCCGCAAATTCCTCTGATGATGCTGACCTGCTATCACAGCAGCGCTACAGAGAAACAAGCGCTAGCTTCGGGAGTGACGGCGGTCTTTTCAAAACCAGATGGGATGCAAAACTTGATTTGGCAGGCGCGAGCGGTGCTGGATCCGTCGCGATCTTCGGAAATCGCAGTACGCTAGAAAAGCTCCAAAGGGCCGCCCGACACCTTGAGATTAAAGACAATCTTACGCGTGCGCTGATCGAAAACGACATATTCCGCTTGAGATCCGGCGGCTAACTCCTTTATTCGCACTTTTGCGGTTGCCAAGTCTCTTACGGCTTCAATCCATACCAGTTCGGCAGCATCTTTTTTCAAAATGTCGTACGGAAGCGCTATCATTCGACGTTGGTTTCCTCATAAACCGGCGGCCCATCTGGACGGTGGTGATCGCCAGCAAATTCAGGTGTCCGGCCGGATGGGCCTTGCCGGTGTTGCTGATGGCAGATTACCGGGGCAGGAAATAATCACAAGCAGGTGAATCCTCGCAATCGCTTGCAGGGAAAGCCGTCAAAATGCGATGGGGTAGGGGAATTGCTGTAGTTTAGAGCACGCCGAGCTATAAACTGGTCCGAGTTGAGACGCGGGATAATCCGGCCGGTCTGGGAAAATTTCGCTGCACCCCGGATTTATGGCTATCCAAATACATTTTAAAATTTCTGGATTTTCGGCGTCGGGTAGGCCGCCGCGATACCGAAGCCCGACTAGGAATTCAAAGGCGCGATTGAAGAAAGCTTCCGCGTTATCGCGATTGCAAAATAGCGGCGGATGGACCACCTCGCTCACGATTACACCTTTCCTGCGACCTCGGGCGTCTTATTTATGGATTTGGAGCAGATTGATGAAGATGCCCGACGATCGTAAGTGGGGATATGGCCGTCTTTTGCTGACGGTCTTTTGCGCGCTCCTTGGCGTGGTGGGGATATTACATGCGCAAAACTTGCCGGCCTTAAATCGCGACGCCATCCTGGGCCATTTGAACGCGGCGATCACCTGGTATCGCGACGCCGGAAACAATGTGCAGGCGGCCGGTCTGCCGAGCGACGCGATCTACGAGCAGAGCACGCGAAACCTGGCGGCCGACGTGGTGCGCGCCGCCTTTCAATCGGCTCGCGCGCAAGCGGCAATCCTCAGCGCGAGCGAGAAAAACGCCGGCCTCAGTCAAAATTCCATGGCACCGCCGAAGCAGCAGAATTTCGCGCAGATTGGCGAAAAAATTGCCGCGGAAATACAGGACACGCAATCCAGGCTGGACGACGTGAACAAACAGCTGGGCGCTGCTACGCGAGCAAAACGAAGCGCTTTGCTGAGCGAGCGTGAGAAGCTGCAGGGGAAATTGTCTTTGGACAAGGCGGTGCAGGAAGCGGTGCAAAAGATGCAGGCCTTCGCGGAAGGGGCTACCGATACAGTGAGCGAGGGGCTGGAGGGAAATATCAACCAGTTGGCGCGTGCGGTGCCCGAGGTCTTCGCGAACAAAGCCCCCGCGCAACCCTCGACCAAAGCGGGAAATGCGCCGGCCGGAGCGGGCAATTCTTCGGGACTGATCGGGCAAGCCATTACCCTGGTCGGACGCATGCGCAGCATGCACCAAATCGACCAAATGATTAAGGAGACGGATCGGCTGCGGCAAAACGCGGAGAATTTGCGCAAGCCCCTTCGCGAGAGCCTGGCCGCGATTCTGCAGCGCGGCCGGGAGCTGGCCGGCACGCAAGATGCCAGCCAAGCCGGGCAACAAGAAGACACCCAACGCCAGTACCAAACCCTGATCGCCAAATTCAATCAGCTTTCGGCCGCCGCCATGCCGCTAAGCCAGGAAGTGCTGCTGCTGGAGCAGGGCCGGGCAAACTACATCGAGTGGCGCAGAACGATTGTGCGGGAATCCACAGATACTTTGCGATCGCTCCTGATTCGTGTGATTGGAATCGCTTTGGCCCTGGGGGTAGTGGCGATTCTTTCGGAGGTGTGGCGCCGCCTTACCTTCCGCTACGTTCACGATCCGCGGCGCCGGCGGCAATTTCTGTTGCTGCGCCGGTTCGTGATGGGATTCCTAATGGGCATTGTGTTGATTGTGGGATTCGTCAGCGAGTTCAGCTCGCTGGCCACTTTCGCCGGTTTTGTCACCGCCGGAATTGCGGTGGGTTTGCAAGCGCTGCTGTTGTCGGTGGCGGCGTATTTTTTTGTGGTTGGGCGATACGGAATTCGGGTGGGCGACCGCATCAGCATCGCGGGAGTGACCGGCGACGTCATCGACATCGGCCTGGTGCGCTTGTATCTGATGGAACTTGCCGGCACGAGTGTAGATCTGTTTCCGACGGGGCGCGTGGTGGTGTTCTCAAATTCCGTGCTGTTTCAAGCAGGAACTCCGCTATTTAAGCAGATTCCGGGGACGGAATATGCCTGGCACGAGCTCGCGGTAACGCTGGCCCCCGGCGGCAATTACAGGCTGGTGCAGGACAAACTCTCCAGCGCCGCGAATTCCGTCTATGAACAATACCGCGAGAGAATTGAAGGGCAATTGGGAGGCATCGAACGTCAAATGGAAATTCAGTTGAAGGCGCCGAAAACCGAAGCCAAACTGCAGCTTGCTGACGCGGGGGTGGAATTCATCGTGCGCTATCCGGTGGACATCCGCAGCGCGTCCGAAATCGACGATCATATCACCCGAGCGGTTGTGGACCTGATGAACGGCGATCTGGACTTAAAGAGCGCCATTGCCAGCTCACCCAAAATTCGTGCCGCGATCAAAGGCTGAAAGCCGGTTTTTCCCGGGAGCTGTAGCCGGGGGAACCTGCCCGACTTGATGAGCGCATCAAGAAATTGAATTGTGCGGCTTTGCGCAGGAGTAACAGAATGGCGCCGCAGCAATTGGCGCGCTAATTGGACTGGTCCGTTTTCAGCTTGGGTCGACTAGCGGCTATGAGGTCGTTTCCATGGAACAATCCCTCGATGTGCACCGCCTGCACTTCGCTTTTACGGGGCAAGGTCGTGGTGGCGAAGGATCAAACCCATTCCTGAGCTCAAATTCCGGAGCGAAACCGCTGCGCGGATGAGTGTGCCGATTCAAATCAGCCGCCAGATTTTAGGCAAGTTCACATTCTTGTACAAAAACTGTCTTGTGTGTATGCTCAAAACTTGATGGGAGCTAAGCTGCTTATCGCGGTTCTGGTGTTGGCGCTGTCAGCAGCGAATTCTGGTGTCGCCTCGACGTGCGCCGCTTATTGCGGGTCCTCTGCGTTTTTCCATCATCCTATGGAGTCACCTCCAGGTTCTACAGGCAGCGGCAATCTCCATGCTCATCATAAAAGTGAAGAGTGCGGGGAGTGTCCGCCCAATTCAGGGAACGGCCTGAACCAGAGGTCCGATTGTGCCAACTTGGTTCAGATTGAGGCGCTGAAGGAAGGTCGCTTCTCTGTGGATGCACCGAGCGGGAGCGCTCGGTTGGATACCGCCGAAACTCCCGTTTCCGTTCTCGGATTAGCCTTTGATGGCAAGCGCTGTTTCGTCTTCGACGCTTCTAGCATAACCAGAAGCTCTGCTTCGGTTCCCCTTCGTATCTAGGACGCCCGCTAACTTCCGCCCGCTTGTTCAAAGAAGAGACGGATTGGTGTACGTCCGTCTTGAGTCGTCGCTCGCTATATCCGATCCACTTTTGAAAGTTCAGTCATTCGGTCTTGAAAGGGAAAAATATGAGCAGCAGGCGCGGGTTTTTGCAGCATATTTTGTCGGGAGCAGGCGTGTTTGCATCCGCGAGAGTGCTCTCCGCCCAAGAGATGGATATGTCCCACGGGATGAAGGGAACGAAGTCGAAACGAAAGGGGGGAATGAAGGAGTCCGACCACCCCCACGGCGCTCCCGTTCTTGTCGAGACGCCCGATGTGCCGGACCTGCCATTTCGGATGGATGGAAAGGTCAAGGAATTCCACCTCATTGCGGAGCCAGTGAAGCAGGAAATCGTTCCTGGCCGAGTTGTCGATCTTTGGGGTTACAACGGCAGCGCTCCGGGGCCAACCATTCAGGTTTCGAGGGGTGATCGCGTGCGCATCATTGTGGATAACCATCTTCCCGAAGCGACCTCAATGCACTGGCACGGCTTTGAGATTCCGAATGATATGGACGGCGCGCCGGGGTTGAGCCAAGACCCCATCGCACCCGGCGGCAGATTCGTCTACGAGTTCACTCTCGATCAGGAAGGTACGTATTTCTACCACTCGCATATGGCCATGCAGGAAATGATGGGCATGATCGGTGCGTTTATCATGCACCCAAAGGAAAGCTACAAGCCTCGCGTCGATAAAGACTTCGCGATCGTCCTGCAGGAATACGCGGTGCTGCCGAACATCGACGTCCCGAACTCCATGAACATGGAGTTCAACTGGCTTACCCTCAACGGAAAATCGGGCCCCGCCAATACTCCTCTTATCGTGCGGCAAGGGGAGCGCGTCCGTATCCGGCTTATTAATCTTGGTATGGACCACCACCCTATCCATCTTCATGGACACCAGTTCGTGGTCACGGGAACGGAAGGAGGCCGCCAACCGGAGTCCACGTGGGGACCGGGGAACACGGTGCTTGTGGGAGTTGCCCAGGCGCGTGACGTGGAGTTCGTGGCCAATAATCCTGGCGACTGGATGCTGCACTGCCATCTGCCGCACCACATGATGAACCAGATGTCGTCGATGGTGGGCCCGATGTCACGTCGAAACGGAATGTCCGCGGGTCTCGACATGGAACGAGGGATGGGAATGCTCCGACAAGGAAGTGCGACGGCCGAAGAAAACGGTCCGAGCCTCGGTCGCGGAATGGGCGTGGGTTCGACGTCGGAACAAACCATGTCGAATTCTCCGCTGAAGGCGGGAAGTCCGATGCAGAACCAAGACAGGTCCGGCACGAAACACGAAGACATGCAGGGGATGCAGATGGGCAAGCCCGATGTGGCCAAGGATGCGAATGCCGTGCCGGGGTTTCCGCAGGACGCCTTTATGGAAGGCCCCATGATGGCGATGGATAAGATGGTCGATAAACCGGAAAACTTCGGGCTTCGGCCGGGATGGAGCGGCTTCATGGCGGGAATGATGACGTTCGTACGCGTACTACCTCAAGAGCAGTACGACCAAATCATAGAGCTGCGAAAAAAGCACGAAAGCAATAAGCCGCTCAAGATGGACATGCCGGGGATGGAGCACCAACATGAATAACGTAAATGCGCCGGTGAAGTTTATGGGAGTGAGGAGCGAAACCATGTCGCGACTTCGTCATGCGGCCCGATTCGTACTTTTCAGCGTTTTGCTCATGGTCGCCGGGCCTAGCGGTGCGCAAACGGGAGCCTCCGAGGAGAAGACGATCACGCTCGAAGAACTGCAACAGATGGCCTTACAGAACAACCCGACGTTCGCGCAATCGGAGGCCAACATTCAGGCGGCGGAAGGCAGGAAGAAGCAATCGGGACTTTACCCGAACCCAGTCGTCGGCTACCAGGGCGAACAAGTCCGGGGCGGGTCGTTTCATGGGGGCGAGCAAGGGTTTTTCGTTCAGCAGGACATCGTGCTGGGCGGAAAGCTGGGTCTGAATCGGAAGATTTTGGACCAGGAACTCAAACAGGCCGAAGCAGAGGCTGAGGAACAAAAAATGCGCGTGGTCACAAATGTAAAGATGTCTTACATACAGGCGCTGGCGGCCCAGCAGACGCTGGAGTTGCGGCAAAACCTCAGCAACCTCGCCAACGATGCCGTCCAGACCTCCCGCCAGCTCGCGAATGTAGGGCAAGCGGACGCTCCGGATGTGCTCGAATCGGAAGTCGAAGCGGAGCAAGCACAACTCGCGGTGATTATGGCTGAACAAAATCAGCAGCGGCTGTGGAAAGCATTGGGCGCTGTGGTGGGCAATCCGCGGCTTCCCCTGGTGAAACTCGAAGGAAAACTGGAGGACACCGCGGCGGTCCATGCGGATGACCTGGTGGAGAAAATCGTCAACGAGAGTCCAGCCGTAAGAATCGCCGAGCTCGGCGTCAAGCGAGCGGAAGCGGCCTTGGCACGCGCGAAGCGAGAAACCATTCCCGACCTGCAGATCCGCGGAGGCTTGCAGCAGAACGGCGAGTTGTTGTCCGAATCTAACGGCAGGCCTGTCGGACTGCAGGGATTTGCCGACGTGGGGTTGAGAATCCCTATTTTTAACCGCAACCAGGGAAACATCGGCACTGCTAAGGCGGATACCGAGAGGGCGAAGCACGAAGTTGAACGCGTGAAGCTCGTTTTGCGGGAGCGGGCGGCCAGCGTCGTCCAGACCTACACGTTTTCGCAAATCGCGGTCGACCGCTACAAGAACCAGATGATACCGAGGGCGCAAAAGGCGTATGGGATGTACACCAAAAAATACCAGGACATGGCTGCGGCTTACCCCCAGGTCCTGATCGCCCAGAGAACCCTGATGCAGCTAGAAGTCTCCTACATCAATGCGCTGGAGAACTTCGCAACGAGTTCACTTGCTCTGGAGTCCTACTTGCTTACGGACGGCCTGGAAGCTCCGTCGCAGCCAGTCGGAATCGACCAGCCAGTGCGGGAAGTCAACCTTCCCATGCAGATGGGCGCAAGCCCGCAGCAAAAGTGAGCCGACGAGACATCCCGTCCCCGTTCAACGATATCCCGCTGCCACCATGGGTGGCGAGTCCGAAACACTAGTACGCCGGTCACGTTGACCTACAGAAAATTTGCTGGGTACTGTCAATCAGGCGTATCCGTGTGCGTGGGGCCGCAGCGGTGGGAGTCGCTAGCGCATTGCGGATACAAAAGTTGAAGGAAGAGGCATTTCCCTTTCATGTCTGACATACCCATGACAACGCTGGCGAAGGCCGGACGTTACGAGATTGTCGGCGAACTCGGCCGCGGCGCTATGGGTGTAGTCTACAAGGCAACCGATCCGGTTATCGGCCGCACCGTCGCGGTCAAGACCATTAAGCTTAATGCCGAGGGTACCGGCCTCACCCGCCCGGAACTGCTGGCCCGCTTCCAAACGGAGGCGCGCGCCGCCGGCCTGCTGACCCACCCCAATATCGTAGTAGTTTTCGACGCCGGCGAAGAAGACGGCCTGTATTACATCACCATGGAACTGGTGGAAGGGCGCAGCTTGCAAGCGCTCCTAGATGATGGCCATTCTTTTCCGTTGCCTCGCGTTCTGCGGATCATGGAGCAAGCTTGCAGTGCGCTGCAGTTTGCGCACGAGCGCAACGTGGTGCACCGCGATATCAAGCCCGCCAACCTGATGTTGACCGGCGATGACACGGTGAAGGTAACGGACTTCGGCACCGCCAAAATCCTGCAATTCGGAACGGTGCAGCAAACGGCGCACGTCATGGGCACGCCCAGCTATATGTCGCCGGAGCAGGTCAAAGGGCGGGCGGTGGACGGCCGTAGCGACATCTTTTCTTTGGGCGTCATGCTGTATGAAATGGTCACCGGCGAAAAACCTTTCCCCGGCCAGAACATCACCACCGTAATCTACAAAATCGTAAACGAGGAACCGGTCCCGCCAAAGCAGGTGGACCCATCGATTCACGCCGGGATCAGTGCCGTGGTCATGCGCGCGCTATGCAAAGATCCCGAAACACGCTATCAGACCTGCCGCGAATTGCTGGAGGACTTGCGCAACTATCGCGCGCTCAACGCCACCTCCGGAAATCCTCACTCGACGATGGCTCTTGGCTCCGATGCGAGCGCCACCATGGCGCTGAGCCCCGCCGGGCTGCGTGGAGTGCACAATGACGACACCGCCGCGGTCGCTCGCGCCGCCAGTGCAAGCCAGACTCCGGCGGTGCGCCGCACCGGAGCCTTGTCCGCTGTTGCAGAACCTAAACCCAAGAAAAGTGTGCTGGGCACCGTATTCGTCGCGATTTTGCTCCTCGGCGTCATCGGCTATTGCGCTAACAAACTTCGTCCAATCTATGACGACGTACGCCAGCACCATCGCGGTGGGGCCGGTACGTCCGGGGAACCTGCTTTGCCATCAGCAGCAGGGGAACCGGCGCTGGCGCAGAAGGATGCCGCCGGCAACGCCGCCGCGGAATCATCCTCCGGTGATTCCGAGGCAGCCGCGCCCGACACGAAACCGATAGAAACATCCGCCAACCCTCCGACGGTTATCAAGCCTGTTCACACGGAAAAAGCTGCGATGAAAAAACCGGAAGGGGCGCTGACCGCAAGCGCGGCGGAGTATAAGGGGCGCATCGAGGAAGCTATCTCCGAACGCGGACTGGGCACTCGCACGAAGGTGCAAGGTGTTTCTAACACGCTGACTCTTTCCGGTAAGCTGCACCCTGCGGAGCACGCTGCATTGCTCAAATTCCTGCGCGATGCACCAGCGAGCGTTCACCTCATCGACCATATCGAATATGACGATGCGCCGGCGGCCGCGACTGGCACACCCGCAAGTTCTGACTTAGGCGGGCATCCAGTCCCGGTCCGCGGATCGGGCGCCATTCATGTGGTGACCGACGTCCTTGGCGCCACCGCGATGCTGCATGATACGTCGGGTGGCGTAGTGAGCCAGTGCGTTACGCCGTGCAGCTTCAACAATCTGAGCCCGGAACGATACAGCCTGGAAGTAAGAAAGAATGGGTATCAACCGGTGCAGACCGCTTTGCAAGTAAAAGAAGGCGTTGTCTCGGACCAGAAGCTTGCTCTGGAATCCTTGACCAAGGGCCTCTACGTCAGCAGCGATCCACCCGGCGCCGACGTTTTCATCAATGGAGCCAAGCAATCCGGGCAGACTCCGGTGACCCTGCCGCTGGCGGCTGGACAGTACAACCTGGTGTTGCGCCTGCAAGGCTATGATCCTTACGTTGGCAGCGTCCAAGTGAAGGAAAATATTCCGACTCAGGTCAACACCAAGCTTACCGAACGTTCTACCAACCACATTGCTTGGGCTCAGGTTCGGAGCGATCCTCCCGGCGCCGAGATTTTTGTGGATGGAGACTCTACCGGAAGGTTTACTCCGGCACGCGTTGAGGTTCCTGCGGGGACCCACACAGTAATGCTCAAGCTGAGCGGCTATCAAGCCGTTAAACGGATTATTTCCACCACCGAGGGGGGAAGTGTGCCCGTCTCAGAAGTCCTAAGACGTTAGCGAATTCAGTCGTTTTTAGCCGTTGAGCGCAGCCCCAGCCACTACCAGTTTGGTTACATTTCGTAACGTTGCGCCGCCTTTGGTCCTAGTACTATTCTCCTATCTCTCTGCAAATGGGCTGTTTGGCGGCGGGCGCACGAGGAAGGGGGCGTGCTGGCAATACAGAGGGTTTTTCCCGTCCGCGACGGTATTACGCGCCGCAGCCGGATGAGAAAAAAGGAGAGCTGTGGTTCTACGCGCTACACTTCCAATCGAGCGGCAAAAGCGCACCCCTCAGAAACAGCCAGGCCCGCTGGTGCACAAGCCGCTTGCCGTCCCTGAGGCGTTCGCCGAACCGCGAACTTCCGAGCCGCTGGTTCTGGATCTCGTGCGCTCCCTCCGCGCGCTGCATCTGCTCTTGCGCTCGGCGCGCTTGTATGACCGCGAACACCCGCGCGTGCTACAGAGCCTTGATGGTGCGTACGAGTCTCTGCGTTCCGTGGTTGGGGATGCGAACGGGCTTGAGTTTCGTGTGGAGCGCAGCGCCCTGGTGGCGCCAAAGATCAGCGAAGCCGCTCTGCCGGATGCACGGGGCGACCTATTTGCTCTGGCGAAGGATCTGCAACGCGCCGGAATCTACAACCTGGTTTTCGCCAGCAAATTCCATGTAGGCGAACTGGACACGCTGGCGCAACTTGGCAAAGCGGCACTGCTAAAATCAGGGCAACCTACAAAACAGCAGGCCATGGCCTGGTGGCCGGCCAAGTTGAGGGAATACCGGGTGGAAGGTATCGCGATAAACACGGAAACGGAGCGCAAGGTCGATACGGTATTGGCCAGCCTGATCGCCGCGCTGGTGGCCTATGGAGGAAATTCCCCGCGGGAGGCTCCCGAAGCGCCCATTGAGATCCCGGAAATCGAAGACCTGGAAGCCACACTGCGGCTGGTGGCGCGCTTGACTCCGCCGCTCGAAGCGGCTCGCAACATTTCCGCGGAAGAGGCCGCCCGCGGGATCCATAGTGCGATGGAGGAAGCCAGTCGGGAGACAGTCCGTTTGTTGCTGAGCGCGGTTACCCAATATCCTCCACGCGATAGCGAGCGCCCGCAGGCTTATCTTCTCCGTTTGTCGGAAAGCTTGATCTTCGAATTTCTGGGATCGGAATTTTCTTCGGCAACCCTCGCGCCAGCGGCCCTGCGGACTGTGTTCCACCGCCTTGCCGAAGTGCTGGTTACCGCCGGCGGCTACACCGGCCCGCATGCCTCCGCGCATTTGTCATCTCTCGCAGCCACCTGGGCTGCCGATACGCATCGCGAAAAACTTATTGAGAAATTCTGGTTGGAGTTGCCGCCGCGTGAAAAATCCGCGGTGCTGCGAGGCCCGGATATTTGGTGTGTTCCCATCGTGGCTTTGAAGCAGAGTCTGGGCCAACTCGCCAGTTCCGGCGCGGATGCTCCCCGCCGCGAAGCCCGCAACATCCTGCTGAACTATGCTCGCCGGATCGATAGTGCGGACGCTGCCGTCCGGAGACCGGTGGCCGCAGGGCTCAACGAACTTGCCCCGATTATCGAATCGCTGTGGCCAAATCAGGTTCCCGAGGACCTAAGCCGTGGCGCTCTCAAGGCCCTGGAGAAAGAATCCACGCCGGAAACCGCCGCTTTGCTAGCTGCCTTCCTGGAAAATCTCGGACGGGTAGCCGTTATGCGTGGCGACTATGCAGGCTTTGAATCCATCCTGAACGCGCTGGAAAAGGCTCCGCATGACGTCGCGCACGATCATATTTCCGCCCTAGCCCATCGGCTGGTGGCACAAGACCGCTGGCTGTTGCTGGTCGACGCTTCGCTGGCCAATCGCGCGCTGGACCCCGTGCTCCCCCGTCTTTTGCAGCGCGATCCTGACCGCCTGCTCGATCGTCTGACCCTGCTGCTCACCGAGCCGCAGGGTGGCGAGTACCTTCCGGCCATGGCGCGGCTGGTACGCACCATCGGGGTCCCGGTGCTCAATTTGTTGGAGACTCGCTTATATGAGGCGCGTCGGCAGCGGGTAAGCGCCGCGATCAAGATCCTCGCCGCAGCGGATGCCGATCGACTGCTCCGCGGGTTTGCCCGCGCGCTGGCCAGTTGGGAATGGAGCCTTCAGGACCTGGCCGTCAGTGAATTAGCTCGTCCGGCAAGCCCGGCAACCGTGCAGAGCGCCGCCTTCGTCTTTTCCGCTGTCCTTGCGGACGCGCATCCTTTGGTTGTTCCCATGATGATCGACCAGATCGGCCTGGCTCAGGAAAATGCAGCCCTGCCGCAACTCATGGAAATCGCTGCCGGCGAGCACAATGTCCTACGCGATCAGTTCGTTCGCATAAAAGCCATTGAGGCTCTGGGCCGCATGCGCGCCCAGGATGGCGCCGAATTGCTCCGCAGCTTGGCCAGACGCCGGGATGGCCTAACCTATGCCGAACCTTCGGGGCTCCGCGCAGCTGCGGAAGATGCCCTGGCGATGCTCGAAGATCACCCGGCTTCCGGCCGTGTTCGCGCGGCGTTCACGGCAGCTGGTAGCTCCAATTCGAGTTTCGTCGTCCCGCGCCGCTACACTCGTGTCCCGCTGGAATCCCCGCTTCGAGCTCAAATTGAAGGAGCCCAAGCTGGACTGGCCCGGGTCAAGACCATCAGCCTTGGCGGCGCTTATCTCGAATCGCCCAAAAAGCTTAGCGTCGGCGATTCCATCAAACTGGAAGTACGTTCCGGCCTTCGGAAAATTCACTTCACCGCTGTAGTCCGCAACATCGGCTCGGAAGGCAACGGGGTTGAGTTCGTGCACATGAAAGACGAAGACCGCGACAAGCTGCGCAAGCTGGTGCAGCGCCACCTGCAGTCCTGACCTGCGTTTCCTCCCGTCGATAATCCGATTGGCCCGCGACAATCGGCGACATCTCCGCTGTCTTCCGTTGTTTTCGTGGCTTGTCGCTTGCAACTCATCCCAATTCTCTTCATCCTGCAGCACTGGTGCTGCTGGGCCGTAACGATTACTCACCCGTCCCAGCCAGCAAGTTTTCGATTGAAAGCATTTGTTTATTGCAGTAAAAGCGCTATATCCAATTTCTTTCCGTCGGGGAGTATGGCGGGAAACCGCCGCCGCTAGGGGTAGCGGAACGTGCTTCAAAACCACGCCGGTTTACAACGAGGAGGCAACATGCGACGCAGATTGCGCGTGTGCGGGATTATCTTGTGTGTGCTGGTGCTGAGCTGCGCCGTTCGCAGCGCCGGGCAGGTCAACACCGCTACGCTCTCCGGAATCGTTACCGACCCGCAGGGCCTGGCCATCCGCGGCGCGAAAGTCACCGTTACCAACGCCGCCACCGACGCCTCCCGGACTCTGGTGGTCGACGATGACGGTCGCTACAGCTTCATCGGTCTAACTCCAGGCCGCTATAAGATGTCCGTTGAGGGGGGTGCCAACTTTGGTGTGTTCCAAAATGATTCGATCGTCGTAACCGTCGGCGAAAATGCCACACTCAATCCTCGCCTGGAACTTAAGGGCATGAGCCAGACCGTCACGGTCACCTCCGAAACTGCCCCCATCGAAACCTCCAAAACCGAAGTTTCCCAAACCGTAGACGAGCGCCGAATCGACAATCTCCCAATCAATGGACGCGGCTACCTCAATTTCACTTTGACCAATTCACAAACCACGCGCGACGTTTCTCCCACCATCGGTCCCGCTCCCAACAGCGGTCTCAACATCAATGGCGCCCGCGCCCGTTCCAACATGGTTAGCGTGGATGGCGCCGACGCGGTCGACAACTCCGTCAACGGCATTCGCGCCACGGTCTCCCAGGAAGCGGTCCAGGAATTTCAGCTCATCCTCAGCAATTACAACGCGGAATATGGACGCGCTACCGGCGGCGTCATCAACATCGTCACCAAGAGCGGCGCCAACGAAATTCACGGGGACCTTTTCGGCTATTTCCGCAACAAATCTTTTCAGGCGCGCAATCCCTTCTCCGGGCAAGTCGATCCCACCACCGGTGTTCTCGATCCGGTCAAACAGGCTTACACCCGTACGCAATCCGGCTTGACGATTGGCGGTCCGCTCAAAAAAGATAAAACGTTTTATTTCCTCTCGTACGAATATACCCAGCGCGAAGAAACCGGGTTTTCCAGCATCGGAGTAGACAACTTCGGCATGGTCCCGGTTACACTTCCGCCATCGGCCGGAGGCCTGACAGTTCAGCTCACTGGTCCGCAAGCCAATGCGGTCAATGCCCTGCTAAGCTCCGGGAGTTCCGCTTTGCAGCAGCTCGGCGTTCAATATGCCGTGTTCATGGGTTCGGCCTCCAGTGTGGGGCTTAACAAAGTTGACTTCGGGGCTGTCGCGAACTCCCTGTCAGGGGGATCCCTTAACCCCGGTCCTGGCGCCCAGTTCCCAATTCCCGTCTCGTGCCCGTCTGGCCAGACGGTAAACTCCGTGGTTTGCAGCGGATTCGCCGCAGTGGGGCCGCAGAGTTCTGTTGTTCCGGCTGGCGTAGCGCCGCTGCCGGCTTCCTTCGTAGGGCTGAATTCCATTCGCGGCAATTATCCCGTCGCGGAGAAAACCAGCTTATGGTCCGGCCGCATCGATCAGCGCTGGAACAACCGCAACAATTCTTTCCTGCGCGTGGGCATTTCACCTTCCCTGGTTACGGGGCAGCCTTCCACTTCCCAGAACCAGGTGTTCGGTCAAAATGCCGGCTCCCGCACCGGCCTGACGCAATCGCGCGACTTTGACCTTACCTTCCAGCATGACACGGTGATCAGCGACCGCGATTTTAACGAGTTCCGCGCCCAATATGCGCGTCGCGGCTTGCATTTCGGATTCTCCGATCTTCCCGGCGGGAGCAATATCGGTGTCAACATTCCGGGCTTCGCCTACTTCGGCCGAGAACCGTATTCCACGGTCGACCGCATCGAGCGGCGCACTGAATTTACCGACCAGATCAGCGTGATTCGCGGCCGCCACACTCTCAAGTTTGGCGGCGACTTCAATCTGATCCAGCTGCGCTCTTCCAAAGCGCAAATCTTCGAGCTCGATTTTGGAGGCGTCGTCAATTTTGGGGGCCTGGCGGCCTCGACCTTCGGCTTCCCCGATTCCGTGGCGGGCATCGCTCTCCCCGGCACCACCGGACTGCAATCCTATGGCTTAGGCATCCCGACGACATACATTCAAGGCATCGGTAACTCCAACCAGCCATTCAACAATATCCCGATGGGCTTCTTTGCCCAGGACAGTTGGAAGGTAAACCGCAGACTAACCGTGAATTACGGCCTGCGCTACGACGTCGAGATCAGCCCGCTCTTCGCTCCTGCCACCGCCATTAACGCCGCCGCCGAAAAAGCGCTCGGCGTGGTCGAAGGCATTCCTCGCGATTACAACAACGTCGGCCCGCGTTTGGGCCTGGCCTTCGATCCTACCGGCGATGGCAAGACCGTGATTCGCGCCGGCTTCGGCCTGTTCTACGATCACCCGTTGCTCGCCACCGCCTTTGATTCCGTCACCGCCGACGGCGGCCGTTCGGTGCAGCTTCTCAGCGCCGGCGGCGTTGCCTCCGCCTGCGGACTTGTTCCCGCGGCGGCAGCGCCTCCGGGATACAACACTTGCGGCGGCGGCCTCGATACGCCCACCAATCTAAATGGATCCGCGATTTTCCAGGGTGTGCTGAACGCGCTTCCCAACATGTTCTTCCTTCCGGGTCAGCAGCGCTTCGATCCTCTTGCCTCTGGCTCGCTTTTTGCCAACCAGAATTACTTGACTGCCGGATTCCCGCTGCCCATTCTTCCGTTTACCCTGCCCATCGCCGCCAATTTTCAGTACGGCTACGCCGAACAGGGAAACCTCACGGTCGAGCGCGAAATCGCCGGCTCCTGGAAATTCAGCCTCGGCTATCAATATACGCGCGGCCTCCACCTCAATCGGCCGGTCGACATCAACTCAACCAATCCCCAACTCCTGGCGCAGAACGCCTTCAACGCCGGCGCTGCGGGGATCTCCGTCAGCAACCCAGTCACGGTCGCGGTTCCCTCTAGCGACATTGCCCCGGGACCTGGCAATTGCGGCCTGCACTTGATCGCTCCTCAAGTTTTGGGCGTGCTCAATGGCTGTCCCGCGCCGATCGCCTCCCTTAACGGTCAATTCGTCGGCACCCCCGCCTTCTTCAACTTTTTCCGTCCCTCCGGACCCAATCCGTCCTTTGCAGGATTGGTTCCTGGCGGTTTCGCTACTCAGCAACAGCTGGCCGGACTTGCCGGCTATCCGGTCGGCTTCGGCATTCCCGTGCCTTTCAACAGTGTTGACGCGCAGCTTTCCAACGGCAACTCCTGGTACAACGCTCTCACTTTCAATCTCACCAAGCGCTTCTCGCACAACTTTGAATTGCTATCCAGCTACACCTACTCGCATTCCATCGACGATTCCACCGACCTGCAATCTCCGCTTGAGCCGCAAGACTCCCGTTTTCCGTTCCTCGAGCGCGCCAATTCGGATAACGACCAGCGCCATCGCTGGGTTACCAGCGCCGTGTTCCAAACTCCGCAGGGCAAAGGCGGCGACGGTTTGGCAAAACGGTTCCTCGGCGGTTTCACGTTTGCGCCCATCATCGAATTGGCTTCCGGCCGCCCCTACAACGTCATCACCGGCGAGGACACTCGCCTCGACTTGGGTGCTTCGCAGGCTCGCCCCTCTACCGGCGGCGCCACCGCTTCGCCGTTTATCCCCGGCGTCACGTTCGGCCTGGCCGCTACCTGCCTGACCAATGCGGGTTCAGTCTTCTCCGTTCCTGGTGTATCTCCGCCGGCTGGTTGCGACGGTAATCTTGGCCGCAACGCATTCACGTCGCCGGGTTTCTTCCAGGTCGATCTGCGGGTCTCCAAAGCGATCCCCCTCGGAGAGCGTCTGCACCTCGACCTGATCGCTGACGGCTTCAACATGCTCAATCGCCTCAACGTCCTGGCCGTCAATCAACTCTGCGATCCCACTGCCGGCACCACCTGCTTCGCCGGTCAGCCTACCGCGTCCTACGACGCCCGCCAATTCCAATTCGCGCTAAAACTAGCCTGGTAAACCGCCCCGTAGGGATACAGCAGCGCACCGCTGGGCCCCAGCTTGCCGCAACGCGGAAGCCCCGTTCTCCGTATCCTGGGCGCTAGATTTTTCTCTTCGTCTCTCGGTGGTCAATTCTTTTGCGTGCGAGTAAAGTAGTAATCCATGAATTCCGCTTTGCTCGTGGTGGCCATGATTCTGGCCGGACTGATCGTCTGGCTCGTCGCCCAAATCTCTCAGTCGCAAAAGAAAAGCTCCGCGCTCGAGTCCCAGCTCACCGAACTGCGCCGTGACCTGCTCTCCGTCGCGCAGACCCAATCGCAAAGCGCCGGCCAAATCCAATCCATTGGCACTTCCGTCTCCCAGCGCCTCGAAAGCGTCACCAAAGCTCTCCATGATGGCGTCGCCAACTCCGCCCACATCGCTACTCAGGGCCAAACCGCCATCGCTTCCGAACTGAAAAACACCCGCGAGCAAATTCTCCAACTCCAGGAACAAATCGGAGCGGTCCACGAGCAAAGCCGGGGCCTCTCTCTGGCCACCCAATCCATCGAAAATATTCTCGGCGGCACCAAGACCCGGGGCCTCCTCGGCGAAGTCACTCTCCAGCGTCTCCTCGAAGATTCTCTGCCGCCCTCGCAGTTTTCCCTGCAATACCGCTTTTCCACCGGAGAGGCCGCCGACGCCGTCATCTTCCTCCGCGACAAAAAACTCATGGCCATCGATTCCAAGTTTCCCCTCGAGGCCTTCCGTCGCATCGAATTCGATGGCGACGAAGCCCGCCGTACCTTCGCCACCGCGGTCAAAGGCCACGCGGATTCCATCGCCAAAAAATACATCGTCCCCCACGAAGGTACCCTGGACGTCGCCCTGATGTTCGTCCCTTCCGAAAATGTCTATTGTGAAATGCTCAACACGCTGGATAACAAAGGCCAGGCTGTCGACGCTTACTGTCGCGAAAAAAGAATCGTCGCAGTTTCCCCTAACACCCTCTACGCCAATCTTTGCGTCATCGCCATGGGCATGCGCGGCATGCAGATCGAAGAAAATGCCCGCCGCATTCTGGGCAGCCTCGACGGCATGAAAAAACAGATGGAAATCTTCGCCGACGTCTTCGAAAAATTAGGAACCCACCTCAAAAACGCTCAGCAAAGCTACGCCGAAGCCGACAAACGATTCGAAAAAACTCAAGACACCCTGGGCGGCTTGCTGGGCCAAGCCCCCGCCCAAGCCACTCTCCCGCTCCCCGAACCGAAATAGGAGCTGCCCTCATACACCTTATTTGTGATATTGGTGAATACTGTTCTCTCTTCCCGGTGTGTACGTTACCTCCGCATCGATCGGACGCATCCGTAAGCACATAATTGCCTGTCTCGCATCAAATTTCCGGGGCGCTAGCGGAATGTCGGAGTTGCCTGCCAATCTCAACGTTGCAAATCCGGTTCTCGGAACGGCCGAGAGTTCGACGGACATTCTTGGTCGCTTGGGGCCGGGCTTGATCACCGGAGCGGCCGATGACGATCCAAGCGGCATCGCCACCTATTCCCAAGTCGGTGCCCAATTTGGTTTCGGAATGCTCTGGACTATGTTGTTCTCGTTTCCCCTCATGGCCGCCATACAGGAAATTTGCGGGCGGCTTGGACGAATTACCGGAGTTGGCGTAGCCGAAAATCTCCGCCAGCACTACCCCAAGCCCCTTGGATATGGGCTGGTATTGCTCTTGTGCGTAGCCAATGTTTTCAATCTTGGCGCAGACATTTCCGCGATGGGAGCCGCCACGCAACTTGTCTTCGGCGGATCGATGAACATCTACGCGGTCCTGTTGGGGATCGTCTCCCTGCTTCTTCAGATTTATGTTCCCTATCACAAATATATTCATTACTTGAAATGGCTGACCTTGGTCTTGTTTGCCTATGTCGCTACGGCATTTGTGGTTCATGTCCCGTGGATCAAAGCCATCCGTGCCACCATTCTACCGGCGCTGTCCTTCACCGCTGCTTATTGGATGGCCCTGGTAGCGGTCCTTGGTACCACCATCAGCCCCTATCTGTTCTTCTGGCAAACCTCTCAGGAAGCGCAAGATGTCCGAATCAACAAGGGCGAATTCCCGCTTAAGAAAAAACCGTCGCAAGCCTTCGCGCAATTCCGCCGGATTGCTATCGATACCCGTGTTGGCATGGCCTTTTCCAATTTGGTGGCTTTCTTCATCATTCTTACAACGGCGGTTACCTTGCACCCAGCGGGCAAGGGCAATGAAATTCAAAGCGCTGCGGATGCCGCCAAGGCTTTACAGCCGTTGGCCGGGAAATTGGCCTTCGGACTATTTGCGGTCGGAGTGATCGGCACGGGGATGCTCGCGGTGCCGGTGCTGGCCGGATCAGTTGCTTACGCCGTGTCGGAGACCTTCCGGTGGCGGGCCGGCTTGGAACGCAAACGCCGGCAAGCTCCGAAATTCTATGGCGTACTCTCCGCAGCAATCCTCATCGGTGTCTTGTTGAACTTTATCGGAATTGATCCGATTCGTGCGCTTTACTGGTCTGCCGTTCTCAACGGCATCGTCGCGGTCCCGCTCATGCTCACTCTAATGCTGATGTCGGCGAAGAAGGCCGTCGTGGGAGAGTTCGTACTGCCGCCTTATCTGCGGTTTATGGGTTGGCTTGCCACTGCCATCATGCTTTTCGCCTCTTTGGGTTTTCTAGCGTCCGCCCTCTACTCACGAAATTGATAAGGCATCTGCTTTTAGGCTCCTCGCCGCCTAAATTGCCATTCAACCATCGATTAACGCGTTCAGACTATCAGCCGGTTCACACGTTCGAATGTGCTATTCCGTACGCAGCGCCCGCATCGGATCAATGGTCGCCGCGCGCCAAGCCGGCACCACACAGGCCGTAACCGCGACCAACAGCAACAGCATAGCGGAGGTCAGCAAAGTAAGCGGATCTCGCGAACTGCCATTCACCCACGAAACTACTACTCCGTTCAGCGCCACACTCAGCCCGAGCCCAAGCGCCAACCCAAACCCCAGCATCGTTCCGGTCGACGCTAGCACCAGCCGGAGGATGCTGGTACGCCGGGCGCCCAAGGCCATGCGAATACCCACTTCCTGGGTTCGCTGGTTCACCGCAAATGACACTACGCTGTACAAACCGGTCGCCGCCAGCGCCAAAGCTAGTACCGCGAACAAAGAAAACAAAGTCGCGATGAATCGCTCTTGTCCCCAGCCTTGCGTCTCCAGCCACCATTGCAGCGTGTGGGTGTTACCCACCACCATCTCCGGGTTCAGCAGCCGCAGTCTCTCCTTAATCGCCCGTAACGTCGTGTCCGGATCTCCCGTGGCGCGTACCAGCAGCGATTCATCCGGAGGCAGCACGAAACTGTACGGCAAAAAAACTGCCGGTTTTATCGGATGGTCCAAGCCGTCATTGCGGGCGTCGCCTACCACCCCGATGATCTGCAGCCAATCATCCGGGGACGAGGCTAGCAACAGTGACGGCTGGTCCAATTTCAGTCTTGGGCTGCGTACGCTCAGACCAATCGGATCGCCATCGCCGACAAACTGTTTGACGAACGCCTGGTTGACCACCGCCAGGTGCGCCGCTCGCATGTTCTCGCTATCGTCGTATACCCGGCCGGCCCGTAGCGGAATGCGCAAGGTCAGAAATTCTCTCGGGCTAACCAGGCAGAGCATCGCCTCCGCATCGGTCAAGGACGGTTTGCCCTGTACTTCGATTTTTGCGGTGAAGCCACCGAACCCGGGAAACCACGTGGTGGAAACGCTGGCCGTATCGACGCCAGGCACTTCCGTTATCGCTTTGCGAACGGCTTCATTGGCATTCAGCCGGCCTTCCCAAGTGGGATTGGACCCTTTTGGAAACCCGACATTGAGCGCAATCACATGATCCGGCTCAAATCCCAACGGCGTGTGGATGCGCGCCGCAAACGTTTTCATCGCCGCTCCCGCCGCGGCCAGCAGCACCAGCGTCAGCGCCACTTGGCCGGCAATCAGCAGGCGGTGCGTATTTCGATTGTGCGCGCTGCCGGTATGCTTGGCGTTGCTCGCCTGGATCAAATTCCCCAAGTGCGGACGCGAAAGTTGCCAAGCCGGCGAAACGCCGAAAAGAATCCCCGTCAGCAGCCCCACAGCCGCGCTGAAGGCCAATACCATGGCATTCACGTGAATCGCCGCTTCGTGCGGGAAGGAATAGTAGGGCAGGAAGGTAGCCAGCGCATCGACGCCTTTGTAAGCAACGAGGACTCCCAACGCCGCACCGGTCACCGAAAGAACCACAGACTCCGTGAGCAATTGGCGGATCAGCCGCTGCCGTCCTGCGCCAACCGAAACGCGCACCGCCAGTTCGTGCTGCCGCGCCGTTCCCCGCGCCAGAAGAAGGATCGAAACATTCGCGCAACCGATGACCAATAAAGCCAGCACAGCACCAAACAGCAGCGCCAGCGTACCGGCGAATTTGCCGAGCACCTGTTCGTTCAAGCTGACGATCTTCACCTTGCGATTCTGGGGAAAGTCCTTGTCCTGTTTGGCGAACTCGTCGGCTAGCGCCTGAAACTCGGCTTGCGCCACCGGAAATTTTGTTCCGGGCTTCAGCTTCACAAACGCCAGCCAGTACTCGTGGGGATCGGCCGTCGGAACCGCTGGAATGTAGACATCGGAATCGCCCCAGGTGAACCTCGTGCGCGCCACGCCAATGACGGTGTAAAGCTTATGATCCAGCTCGATGCTCTTGCCCACCACGTCGCGGCTGCCGCCAAATTGGCGCTGCCAGAACAGATAGCTCAGCACCGCGACCGGTGCTGCGTTTCCTCCGGGAGCGTCGGCAGGAGAGAATTGGCGGCCCAGCAGGGGAGGTACGCCCATGTATTCAAACAGGTTCGGCGAATACGAACCCACATTGACGGAAATCGGTATCTGGTCCCCGGTCAGGTTCTCCTGGCTCTCCTGCTGCAAGAAGACGTCGTCCAAGGAAGAAATTCTCCGCAACTCTTTGTATCCGGTGCCATTGACCCGCAAAAGGCCGCCGCGTTCGCTATTTTTCTCATTGAGCTGGACGTGGACCATGCGGTCGTTGTCCTTATAGGGATACGGGTCGAGCAGCACGCCATAGACAACGCTGAAGATAGCAGTAGTTGCGCCGATGCCCAACATCAAGGAAAGGATGGCGGTGATCACGAAACCGGGTGACTTACGAAATTGGCGAAGCGCAAAACGCAGGTCCTGCAGCAGAGTCCACATGGCCATCTCCCAAGTCTGCAACTGAGGATACGGACTTAGACGGAATAGGTTCCGCAGCGGATAGAGCTAAATTAGAAAAGATTTAGCGCTAGCCTAGGTGTCTAACCACCAAACCAGGGTTGCCACAAGAAACGGTTCTGGCTAGCATCCGGCGATACACAAAAAGGTGCCAATTGCTAGGCGACGCTACCGAGAGGTTATTCGTAGCGTAGGGCGATGATGGGGTCGACCTTGGTGGCGCGGCGGGCGGGGATGTAGCAGGCCAAAATGGCTACTCCGGTCAGCAGGAGGGCCACGGAGAGGAACGTTGCGGGATCGTTAGCGCCGACTCCGTAGAGCAATTGGGAGAAACTCGAGAGCAGGCGGGTGAGGATTAGCGCGGCGGCGGCGCCTAGCATGAGGCCAACGACAGACAGCCGCAGCGCTTGTCCGATGACCATGCGAAAGATGCCACGGCTCTCCGCGCCGAGGGCCACACGGATACCAATCTCATGGACACGCTGAGTCACGGAATAGGAAATCACGCCGTATATTCCGACGGCAGCGAGGAGTAGCGCCAAGCCCGCGAATGAACCTAGAAGAATCATCGGAAACCGTTGCGATGACATCGAATCCGAAACAATCTGCTGCATGGTTTGTACGTCAAAGACGGGCTGGTCGTTGCCGGACGCAGAAACCGCTTTCTTGATCGCGGGCAGCAAGGTGGAAAGATCCAACGGCGTGCGAACCATCACGCTGGTGTACGGATAGTTTGTGGCCACCCACTGGTCGGGATCCTGATAAAGCGCAACGTACAATTGATTTTGCGGGGCTAACTTGGGGTCGCGAAGGCCCCAGAGTTTCACGTGGCCGACTACGCCGATAATGCGGCAAGGGCCCATGGACGCGAATCCAACGGATGCGGTCTGGCCGATGGGATCTGTGTCCGGAAAGTACACGTGCGCGAAAACGGTGTCGATGACGAATGCGCAGGAGGAGTTGGTGGTGTCTTCCAAAGTGAAAAAGCGGCCGCGAAGCAACGGTATTCCCATCGCGTGGAGATAATCCGGACCAGTAAGAAAACCGGCCACGCGCGGGGCCGCTTGAAGGGAAGCGGGTTTCTCCGCGCCGATCCAGAAGGGAAGGGTATAACCGCCGTGACCGCCGAGCGGAACGACGTCGGTAAAATCAGCGGCCTGCACGCCGGGAATCTGGCGGATACGCTCGATTAACTGCTGATAGGCGAGTCGAGTGCTGGCTGGAGTTTTCGTCAGTGAACGCGATACCCCAACTCTGAAGGCGATGAGGTGGTGGGTGTCGAAGCCGGGATTGACTTCCCATAAGTGGCGAATCGTACGAAGGAGCAGGCCGGCGCCTACCAGCAAAACTAGCGTCAAGGCCATCTGGACAATCACCAAGCCGCTTTGCGCGCGATGATGCGCGCTGGTAGAGCCCCGGCCGCCCTCTTTGAGGGAGGCTTGCGGATCAGCATTCCAGCTCTTTAAGGCCGGTGCGAGGCCGAACAGAATTCCCACAATGATGGACACTGACAACGTAAAGAGCAAGACAGGGGCATTCACACGGATGTTTTCGGTGAGCGGCAAGAGATCCGGGGCGGCCGCGAGGACCGATCTGACTCCTGCCAACGCGAGCAGCAGACCCAGGCCAGCGCCGGCTAGCGAGAGCAGGACATTTTCCGTGACCAACTGCCGGAGCAGGCGAGCGCGATTCGCTCCGAGCGCCGAGCGAACGGCAAATTCGCGGGCCCGCGCCGCGGAGCGCGCGAGCACCAGATTGGCGACGTTGGCGCAGGCGATCAGCAGGACCAGGCCCACGGCTCCCAACAGGAGCAAAAGCGTTCCACCGATGTCGCCAACGAAAAACTGCTTGAGAGGCTGGATGTAAATTCCGAGATCCCGATTGGCGTCGGGATAGAGCCGATCCAGGCCATTCTGGAGCGCGCTCATCTCGGCCTGTGCTTGAGACGTGGTTACGCCAACCCTCAGCCGCGCGATGGAAGAGATTGCGTGGCTGGCGCGATTGTTGAGGACCAGGGGGTCGCCCTGACCGAGCGGAACATAGACGTCGGCATCGCGCTCCAAGCGAAACCCTGGCTGGGTGACTCCGACGATGGAGTAATCCGCTCCATCTAACGTCAAGGAACGACCGAGGATGGCAGGATCGGAACCAAAGCGATTTCTCCACAAACGATTGCTAACGATGACGGCCGGATTTCCACCGTGGCGGTCTTCTTCCGGGGAGAATTCACGCCCGAGCGATAACTCCACGCCCAGAGTGCTGAAGAAACCGGAGGAGATTTCCTTGCCAATGAGGTGTTCCGGTGTGCCTGGGGCAGTGAGGTCAACCCCTTTTTCCCAATAGGACGCCATTTGCTGGAAGGAGCGAGCGGCGCGCTGCCAATCCAGGAAGTTGGGATGAGAAACCCAGACGCGGGGAAAGCGCGGATTGTTTTCCCACACCATGACCAGGCGATCTGGCTGACGATAGGGTAAGGGCGCGAGAACAACGGCTTGCACAACGCTGAAGATGGCGGTGTTGGCGCCGATGCCGAGTGCGAGCGTCAGAATGGCGACGGCGGCGAAGCCAGGGGATCTTCGCAGCGTGCGAAAACCATAGAGCACGTCATACCGAAGGGTTTCAAGGAAGCTGATGACGGAGGCGTGGGTCAACACAGTATGCTTAGACGCAAAGCATTGGTGATAGGTGGCACGTTACACCAGGGGCTTGGTATACGGCGCGACGGGAACACTAAGGCTTTGTCGACGGCCAAAGCGACACATCCATTCTATTCGTAGCGTAGGGCGATGATGGGGTCGACCTTGGTGGCGCGGCGGGCGGGGATGTAGCAGGCCAGCACGGCAGCCATGGCGAGGATCAAGGAGACGGCGCCGAAGGTTAGCGGGTCGTGGGAGCTGACGCCGAAGAGCAGACTGGCAAGCAGGCGCGTCCCGGCGAAGGCGACCAGCAGGCCGAGGGCTAATCCGATGGCGGCGAGGCGCATGCCTTGGCCGACCACGTGGCGGAGAACGCCAGTGGTTTGCGCGCCCATGGCCATGCGGATTCCGATTTCGCGAGTTTGCTGGTTCACGGAGTAGGAGAGCACACCGTAAACGCCGATGACCGCGAGGATCAGCGCGAGTCCGCCGAATACGGCTAGAAGTGTGGCGCCCATGCGCGGCGCCCACAGGCCTTGGCTCAGGAGTTCGCCGATGGTTTGCACGTTGGTTAGGGCGAGATTGTTGTCCAGCGACTGCACCTGGGTGCGGACAGTGGAGATCACGGCTTCCGGGCGGCCGGCGGTGCGCACTTGCAGGGTCACTGCCGGGGAATAGTTTTGCGTCAGCGGTAAGTAGGCGAGCGGCTGCGGTTCCTCGCCGATGTTATTCACGACGGTGTTGCGAACCATGCCGACGATTTCGCGCAAGGTATGATCGCCAAAGAAATGGAAGCGTTTACCAATGGCATTTTCATTGGGCCAGAACTGCTTGGCCATGGCTTCGTTAGCGATGGCTACAGGGTTGGTGGTGGCGCGGTCCGAGTCGTTGAATTCGCGCCCGCCGAGAACAGGTATGCGGAGCGTTTCAAAGAAATTCGGAGCGATGTTGTTGAGTTGCGTCAAGGTACCACGATAACCGGAGGTTTCGTCCTGGCCCTCGGGGAAAATAGTGCGCGAAAATCCCGCGGCGCCGACCAGTGGCGGGGCATCGGCGATGGTGGCGGACTCGACGCCGGGAGCAGCATTAGCGCGCTCGAGCGCGGCGCGGAAAAATTGCTGGCCGTGGCCTTCATCGTAGTGCAGCGCGCCGAGATCAAAATTGAACATAAAGAGATTGGTGGACTCAAAGCCGGGATCGATTCGCTGGGCGTTTTGCATGCTGCGAATGAAGAGGCCGGCGCCGACCAGAGCTACTAGAGCGAGAGCGATTTCCGTGATCACCAGAATGCTGCGGAACGGGCTGTTGGCCCAGCCGACGGTGTTGCCACGGCCACCGACCTTCAGCACTTCGATAATGTTGGGCCGCGCGGCCTTGAACGCCGGAGCGACGCCAATGAGTACGGCGGTAAGCAGCGCAATGCTGAGGGTAAAGAGCAAAACATGCGAATCAAAGCCGAGATCGAGATCGCTGTCGCGAATGAACGGAGGACGGAACGACCACAGGATGGTGCGTCCGGCGTAGGCGACTGCCAGCCCGGACAGCGCGGATAGAAAAGCGAGGACCATGCTTTCGGTGAGCAACTGGCGCATCATGCGGGCGCGGGTGGCACCCATGGCGGCGCGAACACCAATTTCTTTTTCGCGGCTGGCGGCTTGCGCAAGCAGCAGATTGGCGAGATTGATGCAAGCGATGAGCAAGACGAGACCGACAGTACCCATCATCAAACCGCCGGCGAGAGTGATCTGGCTGCGCTGGTTGACGCCGACGGCGGCCTCGGCCAGGGGCGTGAGGGCTACGCTGCGGCCAGCATTGTCCTTAGGAAATGCGCTCTCCAGGCTGGAGGCAACCGTTTTCAGGGAAGCTTCGGCTGAGGTTATGGAGACGCCGTCCTTTAAACGACCATAAACGGTGATAGCCAGGAAACGGCGAGTATTAAAGTTGTCCTTGAAGAAGCCGGCCAGAACCTGCGGATACATGCTGACCGGAACCCAGATTTCCTCGGCGTTCAGAAAGGTGAGGGTGCCTTTGAAGCCGGGTGGAGCGACGCCGATGACGGTGTATGGCGTGGCGTTGAGGGTAAGATTTTGGCCGACGACGGAGGGATTTGCGCCGAACTTGTTGGTCCAGAGGGCATGACTGAGGACGACAACGTTATTCCCACCTGGTTTGGTATCTTCGTCGGGCAAGAAGAAGCGACCGGAGGCGGGGCGCAGACCGAGAAGATCGAAATAGCTGGCGCTGACCATTTGCGCCTGCAACTGGCGGGGTTCCGCACCGCCGCTCCAAGTGACAGGGAGCGGGCCGACGAGGCAGGTCACGGCCGAGAAAACCTGGGTCTGACGCGCGTAATCCTGGAAATTCAGGTAAGACATGCCGAGCTTGGCGGCGTTCGCGGCGGTAACGCGAGTCTTCGTGTCTACGGTATCCAGTTCCACCACGCGGGAGACGTCCTTGACCGGGAGGGGGTTGAGCAGGATGGCGTTGACGACGGTGAAGATGGTGGTGTTCGCGCCGATCCCGAGAGCCAGAGAGAGAATCGCAACCAAGCTGAAGGCGGCATTCTTGGCGAGCATGCGGAGCGCATAACGTACGTCCTGCCAAAGAATTAGCATGGTTGAGTCTCCTGCGCAGATAGCAATGCCGCACGCGATTTCAGTGGTTCGCGGGCTAAGCCCAAGAATGTAGACGTGTGGGCGAACCTGGTGTTTCCCGGGACTAATCTAGTGCGCCAGGCTTACGGGTGCAAGGGGACGGGAGCGGTTAGCAAACGAACGGAGATGACAAAGTTGCCGTGGGTCATGCCGGTTAGCTCGAACTGAGCGGCGTTTTCTGGGCCGCCACTGCTGAAGACCTTAGCTACTTTGCCTCCCGCCAATTCAGCAACGTCAGGAGCAAGGTTACGGGCTTCCAGGGGCACTTTGGCGGTACTTCCGGTGACATCGACGGTTAGGACGCGGTGCTCCCCGGGAGCGAGGGGGGAAGAGTCGGCCTCGAGGGCTAGGGCAAGGAAGGTGACGGAAAATGGCGGCGCGGGGTGCTTGGCGCAAGAGATATCGATTCTGGCCGGGCCGGGTTCCTGGTCGGCTGGAGGGAGAGCGATCAGTGTGGTGGGCGAAGAGGCTAATACCAGCGTGGGTCTGCCTGCCACACGGACGATGTTGGCATCGGCAGCACCGCACAGGCCGGTACCGGTGATTTCAAAGCGGTCGGTAAGGGAAGCAAACTGAGGAATGGAGGAGATACGGGTGGGGGTGGGCGGGGCTTCCGCAGTGGTTAGGATGGTGGTGTAGACGCGGGTTTCGCGACCGGCGATGGTGGCGTAAATGACGCCGGGAGTCAAAGGTGCGACGAAGAGGGCGCGGCCGGTAGCGTTGGTGACCAGGTGGTCGCCATTGGAAAAATTTATGGATACGCCGGGAGTGAGGCGGCCATTGACGTCCAGCACGGCCAGGGTTGCAGTTTCACCGGTGACGACACGGCGAGGGAGCAAGAGAATGCGGGCGGAGGAGGCCGGAGGCGGCTGTTGCGGGAAGAGGGCGAAGGGGACCGCGAATGAGAGGGCTGTCCATAGGGACAAAGAATATCGCGAGGACATGGCGAGTGAGATTGTAGACGAAAAGCGGCTGGAAGGCTGCTAGCGCCGAATTGAGGGCGACGAAGCTACGACCTTGGGAGGATTTTGTGGCGAAAAGGTGAGTAATCAGTAGGGTTCATTGCCGTACGGCAGGGTGGCGGGTCTGTTAGCGTGGATGGTGGGTCGCTAGCGCTACGTACAGGGCGGGTGTGTTTCGCCTTCGGTAGGGAGTCTCCGTGCAGATCGTGAGCGGCGGCGTGACGGATGTTGGTCGCGTGCGCACGAACAATGAAGACTGCTTTCGCATCGTGGCCCCGCTGCACCTATTTGTGCTGTCGGACGGGATGGGAGGCGAGGCGCACGGAGAAGTGGCCAGCGCGATGGCGGTGGAAACGGTGGTGAAGCATTGCCTGGAAGGACTGGATAACCCGGCGGTGACGGTGTACGGCGAGCAGCAAGCCGCGTGGAGTGAGAAAACGAAGCGGCTAAGCAGCGCGACGCACCTGGCCAATGCCAAAGTGTTTGCTTCGGCGCAACAGCACACGGAGCAGAAGGGCATGGGCGCGACACTAACAGCGGCCTGGATTAACGGCTCGACGCTGAGCATCGCGCATGTTGGGGATAGCCGGGCGTACTTGTTGCGCAGCGGCACGCTGCAGCAGCTTACCAGCGATCATTCATTGGTAGCCGAGCAGGTGCGGCACGGGATCTTGACGACGGCGGAAGCGGAAGAAAGCCAGATGCAAAGTGTGCTGCTGCGCGCGCTGGGTTCGCAAGCGGACGTGCAGGTGGATGCCGAAGAGCACATGGTGTATGCGCGGGACATGTTGCTGTTGTGCTCGGACGGATTGACCCGCATGCTGATTGAACCGGAAATCGCGGCAACTTTGCAATCGGAGCCGGACGCGACGAGGGCGGCGCAGAAACTGGTGGACTTGGCGAACGATCGGGGCGGATCGGACAACATCACGGTGATCGTCGTGCGCATTGGAGCGGAATCGAAGGGTTGGTTTTCGTGGCTGCGCCCGGGGGCGCGGAAACATGCGGCCGGAAACGGAACCGCGGGAGGAAAGTAGCATGGCCAAGCTGAGCCTGATGTTCGAAAGCAGGTTGGTGAAGGAAGTGCCAATCGGAACGCGTCCGGTGGGGATCGGGCGGTCTCCGGACAATGATTTGCCGGTCGATAATCTGGCAGTGTCCAATCATCACGCGCGAGTGTTCTTCGAGGCGGGGCGCCTGGTGGTGGAGGACCTGGACAGCCTAAACGGCACTTTCGTGAACGACCTGCGGGTGGAACGGGCCACGCTGCATGACGGCGATTCCATTTGGATCGGCAAACACCATATCAAGGTGGACGCCAGCGGCGACGCGCCTATCCTTGTCGACTCCAAGCGCAAGCCGGCGGCTCCTATGATTAACGAAACCATGGTGCTGGACACCAAGCAGCGCCGCGAAATGTTGCAGCAAGCGGCGGCCATGGGGGAACGCTCGCAATTTGCCGGGAGGCTGAAGATGCCCACCCTGCTGGTGTTGAGCGGCAACTCCGAACAGAAGGAATATGTGATCACCAGCAAACTGGCGGTCATCGGGAAATCGAAGATGGCCACTGTGCGGCTGAAGGGTTGGTTCAAGCCCGAAGTCGCAGCGCAAATCAATCAGCGCGATGATGGTTATTACATTGGACCCGGCGATAAAACGCCGTTGGTAAATTCCAAGCCAATTCAGGGTCCAGTACGGCTGAACGATGGCGATGTGATCGAGGTGTGCGGGCTTCGGCTGAATTTCGTTTTTCGCGAGTAGCAGCTTCTGTCCAAGCAGCGCGCCCGGCTTGCTTCGTGCGCGCTGCTTCACCTCCCGCGCTTCATCAATGTAACAGGGCAGCCCAGCCACGCATCCAAAGTGCATGCGAAAAGGCTGAGCTTGTCTCTAAACCTTTTCTCCGATTAGACTTCAAGGATTACTGCGCGGCCGGTAGACGCCGCCTAGTCGCGTACCCAAACTGCCCCGGCGGTGAATCTAAAAGAAAGCGGATAGATTCATCACAGCCCAGTGACAGCCAGGCCGGCGTTGCTTGGGAACTCGCCTTACAGGGAAGCTGCATGTTATGTGGATCGTTCGATTAGCGCTAGCGAGACCGTACACGTTTATCGTCATGGCGCTGGTGGTGATGTTGCTGACACCGGTGGTGCTGCTGCGCACTCCGACGGATATCTTTCCAGAAATCAACATTCCGGTGATCAGCCTGATCTGGAACTACACCGGGCTCGAGCCGCAGGAGATGGAGCAGCGGATCACCTCCAACTCCGAGCGCGCGGTGACCACGCTGGTAAACGACGTCGAGCACATTGAATCGCAGTCCCTGAACGGCATCGCCGTGGTGAAGATTTATTTTCAGCCCACCGCCAATGTCCAGACGGCCTTAGCGCAGACCACCGCTATCGTTCAAACTATTTTGAGAACCATGCCTCTGGGCACCACGCCGCCACTAGTGGCCATCTATTCCGCATCGACCGTTCCGGTCATTCAAATTAGTTTGACCAGCGACACCCTCAGCGAGCAAGCCCTGTTTGACTTTGGAAATAACTTCATCCGCACCCAGTTGGCCACGGTGCAGGGAGCGGCGCTGCCGTATCCGTATGGCGGGAAGCAGCGGCTGGTCAGCGTGGACCTAAATTCGGAAGCATTGCAGTCCAAGGGGCTCTCGCCCGTGGATATTGTGAATGCGGTGAATGCGCAAAACCTGATTTTGCCGACCGGAACAGCAAAGCTGGGCACGCTGGAGTACAACGTGGAGATGAACGGCAGCCCGCAGACTATACAGGAACTGAACGACTTGCCGGTCAAGACGGTGAACGGCGCGACCATTTACATGCGCGACGTGGCGCATGTCCGGGATGGTTTTTCCCCGCAAACCAATATTGTGCGGGCCAACGGGCAACGTGGCGCACTGATGGCGGTCTACAAAACCGGGGGCGCATCCACGCTCGATATCGTGGAACGCGTAAAGCAGACAATTCAGAACTATTCGGGTTCCTTGCCGGAGAGTCTGCACGTTACCATGTTGTTCGATCAGTCTCTTTTCGTGCGCGCTTCGATTCAGGGCGTGCTGCGCGAGGCGCTGATTGCCGCGTGCTTGACGGCGATCATGATTCTGGTGTTTCTCGGCAACTGGAAAAGCACCCTGATTATCGCCGTTTCCATCCCGCTCTCGATTCTGGTGAGTATCCTGCTGCTCAGCGCGCTCCACGAAACCATCAACATCATGACCCTGGGAGGATTGGCCCTGGCAGTAGGCATTCTGGTGGACGACGCCACCGTCGAAATCGAAAACATCAATCGCAATCTGGCGATGGGTAAGGAAACCGTGCAAGCGATTCTGGACGGCGCGCAGCAGATCGCGGTACCGGCCTTTGTTTCGACGCTGTGCATTTGCATCGTGTTCATTCCCATGTTTTTCCTCTCCGGAGTAGCGCGCTTTTTGTTCGTGCCACTAGCCGAAGCCGTCTCTTTCGCCATGCTGGCCTCTTACATGTGGTCACGCACCATCGTGCCGACACTGGCCATGTATCTGCTTTCGGCCGAAGATGAATACCACGCGGAAGAGCATCAGGGGGAGCGACAGGGTTTTTTCCGGCGCTACCAGCAGCGGTTCGAGCACCTCTTTGAGCGTTTCCGGGAAGGCTATCGTCGCGCGTTGAGCGCCGCGCTGGCCAGTGCGACTGTGTTTGCCGCTTGCTTCCTCGGATTTTGCCTGCTTTCCGCTGGTCTGATTTTTGTATTAGGCCGCGATTTCTTCCCGAAAGTGGACGCTGGCCAAATTCGCATACACTTTCGAGCGCGCACCGGCCTGCGTATCGAAGAAACCGCGCGCCTTGCTGACCAGATCGATGAAGTGATCCGCGAAACTATTCCTAAAGAGGAGTTGCAAACCATCCTGGACAATCTAGGTGTCCCCTACAGCGGCATTAATCTGAGCTATAGCAACTCCGGCACCTTTGGCAGCGCCGACGGCGAACTCCTGGTGCAGTTGAAAGAGGTGCGCGGCAAGCCGACCAGCGCTTACATCGAGGCGTTGCGCGAAAAGTTTCCCCGCACATTTCCCGGCGTACAGTTTTTCTTTCAGCCGGCCGATATCGTCACGCAGATCTTGAACTTTGGCACGCCTGCGCCGATCGACGTGGCCATTACCGGTAACAATCAGCAGGCCAATTTTCAAATTGGGGAAAAGTTGGCCAATGAGATGCGCCATATTCCCGGGGCGGTTGACGTTCACGTGCAGCAGGCCTTCGACGGTCCCACGTTGCACCTGGATATTGACCGCACTCGGGCGCAGACGGTCGGATTGCAAGCCAAGGATGTGGCGCAAAATCTGCTGGTTTCGCTCAGCTCCAGCTTTCAGACCGCGCCAGCCTTTTGGCTGGACCCGAAGAACGGCGTCAGCTACAACGTAGCAGTGCAAACGCCGCAATACCGAGTGGATTCCTTTCAATCACTGCAGAATATTCCGGTGAGCGGAACCCAGCCTGGAGCGATGCCGCAAATTCTGGGCAATCTGGTGCGCTCCACCACCACCGCTCGACCCGCTACGATTTCGCATTTCAACGCGCAGTCGATGATTAATGTGTACGCGGCGGTGGATGGGCGGGACCTTGGCGGAGTCTCGGATGAGGTCGCCAGGAGGGTGAAGGCCATCGAGAAAGACCTTCCACGCGGCAGCCATGTGGTCATCCGCGGGCAAGTGCAGACCATGAAGAGTTCGTTTACCGGACTCGGATTTGGGCTGATCGGCGCAATCGTGCTGGTCTACCTGCTGATCGTGGTCAACTTCCAATCCTGGCTGGACCCTTTCATCATCATCACCGCGTTGCCTGGGGCATTGGCGGGCATCTGCTGGATGCTATTGGTGACCCACACCACGTTGAATGTGCCGTCCCTTACCGGAGCGATCATGAGCGTCGGCGTAGCTACGGCCAACAGCATCTTGATGGTCTCTTTTGCACGCGAGCAGATGAACGAGGGGAAAAATGCATTGGAAGCCGCCCTGGAAGCGGGATTTGTGCGCATGCGACCAGTGATTATGACGGCGCTGGCCATGATTATCGGCATGGTGCCGATGGCCATCGGTCTCGGCGAGGGCGGCGAACAGAACGCCCCGCTGGGCCGCGCGGTCATCGGCGGATTGCTGTTTGCAACGTTCGCCACGCTTTTCTTTGTGCCTTGCGTGTTTTCGATTATTCACGGACGCCGAAAACGCCGCAAGCTAAGCGGAGCAACGGCGTAACCGGTGGCATCGTGAAGCGAAGTCCTAAGAAAGCGGAGCAGAGATGACGACGGAAGGTAACACCGGGCTCGAGCCGCAAGGCGCGGGCCAAGGCGAAGAGAAAAAGAGCAGGCTGTTTCTGTTCTTGGCCGGTATCGCGGTGGTGCTGGTGGTGGTTGGGATTTTTACGCTGCTGCAGCGCCGTGAACAATACAACGCGCTCGCCAAAGAAACCGAAAAGATCGCGGTGCCTACAGTTGCGGTGATTCACCCTACCGCAGAGCCCACGCAAGAGGATCTGGCGCTGCCTTCCACACTGCAGGCCTATACGGAGTCTCCAATCTACGCGCGGACCACCGGATATCTGAAGAAGTGGTATCACGATATCGGAAGTCATGTGCAGCAAGGCGAGCTTCTGGCGGACATTGAAACTCCGGAAGTGGATCAGCAGCTCTCTCAAGCCCGTGCCGACCTGGGAACCTCGCAGGCCAATGAGAACCTTTCCCGCATCACGGCAACGCGCTATGAAGAACTGATAAAGACGGACGGGGTTTCGAAGCAGGAAGTCGATAACGCGGTTGGCGATTACGCCGCCAAGCGCGCCGCCGTCGCTTCATCGCAAGCCAATGTGCGCCGCCTCGAAGAGTTGGAGTCGTTCAAACACATTTATGCTCCTTTTTCCGGCGTTATCACCCGCCGCAACGTGGACATCGGCAACCTTATCAATGCCGGCAACGGCGGAAGCGCTCAAGAGCTTTTCGTTCTTGCGGCTACCGACCCGATTCGCTCCTACGTCAGCGTACCGGAGGTCTATGCCTCTGCGGTGCATCGCGGCCTGGGCGCCTATTTGGAGCTCACCCAATTTCCGGGTGAAAAATTCCAGGGCAAAGTGGCGCGCACCGCGGACGCTATTGATTTGGCCAGCCGCACGCTGAATACCGAGGTGGACGTCCCCAATGAGAGCGGTCAGCTTCTTCCGGGCGGCTATGCCCAGGTGCATCTGCTGGTGGGTGTAACCGGGACTCGCTTGCAGGTCCCAGTAAATGCTCTGCTTTTCCGCGCGGAGGGTCTACGCGCGGTGCTCGTCGACGCCACCCACCACATCCATTTGCAGCAGTTGGCCATCGGCCGTGATTACGGCACTGCTTTGGAAGTATTGCAGGGCCTCAAGCCGGACGATTGGATCGTGTTGAACCCTCAGGATTCCCTGGACGAAGGAATGCAAGTGAATTTAAAGGAACAGAAACAACCGCCGCCCGTGTCTAGCGACGAATCCTCCGGCAACGGAATCGCGCCACCAGGAAACACGCCGCCCACATCCAACAACAAGCCCTCGCAGGGGGAAAAGAAGTAATGCGTACCGCAATGCGCGCCCCCATCACGGGCGCGTACACTCCAAAGCTTGCCCGCGCAGGGCTGCTGCTCGCCACCGTGGTCGTGGCAGGTTGCTCGGTGGGACCAACTTACAAACGTCCTCCGGCCCCATCGGCGACCAAATGGGATCTCGCCGAGCCGTGGCGCGAAGGCGCTCCCAAGGATGCGGTTCCCAAGGGGCAATGGTGGACCGTATTTCAGGATGACGACTTGAACGAGCTGGAGGGCCAAGCACTGGCGGCTAATCAGACCATCAAAGTTTCTATTGCCCGCCTCGAGCAGGCTCGCGCCACCGCGGCGATTCAGATCTCGATGCTATTTCCGACGCTGGGCACTACACCCAGCGTGACTAGGCAGAGGTTGTCCGGGAATCGTCCCACGAACGGCGTGCCGGTAACCTTAACACCGGTAACTCAAAACACCGTTGTACTTCCATTCACCGTCAGTTACGAAGTGGATTTGTTTGGACGCAGAAGGCGCAGCATTGAGGCAGCAGAAGCGTCCTACCAGGCCAATGCGGCGGACGTGGAAAATGTGCGCTTGCTGGTCACCGCGCAACTCGCGGGCGACTACTTCAATTTGCGCGAGCTCGATTCCGAGTTGCAAATCCTGATGCGCACGGTGGAAGCCCTGCGAAAGGGCCTGGAACTGGTGAACACGCGCCATAGCGGTGGGGTGGCCTCCGGATTGGACGTCGCGCAGGAAGAAACTCTGTTGGACACCACCCGTACGCAAGCCATTTTGCTGCAGCAGCAACGCAAACAGTTCGAGGATGCGATTGCGGTGCTGATAGGCCAAGCCGCTCCGGACTTCCACATTGCGGCCCGCGTCGTGCAGGCCGAGCCACCGGCGCTGGACACCGGGCTGCCTTCGGATTTGCTCGAGCGCCGCCCGGATATTGCCGAGGCCGAGCGCCAAATGGCAGTCGCCAACGCACAGCTTGGAGTAGCGCAGGCCGCTTATTATCCGTCGCTGAACATTTTTGGGCAGGGAGGCTGGCAGGCCGCGGACATCGCAAAATTGGCCAATGTGAGCAGCGTTTTTTGGGCGCTGGGCGCGGATGTAGCACAGGATGTCTTTACCGGGGGAGCACGCCGCGCGCAAGTGCAATTTGCGCGCGCCGGTTACGATGCCAATGTTGCCAGCTATCGCCAGACAGTGCTTGCCGCTTTGCAAGAGGTCCAGGACGAGATTACCGGGCTAGGCGTTTTGATCGAGGCTCAACAATCGCAGCAGCAAGCGGTGGACGCCGCGCGCCGCACGCTAGGCATTTCCACCAGCCGTTACAGCGGTGGGCTGGTCAACTACCTGGACGTGGTTACGGCACAAAGGGATTTGCTTGCCGACGAGCAGCAACTGGCCGTGATCGAGGGGCAGCGCCTGGTTTCCAGCGTGCTGCTAGTTAAGGCACTGGGCGGGGGCTGGGACGCCTCCAGCTTGGCCGCGGTGCAAGTCAAAGCCAAGGCGAAGGATATTGTTGCACCGTGAAGTGGGTTGACTTCGAGCAGCGATTGGTACACAAAGGTCGTTCCGTCCCCTCTCGGTTGTTGGGCGCACTTACCCACGTACTCCGAGAAATGGTTGGCTGACATACAATTCCGTAGCCACTCAGGCGCGGTACTTGAAATTACCTACAGGCGCTCGGGACTTCTCTTGATACCAAATTGCCGCACATTGCTCTATCCTTACTGTTTTGATGGCCCTACGGTGAGGAGGAGACTTGAAGATAGCGCAGGTTGCACCTCTTTATGAGAGCGTACCGCCCAAGCTCTATGGCGGCACCGAACGGGTCGTTTCGTACCTAACCGAAGCCCTCGTTGAGGCTGGGCATGACGTGACCTTGTTTGCCAGCGGCGACTCCCAAACCTCCGCTCACTTCGTCCCCTGTTGCCCTAGGGCTTTACGGTTGAATAGTCACCAGTGCAGTGATCAGTTGGCCCATCACTTCGTGATGCTCGAAGAGGTCTGGGAACGCGCCGAGCAGTTCGACATCATTCATTTTCACGTCGACTATATGCACTTCCCGCTTTCCAAGCTTTCTGGGTTGGTGCACCTCAGTACGCTCCATGGCCGCCTTGACTCACCTGATCTCGTTCCGCTCTATCGTAAATACCAGAACATGCCGCTGACTTCGATTTCGCTGAACCAGCGCAAGCCTTTGCCATGGGCCAACTGGGTAGGTAACGTCTATCACGGGCTGCCCGAGGACTTACTTCCACTGGGCGATGGCAGTGGAAAGTATCTCGCGTTTCTGGGACGCATTTCACCGGAGAAGCGCGTTGATCGCGCCATCGAAATCGCCACCAAGCTCGACATGCCTTTAAAGATTGCCGCTAAGGTGGATAATGCCGACCGCCAATATTACGAACGGGAAATAAAGCCGCTGTTGAATGCCCGCAATGTCGAGTTCATCGGTGAGATAAACGAGCAGCAGAAGGGGGAATTCCTCGGCAACGCTTATGCTTACCTTTTCCCTATCGACTGGCCGGAACCCTTCGGTCTGACCATGATCGAATCCATGGCCTGCGGGACACCGACCATCGCTTTTAACCGCGGCTCGGTGCCTGAAGTTATCAGCAAAGGCGTTAGCGGCTATATCGTCGAAAATATGGAAGAAGCGATAAACGCGGTGGAGCAAGTGGCCGAATTCGATCGCGCCGCATGCCGCGCCGAATTCATGAATCGATTCAGCGCTCCAAAAATGGCGCTGGAGTACGTTAAGCTGTACGAGACCAGCGTCGCATCCAAATCGGTGGCTTCGGACACCGAGTCCGCCGATCCCGATGCCGAAATCGATACTCTGCTGACGCTGTAGGACGGTTTCCTTTTGTCGGACATTGTCCGCGTTGAAGATGAATATTACGTTCGCGCCTCCTCAGCACTGGCCGACGACCGCACACGGGTCCTAAAGTACGGCGATACTTTTGCTGTGTTCAATCGCTATGGCGATATCGAGCCGCTGGGCACTTCCCGATTCGGACTGTTTCACGCCGAAACGCGTCACCTCTCGCGCCTCACCTTACGCCTTAATCAAAAGCAGCCGCTACTACTAAGTTCCACGATTCGCGAAGATAACGCCTTCCTTTCGGTCGACCTCACCAATGTGGACACCCCCTTAGACGGTGAGGCGGAACTGGCCCGCGGTACTGTGCACCTGTTCCGCCTGCAGTTTTTGCGGAGTGCCACCTGCTACCAGTATTTCCGTTTGCTCAACTATGGCTTGCAGCCCGTGAAAGTTTGTCTACTGGTGCAATTTGAGGCGGATTTCGCCGACATTTTCGAAGTGCGCGGCACTCACCGCGCTCGGAAAGGCCAGCGCTTACCTGCTCTGGCCGAGGGCAATCGTGTGGTTCTCTCCTACCGCGGCCTGGACGATGTTCTGCGCGCCACCTGTCTGGAGTTCGCGCCCTCGCCCGCGGCGTTGTCCACCAGCGAGGCGGTATTCCAAGTTACTCTGCAGCCGAAAGAGGAACAAAGCGTGTCCTGCACGATTGGGTGTGAACGCAACGGACAACCCTTGACGGTGGCTCCTTTTTCTTCGGCCTTCCGCGGCCTCGAGCAGCAATTCGAGCGCCCGGGGATCGATGAGTGCGCCATCACAACCCCTAGCGAGACTTTCAATGCCTGGCTCACGCGTTCGTCCGCTGACTTACGCATGCTCATTGAAGGCAATCCGGAAGGCCCGTACCCGTACGCCGGAGTACCCTGGTTCAATACAGTCTTCGGCCGCGACGGAATCATCACCGCCCTTGAGTGCTTGTGGATGGCGCCACGCATTGCCGAGGGCGTCTTGAAATATCTCGCGGAGACGCAAGCCACGGAAGAAGTTCCCGAGCGTGACGCTGAGCCCGGCAAGATCCTTCACGAAATGCGCCGCGGCGAAATGTCCGTCATGAACGAAGTGCCTTTCGCTCGCTACTACGGTAGCGTTGACTCCACTCCGCTCTTCGTGATGCTGGCAGGCGCTTATTTCCGGCGCACTGCCAACCTCGCCTTCTTGAAAGAAGTGTGGCCCAACATCAAGCGCGCCATTCAGTGGATAGATACCTACGGTGATCGCGACCAGGACGGTTTTGTCGAATACGAGCAGCGCTCCTCGAAGGGCCTGGTGCAACAGGGCTGGAAAGACTCTTACGATTCTATTTTTCATGCCGACGGTCGAATGGCTGACGCGCCTATCGCATTGTGCGAAGTACAAGGCTACGTCTATGCCGCCAAGCGCTCGGCCGCAGTGATCGCCCGCGCTTTCCAGGAAATCGATTTGGCTGAGCGCCTTGAAGCGCAAGCTCAGGCGCTGCGCGAAAAGTTTGACCAGGCCTTTTGGTGCGCAGAGTTGGGCATGTACGCCCTCGCGCTCGACGGCAAAAAAAAGCAATGCCAGGTGCGCAGTTCCAATGCCGGGCACGCCCTGCTTTGTCGCATTGCCAAAGAGGAGCGTGCCAAAACTCTGGTCACATCGCTCATGAGCGAAGAGACTTATTCCGGCTGGGGTATCCGCACCATCGGGGCTGCCGAGGCTCGTTACAATCCGATGTCCTATCACAATGGTTCCGTCTGGCCTCACGATAATGCGCTGATCGGCCTCGGATTTTCGCTTTATGGCTTTCACCAGCAAGCTTCCGAAGTCCTTCACGGGCTGTTTGAGGTCAGCCGCTCCGTCGAACTCCAGCGTTTGCCTGAACTCTTCTGCGGTTTTCATAAGCGCCCCGGCGCTAATGGTCCGACGCTCTATCCGGTGGCCTGCGCACCGCAAGCTTGGTCTGCAGGGGCGGTCTTCATGCTTCTGCGCGCCTGCCTGGGCATGACTTTGCGCGCTCCCGAGCGCCAGATCTGCTTTGATCACCCCGTGCTTCCGACCGGTCTCGATCAGGTGCAGATCGAAAATCTTAGATTGGTCGACGCCAGCGTGGATGTTCTGGTGCAACGCCATGACGCGGGTATCGCCGTCGAAGTCCTCCGCCGTCGCGGCGAAGTCGAAATTATGAAAGCGCTATAAGGTTTTTTGGCTGTTGTTTGGCTTACCCGCTCGAACGCGTCATAATTGGAGTGTCGCTATCGGAACGCGCGCCCCACCCATGCAACCCGCGGCGCGCTCGCACGGTCCAATAGGTAGGCAACATGTTTTTTGAGCAAGGAGGCTTACGCAATGACCAGTCTGGGTTCGCGCAATCATCGGTGCGGGATGGCCGTAGCCTTGCTTCTGTTCGCCCCCCCGCTCGCCGCTTCGTTGGCCGCGCAGCAACAGGGACCTCTGCCTGCTGCGGCACCCACACCGTCGGCCTCGCAGCAGCAACCGGTAGCGGTTTCTCCCACGCCGGCAGCCAAATCCCAAAGTGATTCTGGAACCATCACACATGAGCCCCCTTCGATTCCCGTCGAGCAAATCATTCAGAAATTCGGCGACCGCGAGTTGGAGTTCAAGAAAGAGCGCGACAACTACACTTACACTCAAACCTTCGTAGTGCAAGTGATCGACAACGATGGCCAGGTCGCCGGCGAGCATCGCATGACCAGCGACATCTTGTTCACTCCGGAAGGCAAACGCTACGAGAAGGTTATCAGTGCGCCCCCTCCTACGTTGGAGCGCGCAGGCATGAGCCTTTCGCAGCAGGACCTGGACGACGTCGAAAATGTACAACCTTTTGTGCTGACCACCACCGATTTGCCAAAGTACGACGTGAAATACGTCGGCCGCGAGCAGTTAGATGAATTGAGCACTTACGTCTTTGACGTCGGCCCCAAAAAACTCGAAAAGAACCAGCGCTACTTCCAGGGCCGCATCTGGGTGGATGACAAGGATTTGAACATCGTAAAAAGTGACGGTAAAGCGGTCCCAGACATTATCAAGAAGAACAGCGAAAACATTTTTCCGCGCTTCGAAACCTTTCGAGAGAATATCGAAGGCCATTATTGGTTTCCCACGTACACCCGAGCCGACGACGTGCTGCACTTCAGTTCCGGGCCGATCCACATGCGCATGACGATCCGTTATGCGAACTACAAGCGTTTCGGGGCCACCATCAAAATCGGCACCCCGGTGGAAATCAAGCAAGACAAGCCGCTCAACAAGCCCTGATTTTCGCGAACCGGGAACTGGGTGATCTGATTTCCCTCCTGGCTTCTGCAACTGCCGCAAATGGAGCACGTCAAGCGAGCATTGGTTGCCCGCTCGATCCATCTCTAGAGCCGTAAAGTTATTCTCTACGATCGCTCCCGGTAGGGGTGGATTGCAATGCGGGGGCCCACGCCGCGTCCTCTCCGTTCACTACCCCCATCCAGCAATCTACAAATTATCCAAAAAAAACTGCGTCACCCGGGTCATCAGCACTTTGCGCGCCGCCGGATCGCTGACCCCGTGTCCACGACCTGGAAATGCCATTACCTCTACATATTTTCCCATCTCAATGAGTTCGTTGATCAATGACAAAGTATTTGCGTAATGCACGTTGTCGTCGCCAGTTCCGTGCGCGATCAGCAGTTTGCCCTTGAATCCTTCAGCACGTTCGATGGGTGACGACGCGCGATAGCCCACCGCATTCTGCGGCAGCAACCCCAGATAGCGTTCCGTATAAATGGAATCGTAAAAGTGCCAGTCTGTTACCGGACCTCCCGCGAATCCCGCCTTGAATTCCCCGCCCGATTCAAACATGGCATGCAGGGTCATGTGCCCGCCATAGCTCCAGCCCCAAATCCCAATGCGTTCCGGATCCACATACGCCAGCGTCTTCAAATACGCTACGCCGTCGCGCTGGTCCGACAGTTCCTGGGCTCCCAGGCTATAGTGAATCGGCTCTTCGAAAGCGTGGCCGCGTCCCCCGGAGCCGCGGTTATCAACCGAAAAAATGATATAGCCCTTTTGCGCCATCAACTGGTGCCACATCGCCGTATTGCCGCCCCATGCGTTCAGCACCACTTGCGCGTGCGGTCCGCCGTAGGTATAAACCAGCACCGGATATTTTTTCGACGGGTCGAAATCCGGTGGCTTGACCATCACAGCGTTTAGCTGCACCCCATCATGCGTCTTCACCGAAAGAAATTGCGGCGCCGAAAGATGATAGTTCGTCAGCTCCGCAACCTTGTTCTCGTTGATCACCCGCAGCAGCGACCCATCGGCGCGCGCCACCTCCTGCCGCGGCGGCGTCAGCACATCGGAATAGGTATCCACGAACGCCGAGGCATCCGGCGCCATGTTCACGCCGTGCATACCATTGTGAATGGTGATGCGGCTGATCGCCGAGCCATCCAGCGATACCCGGTATAGGTGCCGTTCCAGCGGCGTCTTGGCCGTGCCGGTGAAGTACACCATCCCCTTGCCTTCATCCACCGCGTCCACGGCGGAAACTTCCCAGTCTCCTTTGGTGATCTGCGCCAATTGCTTTCCCTCCAGATCGTAAAGGTAAAGATGGCGGTAACCGCTCCGCTCGCTGGACCACAAAAAGCGCTTTCCATCCTTAAGGAAGTGCAGATCATTGCTCACGTTGATCCAATACTGATCCGTCTCATTCAGAGCTGTGCGTGTCTGGCCGTTGGCCGTATCCGCCACCAGCAAATCCAGGACCGTCTGCTGCCGGTTCAGCCGTTGAATTGCCACATGCTTTGAGTCCCGAAGCCAGTTCACCCGCGCGATATAAATATCGGAATTCTCACCGGTATCCATCGCTCGCGCCTCGCCGCCCCCAACTGGCGCAACGAACACCCGCACGATCGGATTACCGCCTCCCGCCGGGGGATAGCGCTCTTCCTCCGCCTCACCGGTCGGTGAAGAAAATTCCACCAGCGGATATCTCGCCACTTCGCTTTCGTCCATTTGCAAATAAGCGACCGCAGAGGAATCCGGCGCCCACCAATACGCCGTCGTAAAATCGAGTTCTTCCGGATACACCCAGTCAAGCTCGCCTTTGCGCACTTCCTCCGTGCCACCTTCGGTGAGCGCCTGCTCTTTCCCGTCTGCTACGCTGACCAGCCAAAGATTGTGATTGCGCACAAAGCTGACGTATCGCCCATCGGGAGAGATCTTGGGATCCGCGATGGCTTCGCCGGCAGAGGCCAGCGTGCGCGACGATTGCGTCTTCAAATCGAACCAGGCCAGCGATGTCGGCCCCTGAAACAAAAGCGCAGCTCCGCTCGGGGCCCACTGATATCTAGCCGGCGCACGCCGTCCCAGCCCGGTTGCCTGTGTGCGTTGCCCTGCGTCGGCAGGTAGTACTGCATCCAGTTTGTCCGTGGGAAGAAGCAAATGGCGCTGCCCAGATGCCACCTCCAGCGACCATAACTCGCTATGCATCTCTTTCCCGGCACTCTTATTCTCAAAAAAACTGATTTGCTTCGAATCTGGGGTCCACGCAATCCCGCGGGTCAAGCGACCGCTCAAGCCCGGATCGCTGTAAATTCGCTCTACCGTAAGAGGTTTGGGCGAAGCTGGCGCGGCGGCCGGAGCTGGCGCTCCGGTTTGTTGCGCCCTGCATACAACCACGGGAACCGCACACATTGTAAATAAAATGGTCCCGAGAAAAACACCATTCCCGACCAGACGCCGCATGAGTCCTCCTCACAAACGGCCTCTAGTTTAGCCTGCCAGCATCCACTCGTGTAGTGTCACGCCGCGAACGTGCAACGTCCTGAGAGTTTCGCCGCTTAGAACGAAACCCGAGCGCTCAGTTGGACTTCCCGTCCTGGCGTCATTGCCATGGTGATAGTGCCAAACTGCGGAGTGTTGACAAACCGGTTCGGCGTCCCCAAATTCACTTTGTTCAATGCGTTGAAAGCCTCGCCTCGGAACTGGAGGTTTAATCTTTCCGTCAGACGAAACGCGCGCTGCAGCGCAATATCCATGGTCTGCATTCCCGGCCCGTACACCGTGTTCCGCCCAGCGTCACCAAACGTAAAAGCGGGGGGCGCTGCGAAAGCTGCCGGGTTGAACCACTCGTCCGCCGTGCGTGTTCCGGGAGCAAAGACCGGCTGGCCGGTAACATTGGCTCGAATCGGGTTCTCGCCCAGTACCGTCCCAGAATTGGCCGTATCTCCGAACACCGAAACCGTGAACGGCATTCCTGACTGAATCTGGTAAATGGTCGCGAAGGTCCAATTCTGAGTGACCAGGAGCATCCACTGCGCGCGCCTGTAAGCGGGAATGGCATACACCGCGCTCAGCGCGAAACGATGACGTACATCGCATCCGGGTCCTTTTTCGGCGGTCAGATCGTTGTTGTTTTGCGGGATTGAGGATTCATCCATCGCAGAGCGAAAATCCGGCGCATTCGTCAGGTCCTTGGAATAGGTGTAGTTGGCCAGCAAACTCAATCCGCGCGAATAGCGGCGGCGTAGATTGATGTAGCCCGCGTCGTACCAGCTCTGTGCGCTGTTTTCCAGCAGGTTGATGGTGCTGACCGGGAAAGTCATGCTCTGAATCACGGCATCGGTACTGCCTGGAGGCAAAGTGGTGTCCGGCACGAAGGTAAGTGTCTTGAACGGGCGCCGCGGACCAAGTGGCCCAGGCCCCGGAAGGGCATTGTTGATCAGATGGGCCCGCTGCAGATGGAAACCACGCGAACCGATATACCCGATTTCCACCGATGTGTTTACATCCAGACTCTTCTGCACGGAGGCGTTCCATTGCTGGACATATTGCGCCGGCGAATGTGGATCGAAAGCGGTAAAGCTTACGACGGTTGCCGGCAGCGGTCCTGTGCCCAACACCGGCGTGCCGAAATTCATGCCGCTGGCAAACAACGCGGCCGGAGGAGTGAAATTATCCGCCTGCTGTGTTTCCGGAAAAACGTACGGGACGTTGTGTCGCTGGTTGCACCAGGTATTCAGATCCACGGGCGTAAAAAAGATGCCGTAAGCGGCATGAAACACCAACCCGCGATTCGGCAGGTTCTTCGCCAGGCCCAGGCGCGGGGCAAAGTTGTGCTGGTTCGCGTACATCAGTCCTTGCGGATAACCGTTTTGCCCGCCGACGAAGACAGAGGGCGCCCCACTCTGGAAAATCAGGTTGGTATTGGTATTGTCCTTGTCGTAGAGCGGGCTGGCATACTCATAACGGATGCCCACATTTATGGTCGTCGTTGAAGTTGCTTTCCAACTATCCTCCACGAAACCATCGGCGCCCCAATTCCGCAAATTCATTTGCGGAACTCCAGCTTGGCGCTGCTTGACGGCTGGCAAGCTAAGCAAGAAACTGGCCAGGCCCGATCCGCTGCCGTCATTAAATCCGAATTCGGTCGTGTACCCAGTAGTGTATTGGTAGTAGCCGCGATTCTGAAAAAAGCCCCACATCGGCCAGGTATACCAATGAAAATCACCGCCGAACTTGATCGCGTGCCGCCCCTTCTCCCACGCATACGTATCGCGAATTTCGTACATCGTGTCCCACGCGTGCATCGGCGTGGCGGCGAAGGTGTCCCCAATTCCGGTGTAACCCTGGGCCGCAAACCAGGGCGCGCCCCACGCATTCGGCCCGCCAAAGCCCACACCCAGGATCCCCAGCTGGCCTACGATGTCGTTCACTCCATCGTTTTGTGAGGTGCGATCCATCGATAATCGCGAAACCGAAATCGATACCGTATTCACCTTGTTAGGTGCAAAAATGTGGTTCCAGGAGAGCGCCGCCTGCTGCGACCGGTTATCGAAATTCGCGCCAAATCCCGGAAGGTTGTCTGTTGTGGCGGTGATTCCGCTACTCGGCGAAAATCCATTTTCCTGGCCGATTGAGTACCGTCCGAAGAGCGTATCGCCTTTGGAAAAATTGTGATCGATACGTGCGGTCCCCTGGTCTTGAAAATGCGTCTCATTGCGCACGTCCAGGTAATTGTTGGAATCCCGTCCGGTCCCCATCGCCATATTCGGCATGGGCACGTATTGCATCAAGAACGTTTGGAGCGCCGGATTTATGCGGTTCGCGGGGATTATGTTTCCGGGAAACTGGCTTCGCGTGTATGGAAAATTGTTTGCTCCGGTTGGTTTTGTCGGATCGAAGTTGGGATTTGCCACTGCGGTTGTCGGGTCGTAAACCTTGACCCCGCTCCCGCTGAAATCGCCCTGAATTTCCGCGGGAGTCGGCACCGTTAAAATCTGTGCATCCGCTTGTGCCAGCCGCAGACCCTCATAGTTGATGAAGAAGAAGGTATCTTTCCTGATCAGCGGCCCGCCGAAGGACGCCCCGAAATTGTTTTGCACCAGGTGATTGTTCCCCATGGACGCAAACGTGCTCGCGTCCATCGCTCCGTTGCGCAGGAACTCGTACACCGTCCCGTGATATTGACTCGAGCCCGAATGCGTAACGATATTGATCTGCCCGCCGCCGGCTCCCCCCATATCCGCCGTGTAGCTGCTCGTTTCCACCTGGAATTCCTTTACCGCGTCTGGCGACGGGCTCAAATTTTGAGTGTTGAATGTGGGATCCGTATTGGTTGCGCCATCCAGCAGAAAAAAATTCGCATTGGGTCGCGCCCCGCCAATTACTACCGCCGAGCGCTCCCCCGGCCGCCAGTACAGGGGATTCGTGGCTCCCGTCTGCGCGCCAAAGCCCACGTGCGCTCCGGGTACGGTAAGCACCAGATCAATCAACATGCGCCCATTGAGAGGCAGTTCACGTATGGATGTAGGCTCCACAACTTCACCCACGCTGGCATCCGTCGTTTGCAGCGCTTCAGTTGCTCCGATAACTTTTACTCCCTCCGCAACGGAACCGACTTTAAGTACGACATCTACGGCCAATTTCTGACCTACCTCCAAACGCAGCGACTGAGTCGTAGTCGCAAAGCCTGTCGCTCCCACTTTCAGTTCATAGTCGTCCGGCAAGAGTGCGGGCGCTTCGAATAGTCCTTCTTCATTGCTGATTAGCCGTCGGACCGCGCCGGTGCTAGCAGCCGTCAACTCGACCGCAGCTCCCGACACCGGCAAATGTTGTGAATCGACGATGGCGCCGGTCAGCACGGCGTAGTTGCTCTGCCCGTACCCGGGAGTCGCCACGATAAGCAGCAAGGGGAGGAGGCGGAATCGTCTTCTCATATTTCGTTTCTCCGAACAACCTGCACACCCAAAGCGCGATGACAAGGGTGGGGTATGCAACCTATGAACTCGACTGGCACAGATACATCGACCCCGGTGTTTGGGACTGTAAGCACGAGAAGCAAGGACAGCAATAATTGGAAAGTATTAGAGGGCCGACCCAAGTGCACTCGTCGAACCTTTGGTTGCCCTATCCAGGTGGCCAACGAAACGCCCTGCCGCCCAGCAGATGCAGATGCAAATGCAAAACCGATTGCCCCGCGCCGCTGCCGTTGTTCAGCACCATGCGATAGCCTTCCTGCAGATTCAGCTTGCGGGCCAGTTGCGCGGCAACGAGCTGTATCTTCCCCAATATCGCCTGCTCTTCCGGGCCCGCTTCGCTCAGCGAAGCGACATGTTTACGCGGGCAAATCAAAATATGCGTCGGTGCCTGCGGGCCGATATCCTCAAAAGCGAAAACTTCATCATCCTCATATACCATCTTCGATGGAATCGTCTTCGCCGCTATTTTGCAAAACAAGCAATCCGCGCTCACTCGTTTCCCCCTGCGCCCTCACCTTGGTCCAGACGCACCACCATCGGCATAAACCCCTCCTTATTTCGAAGCTTCTCCCCAAACCGTTGCGCGGCATCCTCTCCGGGAACTTTGCCCACCCGCACACGATAGAACAAACCCTCCGGCGAATCGTACGGCTGAATGAAAATCGGCGAGTATTCAGAATTCAGTCGTTCTCTTAACCGTTCCGCATTCCCGCGATCCCGAAAAGCACCGATCTGCACGGTGAAAAATCCCGAACCCGGATCGATACCCGCCGACACAATCTCCAGCCGCACCGGCACCACACCCGGACCGATGGAATCTATCTCCCGCGCCGCCGCCATCGACAAATCGATAATGCGGTTATCCACAAATGGCCCGCGGTCTGTGATGCGCACCACCGTGGATTTCCCATTGCTCAAGTTCGTCACCCGCACCACGGTGCCGAAGGGCAGCGTCCGGTGCGCCGCCGTCAACTTGTTCATGTCGTAGACTTCGCCATTCGAAGCGCGACGCCCGTGAAACGGCACGCCGTACCAGGACGCTTTGCCCTCTTCCGTATACTTGGACATCGCCGGATTGGGCGGTGCCGCGTCCCGCCTGGGTATGGCCGTGCCAGCAGCGGCCTTTCCGCCTAGCGTAACTTCGGCGCCTTCTCGCGGGTTGGCCTCCGCCGTCTTGTCCGAATTGTCGGCGGGTTGCGGGGACTCCGGCTGGCTGGCGGTCGTGCGGCGAGAGGCGCAGCCGCAGAAGAAAGCAAGGCCAAGACCACAGAGAACGTAAAGTATACAGGGGCGTTGCAATAAGGCTGGCGAATCTCCGCTGCGGCGCGCTAGCTGCGCCAGGTTCATGATTGCGAATTCGGTGGAGCAGTATTTCGGCGCGCGGCCATGCGCGCTTCCAGCTTGCTGGCCGCTTCGCTCAGCTTTGCGGAAACTTCGCGCAAAAACTCCGCGCTGCGCCGTTCCGTTTCCGGCGCAACTTCCTTCTCAATATATCGGCGCAGCCGCATCAACTCTTCATCGATGCGCTTGCCGAACTCCTCAAATTTGTCCATAGCCGTGTTCGCCGGACTGCGCAGAGCGATTTCGGTATTATAGGAACGCTTCGCAAGTGCCGCAAGGAGGAGAGTTGGCGCTTCCCTATCAATGGCAGTATCGCCTGGACCGCTGGAAAGCATCGCTGCGAGGGTTTTTCGGTGGCGGCAACCAGCAACCCCGTCCCCAGATTTGTCCGAATTGCGGTTCGCTTGTCGGCATCCATGCGTCGCGTTGCCACCAGTGCGGCACCAACCTAAAATTTTCCATGGCTGCGGTCAATCGCAGCCTCTCCGGAGTTTTCTCCGGCCCCGCCCCTGTCACCACCGCTCTTCTCGTTTCCAATCTCATTATGTTCGGCATCGAGTGGATGGCTCTTGCCGCGCACGGCGGAGGCGGAGGCCTCAGCATCTTGTGGGGCATGGGCGGCGAAGCGTCCTACCGCCTGGGCATGAGCGCTCCTTACGCGATCTACATTCAACACGAATGGTTTCGTCTAATAACCGCCATCTTTCTGCACGGCGGTCTCCTCCATATCGGTTTCAACATGATGGCGTTGATGCAGCTCGGTCCTGCTCTTGAAGAGCTTTACGGATCTTCACGTTATTTTTTCCTGTATATCTTCACCGGCGCATTCGGCTTTCTGGCCAGTTCCTTCACTGGGCATTTATCGCTAGGCGCCAGCGGTGGTTTGCTTGGATTGGTCGGAGCGATGCTGGCCATCACCACCAAACGTGGCGGCGCTTACATGCGCGATCTGCGCTCGCGGCTGGTCAGCTCGGTTGTTTTTCTTTTTGTGCTGGGATTCATGGGTATGGGCATCGACAATTGGGCCCACGGCGCCGGGCTGGCCGCGGGCTTCGCGCTAGGCAAAATATTTGCTGACCGTCAGCCGATGAACGTGCGGGAAAAACAGATTGCGAATGCGCTCGGCTGGCTGGCCGCACTCGCCGTCATCGCCAGCTTCGCGTTTATGATTTTGCATTATCGCGACGCGATACCGGGATAGAGTTAACTCGCCTGCTGCGCCGGCGAACTCAACCGCCTGGCGATCGCGAAAGAATAGTGAAACGCTGAAACCGTCGCCAGCGCCGTCACCGCGTAAATCAATATTTGATTGATCCGCGCAAAAGGCAGATTCGGATACGCGGCCCTCAGCACGACCATAAAGACCAGAATTATTTGAAACATGGTTGTGGCTTTCCCAAGAATGCTGGGAGGAAATGGCCGGTAGCCGAAGATTAATATAATCACGGCTGCTACTATCAGGATAATTATGTCGCGGCTCAACACAATAATCGTGAGCCACCACGCAATTTCTTTCTTCATCGCCAGAATTACGAACGAGGAAGAGAGCAACAGCTTATCCGCAATGGGATCCAGATATGCGCCCAGCGAAGAGCGCTGATTTAGCTTGCGTGCCAACAGGCCGTCGACGCCGTCGCTGAGCCCTGCCACCACCAGGATCGCCAGCGCCCAGCGATACTCTTCGTAGGAAATCAGAATCAGGAAAAACGGGATGAACCCGAGTCGCAATAACGTGATTTGGTTGGGAACTGTCCAGATGCGCGGGCGCATTGCGATTCAGGATAGCGCAGTTCAGGTGAACTGCGCGAGATAGTCGATCAGCTTGCGGCCCAGTTTGCGCGCGAAAAGCTCGTCCATGGACGGAATGGATCCAGTGGGCTCATCGAGCGTGATGCGCTCCACGCGAGTCATGGGAAAGAAAAGAGTGGGGACGCCGACCCGCTCGCCGTCCGGTTCGTTAAGCTGGCGAATGAAGTGATCGAAGGAATTCAGGTCGATGCCGCGCAGCGTGACCCCGGCGGTGCTGATGGCCAGCAGCTCGCCCCAGATTTTTTCCTTGGGCGTGTGCAAACTCACGACGACGATGGAATGCGGATCCATGGATGACCTTACGCGTGTATCTCCAGATTACCAAGAATTGTCTTCCGGGTTAGATTGGAGTTCCTGGCAGACAACGTAGTCGCCAGAGCACAGCCATTCTTGCCGTGCTGGACGCGCCGTTCATTTGGCATGTCCATAAGCCTGGTTTAGCCACCACAATGCTTCGCGAAAGTCGGCTTCGGACTTCAGCGTAAAAGCGAGCCATTTCGCGCTGGGCGCGGCGTTTCCGGTGTCGATGCGCGGTTCTTTTCTGGCGCGCGCGAGGAGTGCAGAAGGCATCGCCTGGATTCGGAAAATGAGCGCGTTGGGATTTCTGATGGCGCGTGTGACCGGCAGAGCGGCGAAGATTTTCTTGCCGCGATAGAAGCCGCGCAGGCCAAACATGGGGCGGGTGGTGACTTTCGGCCAGGTGCTTAGCTCACTGCCCAGCAGCGCGGACAACTGCCTGGTTTCCTCGCTGGCGGGGAGCATTTTCGGACGTGGGCGTTCTGTGTTTTTCGTTTTCACGTGGGCATTGGCCGAGGGCCGTTTGGGGGGAGCAAGAGTTTGGGCTCGGTGAGCGACTGAACTTGTTCCAAGCTGGCGTCAATTGCCAGCTCACGGAGAACCAGGCCTTCGCGGGTTACATCGATCAGGGCCAGCTCGGTGACAATGTGGTCCACGACTTCAACTCCGGTTAGAGGGAGAGTGCAACTCTTCAGGATCTTGGGTTGGTTGTCGCGGGTGGCGTGTTCCATGGCGATGTACACGCGCTTGGCGCCGGCGACCAGGTCCATGGCACCGCCCATGCCCTTAAGCATTTTGCCGGGAATGGCCCAGTTGGCGAGATTGCCTTTTTCATCGACCTGCAGTGCGCCGAGAACGGTGAGGTCCACGTGGCCGCCGCGGATCATGCCGAAGGAATCGGCGGAAGAGAAATAACTGGTGCCGGGAAGTTCCGTGACGGTTTCTTTTCCGGCGTTGATCAGATCGGGATCGATCTCCGATTCGAGCGGATAGGGTCCCACACCCAGCATGCCGTTTTCCGATTGCAGCACGACTTCCATGCCCGCGGGGACGTAGTTGGCGACTTGCGTGGGCATCCCGATGCCGAGATTTACGTAGAAGCCGTCACGCAGTTCCAGTGCGATGCGACGGGCAATGCGCTCGCGTCTCTGTTCGTCGGTCAGTGGCATTGTTGGACATCTCGGTAGTTGGGACGCGGCGTCGCTGCGTCCGTACGGGTAATCACGATTTCCTCACGGTGCGGCGCTCGATCTTTTTTTCGTAGTCGGAGCCTTGGAAGATGGCGTCTACGAAGATGCCAGGGGTGTGAATCTGATCGGGTGGGAGTTGGCCAAGCTCGACCAGATGCTCGACTTCGGCGATTACGTAGTCGGCGGCGGTGGCCATCATGGGATTGAAATTGCGAGCGGTCTTGCGATAGATAAGATTGCCCCAGCGATCGCCTTTCCAGGCTTTGATGAAGGCAAAGTCGCCGCGCAGCGCGCGCTCCATGACGTAGTGGCGTCCGTCAAAGTCGCGAGCTTCTTTGCCTTCGGCGACCATGGTGCCGTAGCCGGTAGGCGTGAAGAAGGCCGGGATTCCGGCGCCGCCCGCGCGGATACGCTCTGAGAACGTACCTTGCGGATTAAGTTCAACTTGGACTTGTCCGCTCAATACCAACTGCTCGAACAGTTTGTTCTCGCCAACATAAGTGGAAATCATTTTTTTAATTTGGCGATTTTGCAAGAGCAGGCCGAGACCGGCGCCGTCGGTGCCGGCGTTGTTGCTGGCGATGGTCAGATTCTTGGTGCCTTTGCGGCGCACGGCTTCGATCAAATGCTCGGGAACGCCGCAGAGGCCGAAGCCACCGACGAGTATGGTGGCGCCATCGGCGAGTTGCGCGATCGCGGCGTCCGCAGAGGCGATTCGTTTATCCATGGTCTTCAGGTGAAGAGTGTACTGCAAGGAGCAACGGCGACAAATCGTATTGCCAAAATGGGCCCGGCATCCCACGCTGCTGACCTTGAGCAAGCTTGAAAAGAAAGATTTTTGCCACAGAGACACAGAGAAGACAGAGCTTCCTAGCAAAGAAGCCCGCACCCCCGGCAATGGGGATTGAAGATCTCGCATTTGCAGTGTTGGACGTATAGGTCCTTCGTTAGCCTTGCCCGGTAGCCTCGCCTGACGCCGCCAGATTCGATGTTATTTGCGGACCCACAAATAAATTCGAATCCGAAACCTCACTTATGGCTTGGTTACTGGGAACTTTGGTTTGGGCGGAATGCCTTTGTAATCTGCTGGTTAGGCGGCGGGCGTCGCCGCCTTCGCGGGGGGCGGTCCACAGATCGCTGGCGTAGGAGAAGACAAATTTGTCGCGAGAGATATCGGCGTAGCGGAGCAGGCAAGTAGGTCCTGTGGAAAGCTGAGCGGAAGGAGTGGCGTGCAGCAGAGCTGTGAAGTGGGCGCCAAGCACCGTTGAACAAATGACTGCCGCCACAAACAACCGAACCTTCTGCTTTCTCATTCAGTCTTCTCCCCGGCACTGGTCGAAGTCAGGTTTGCGGCGGGGGGCAGGTATGGAGACAACCGTACCGTCCGCCGCTACCATGTTCATAGACGAACAAATCCGCAGAATGTTTACATTAATCTCCGGCAAAGATAACGTCAGGGCACTCATGTCCAAATGGTCCCGTATGATCGCCTCGAGCGAGAATTTTGGCCAGCATATTTTTAGAGTTTCCGCACCAGCGTGCGTGTTGCTGCGCAGGAAGATTGTAGCGAAGCAGGGCTTTTGCGGACGCCGCTCTCAGGATATGCTTCCGTGTACAACATGAAGACGTTTCAGCAAGAAGCGGCGGTGAAGTGCCTGCGCACCAGGCGGGGAGCGCGCGCATGAGTTTCCGGGCGAAAGTCTTCTGGATCTTCATGCTAACCGTGCTGGCGTCGGTCTCCGTGGTTGCGTACGCAGTGACCCACTATACGCGGGCGGCTTTCGAAGAGATGGACGCGGAGCGCACCGAGGCCCTGGTCGCGCAGTTCAACAAGGAATTCGAGCAGCGCGGCGAGGAAGTGACGCAGCAAGTGCAGAACGTGGCCAATGCCGAAATTACCGTGCGATCCGCGATTGACCTAGCCAAGCCGGACATGGACCAGTCCATTTTTGCAAAGGATGCCAACGGTGTGGCCCAGGATCAGGGGCTTAACTTCGTTGAACTGGTCAGCTGGGATGGCACGATCATTTCCTCGGCGCAGTATCCAGCACGTATTGGCTTCAAGAACGATTGGGTTACTGCTACGAAGGATTGGCGCGGTTCGCCAGCCTTCCTAAAGAAAGAAGAATTGCCGGACGGTGTGGCCCTTTCGGTATCTGCGGTGCGCACCGTTTCAGGGGGCAACGATAAGAATTTGTACATTATTGGAGGACGGCGCCTGGACCAGAATTTTCTGGCGTCGCTGGTACTGCCCTCCGGGATGCGTGCGCTGCTGTATCGCAATCTGCAGCCGAACTACGTGGAAACGGAGCTGACCGATGTGAACGGGCCGGCAGCCAATCCAGAGCGCTTTCGCCCCCTGATCGAAGAAGTGCAAAAAACACCGCACCCGGCGACCGCCACGATCAATTGGACGGTGGATGCAGCTTCGGCGGAAACATTCCATGCCCTGCCGCTGCTGGGGAGAAATAGCGAACTGCTGGGAGTTCTACTGGTGGGCAGTTCGCGCAAAGAATTGGTACTGCTGACGCGACGTATCGTGACCATCGCGGCGGCGGTAGCCGCGGCAGCGCTTCTGGTCGGCTTGCTGATGAGCTTGTGGGTCGCCGCGCGCATTACGCGGCCAGTGGTGGAGCTGGCAGAAGGCGCACGCGAAGTGGCGACCGGTCGGTGGGGCACACGCATCGACGTGCGCGGGACCGATGAAATCGGGCAATTGGGAATTGCGTTCAACGATATGACGCGCACACTGGCGGTGCAAAAGGACAAATTGGTACAAACCGAGCGAGTGGCGGCTTGGCGGGAATTGGCGCGGCGCCTGGCGCACGAGCTGCGCAATCCGCTGTTTCCCATGCAGATCACCGTTGAGAACATGCAGCGGGCCAAAAAGCTGGAGGCCAAGGAATTTCTGGACGTCTTCAACGAATCGACGGCTACGCTGAAAACCGAGCTGGCCAATCTGAATGCGATTGTTGGCCGCTTCAGTGATTTCTCCAAAATGCCCGCGCCGCAATTTGTGAAAGTGAATGTGAACGAAGTTTTGCGCGCGGCGGTGCGCCTGTTTGAAGCGCAATTTAATGCCGTAGGGAAGCCCACAATTACCACCGAATTTTTCCTCACCGAACCTTTGCCGGAAATTGATGCGGACGCCGACCTATTGCACAAGGCTTTCCAGAACCTGGTGTTGAATGCGCTGGATGCCATGCCTGCGGGCGGGACACTGACCCTGCGCACGCTGGAGCGCGACCGAAACATCCGCATCGAGGTTGCCGATACCGGCAAAGGGCTTACTCCGGAGGAATGCTCGCGGCTCTTTACGCCCTACTACACCACCAAGCTCCAGGGAACCGGGCTGGGACTGGCCATCGTGCAATCGGTGGTAAGCGATCATCAGGGGATGATCAGCGTAACCAGCCATGAGGGACGCGGCACTTCTTTCACCATCGATTTGCCGCAGCGGCAAGCCCGGCAGCGAATCGCCTCGGACGAAGGCGCCGCTGCCGATCCGAAGAATTCGCCGAAGTCTCTGGCAGCGGCAAGCGACTGACGCAGCGCAGAGGACTGATCCTTGCCGCGCAAAGCTCACCTGCTCCTTGTCGATGACGACCCGAACACGCTGGCTTCCCTTTCCCGCGCCTTCCGATTAGCAGGCCATGAAGCGACGGTCTGCGACAACGCCGGGCGCGCGCTGGAGCTTCTGCGCACGGAAAGCTTCGACTTGATTCTTTCCGACGTGGTAATGCCGGGAAAGAGCGGTCTGGAGCTGCTGGAGGATTTGAAGAAGGCTGGCGTAAAGACTCCCATCGTACTGATTTCCGGCCAGGCCAATATTGAGATGGCCGTTCGGGCCACGAGACTGGGAGCGCTGGATTTTCTGGAGAAACCCCTATCCACCGACAAATTGCTGGTCACGGTCGAAAATGCGCTGCGCTTATCGAGATTAGAGAACGAGAATCGTGAACTCCGCCAGCGATTGGGGAAACACGAGTTGATTGGATCAGGGGCCGCCGTGGCGCAATTGCTGGCGCAAATTGAACGGGTGGCGGCAAGCGAAACCCGCGTGTGCATTCTGGGTGAAACGGGAACCGGGAAAGAGTTGGTGGCCAGGGCCATCCATGAGAAGTCGGCGCGGCGGGAAAATGCCTTTGTGACCCTGAACTGCGCGGCGGTTCCGGCGGAACTGATCGAATCGGAGCTGTTTGGGCATGAGAAAGGCGCGTTTACCGGAGCGACGGCCAAGCATGCGGGAAAATTTGAACAGGCGGACGGCGGCACGTTATTCCTGGACGAGATCGGCGATATGCCGGTGGCGATGCAGGCGAAATTGCTGCGCGTGCTGGAGGAGGGCGAGGTCGAGCGAGTTGGAGGAGACAGGCCCGTACGGGTGAATGTGCGCGTGCTGGTGGCCACCCACCGGAATCTTGAGGAGTTGGTGAAGCAGAATGCCTTCCGCCGGGATCTGTTTCATCGCGTATACGTGTTTCCCCTGGCGCTGCCCACGCTGCGCCAACGGCCCGAAGATTTTCCTGCGCTAGTGGGGCATTTTGCGCGTCAGTTGGCGGCTCAGAACGGCTGGAAAGAAAAGGCTTTTTCGGACGATGCGATCGCGGAACTACGACGCTACGACTGGCCGGGAAACGTACGCGAGCTGCGAAACGTCGTCGAACGGCTGGTGTTGCTGGCGGGCGAAGGTGCGGTGAGCGGCGCGGACGTGCGCATGATTCTGGCAGGCGCCGGCGGCGGGACGGAGCCTTCGGACCGCCCATCGGCGGCGGAATCTTCCGGAACGCTTGCGGAGCGGACGGAAGCGTTTGAAAGAGGTGTGCTGCTTACAGAGATTCGGCGGCACAATTTTCACATGACGAATGTGGCGCGCGCATTGGGGCTGGAGCGGAGCCACTTGTATAAGAAATGTCAGCAGTTGGGAATTGACCTGCAGTCGTTACGCAAGCCCGAATAAATCAAAGAAAAGCAGTCGTGGCTGTAAGGCGGGTGGACCGGGAGGTGGAAATCGATCGGCTGCTGTCGGATCGGAAAATGCGGCGCCGTTCGCCGGACTGAGTTTAATCCTCCACCCGCATCCGGCTGCCGGCACGGACCGGCGCGGGATACCGCGGCAAGCCGTTGCCGTGCGAGAATGGCGCGGTGAATCCCTGGCTCATCGGCGCGCCCGTCGCTGCCCTGGCAAGTGCAGCCGGGCTCGCTGCGTATGGTGGCGCTTCCGCACGCGCGCAGCTTTTTGGTTCGACAATTTTCCGCACCAACTCTCCTCGCAAGCTGGCTATCACCTTTGATGACGGCCCGAACCCAGCCATAACGCCAAAGCTGCTCGACCTGCTGGATCGCTACAAAGCGCCTTCGTCCTTTTTCCTGATCGGACGCTACATTCGCGAGTGCCCGGAGTTGGCCAGTGAGATTTCGGCGCGGGGCCACGTCATCGGCAATCACACGGAATCGCATCCCAATCTTTTCTGGAAGCGCCCCGCGGAGATCCGCGTCGAGCTGCGCTTGACCCATTCGGCCATCCGGAACTCGCTGGGTGCGCCGCCCAAGTGGTTTCGCCCCCCATTCGGTTTCCGCAATCCCTGGCTGGCGGCGGAAGCGCGCGAGCTCAAAATGCGAGTGGCCATGTGGACTCTGATGCCCGGCGACTGGCGCGCCCCATCGGCCGAATGGCTGATTCGACGCATGCTTCCGATCTCGGACCGTGCGCAACGTTCCTTGAAACGCGGTGCGGCCACAGGCGAAATCCTGTGCCTCCACGATGGAAACTATCGCGAGCAAGGTGCGAATCGCGAGCATACCGTGACCGCGCTCGAGCATTGGTTGCCGCGCTGGCGTGACCTCGGCCTTGAATTTGTTACAATCGAGGATGCGGTGAGCGCGCCCGCACCCTGACTATGGACGAGAGAGCTTTTTACACCGAGAAGGAAGAAACGCGAAAAATCAAGCTGGTTTGCCCCAGTTGCCGCGGCGAGTTTGAAGCTCCGGTGCGCTGGAAGGTGTGCAGAAAACGGAAAGAGCTGCCGCGCGGCGCCGGCGAAGAAGACCGCAGAAAGTTCGCCAAAGCCAGCTCGTACATGGTGCGCCTGGATGATTTAGTAGCTTGCTACAAATGCCGCAAACGCTTTGAGCTGACCGGGCAGTCCACCGTGCTGATCAACGACGCGCTCGGCGATCCCAACGTGGACCCGGAAAATTTCGGGAATCGTTGAGCCTGCGCTCTTAGATTTCCGGATACATATCGAAGAATGCTTCGATCGACTGGCGAAAGGTCGACTCGATCTCTTCCTTGCTGCCCTCAATCAGATGCATGGTGACGCGGGCGGTGCGTCCGTTTTTCAGCACCACGGTGGCGTCTTTCACTTCGCCGAGATCCTCCTCCGGCAGCAGTCGCATCCCATAAATGAGCGCCAGTTTCGCCATGCCATCCTCCTGTATTCTGATTCAGCCTAGACTGGCGCCATTCATAGCGTCAAATCAGAGCGGCCAATGAATTTGCGCCCCGCAAGGGTATACTGAGGGCATCCGTGCCTCTGTTGTATGCATCCGACGATAGCGTGGAGGATTAACGTGAGTCTTTCGCGCCGGTCTTCTCGTCTCCTCGTTTCAATTCTCGCATCGTCCGCTCTCGCGTTTGCCCAGCAGCCGGAAGGGCCGCAGACCGCGGCGCCACCGCCAGTGGCCCCAGTGCCGCTTCCAGCAGTGCAGCGGCGAGCTGACTCAACCGAGAAAATTACGGTTCCTGCCGGCACGCGTCTTGCCGTTGTGCTGGAGAATGGCATCTCTACGCGCAGCGCCAAAGCCGGCGACTCTCTTTATTTCCGTACCTCCTTTCCCGTCACGCAGAACAATCACGTCATTGTCCCTGTCGGCTCCTATTTGCGTGGCGAACTGCTCGAATCCAAACGTCCGGGCCGCGTCAAAGGGCTCGGCGAATTTCGCATGAGGTTGAACACTTTGATTTTCCCCAACGGTTACACGGTGGATCTGAACGCCGCACCGCGCAGCGCGGACACCGGCGGCAACGAAACCATGGATTCCGAAGGCAAAGTAACGGGCGATAGCGGTAAGGGGAAAGACGCCACTACCGTCGCGACCACCACGGTGACCGGGGCTGGCATCGGAGCCATCGCCGCGGGCGCCAAGGGCGCGGGCATCGGAGCGGGAATTGGAGGGCTCGCCGGACTTGCCGCAACGCTCCTCACGCGTGGGCCGGAGGCGCAACTGCCGCGAGGCTCCGCGCTGGACATCGTTCTGGAACATTCTTTGATACTGGACTCCGATCAAGTCCAATACCGGCACGTGGGCGATTCCTCGCCGATTACACCGCCCCCGGCGCGCCCGGACTGATCGTCTACGCGGTCGTCTCTTTACGCGCTTCCGCGAAGCGAAGCGGGCGGAAACGTTCCCAATCAACAGATACCCGCTGCTGGGTGACCCATTCGCGAATCAGTCGCGCGGTGATAGGGGCCAGCAATATGCCGCTCCGAAAGTGACCGGTCGCAAACAGTAGACCGTCCAAATCCGCTGGACCCAAAATAGGTAAATGATCCGGAGAATCCGGCCGTAGCCCCGCCCAAGTCTCCTCCACTCGCGCGCCGGCCAGGCCCGGCGCAAGTTCGATCGCGGCCGCCAAGAGCTTTTCGACAGCCCCGGCTGTCACTTTCTTGTCGAAGCCCACGTACTCGACGGTGGCTCCCGCCAAAATGCGCCCATCATTGCGCGGCACCAGATAAATCTTGTCGGACCAGAGCACCCGCTCAATTTTTAATTCTTCGGCCCGCAGCGATAGCATCTGCCCCTTGGCGGGGCGGACCGGCGCGTACACATCCACCCCGGCAATGTTGGCGGAGAAGCAGCCCGCTGCGACAATCGTCCACTCGGCGGAGATCCTCTCCTCCTCCGCCAGCAATCCCAGGCAGCGATTTCCGTCGCGCCAAAGTCCTTGCGTCCCGCGTCCCGGGAAAATTTCAGCGCCGCTCTTTCGCGCCGCTTCCAGAACGGCTTGCGTCAAGCTGCGGTTGTCGACCGAAGCTTCGTCGGGTCGCAGGACCGCCGCTTCCAAGTCGGGATTCAGCGCCGGCTCCAGCTCGCGGGCTTCCTCGGCGCTAATGGCCTCGGCGCGCAATCCCCATCCATGTTGGAGCGCAACATGGGTGCTCAATTCGCGCGCAGCATCGCGAGAAAACAGCGCATCCAAGGTTCCCTTGGTGCGGAAACCCACATCCTGGCCCGTAATTTCCTCGACCCGCGAAACAAATTCTGGGTAGAGCGCCATGCTCGCTTTAGCAATGGGGACAAGCGGAATGGCCGCGGCATTTTCCGGAGCGGGTGACAAAATTCCCGCGCCGGCCCAGGAAGCTTCGCGGCCCGGTTCACCGCGATCGAAGACGCCCACTCGCGTTCCTGCAAGCGCCAGTTCCAGCGCAATCGCTCCGCCGATGAGCCCGCCTCCGGCGATGATGGTGTCAAACTTTTTAGTCATTTGTGCGACGGAATCCAGTCAGAAAGCCCGCTATCAAAGCGAGCCGGCCAACTCCTGCGACAGCACCTCGGCCTTCTTTGCCGCGTTGCGCGCCCGTGCCCAGTCTCCGCTGTTCGCCGCGTCGCGAGCTTCCGCCATGAAGCTGCGTACTTTCGAGGCCAAGTCTTGCTGCGTCGCGTTCAGCGTCTTGCCTTCGACAGCACCGATATTACGCTCCGCGACGCTCAAGCTTTGCGCCGTTTGCTGCTGCGCCGCGTTGGTTTCCGCGGGTGTTAGTTGTGGCGCGATTTGAACATCGGGCTTGCTAACCGCGTCGGCCGGCGAAGAATTGCTGGCAGGAATCCGCGGCCGTGCCGGAACACTGCGCGCAATAACCAGCGGCGAAGGAGGAGGTTCAACATCGACCGTCACATCTTCCAGAGGATCGTCACCTACGTCCGTCTGAGTTGCCACGGCGCTGAGAGCGATTGGACGCGTATAAGCAAATGTACTCCAGGGGAACGGCTTGGCCTTCGCCCGCCGCCCCGCACATCCGCTCAGCACAAGAATCGAGGCACACAGAACGAGCAAGCCCAATTGCGCGACGGAACACGACGAATACCGGTAAAATTCAGTGGTTCGCGTCATTTTTCAGGCCGCGAGGGGCAGCTCGATGCGAAATGTGGTCCCCCGTCCAACCTCCGAGGTAAAGTCTATCGAACCGTTGTGGAGCTGTACAATTCGGAACGTGCTGGCCAATCCGATGCCGCTGCCACCGGGTCGCGTTGTAAAGAAAAGCTGGAAGATCTTTTGCCGATTCTCGATAGGAATTCCCTTACCCGTATCGCCGACCGTGATTTCAGCCATTTCTCCGCGCCGACTGAGCATCATGCGCAACTGCCCCCCGGCGGGCATGGCCTCCACCGCGTTCAGTACCAGGTTGAGCACCGCTTGCTTCAAAAGCGCGCGATCGACATAGACTTCCGGCACATCGATGGGCAACAGTTGCGCCACCTGGATCCTTGATTTCTGCAATTGTGGTTTGGCAATCTCCACAACTTCTTTCAATACGTCGGCAAGTTGTGTGGCTTCCAACCGCACTTCCATGGGGCGCGTGAAATCAAGGAAACGTTTGACCACCGCGTCCAGCCGATCAATCTCCTTGTCCAGCACTTGCACCGCTTGCTGCGCGCCGCCATCCGGTTCGTCCGGCAATGATTCTTTCAGATTCTCCAGCCACAGGCGCATGGAGTTGAGCGGATTCTTGACTTCATGCGCAACGCCCGCGGTAATTCGCCCCAGTGCCGCCAGGCGCTCGCTGACCTGCAACTGCGTATTAATGCTCTCGATGGAGTCAAGATCCCGCAAGGTCAGCAGCGCGCCCATCCGCTCGCCATCCTCCTGAATCGCCTGCACACTAACGCCCACGCGACGCGTGCCTCCCACCGTGTCCAGATCCGTTTCGGCCGCGATCTCGCTCAGCTCGTCGCCCTCCACGTGCAAAACTTCGTGCAGCGGATGTCCCAGCGGGAAGATTTCATGCACCCGCCGTCCCAGAAAATGTCCAGCCGGCGCGCCCAGAAATTTCTCCGCCGCGGGGCTGACCATGACGGCCCGCGCATCGCGTGTGAATAGCAGCAAGCCGTCTTCCAGCCCGGCCATCACCGAATCCATGTTCTCGCGCAAAGTACTGAAGATTTCGTGGACGCCGCGCAGTTGCTGACCGACTTGGGTGATTTTTCGGCTCACCTGGCCAAGCTCGTCGCTGCCCCCCGCAAAGCCCTTGGCCTCCGCTACCGGAGCGTCGTATTGTCCCGCGGAAATTCGATCCAATTGAGCGGAGATGTCGCTCAACGGCGCCAGGGTTGCCCGGCTGACTACTGCGGCGACCACCGTCGAGATGACCAACGCCAACAGCACGATGGTCCCGAATTTGCGAACGTTTGGAGAGATCTCATCCAGCAGAAGTCCGGAAGAAACCGCCACGCGCACTTCCCCAAATGGCTCTCCCGCTTTCGTAAATGGAAAATCGAATTCGTAGACCCGTGGCGGGCCCGCCAACACTTTGGCCTGATGCAGGTAGCCGCGCTGGGTTAGCTGCGAAAGCGGCGCTCGACGGCTCAGAAACTTGCCTGGCAAAGACTCGTCCGTGGATACCAGCACCATGCCATTCTGGTCCGTAATCGACACTTCGTAGATCGAGCGAATGCCCTTCGCGGCTTTCAGTTGCGCGTGCAGGCCGTCGCTCATTTCAAAGGCTCTGCGGACGTAATCGCGAATATCCGTGGCGCTGTTTGACGCGGGCCGCAACCCCGAATCCGCGGCTTCGGTCAACGCACGTTGGGCTTGCTCGAATACCTGTCGCGCCACATCGTTCGTGCGCTTTTCCGTTTCTTGCAGGGCTTGTTCCAGCAGTTGGGCAACGAAGAGAGCTGAAAGCACCGCCACCACGAGCAGCACCAGGCCCGTCATGATTAGCGTGAGTTTCGTGCGCAGCCGCAGCTGCATCGAGTTTCTCTACACCGTTTCGGCGCGTTCGCCGCCGTATTCTTTTAATTTGTTGTGCAAAGTCTTCAGACTGATGCCCAGCAAATCCGCCGCGCGAGTCTTATTATTACCGGTGGCGTTCAGTGTTTGCAGGATGAGTTCGCGCTCCATGGCGTCCACCGTGGTGCCTACCGGAAACTTGATACTTGATAAATCGCTCGGCCCCTTGGCTTGCGTCTTCCCAAATTCATCGGGCAAGCAGCTGCGCGTGATCAAATCCTTTTCGCACATGATGGTCGAGCGTTCCAGCACATTGCGCAGTTCGCGGATATTCCCCGGCCAGGTGTGGCTCATGAAAATGTCCATCACTTCCGCGCCCACCCCGCGCACATGCTTTCCGTGCTTTTCATTCACGTCATGCAGGATGTATTCCACCAGCAGCGGAACGTCGTCCTTATGATCGCGCAACGGCGGCAAATGAATGTGAAACACATTCAGGCGAAAGAAAAGATCCTGTCGCATTTGTCCCTGGCCGACCGCGCTCTCGGGATCTTTGTTAGTAGCGGCAAGCACCCGCACATCCACGGGCGTTTCGCTCTTGCTTCCCAAGCGCCGCACCTTGCGGTCTTCTAGTACGCGCAGCAGCTTCGCTTGCGTCGGCGCGGGCATCTCTCCGATTTCATCGAGCAGCAGCGTTCCGCCATCAGCCAATTCAAAGCACCCGATGCGGCGCTCCGCCGCCCCGGTGAACGCCCCACGCTCATGCCCGAAAATCTCGCTCTCCATCAATGTTTCCGGGATTGCGGAGCAATTGATGGCCACGAACGGGCCGCCCGCGCGCGGCGACAGCTTGTGAATCGTGCGCGCCACGATCTCTTTGCCCGAACCCGTCTCGCCGGTGATCAATACCGACGCCGAGCTCGGCGCGGCCATTTCCACGATGCGCATAACGTCCTGCATCGCCTTGGATCCACCGATCAAATCGCCCAACCGCCCGGTTTCCCGCAGTTGCCTCTGCAGCACCGCCAACTGTCGAGCGTCGCGCGCTTTACCCAGTGCCCGGTCCAGCAGTGCCCGTAACACCGGGCCTTTCAGCGGCTTTTCGATGTACCAGAACGCTCCCGCCTCAATGGCCGCCACGGCGCGCTCGTCGCTTCCTTTTCCGGTAATAATGATCGCGGGCACCTCGTGCAGATCAGCGCCCAATTGTTTTAGCAGGTCCAGCCCGTTCATGCCCGGCAGTTCGACGTCGGCAATCAACGTGTCCGGCTGGTAGCTGGCAAATTTAGCCAGCACCTCTTCGGCGCTGGCCACGCCCAGAACGTCGTAACCCCATTTCTGCAGCAACTGCTCGTAACCCTTCCGCGCATTGTCCTCGTCTTCGACAATCAGGATGCGGTCTTTGCGTTCTCCAGTCTCCACCGCGCGCACCGCCATTTTCGCATCGTCGCCCATGCGGTTCAGCCTCTCTCCCGGGACCGTTGTATGTGTTTTCTGCATAGGCTGGATGCTTTGACTGTAACAAGCCGGGTAGCGGCTTGCCAAGCAAACGAAAACAGGTAGGGGCGCAACACGCTGCGCCCCACCCAGGACCTCAAAGGAATGGGTTAGCGGTTACGTTGGTTTGCGAAACGGAGCCTACTCCTTCAGCAAGTACAGCGCCCGCTCCAACTCCAACTCCAGCTTGGCGCCCTTCGGCAGATCGATTTCGTGACCGCGGCCCGATTCCACCAGGTACGCCGCGATCGCCGCCGCGGCTGCCCCTTCCGCGGCTTCCTTCGGGTCTTTATCCTTCACCCCTCTGACGGCACCCAGCGCCGCGCCTGCTGCCGCCGCTTCAGCCGCTGCCTGTTGCGTACTGGTGCGCCCTTCGATCAATCCCTCCTGTTGCGCCGTTCCCGTTCTCACGCTGTGATCTCCGGGCACGCTAGCCACTTCCGCCACGATCGGCAGCGTCGCGAATTTGGTGTGAATCTCATCGAAGGTCAGCCAGAGCTTTGCCCGGCCCGCCACGCCCGCCGGCTCCGCCCGGCTCACGTGCCCGCGAATCTCCGCACCCGGTGGAAGATAAATGCCTTGCCCGGCTTCGAGCGGTTCCAGCGTGATCACCTTGAACCGCTTCTTCTCTCGTGTTTCCTTGGTGCCCAGCTCATCCTCCAGCCGCACCAGAAATTTTGTCCCTGGGACGACCGCGTATGCCTCCAAGGGCAAATCCGTATGACGTCGCCCATCTGCGGCGCGCATTGGCTGCTCAACGATCGGCGCGACCGGTGCCTCGTCGGGCATCCGATCTCGCGACAGCACCCGTGGCTGTTGCTGCACCCGATCCTGACTTGCATCCTGGGGCTGAACCGGGGTTTGATCCTGACTCTGCTCAGGAGTTTGATCCTCCGCCCGGGCAAAGCGTACCGAAGCCAGTGCCAGCGTCGCCACACCCCACGCCACGGCAAGATGTTTCACGCCACGATGCTGCATTCCCGCCTCCCGGGTTCAACTTAAACCGAAGTCACACTTCAACTGAAGCACTTGGTCAGCCAAAGCTTCACGCCACCATTCGCGCTATCTCAATGAAATGATTGGAAATAACGCGCGCTTCAAACGCGCGCTATGCAACGCCTGAGTGAAGTCTGTCAGTCCGATCCGCCAACCGCCAGCCAATCCTGACACCCTCAGTCAACCTCGGCGTCCTCTCCGGCTCTGCATTATCCTGTCTTCCTGCGTCCGCTCGCTTCAAGAAATTCTCGAATCCGCCGCAACACCGTCGCATACATCGCCGGAGTCAGCAGCCCGGTCTGCGTATTCTGTTGGCTCGGATGGTAAACACCAAACAATCGTAGCCCCGCCTTCGGCAGTTCCACCTCCGCGGCGTGTGCGAATGGAAATCCCCTCCCCGTCGCAATCAATCCGCGATGTTTGAGAATCCCCATAAAAACATCCCATCCGATTTTCCCCAGCGCCAGTACGGCCCTGGGCCGCAAAATATCGATCTCCCGTTCCAAATATCCGCGGCAATTCAGGATTTCCACTGGCAGCGGCTTGTTGTCCGGCGGAGCACACCGCGCCGCCGCTGCGATGTAGGTATTCTTCAATCGCAACCCGTCGTCCATGCGGGTCGCGTTCGGCTGGGTCGCGAACCCTGCATCATACAGCGCCTGGTAGAGGAATACGCCTGATCGGTCTCCCGTAAACATCCGGCCCGTGCGGTTGGACCCGTGGGCCCCTGGCGCCAGTCCCACCAGGAGGAGTTGTGCCCGCGGGTCGCCAAATCCGGGCACCGGCTTACCCCAGTACGTGCAATCCCGATAGGCCAACCGCTTTTCGCGTGCCACCCGCTCACGATATTCCACCAGGCGCGGGCATTTTCGGCACCCCACAATCTCCTCATTCAGGATTCGCAGCACCGCGCCATTATCCGTCATACGCAACTCGCCCTCTTATGGGTGAGTGCTTTTGGCATCCCGATGGCTGCGCGACATCAACGCATTTATTTCGCCGTAGGGTATCGCACCCTCCGCCATCGCCGAGTACGTTCCGCTTTGCATCAGCTCCCGGCCGATTCGTCGCACCAGCCCCAGCGTCGCTCGCATTACCGCCGATCCCGCGCTCACTCGCGCTACTCCCATTTTCTCCATTTCCGGAATCGCGGGGCACCGCGGCGTAAGCAAAATATTCAGCGGCCCCGCCACCTCTTTCACCAGTCGCTGCATGATCCCGCGATCGCTCACTCCCGGCGCAAACAAACAATCGGCTCCCGCCGCGCGATAGGCACGCAGTCGCTCCACCGTGCGTTCGAAACGCGTGCCTTCCGGCCCAATCGGCATCAAGTACACGTCCGTCCTCGCGTTAACCACCAGCCGCACGCCCAAGGACGCCGAAACTTCGCATAGCGTCCGAATCTTCTCCGCCTGCACCGGGATTTCGACCTGCGTATCCTCCGTGTCCCCGGTCACGTCTTCAAAATTCAAGCCCACCGCCCCGGCCGCAACAAATGCCTTGGCGTTTTCCGCGATTTCCTTCGGTGTTATGCCGTAACCGGATTCCAGGTCCGCCGTGACTGGCACCCGCACAGCGCGCGCAATCCGCGCCACCACCTCCAGCATCTCGTCCCGCGAAATTCGTTGGCCATCCGGATATCCCAGCGCGAAGGCCACTCCGGCGCTGGTCGTCGCAATGGCCGGATACCCAAGTTCTTCCAGCACTCGTGCGCTCGCCACATCCCACGCGTTCGGCAGTACCAAAATCTTCGGCCCGCCATGCAGCTTCCTTAAATCCTCCGCCTTACGTCCTTGCGCGGTCATATCCATAAGCTCTCCTTCGGAATGCAGCGATCTTGCACCGCTGATGGGGCACCGCTCTTACTAGCGTTCAACGAAATCGAATATCACTGCAATAATCGCAACACCTCATCGTGAATCTTTCCGTTCGTGCTCAGAAAATTCCCGGTATAAATCGTCCGCTCGCCCCGCACATTCGTCGATTTGCCCCCCGCTTCCTCCACAATAATCCCCAGCGGCGCCAAATCCCACGGCTTCGAGGTCCAATCCAGCGCCGCTTCCGTGGCTCCCTCCGCCACCAGCATGTGCTGCCAGAATCCCCCAAGCGCCCGCCCACTGCGAGCGGAATCCGGAAGCCGCCGGATCTTTTCCTGAGCCAATTTGTCTTTGCTCGGTCCCGTGCCGGTGGTGAACACCATCGATTCGCTCAAGGTCGCCACCTTCGAAACCTGCATCCTCTTTCCATTCCGGTAAGCGCCCTCTCCGCGATACGCCCACCAACGGCTCCCCAGTCCCGGCGCGCTAGCCACCCCTGCCACGATCTCTCCGCCCCGTTCGATCCCCAGCAGCGTGCCAAATGTAGGAATGCCGCGCGAAAATTCCTCTGTCCCATCGATGGGATCGATAATCAGCCGCGCCCGCTCTCCCCAACGTGGATTTTTCTCTTCGCTCGTGCTCATTTCCTCGCCCAACACGTCCAACGCGAGTCCGCTAGCCGCAACTTTGGCCCGAGCCATCTCCTCCACCGCCCGATCCGCCTGCGTCACCGCCGTCCCGTCTCCCTTTCGTTCCACCCGCATCTCGTTCCCGCGAAAATACTTCATCGCAATGAAATCCGCCTCCTTAGCGATGTCCTCCAGTAGCGCCCCATACTCCGCTCGATAGCTCATCAATCTCCTCAGTCCTTGATTCGCCGGCCGCACAATCACTTCCCGCGACCCACTACGCACTATCCACTACTCACTGCCCACTTTCTGCTAGCATACAAACTTACCCGAATGTCCGCGCAAACCAACACCGGAACTGTCCTCGATCGCATCCTCGACGCCCGCCGCGCCGCCGTGGATCATCGCAAAAAGGTCCTGCCGGAAACCGCGCTAAAATATGGCGCCAAAGCCGCCACCCCGCTGCGCGATTTTTCCGTCGCCTTGTCTCGCAATGGCATCAATATCATCGCCGAACTGAAACCGGCATCCCCATCCGGCGGCGTCCTGCGTGATCCTTTCGACGCCGTGGCCCTCGCCCGCACGCTGGAAGCCGCGGGCGCCGCGGCTCTTTCCGTCCTCACCGAAGAGGAATTTTTCAACGGCTCCCTCAAGAATCTTCGCGAAGGCCGGAAAAATATCTCCCTCCCCGTACTGCGCAAAGACTTTATCTTCGATCCCTGGCAAGTCTGGGAGACCCGTGCCAACGATGCCGACAGTTTTCTCCTCATCGCCGCGACACTGCACGACGCGCAACTCCGCGACTTCATCGCCCTCGGCCGCGAACTCGGCATGGAGCCACTGGTCGAAGTGCACACCGCCGCCGAACTCGATCGCGCCCTGGCAGCCGACGCTCGCATCCTCGGCGTAAACAATCGTGATCTAAAAACTCTAACCGTCCGTCCGGAAACCTCGTTCGAGCTCATCGGCCGCATCCCCGATCATTGTATCGCGGTCAGTGAATCTGGCTTGCGCACTCACGATGATCTCCTTCGCCTGCGCGCCGCCGGCTTCGACGCTTTCCTCATCGGCGAACATCTCATGCTCGCATCCGATCCGGGCTCCGCACTTGCCGGTCTGCTCGGCACGGTAGCGCCACAGGTCCAGCCGCGATGATTCGCATCAAAATCTGCGGTATCACCAATCTGGCCGACGCCCAAGCCGCCGCCGACGCCGGCGCGCATTCTCTCGGCTTCAATTTCTACGAAAAAAGCCTCCGCCGCGTGGTGACCGCGGACGCCGCGCAGATCCGCTCCAAGCTTCCCAAGGAAGTCGAGGCGGTCGGCGTTTTCGTCAACGCCAAGCCCGCCGACATCAACTCCCTGCGCTCTTTCGTGCGCTTTGACGCCGCGCAGCTCCATGGTGACGAATCACCCGACATTGTTTCCCGCGTGGCCGGCTCCCTTCCAGTCATCAAGGCCTTTCGCGTGGATGCCAATTTTTCGCTTTCCACTTTCGACAGATTTCCCGATGCCTTCGCCTTTCTTCTCGACGCCGCCCGCGCCGGCCATTATGGAGGCACCGGGCAGACCACCGACTGGGACTTCGCCCGCTGCGCCGCCGCCTCCCGCCGTATCATTCTCTCCGGGGGCCTTAGAGTCGAAAACGTCGCCGAAGCCATTCGCTTGGTGCGCCCTTATGCCGTCGACGTCGCCAGCGGCATCGAGACCAAGCCCGGTAAAAAAGACCATGCCAAAATGAAAGAGTTCATTTCCGAAGTTCGCCGCGCCGAGCAGCAGCTCGAGCAGCAACTCGAAACTCCGAAAGAGAATCCTATTCAGCCATGAGCTCCATCCTCCAATCGCCCACCGCTGCGCCCGGCCGCTTCGGCCCCTACGGCGGCCGCTACGTCCCCGAGACGCTCATGGTTCCGCTCTTTGAGCTCGAGCGCGCCTACGAGATCGCCAAATCCGACGTTTCGTTTCAATCGCAACTGCACGGCTTGCTCAAAAATTTCGCTGGGCGCCCCACGCCCCTGCAATTCGCCGCCCGCCTCACCGAGCAACTCGGCGGCCCGCGCATCTATCTCAAGCGCGAAGATCTCCTGCACACCGGGGCGCACAAAATCAACAACGCCATCGGCCAGGGTCTGCTCGCGCTGAAAATGGGCAAGCCCCGGATCGTCGCGGAAACCGGCGCAGGCCAGCACGGCGTAGCCTCTGCCACCATCGCTGCCCACCTCGGTCTTGAATGCGTCGTCTACATGGGCACCGAGGACGTGGCCCGCCAGGCGCTCAACGTAGCCCGCATGCATCTGCTCGGCGCGCAACTCGTTGCGGTCGATTCCGGCAGCCGCACGCTCAAAGACGCCATCAACGAAGCCATGCGCGATTGGGTCACCAATGTCCGCACCACCCACTACCTGCTCGGCTCCGTCCTCGGCGCGCATCCTTATCCCACTATGGTCCGCGATTTTCAGTCCATTATCGGCCGCGAAGCCCGCGAACAAATTCTCGCCGCCGAAAAGCGCTTGCCCACCCACCTCTTCGCCTGCGTTGGCGGTGGCTCCAACGCCATCGGCCTTTTCCACGCGTTCCTGCGCGACACCGATGTAAAGATGGTAGGCATCGAAGCCGGCGGTCGCGGGTGTGAACTCGGCGAACACGCCGCCCGTCTCGGCGCCGCGCAAGGTTACGCAGGCGCGCGTCCCGGTGTGCTGCAAGGCACTTACACCTACGTCCTGCAAAATGGCGACGGCCAAATCGCCGCCACCCATTCCATTTCTGCCGGTCTCGACTATCCCGCCATCGGCCCCGAGCACGCCTGGCTCTCCGACCAGCGTCGCGCCCAATATTCCGCCGTCTCCGATTCCGCCGCGCTAGACGCCGCGCGCCTGCTCGCCCGAACCGAAGGCATCATCCCCGCCCTCGAATCCGCCCACGCCATCGCCGGCCTGATCGAGCGCCGCGCCCAATTCACACCCAACGACCTCGTAATCCTCAATCTCTCCGGTCGCGGCGATAAGGATATGGACACATACTCCCGCCTGCTCTAGTCTTTATTTTCTTTAGCAGGCGGGGGCGTAGGCCCTCGCGTAAGCGAGCAGTAGCCTCAGCTCCTGAAGAAAGCTTTTGTCTTTCAGTAGTGCGTGCGCTCCAAGGCATGGAAGTTTGAAATGACTAGCGTCGCCACCAACTCGACCCGCATCACGCAACGCTTCGCGGAACTCCGGGCAAGCGGCGAACTCGGCATCGTCGCTTACATCACCGCCGGCGATCCCTCGCTCGACGCCACGCTGCAATTCGTCCTCGCGCTCGCCGAAGCCGGCGCCGACGTCATCGAGCTGGGCGTTCCCTTCAGCGACCCCCTAGCCGACGGTCCCACGATCCAGCGCGCCTCCGAGCGCGCCCTCAAATCCGGCACCACCCTCGCCGGCGTAATCGATCTCGTCCGCCGAATCCGCCAATCGTCGCAAGTCCCTCTCGTGCTCTTCAGCTATTACAATCCCATCCTGCAAATGGGTCTCGAGAATTTCGCACGTGCCGCCAGCCAAGCCGGCGCCGACGGCGTCCTGGCCACCGACCTCACACCGGAAGAATCGACCGACTATCGCCGCATCCTCGCCGCAAATAATCTCGACACCATCTTCCTTGGCGCCCCCACCTCCACCGACGAGCGCCTCAGCAAAATCGCCGCCGTCTCCTCCGGCTTCGTCTATGTAATTTCCCGCACCGGCGTCACCGGTGCCAAAGACGCCCTCCCCGGCGATCTCCCCGCCCTCCTCCGCCGCGCCCGCGCCGTAACACAACTCCCCATAGCCGTAGGCTTCGGCATCTCCTTGCCCGGTCACGTCTCCGTTCTCGGCGGCATGGCCGACGCCGCCGTAGTAGGCTCCGCCCTAGTCTCCGAAATCGAAAACGCAAAATCAGTAGAAGCCGCCAGCGTCGCCCTAGCGGAACGAATCCGCCTGCTGAAACAAGCCGCCACCCACGGCCTATCCCGCCGCGAGGTCGCCCCATGATCTCCAACCGCCCTAACGGCAAATGCTCCGGTAGGGGCGCAGCACGCTGCGCCCCATCTCGGCAAGATGTAAACACTCAGCCGACGCTTTTCTCCCCTACAACATCATCGGAGGCACTTGCAACGCCCAACGTATATGGACATGTACCTGTACCAGCCGCCAGCCGTAGCGGCCACCTTCGTGGAGCTTTTCAACTTTCGACTGTCGACTGTGAACTCCCATGACCCTCTCCGACTGGCGCCGCCAAATCGATGAAATCGATCGCAAACTCGTCGAGCTGCTCAACCAGCGTTCCCGCTGCGCCCTCGAAATCGGCAAAATCAAGCAAGCCGAAAATCTTCCGCTCTATCAACCCGACCGCGAGCGAGAAGTCCTCGAAAACGCCGAGCGCACCAATCCCGGCCCGCTCACCGACGCCGCCATTCGCCGCCTCTTCGAGCGCATCATCGACGAAGCCCGCAGCGCCGAACGCGAAGCCATGCATTTAGGTGATGTAGTCGACAAGGACAAGATGCAGTAGCGCCCGTTCTTTGTAGTGGCCGGTCTTTAGACCGGCCAGTATTCGCCTTTGTAGCGCCCACTTTCCAAAGCGGGCTCTTGATTGTATTGCTCGGTCTTTAGACCGGCGAAAGGGAACCAGCCACACCATGGTTATCGTAATGCAAGAAGGCGCCTCCGACGCCCAAATCCAGCACGTCATCGACCGCCTGATCGCCAGCGGCTTCAACGTCCATCGCTCCACCGGCGAATCCCACACCGTGCTCGGCGCCGTAGGCGTCCATCGCGATTTCGATCATCGCGATTTCGAGTTGCTCGACGGCGTGCGCGAGGTCATGCGCATCACCCAACCCTTCAAGCTAGCCAGCCGCGAGTTCAAACCCGAAGGCACCATCGTCGATCTAGGCCACGGCGTAAAAATTGGCGGCAACGAAGTCGTAGTCGCCGCCGGCCCCTGCTCCGTCGAATCGCGCGAGCAAATTCTCTCCATCGCCGAATCCGTCGCCAAAGCCGGAGCCAAAATCCTGCGCGCTGGCGCCTTCAAACCGCGCACTTCGCCCTACGCCTTCCAGGGCATGGGCGAAAAAGGCCTCGAGCTGATGCGCGAAGCCGCGCAAAAATTCAATCTCTTCTCCGTCAGCGAAGTTATGGACCCGTCGCAAGTCCAAATGATGCTCGGCTACGTGGACATCTTTCAGGTCGGCGCCCGCAACATGCAGAACTATCATCTCCTGCGCGCCCTAGGCGAAGTCCGCAAACCGGTTCTCCTCAAGCGCGGCATGTCCGCCACCATGGAAGAACTCCTCCTCAGCGCCGAATACATCCTCGCCGGCGGCAACTACAACGTAATCCTCTGCGAGCGCGGCATCCGCACCTTTGAGACCTACACCCGCAACACCCTCGACATCGCCGCCATCCCCGTAATCAAAAAGTTGTCGCACCTCCCGATGCTGGCCGACCCCTCCCACGGCACCGGCCGCCGCGACAAAGTTCCCCCCATGGCCCGCGCCGCGGTAGCCGCCGGCGCCGACGGCCTCCTGATCGAAGTCCACAACGACCCCGACCACGCCCTCTCTGACGGCGCTCAATCCCTGGAGCCCGCCGCCTTCGCCCAACTCATGGCTGAGCTCCGCATCATCGCCCCAGCCATAGGCCGCCGCATGGCGTAATGTCCGATTTGCCCGGCGCAGCGATTTTTGCCTGTGCTTCTCTGCGAACCATTCTCTGCGAACCTTCGCGCTCTCCGCGTCTCTTTACCCTGACTCGAAGGGTGCGTTATCTTCTTCCCCGCTTTCGACTGTAGACTATCGACTGTTAACTCGCTCATGTCCCCACACCTGATCTCCCGCGCCACCATCCTCGGCACCGGCCTAATCGGCGGCTCCTTCGCGCTCGCCCTCCGCAAATACGCCACCGACCTGCACATCTCCGGCTGGGACCGCCCAGAAACCGTCCGCGAAGCCCGGGCCCGCAATGTAATCGACGAATCTTTCACCGGCGACCTCGCCCCAGCCCTCCGCGCCGCCGATCTGATCTACATCGCTCTCCCCATCGGCGTGACCATCGACCTTCTCCCGGAAATCGCCCGTCTGGCTCCCAAACACGCCCTCGTCACCGACGCCTGCAGCACCAAGCTCCGCATCGCGCAATCCGCCGCCGAAAATTTTTCCTCGCCGGCCACCGCGCTCTTCCTCGGCGGTCATCCCATGGCCGGACGCGAAATCGCCGGCATCGCCCAAGCCGACCCCGACCT
>DATGEY010000027.1:0-65890 GCA_035309625.1 Candidatus Acidiferrum sp.
CCCAGCGTTTGGGACGAAACCAAGGTGCTGGACGGCAAGATTGCGCAGTATGTGGCGGTGGCGCGGCGAAATGGCAAGGATTGGTATGTGGGGGCAATGACCAACTGGTCGCCGCGCGAGTTGGAGATTGATTTTTCTTTCCTGCCGGAAGGCAATTTTACGCTGCAGGCTTATCAGGATGGCGTGAATGCGGATCGGATGGGCAGCGATTATAAAATGAGCAAGACGCAGGTGAATCGCGGGACTAAGCTGAAAATTAAACTGGCGCCGGGCGGCGGCTGGGCGGCGCGGATTATTCCGTAGTCCCTGTAAGCAGAAAAAGCAGATTCCTCGGGCAAACACCGCCCTCGGAATGACAATCGTAAACATTTTGTTAGAGTGGAAACCATAAAAAGTACGTTTGTGAGGTTCGCATGGGACATCCGAAATTGGAGTTGAGTGGGAAGACGGCGGTAGTGGTTGGGGGGACCAGCGGGATCGGGCTGGCGCTCAATAAGGGCTTGGCGCTGGCGGGCGCGAACGTTGTTCCCACCGGGCGGCGCGCGGAGTTGGTGCGCAAGGCGGCGGACGAAATAACCGCGTTGGGCCGGAGATCGCTGGCGCAAACCTGCGATGTGACCAAGGAAGCGAGCATCGAGGAATTGCTTGCGGCGGTACTTAAGGAATTTGGCCACGTGGAAATCCTTGTGAACTGCGCGGGGACTACCAAGCGGACTCCTACGCTGCAGGTTTCGGACGCGGAGTGGAACGGCATCATCGACACCAACTTAAATGGAACGCTGCGGACCTGCCGCGTCTTTGGACGACACATGATCGAGCGGGGTTACGGGCGCATCGTCAACATCGCTTCGATCGCGTCGTTTCTGGCGCTGCAGGAAGTGGCGGCGTATTGCGCAAGCAAGGCGGCGGTGACGGCATTGACGAAATCGCTAGCCATTGAGTGGGCCACCAAGGGAGTCTGCGTGAATGCCATCGCGCCGGGCGTGTTTCGCACCGAACTGAATGCCGGGTTGCTGGATGGAACGGAGCGGGGCCAAGAATTCAAGCTGCGCACCCCGATGCATCGTTTCGGGCAATTGGATGAACTGGCGGGAGCAGCCGTGTTTTTGGCATCGGATGCCGCGAGTTACGTAACCGGGCACGTGCTAGCGGTGGATGGCGGCATTTTGGCCAGCGGCGTGAATCAGTAGGGACAAGTCTTAACAGGGAAAGAGTTCAAGAGGACAGGAGTTGGGAATCGAAGTGCAGAACCGTCCGTCGGCTGATTGGTGTTTCCGGGGACGGCACCCATGCATTGTGCGTGTCATGGGGGTGTGGTAGGGTTTGCGGGAAGTATATGGCGGAGACTACCTACCTTGCGGCGGCCACCCTCCGGGAAACCAACGTACCGCGTGCCGTGCGCTTCTCCCTGCTGGTACGAATCACGCACTGGCTTAACACGATCAGTTTCATTGCGCTGGTGGTCAGCGGATTTGGCATTTTGCTGGCGCATCCGCGGTTTTATTGGGGCGAGACCGGCGGGCTGGGAACTCCCTCGATTTTCGATTTGCCGCTGCCGTTCATGCTGGGCGGGCCGTCAGGCTGGGGCCGGTATATGCACTTTCAGGCCGCCTGGCTGTGCGTGCTGACGGGATTGCTGTACGCGATTTCCGGACTGCTGTCGCAGCATTTCCGCAGGAATTTTTGGCCGGCCAAGGGGCAGCTTTCGTGGAGTTCGCTGCGCAGCGAATTTTGGAATCATTTGCGATTCAAGAAGCCGCCGGCCGAAGAAGCATACAGCTACAACACGCTGCAGAGGCTTTCCTACCTGATAGTCGTTTTCTTTTTATTTCCGCTGATGATCTGGACCGGGATGGCGATGTCGCCAGCGGTAACATCGGTGTTTCCGTTTTTCGTGACGTCCAGCGGAGGCTATGAGACCGCGCGAACGATTCACTTTTTCGCCGCGAATCTTCTGGTGGTGTTCGTGCTGGTGCACGTGGCGATGGTGTGCCTGGCGGGATTCGTGCAGCGCACAAGAGCGATGATCACCGGCCGAGTGAGCGGCGGGAAGGAGAGGCCATCATGAGCGGAAATGTTTCGCGGCGCAAATGGATCACGACGGGATTTGCGGCAGCGGCAGGCGCAGCGGGTCTGGGAGTTGCGGCAAAGATTGCGGATCACTACGGACTGATCCCACCGGACTGTGGCGGCATCTGGGGAGCGGGGGAAACGCTGACGTATGCCACGCAGCGGCTATTGATGGCGAGCGGTTCGCTGGCGCGAGAGTTCAACCGAAGCGAGGTTTCCAAAGTGGTGCCGGTGAGCGGACCGCAACCGAAGACCGATCCTTATCAGCGGCTGCTGGCAGGGGGATTCGCCGACTGGCGGCTGACGGTGGACGGGTTGGTGGCCAGGCCGTCGCTGTTTTCGCTCGATGAGATCAAGCGAATGCCGGCGAAAAGCCAGATCACGCACCAGGCCTGCGAAGAGGGCTGGTCGTTCATCGCGGAGTGGACCGGCGTGCCGCTGTCGTACGTGATGAATCTGGTGGGAGTTTCGCCGAAAGCAAAGTTCGCGGTGTTCTATCCGTTCGATTGGTCGTGGGACAGCCTGGACTTGCCGGATGCGTATCACGCGCAGACATTCCTGGCGTACAACTTGAATGGGCGGGACTTGCCGGCGGATCACGGAGCGCCTTTACGTGTGCGGGTGGCGAGGCAACTGGGGTACAAGAGCGTAAAATATCTGCACAAAATTACGTTCGTGGATTCGATGAAAAAAGTGGGCGATGGTCGCGGGTCGGCTGCACCCTCGTACGGATATTCATGGTACGCAGGGATTTAAATCACAGCGGCTGGACTGTAAAGAGCTGAATAATACATTGAAAATATAGAGTTTCGGTTCAGGCCTGGGCGATTGGGCCGCAGCACTGCTGCGCTCCTACGATGGCCTCGCGCTACGCGCTTCCACTTGCGGCGGCTAGTTTGGCGCGGGCGGCGGCGACGATTTCCAGGAAATTGCGGGCGGTTTCCACGATTTGTTCGGGATGATTGGATTTCAGGGCGTCGGCGTGCACCAGCTCACCGCCGATACCCAGCGCAGCGGCGCCAGCTTCGATAAATTCGGCGGCGGTGTTCAAGTTGACGCCGCCGGTGGGGACCAGCGGAATTTGCGGCAGCGGACCTTTCAGCGCTTTGATGTATTTTGCGCCGCCGACCTGGCCACAGGGAAAAACTTTTACCAGGTCGGAGCCGTCAGTCCAGGCCCGGATGATTTCGGTGGGAGTCAGGGCTCCGGCCAGGATGAGCTTGGATTCGCGGACCGCGAGCTCTACCGTCGCACGGTTGAAGCCGGGACTGACCAGAAACTGGGCGCCGGCGTCGAGGCAGCGGCGGGCTTCCTCCGCGTTCAGCACGGTGCCCGCGCCGACCAGGATTTCGTTACCGGCGGCTTTTGCGAGTTCGCGGATCACCTCAATGGCGCCAGGGCAGGTCATGGTGATTTCCACGATGGGGATGCCGCCCTTGTGCACGGCTTCGGCGGCGATGCGGGCTTCGCGCGCCGAGGACGCGCGGATCACCGGGACGATTCCGATTTCTTCTATGCGGCTGCGAACTTTCTGTTTATCCATTGGAGCTTTCTCGCTTGCAGCGGTTATGATCGTGAACCAAATTTTTGCTCGAGCGTCGTGGTCTTGCCAACTGGGGTTCAGCATTGCTGAACCCCTACGAAGAAATCTTAACGGGCTATGCGGGCGCCTACGCCTTTCATTACTTGCAGAACTTCTTGCAAGGTGACCATGGAGGTGTCCCCGGGGGTGGTCATGGCCAGGGCGCCGTGAGCCGCGCCGCACTCCACGGACCACTGGGGATCTTTGCCGGCGAGGAAACCATAGATTAAACCAGAAGCAAAGGAATCGCCGCCGCCTACGCGATCGAAGATTTCCAGATTTTCGCGGTTTTTGGCTTGATAGAACTGGCCATCGGAGTAGCAGACCGCGCCCCAATCGTTGAGCGTGGCGGTTTTTGCCTTGCGCAGCGTGGTGGCGACGACCTGGAATGGGTAATCCCTTACAACTTTTCCGATCATTTGCTGAAAGCTTTCGACTTCGAAGGCGGAGTGATGCTCGTCCATGCCGGGAACTTCATAGCCCAAAGCGGCGGAAAAATCTTCTTCGTTGCCAAGCATGACGTCGACGTGGGGAGCGATACGACGATTTACTTCTTGGGCTTGCTTTTTTCCGCCGAGAGATTTCCAGAGCGAGGCGCGGTAGTTCAAGTCGTAGGAGACGATGACGCCGTGGCGCCTGGCGGATTGCATGGCTTCGACGGCAACTTCCGGAGTGGTGGAGGACAGGGCGCAGAAGATGCCGCCGGTGTGAAACCAGCGCGCGCCTTGCGATCCGAAGATTTGGTCCCAGTCGATTTCGCCTTTTTTCAGGTTGGATACGGCGGTGTGGCCACGGTCGTAAGAACCAAGTGCGGCGCGGACGCCGAATCCACGTTCGGTGAAATTGAGGCCGTTACGGGCGGCGCGGCCGACGCCATCGTGCTCGACCCAGCGGATGAGAGATGCGTCGACACCGCCTTGATAGACGAGATCCTGGAGCAAGCGCCCGACAGGATCATCGGCAAACGCGGTGACTACGGCGGTGTCCATACCGAAACAACGCTTCAAGCCGCGGGCGACGTTGTATTCGCCGCCGCCTTCGCAGACTTCGAAGGAGCGGGTGGTGGCAATGCGTTTTTCGCCGGGATCGAAGCGGATCATGATTTCGCCAAGGCTGACGAGGTCCCAGCGGCACTGCTGTTTCGGTTTGATGTGCAGCGGCACGCTGGCTTCCTCCGATAAAACGCTTCAGGTGATTCTGGCGGGCTCCAGTTTAGGCGCTAACAGGTGAATCAGGAATAGGGCGAGGAGGTAAGCGCTTCCGGCCATCAAGAACGGGATCATGTAGCTGCCGGTCCACTGAAGAGCGTGGCCGACTACTTCGGCGATAAGCATGCCGCCGATGGCGCCGGCCATGCCGCCGATGCCGACCACGGAGCCCACGGCGCGAGCGGGGAACATGTCGGAAGTTAAGGTGTAAAGATTCGCGGAGAAGCCCTGGTGGGCGGCAGCGGCAAGGCCGATGAGGAAAACGGCGCCCCACAGGCTTTCGATGCGATAGGCAAAAATGATGGGAGTGACGCCGAGGGCGCAGATGAGCATGGTGATTTTGCGGGCGGCGTTGACGCTGCTGCCGCGATGGATCAGGCGGGAGGATAGCCATCCGCCAGCGACGCTGCCGATATCTGAAATTACATAGATGACCATGATGGGCACACCGATGTTCATTAGCGCGAGACCGTGCTGGCGCTGCAGGAAATCGGGAACCCAGAAGAGATAGAACCACCAGATGGGATCGGTGAGAAATTTGCCGACGGCGAAAGTCCAGGTCTGGCGGTGCGGAAACAAGGCCCGCCAACCGATTTTGCCGGTGGGTTCGGAGGGATCGGAGCGAATGTAGGCGAGTTCGGCTTTGGAGACTCTGGGATGCTCTTCGGGTTTGCGATACAGCAAGAACCAAAAGATGAGCCAGACAAATCCGAGTGCGCCGGTGAGAAGGAAGGCGGAGCGCCAGCCCCAATGCACGGCGATCCAGGGGACGATTAGCGGCGTGACGATGGCGCCGGCATTGGTGCCGGCGTTAAAGATGCCGGTGGCGAGGGCGCGCTCTCGTTTGGGGAACCATTCGGCAACGCACTTGATGCTGGCGGGAAAAACACCGGCCTCGCCGAAACCGAGAGCGGTGCGCGCCAGGGCAAAGGTGGCAAAAGAACCGGCAGCAGCGTGGGCCATGGAGGCAAGGCTCCAGAAGGCCATGGCGAGAGCGTAACCAACGCGGGTGCCGAGGCGGTCGATGAGGCGGCCCATCAGCAGCATCCCGGCTCCGTAGGCGATTTGAAAATAGGAGACTAGATTGCCGTATTGGATTTCATTCCAGCCGAAGTCGTGTTGCAGGGTGGTTTTGAGGACGCCAAGAACCTGGCGATCGATGTAATTCTTGGTTACGCCTAAGAGGAGGAGGGCGCAGATGACCCAACGGAAATAGCCCGCGCGGGAGGAAGGCAATGGGGAAGAAAGCTCATCTGCTTGCGGTAAGGCGAGATTCGCCGCAGGTGCGAGGGCGTTGGGCGGAGGATTGGGGTTAGGCACGAGTTCTACCAGCTGTGCATGGTGCCGTCTAGTTTGCGGTTGATAGGGAGGTATGCGCGGGTGTAGGGGTGCTTGGCGGCCTGCTGCTCGTCGATGTCCACACCCAGGCCGGGAGCTTCGCCGGGGTGCATCATGCCGTCGGCAAAGGTGTAGGCGTGGGGAAAGACGCGATCGGTTTCGGGGGAGTGGTGCATGTATTCCTGGATGCCGAAATTGTGGACGCTGAGGTCGAAATGCAGGGCGGCGGCCATGCAAACGGGGCTCATGTCGGTGGCGCCGTGGCAGCCGGTGCGCACATGGTACAGCTCGGCAAGGCTGGCGATCTTGCGGAGGTGAGAGATGCCGCCGGCGTGAACAACAGCCGCGCGGATGTAATCAATTAGCTGCTCCTGGATGAGCTGCTGGCAATCGTATATGGAGTTGAAGACTTCGCCGACGGCGAGAGGCGTGGTGGTGTGGCGGCGGATCAAGCGAAAACTTTCCTGCAGCTCGGCGGGGACCACATCTTCGAGCCAGAAAAGATGATAGGGCTCGAGCTCTTTGCCGAGACGGGCGGCTTCGATGGGAGTGAGGCGATGGTGTGCATCGTGGAGGAGGTGGAGATCGGAGCCAAACTCTTTTCTGAGGCGTTCGAACAGGCGGGGAACGAAATTGAGGTAGAGCTCGGAGCTCCAGGCATCTTCGGGTGGCGCGCCTTTTTCGGCAGGTTCGTAATACATGGTGCCGCGGCCGACGCCATAAGTGCTTTCGAGGCCGGGGATGCCGCTTTGGGCGCGAATGGCTTTGTAGCCGAGCTTGGCGTACTGGGCTACGGCGGCAACGGTGGAGTCTATGTCTTTGCCATTGGCGTGGCCGTAGACCATGACGGCCTCGCGGGAGGCGCCACCGAGCAATTGGTAGAGAGGAACGTTGAGGGATTTGGCTTTGATGTCCCAGAGCGCGGTATCGACGGCGGAGACCGAGGCCATGGTGACCGGACCGCGGCGCCAGTACGCACCCTTGTAAAGGTATTGCCAAGTATCTTCGATGCGGCGAGCGTCGCGGCCGATGAGCAGGGGGATAACGTGATCGGAAAGATAGCTGGCGACGGCAAGCTCGCGGCCATTGAGGGTGGCGTCGCCGAGGCCGTGCAAGCCGTCTTCCGTGGCGACCTTCAAGGTGACGAAATTACGGCCGGGGCTGCAGACGATCACTTTGGCGTCGGTTATGCGCATCGCGAATGGAGTCCTGTACTCACTTTCTGCAAAATAACGCCGGCTGTAAACGCAGGGCGGCGCAGAGAACTATACGCGTTAGGATTCCAGTTTGAAAATTCTTTCCATCAGCAGCCACTTCTCACCGGCCTTGGCCTCAGGCAGAGGCTGTTGAAATTTCCACATCAGTTCCTCCCACTCGCGGACTTTGGGATTGGCGCGATCGGCGCCGGCTTTGGCGTCGAAGGAAAACCGGTCGTTGACTTCCATGATCATGAACATGCGGGAGCCGAGGAGATAGATTTCCATGTCGACAATCCCGGACTTTCGGATGCTGGCGGTAATCTCCGGCCAGATTTTCCGGTGATAGCGGCGATACTCGGCGATCAGCGCGGCATCGTCTTTGAGGTCGAGAGTGAGGCAGTATCGTTTGTTCATTCGGTTTTTCCAGGCGAGAGCGAATGCCGCCAAGCGATTAGGTCAAAGCGCGGTCCAGATGAACGTAGCCGCCGTCGACAAGTACGTGCTGCCCGGTCACGTGACGGGCTTGCGCCGAAATAAGGAAGATAGCCATGGAGGCGATTTCGTGAGGCTCGGTCATGCGTTTGGCCAATGGAATTTTCGCGGTGATGCGCTTCAGCTTCTCTTCCGGATCCGGAAAGGTAGCTAGCCATTGTTTATACAAGGGGGTCATTACTTCAGCGGGTAGCAGCGCGTTGACGCGAATGCCATAGGGAAGCAGTTCGGCGGCCCACTCGCGGGTGAGGGCGAGAATAGCGCCTTTGGACGCCGCATAGCCGGAGGTGCCGCCCTGGCCGGTGAGGGCGACCTTGGAGGCGATATTCAGGATGCAGCCTTGCGATTTCTTCAAGGCCGGGAGGGCGTAGTGGGCCATGTTGTAGTAGTGGACGAGATTCAGATTGAGAGAGCGCAGGAATTTTTCCGGGCTGCCGTGTTCGAGGCCGGCGTTGTCGTTGATTCCGGCATTATTGACCAGCACGTCGAGGCGGCCGAAATCGCGCAGAGTGGCGTCGATGGCTGCGGCGCAGTTGGCGGCGGGCAATAAATCAGCGGCGATTATGCCGCAGGAAGCGCCGGACTTCCGTAGTTCCGCTTGCAAATGTTTCGCGGCATCGTCATCTTTGTCGGCCAGGACGGGAACCGCGCCCTCGCGCGCGCAGCCGCGAGCGATGGAGGCGCCGATGCCTTTGGCGCCGCCGGTGATGAGGACCACGTGGTCTTTAAGCTGCAAGTCCATGTTCGGCCTGTTTCAAACCGTAAAATCGCGTGGCGTTGGCGCCAAAAATCTTTTCTTTCGCGGACTCAGAAAATCCCTTCAGGTAGTCCGCGATCAACTGTTCTACCTGATGATAAGTTGCGGCGACCAGACAGACCGGCCAGTCGGAGCCAAACAGCAGACGGTCCGCGCCGAAGGCGTCGAATACGACGTCGAGGTAGGGTCGGAAATCCTCGGGTTGCCAGTTGTTCCAATCGGCCTCGCTGACCATGCCGGAGAGTTTGCAGCATACGTTCTTATGTTGCGCAATTTCTTGTATCTGTGCGGCCCAGGGTGACGTCTTCCCGGCCTTGATTTCCGGCTTGGCCAGATGATCGAGCACAAAACGCTGCTGGGGGAGACGCGAACAAAGTTCGATGGCGGCAGGCAACTGCTTGGGATAGACAAGAAGGTCGTAGGTGAAACCGAAAGCGTGCAAATGCGCGACGCCGTTGACGAAGTTTTCGCGGACGAGAAAGCGGTCGTCGGGCTCGGCCTGCGCGACATGCCGGAAGCCGCGCAACTTGGGGAAATGAGAAAAGTGCTCGAGGCGTTCGGCAACGTTAGAAGATTGGAGATCGACCCAGCCCACGACGCCGGCGATTCGTTCACTCTTTTCCGCAAGATCGAGAAGAAACATGGTTTCGGTCTCGGACTGGGCGGCTTGCACGGCGATGGAGGCGTCGATGCCATTGGCCGCGAGCTCCGCGGCGAGATCGGCGGGCAAGAAGTCGCGCTTCAACACGGCCATAGCCTCGGTGATCCAGGCATCGCGTACGGCATCATAGCGCCAGAAATGCTGATGAGAATCGATCTTCATTCAAAACCAGCTCGCCGGGCAGCCGGCGGGTACTCTTCAGCGAAGATGGAAGAATCCTCCGTCGAGCGGGTAATCGCTCCCGGTAATGAATGCGGCCTCATCGGAACAAAGAAAAAGAGCCAGGGAAGCAACTTCCGCAGGCTGGCCCATGCGGCCGATGGGTTGCGAAGCGGCCAGTTTTTGAAACATCTCCTGCTCGTGGCCGGGATAATTCTTTCGGAGGTAGCCGTCTACAAATGGAGTGTGCACACGCGCGGGCGAAATGCAATTGCAGCGGATTTTGTGGGCCAGATAGTCTTTGGCTACGGAATAGGTCATGGCCACTACCGCGCCTTTGCTCATGGAATACGCGAAGCGGTCGGCCAGGGCGGCGGTGCCGGCGATGGAGGCCATGTTGAGAATCACGCCACCGCCCTGGGACTTCATGGAGCCGATCGCGGCGTAGGTGCAGTTGTAAACACCCTTCACATTGATACGGAAGAGGCGGTCGAAATCGGCCTCGGTGGTAGTCTCGACGGTTCCGATGTGCGATACGCCGGCATTGTTCACCAGAATATCGAGGCGGCCCTGGCGGGATAATTTCCCGAAAACATCTTTGGCGCTGGATTGATCGGAGACGTCGCAGGCAAAGGCCTGGGCGTCGCAGCCGGCGCGGACAAGCTCCTGGGCCGCCGCATCAGCCGCTTTGTCGTCCAGGTCCAGAATGCGCACCGCCGCGCCCTGCTGGGCGAAGCGCTGCGCGATGGCGCGGCCGATTCCGCTGGCCGCTCCGGTGATTACGGCGATTTTGCCGTCCAGGCGGAAAGGGTGGGCTTGCGGTCCGCTCACAGGGAGACTCCACGCTTCCAAGGGATGAAATCGTCCTGCGCCAGCAACTCCGCCTTGGTGTGCAGCTCGCCACTGGCAGCCTGAATGACGCGTTCCATAATTTCTTCGCCCATTTGTTCGACGCTGCACTCGCCGGAAATTATAGGGCCGGTATCGATATCGATGATATCCGGCATGCGCCGCGCCAGGTCAGAGTTGGTGGATAGCTTCATAACCGGGGCGATGGGATTGCCGGTGGGAGTGCCGAGGCCGGTGGTGAACAAAACCAGATTGGCGCCGGCGCCGACTTGCGCGGTGACACACTCGACGTCATTGCCGGGCGTACAGAGCAGGTTGAGACCGGGCTGCGAGGAATATTCCGGATAATCGAGCACGCCGGTGACCGGAGAGGCGCCGCCTTTCTTGGCTGCCCCTGCGGACTTCATGGCGTCGGTGAGCAAGCCATCGCGAATATTTCCGGGAGAAGGGTTCATCTCGAAACTGGCGAGCACCGCTTTGGCGCGCGCGGCGTAATCGGTCATCAAGTGCATGAAGCGCTGAGAAGTACTGGCGCTGACACAACGATTGATCAGGTCCTGCTCGACGCCGCAGAGCTCGGGGAATTCCGAAAGGATGCCTCGTCCGCCCAGCACGGCCAGAATATCGGCGACATGGCCGATGGCGGGATTGGCGGAAATGCCGGAAAACCCGTCGGAGCCGCCGCACTTTAGACCTACGCAGAGGTGATTCAACGATGAAGGCCGGCGCTCCGCTTTGTCGGCCTCCACCAGTCCAAGGAAGGTCTCGCGAATGGCTTGCGCCATCATGGAGGCTTCCGAGGCGCTTTTTTGCTGCTCGAAAATCAGCAGCGGCTTGCGGAAGTTGCCATCGCGACGCTTGATTTCGTCCTGAAGCATGCTGACCTGCGAGTGCTGGCATCCCAGGCTCAAGACCGTGGCGCCCGCAATGTTCGGGTGGTGGATATAGCCGGCGAGCAGCGCGCACAGATTGGCTGCATCTTCGCGGGTGCCTCCGCAACCGCGTTCGTGCAACAAGAACTTTATGCCGTCGACATTGCGGAAGACGCGCGCCGTAGAGGACGGCGGTTTGTTTTCCGCACGCGACAGGCTGCTGAGTTCTTCACTTCTGCCCTCGCGAAACAGCCGCACCATCTCCGCAACCTGGCGGCGATAGATTTGCGGGGCGGCAAAACCGAGCTCTTCCTCGAAGGCTTGCTTGAGAACGGACAGATTGCGGTTTTCGCAGAATACCAGGGGGAGCACGATCCAGTAGTTGCGGGTACCGACTTGTCCTTCGGCCCTCGGGTATCCGAGGAACGTGCGGCCACGCCAGCGAGAAACATCGGGCGGCGACCATTGCGCGGATCTATCGGGTTCGTGAAACGGGGCGGCATCGTGGCGTAGATTGCGGGTGGAAAGAAGGCCGCCGCGCCGCAGCGGCTCCGATGTGCGGCCGACGAGCACGCCATACATAATGACTTCTCCGCCGGCAGGCAGATCCTTAGTTACGAACTTATGCTTGGCCGGGACGTCGGACAGCAATTGATAGTCGCTGCCCGCAAAATTCACGGTTTGGCCTTGGCGCAGATCGGTCAGGGCCACCAGAGCATTGTCCCTGGGATCGAGCTGCAAGACGCGGCGCTGAGGTAGTTTGGCTTCCGGCATACAAAGCGATTTTATATCACGCGGCAGCTGTTTCACGAGCGAACGCCTGGTTGCCAGCGGCTAAAGGCGGCGAACGATATTACCCAGCGTTCCGATGTTTTCTATGGTGACCCGCACTTCATCACCGTCTTTGAGCCACAGTGGCGGATTCTGCGCCATGCCGACGCCGTGCGGGGTGCCGGTGAAGATGGCGGTGCCGGGCAATAGCGTTGTGCTTTGGCTGAGGAATGCGATCAGCGCGGGAACGTCGCGCACCATATCACGGGTGTTGCCGTCCTGCATCACGCGGCCGTTGACCGCGGTTTGGATGGCGAGGCCGCTGGGATCGGCGATGGAGTCGGGAGTAACCAGACACGGACCGATGGGGGCAAAAGTGTCGAAGCTCTTGCCACGGCACCATTGGGTGCCGCCCTTCTTCAACTGCCAGTCGCGGGCGCTGACGTCGTTGCCGCAGGTGTAGCCGGCTACGTATTCGAGGGCGCGCTCGCGGCTCACGTCTTTGCAGGTTTTTCCGATGATGACCACCAGTTCGCCTTCGTAGTCGAGTTCGGTTGTACCGGCCTGCACCGGAATGGCGATCGGTGCGCCGGGATCCTGCAGGGTGTTCGCGCCCTTTGCAAAGACAACGGGAAAATCTCCGGAGCTCATGCCGACTTCGTCGGCGTGGCGGCGATAGTTTTGGCCGATGCACCAGATTTGGACCGGGACGACGGGGGCAAGAATTTTGGCGATAGTTGCTGGTTCCGGAGCGGCGCGATTTTGGCCGAACGGATCGCCATCCAGCCGGAATTGGGCTCCGCCGGGCTGCTCCGCGGCGTATTGCACTTTCCCAGCGTGATCGAGATAGCGAATGATCTTCATGTTCCAGGAATTGACCTCAATGGCTGGAAGAACGCGGAGGTTGTGGGGACTTTTCCGCCGGCGCTTCTGCTCTCGCGCCCAGTCGGCTCAGCACAAACATCAGCGCGCCAAACGCCAGGAGCACGACGCCCCAGAGGAGATTGATGTTGACGCCCAAGGACTGGCGGTAGAGGGACGGATCGCTCCGCAGGCCGTAAACGGTGAGGATGGAGCCCAACAGCAGAAACAAAAGGCCCAGCGGAAAGCGGATGTCGATTCCCATCAGGTTCTCCTACCAGAAAATGATATTCAGGAGCACGGTGCCAGCCAACACCATGATCGCCAGTGAGGCTGGTCTGGCATACCAAGCCATTGGCTCTTCTTCGGGCTTGGGCGTAAGCGAATAGACCAGGCCCACCAGCTTGCTCTCGTCGGGGGCGCGGGTGGCCAGGCTCACGACGATGGTGACAACGAAGCAGGTGCTCCAGGCACAAATCGCGGTCCAGAAGTTCTGGGCCATCTCGCTGGGATAAATGTGCGTTACGGCAAGCCAGCCGCCTTTGATGCCAACAATGGCGCCAGCCGGAAGGGTCAGGCCGTGATGAATGGCAGCGGCCGCCGTTCCAGCGAGCAGACCTGTGAAGGCGCCGTGACCGGTAGTGCGCTTCCAGAACATGCCGAGCAAAAAGGTGGCGAAGAGCGGCGCGTTCACGAAGGCAAACACCAACTGCAGCATGTCCATAATATTGTTGAAGTGATTGGCCATGTAGGCGGCGGCGATGGAAAACGCGATGCCAAAGACGGTGGAAACGCGACCCATCCAAAGGTAGTGCGCGTCGGTCGCGCCGGGCTTGATGTAGGACTGATAGATGTCGTAGGTCCAGACAGTGTTGAAGGCGGTGACGTTGCCGGCCATACCCGACATAAAGCTGGCCAGCAGCGCGGTGAGTCCCAGGCCGAGCATGCCCGGCGGGAAATAATGCAGCAGCATGCTGGGCACCGCGAGATCGTAGTCCAGCTGCGGCTTGCCGTCTTTGTCCAGCATGGGCTTACCGGAATTGGCGTCCACCTTAAAAGGGATGATTCCTTGCCCCGGCGGCTCCGCGCTCACCACTACACGAGCGTGCGGAGGAACGGCAGGCTGCGTGGGGAGGGCGATGGCAATCAGGCCCGGCAGTATGACCAAAAAAGGAAACAACATTTTGGGGAATGCGCCGATGAGCGGAGTGCGGCGCGCGGCGCTCATGGACTTGGCGGCCATGGCGCGCTGCACGACCAGAAAATCAGTGCACCAGTAGCCAAAGGAAAGCACGAAGCCCAGGCCCATCACCAGGCCGAACCATTCCACACCGAGCCGGTTGGTGTTGGCGTGGCTCATGCCGGCCCATGAGTGCGTGTAGCTTGCGCCCAGCGTCGCTTTCAGTCCAGACCAGCCGCCGACATTTTTCAATCCTAAATAGCTGAGCGGCAGAAAGCCAGCCACGATCAAAAAGAATTGCAGCACTTCGTTGTAGATGGCGCTCGATAGACCGCCTAAAAATGTATAGACGAGCACCACGATGGCGGAGATCACGATGGCGAAATCAAAAATCCAGGAACTGTTGAGCCCCAGGCGCTGAAAGACCCCGTCGAACACGTGCAGGGTTTGAATCAGCTTGGCGATGGCGTACATGGAGATGCCGGAGGAGAAAACGGTCATGATGGCGAAGGAGATGGCGTTGAGGCCGCGCGTTTTTTCGTCGAAGCGCAGGCGCAGATATTCGGGCACGGAGCGCGCGCGCGAGCCGTAGTAAAAGGGCATCATGAAGATGCCGACGAAGACCATCGCGGGGATCGCGCCAATCCAGTAAAAGTGCGAGGTAGCGATGCCGTACTTCGCTCCGGAAGCGCCCATGCCGATGACTTCCTGAGCCCCGAGATTGGCGGACATGAAAGCCAGACCGCAGACCCAGGCGGGAATGGCGCGGCCGGCCAGAAAAAAATCCGTGCTGGTTTTCATCGAGCCCTTTAAGGCCACACCGATGCCCAGCACGAAGGCGAAATATACGCCCAGGATCAGCCAGTCGATTCCCGTCATCCTGAATGGCTCCTTCCATTCACTTGCTCTGCGATTTCGATGGAGGCGCGCTGCTCGCAAGAAAATGGGCGATTGCGAACTTCGGAGCGTACATGAGAGCAGAGACTGCCGCAAGCACTTGTGCAGGTTCGCTCAAGCGGGCGGCCAGATTTTTGGTTTGACAAGCACGCTGGCCCGCTCTTATGTTCGGAGTTGTCGGAAGAATCCAGTTTTGCCCAGATGTATGCACACGGCGACTTTTTCTTTCAGGACTCGAATATGCCATACAAACTGACAGTGAATGGACGGCCTGCCACGGTGGACGCTCCCGCGGACATGCCGCTCTTGTGGGTGATACGCGACGTACTGAATCTGCGCGGCACGAAATACGGTTGCGGAATCGGTTTCTGCGGCGCTTGCACGGTGCACATTGGCGGACGCGCGGTGCGATCCTGCCAGACGCCGGTGGCAGCCGCCGACAACGCCAAGATCACCACCATTGAAGGGCTGTCGGCGGACGGCTCACACCCTGTACAGATCGCGTGGGCGGAAGTCGATGTGCCGCAGTGCGGCTACTGCCAGGCGGGGCAGATGATGTCCGCCGCGGCGTTGCTGGCCAAGACGCCCAAGCCGACGGACCAGGACATTGACGCGGCTATGAATGGAAACATCTGCCGCTGCGGGACGTACCTCCGCATCCGGCAGGCGATTCACAAGGCGGCTGCCCTGGCGGCGAGCCGGCTAGCGCGTGCTGCCCATGCGATGAACAGCAGCGGCATTTCAGGTTTGGAGTAAGGAGGCGCAAATGGCTAGTGCATCGATTTCCAGTGTGATTGGGCGTCGCTCCTTTCTTCGCGTAAGCGCGGTCGCAGGCGGAGGCTTGCTGCTGTCGGCTTACATCGATCCAAAAGTGTTTGGGCAGGCACCGCAGGGGCCGCCACCGGCGAATCTGGCGCCCAACGCGTTCATCCGCATCGCGCCGGACGGAATTGTAACCATCACCGCGAAGAATCCGGAGATCGGGCAAGGCATCAAGACCATGCTGCCCATGCTGATCGCCGAAGAACTGGATGTTGACTGGAAGGATGTGCGCACCGAACAAGCAGACGTGAATTACGCGAAGTATGGTTTGCAAGTCGCGGGTGGCAGCACCGCGACACCCAACAATTGGGATCCGATGCGGCGCATTGGCGCAGCGGGGCGGCAGATGCTGGTCACCGCCGCTGCGCAAGCTTGGGGCGTACCGGAATCGGAATGCAGCACGTCTTCCGGACGCGTGTATCACGAATCGTCGCAGCTCTCGCTTGGCTACGGCAACCTGGCGGCGAAGGCCGCTACCTTGCCGCCGCCCGATCTGCAAACCGTGCATTTGAAAGATCCCAAGGATTACAAAATCATCGGCAAGGCCACGCCGCAAGTGGACAACGCGGCGATTTTGACGGGCAAACCGCTCTTCGGCATCGATTTCACCATGCCCGGAATGCTTTGGGCCGTTTTCGAGAAGTGCCCGGTGTTCGCGGGACGAGTCATTAGCGCGAATGTCGACGAGATCAGAGGAATGCCTGGCGTGCGTCACGCTTTCGTGGTCGAGGGCGGCAGCGACCTCACCGGACTGCTTTGCGGCGTCGCGATTGTGGCGGACAGTTGGTGGCAGGCGCGCACCGCGCGGCAAAAGCTGCAGGTGAAGTGGGACGAAGGCAAGACCGCGCAACAGAGCAGCGAGGGATTCGCGCGCCATGCGGAGGAGTTGGCCAAGCAGCCCCCGGCGCGATCGCTTCGCAAGGATGGCGATGTCGAGGCTGCGTTGAAGAACGCACCGAAAGTGGTTGAGGCTTACTACTCTTATCCCTTTATCGCGCACGCTCCGCTCGAACCGCAGAATTGCACCGCACATTACCGGGACGGCAAGCTGGAAATGTGGGTGCCCAGTCAAACGCCACAGCGCGGGCTACCCCAGGTGGCCAAGACGCTGGGTATCAGCGAGAAGGACATCACCATTCACCTGACCCGCATGGGCGGCGGCTTCGGTCGCCGGCTGACGAACGACTATATGATTGAGGGCGCGTGGATCTCCAAAGCTATCGGTGCGCCGGTAAAACTTTTGTGGACGCGCGAAGATGACATGCGCCACGACTTTTACCGCCCCGCGGGTTATCACTCGCTGAAAGCGGGACTCGACGCCAACGGCAACCTGATCGCCTGGCGCAATCACTTCATTTCGTTTGGCGAAGGCGATCGCTTCGCCTCCGCCGCAGGGATTTCTCCCGACGAATTTCCCGCCCGCTTCGTGCCCAGCTTCGCCATGGACAATTCGCTGATGGCCTCGGGCATTCCCACCGGCGCTATGCGCGCCCCCGGGAGCAATGGCATTGCCTTCGTAATGCAGTCGTTTATCGACGAACTGGCGCACGCCGCGGGCAAGGATCCGGTGCAATTCCGCCTTGCCTTGCTGAAAAGCGAACCGCTAGCGTTCACTGCGCCCGAGGGCGTTCCGGCCGGCGCGCCGCCTCCTCCCCTGTTCAACGCGCAGCGCATGCGCGGCGTACTCGAACTCGTCGCCGAAAAATCGGGCTGGGGCTCGCGCACTTTGCCGAAAGACACGGCCATGGGCGTGGCCTTCCACTTCAGCCACCGCGGACACTTCGCTGAAGTGGCGGAGGTGCATCTCGCGCCGGGCAACAAGATCCGCGTCAGCAAGGTCTGGGTGGCGGGCGACGTGGGTAGCCAAATTATCAATCCCAGCGGCGCGCTGAACGAAGTGCAGGGCGCGGTCATCGAAGGGCTCAGCCACTTGATGGGCTACGAAATCGTGATCGATCGCGGCCGCGCGATGCAGAGCAATTTCAACGAATACCCGCCGGTGCGCCTGACGCAGGCCCCGCCGGACATTGAAGTTCACTTCCTGAAGACCGACAACTCGCCGACCGGATTGGGCGAACCGGCGCTGCCTCCGGTGCTGCCAGCCGTATGCAACGCGCTCTTCACGCTAACCGGCAAGCGCATCCGCACGCTGCCGCTGGCCAAGCAAGGCTATTCCTGGGCGTAGATAACTTTCCACAAATTACCGGCGCGCCTTCACGCCGCGTTCTGCGCTGGAAGCCGGCCGGCACAGCAACCGCAAGACGCGCGATGTGCTCTTGTGGGATACTCCCGGTGCTTTAGCGCTGTTCTCATGAAAACCGCGGAGGACCGTCTCACGGAACGAATTTCGCAGGTGCCGCGCCGCCGATGGGGAATCGCGTTGCTCCTCGGCTTCGGCGTGTTGGTCAATTATTTCGACCGCGTGAACCTTTCCGTCTCCCGGGATGCGCTACAGGACGCCTTCGGAATCTCGGCGGTGATGTTCGGCTATCTTGCGAGCGCTTACAACTGGACCTACGCTCTGCTCCAACTTCCTTCCGGACTATTGCTCGATCGCTTTGGCGTCCGCCGGGTCGGCATCATCAGCACGGTTATTTGGAGCGTGGCGTCCTTTGCCGCTGCTCTCTCCGGCGGAATCGGCGCATTGTTCGCCGCGCGGCTGCTCTTAGGAATCGGTGAAGCCCCGACCTTTCCGGCGTATTCGAAAGCCACCGGCTACTGGTTTCCCAAGGACGAACGCAGCGGTGCGACCGCGGTGTTCGACGCCGGCGCCAAATTTTCCTCGGCCATCGGCATCCCGATACTGGGGGTGGTGCTGCTACATTTCGGCTGGCGCTGGAATTTTGCCGCCACCGGCTTGATCAGCGTATTGTTCCTTGCACTGTTTTACGCTTTCTATCGCAACCCCAGCGAAGACAAACTTCTTTCCGGCAGCGAGCGCGAATACATTGCGCGCGGCGGCGCACAACCCGAAGATCGCCTACGAGCCGAAAAAGGGGCGCCGCTCTTATATCTGTTGCGACAACGCTCGGTCTGGGGCCTCACACTGGGCTTCGCTTCCTATAATTACAGCTTCTATCTGCTGCTAAGCTGGCTTCCAAGTTATCTTTCTTCGACTCATCACATCGATCTGCTGCATTCCGCGCTGTACACCAGCGTCCCCTGGTTGATCGCCACGGCAACGAATCTGGCGGTTGGAGGGTGGCTGGTGGATGCACTCATCCAACGAGGCAGAAACCCGGTTCGCGTGCGGCAGGCGATCCTGATAGGGGGAACCGCTTTAGGGCTGGGAATTCTAGGCGCCGCCAACGCGCACAGCGCTTCCGCCGCGCTGTTCTGGATCAGCATCTCGATCGGAGGCTTGGCCGCGGCATCGCCGGTGGGTTGGTCCATTCCTTCGCTCATCGCCCCACGCGAGAGCGTCGGTACGCTCGGAGGAATTCTGAATTTTGGGAATCAACTTGCCGGAATCGCCGCGCCCATTGCCACCGGATACATTGTGCAGGCCACGCATTCTTTCTTTTGGGCCTTCGCCGCCGCGGGCATGGTTCTGATCATCGGAATCGCCGCCTATGTGTTCTTGTTGGGTTCCATGGCGCCAGTACCGGAGCCCGCGTGATGATCGCGATTCCCCGTGCCGCTGAAGAAGGCGCACTCGTTCCGGCATTCACATCAACGTGCAAATATCGTATCGGAAAGTAAGAGTGGCGCGACCTTAGAACTTTCGCGTTTCCTGGCGCGACCAGCGCTCGATTACCACTTTGGATTCCGTATAGAACTCCACCGCATCTTTGCCCTGCCCATGGAGAATTCCAAAAAAGCTGTCCTTCCAGCCGCTGAACGGGAAGTACGCCATCGGTGCGGCGACCCCGATATTGATCCCGACGTTCCCCGCCGGCGCTTCGTAGCGGAAGCGGCGGGCCGCAGCACCGCTGGTGGTGAATAGCGAAGCTTGATTGCCGTACGGGCTGCGCGCCAAAAACTGCAGGGCGTCGTCCATGGAACTGGCGTGAATCAGGCTGAGTACCGGGCCAAAAATCTCCGTTCCCGCCACCTCGCTCGACGCTGGCAATCCATCCAGCACCGTCGGCTTCACAAAGTTGCCGCGCTCGTGCCTGGGAATCTGCGCAGCTCGGCCATCCACAATAGCTTTCGCGCCATCTTCGACGCCCCTGCCGATCAGAGATTCAATGCGCTGTTTGCTGTCGCGCGTGATCACCGGACCCATTTGGGTTCCGCTGTCCAGTCCGTTGCCAACGCGAATGGCGGAAGCCGAGGCAGCGATGGAATCACGAAAGGTTTTCTGCGCATCGCCGACGGTCACGGCGACAGAAACCGCCAGGCAGCGCTGCCCGGCGCAGCCGAAAGCGCTGTCACTGATGATTTGGGTGGCCAGATCCATATCGGCGTCAGGGAGCACGATGACGTGATTCTTGGCCCCGCCCTGGCACTGCATGCGCTTGCCGCTCGCTGCGGCACGCACGTAGACGTGTTTGGCCACCGGAGTGGATCCGACAAAGCTGATGGCGCGTACGCCGGGATGATCGCAGAGCGCGTCCACCACTTCACGGCCGCCGTTCACCAGGTTCACGACGCCTTTGGGAATTCCCGTTTGTTCGATCAACTCGATGGCGCGCCGCATGGTTACCGGCACGCGCTCCGAAGGCTTCATCACCAGCGTATTTCCGCAGGCGATGGCGTAAGGCAGGAACCAGAAGGGCACCATGAGCGGAAAATTAAACGGAGTGATCGCGGCCACCACACCGAGCGGCTGGCGCACCATCATCTCGTCCACGCCGGGCGTCACATCTTCCAGGTTGTACCCCTGCATCATCATGGGAATGCCGCAAGCAACTTCCACGTTCTCGATGGCGCGGCGCATCTCCGCCTTAGCTTCCGCGAAAGTCTTTCCATTTTCCACGGTGATCAGCCTCGAGAGTTCATCGAGGTGCGCCTCAAAAAGGTTCTTGAGCTTGAACAGGTATTGAATGCGCTCCCCGGGTGGAGTGCGGCGCCAAGCCGGGAATGCCGCAGCGGCAGCCTGCACCGCGGCATCTACATCCGCCTTAGTCGAAAGCGGCGTGCGCGTGAGCACTTCCGCGGTCGCGGGATTGACGACCTCGACAAACTCGGTTCCCGCCGACGCCCGCCACGCTCCGCTCACATAATTCTGAAGCTGGGGCTCGTGCATGGTAGTGGCACTGCTCATAATTGCTCCTGCTCTGCTCGCTTAAGGCGCGAAATGAACGTGCGTTTTTGGCCGCCGCAACGCGCCCTCACGCACTAGGTTAACAAACTTACGTAAGGTTGAACACGCACCGCGAGGGAACCGAGCACTCTTCTAGCGCACCTGCTCGGCCGCGTGCGCGCTCACATCTTCCCGCGCACTCCGGTAAGTTCGCCAGGCCAGCCACCCAAGGGCCGCTATCATCCCCAACCATCCAATCGTTCGCATCGCTCCGCCGATTTTTCGGTCCTGCAACAACAAACCCCATTGCCCGAACAAAATCGCCCAGTCATGATCGCCGGAACCCACCAGTGGGAGAGCTTGAGCCCGCGCGTCCGCCATGTACGTTCCTATATAAGGAAAATTCTCGAAGAACCAAAAACCGCAGAACGCGGTCCCCGAAATTTCCCGCTTCCAGAAGAAATATCCAGCGCACAACAGCGGAACAATCAGCTCCGCCAGCGTTCCGCCCAGAATCATGATGGTGTAGCCGAACCAACTGAAGAAGGGATGCCCCGCTTCATGAATCATCAAGTTCGCGTAGTCGAGAAAAAGAAAACCGCTGCCGTCCCTGGCGGCGTACGCCAGGAACAAAAGGTAAAAGCATAGCCAGCCGATTCCCGCGTATCGCGAAATCGGTTTCCACTCTCCAAAATATTGCTTCAGGAAGGCCACTCCAGGAAGCGTAGCAAGCAATGCGGTCATGCCCCGACGATTCGCACCGCGAAGTGCCGAAACAGTTCAGCCGGGCCGTCGACCGCTATTATTTCCGAACCGCAGCTAATGCCTCATACGCGGCACCCATCAGCGGCGCGGATTCATTCAGCACCACCGACACCGGAATGTTCGCCAGCAAATTCTCGAAGTGCCATTTGTCCTTAAAAGCGTGAAAAAAAGTCCCATCCTTAATCTTCTCGATGATTTTCACCGCGATTCCACCCGCGACATAAACCCCGCCCAGCGCCAATACCTTCAACGCCAGGTTCCCCGCTTCCGCGCCATAGATGGAGGTCCACAAGTCCAGCGTCTCCACGCAAATGGGGCACGTTTTCGCCAGCCCTTTCTGCGTGATTTCCGGCGCGGGATCGGCGTCCGGATCCTCAAAGCTGGCGTGCTTTACCTCCGGAGCAATAAATTCGTGCAGCGTCCGAAAACCGCGTCCGGACAAAATCAATTCCCAACTAACTTGCGGATAGCGTCGCCGCATAAACCGGAGCAACTCGATTTGCTGCTCGGTATGCGGCGCAAAATCCGAGTGCCCGCCCTCCGACGGCACAATCCGGTAACGGCTGCCGTCCCACACCAGGATGGATTGCCCCAGTCCCGTACCCGCAGCCAGCAGCGCTCGCGTCCCGCCAGGTTCCGGCTTACCCGCATTCAGCACGCAAAATTCTTCCGCCGGCAAATGCTCGATACTGTGACCGGTTGCCCCCAAGTCATTCATCAGCACGATTTTCGCCACGCCCAGTTCCGAAGACAACGTGCGTGCATCCACTATCCACGGCAAATTCGTCGCCCGCACATGGTTGGAGATTACTGGGCCGGCCACTCCGAATCCAGCGGCCACTACCGGATCGGAAGACAAATGCGGCTCCGCCAGCCGCGAGAATTCCTTGACAATCAAATCAAATTGCGCAAATTCCTTGCTCGCAAATCGCTTGCGGAATACCGGCGTCAACGTGCCGTTCTGTTCCGCGAACAGCGCGAGATTGCATTTCGTCCCGCCGACGTCGCCCGCCAGGATCACCGTTTCCCCTCTTTCCGATTCGTTTGCCGAGACTAGCCCAAGGCCGGCAAAATCACGGGTTATACCAGCGCCGCCGGCCCCGTTCCAGCAAAAGTTCCGACTCTCGCGGCCCCCAGCTTCCCGCCGGATATTGCGGCACCGTCGCCGTCTTGGCCGCGCTCCACACATCCAGAATCGGATCGACCAGCGCCCACGCCGCTTCCACGCTGTCGCCGCGGTCAAACAAGGTCGCGTCGCCGCGCACGCAATCTCCCAACAAAGTCGCGTACGCGCTGCGCGTGCGTCCGTCGCCAAACGCCTCGCGGTAGCTGAAATTCATCGACACGTGTCCGATCCCCATCTCCGTTCCCGGCCGCTTCGCTCCAAACGAAACGGAAATCCCTTCATCCGGCTGAATATTCAGCACCAGGCGGTTGTCTTCCACTTCGCGTTCGCGAAACACAATGTGCGGCGCGCGCTTGAACTGGATCACGATTTCCGTGCTGCGCTTGGCCAGGCGTTTACCGGTCCGCAGATAAAATGGCACGCCCGCCCACCGCCAGTTATCGATCTGCAGCTCCATGGCCACGAACGTTTCCGTGCGCGAATGGGGACTCACGCCCTGCTCCTGCCGATAGCCGGGCACGGGTTTTCCCTCGATGGCTCCGGGCGCATATTGCCCGCGAACCACCGACTGCGCCACCATCCCCAAATCGAAAGGCCGAATGGACTGCAATATCTTCAATTTTTCGTTGCGCACCGCGGTCGCATCAAACTGCGCCGGAGGCTCCACCGCCACCAGCGAGGTCAACTGCAGCACGTGGCTCTGGATCATGTCCCGCAGCGCCCCAGCGGTTTCGTAAAATCCCCCGCGCCGCTCCACCCCCAGCGTCTCCGCCGCTGTGATCTGTACGGAGTCGACGTAATTGCGGTTCCACAGCGGCTCGAATATCCCGTTGCTGAAGCGCAGCACCAAAAGGTTTTGCACCGTGTCCTTGCCCAGGTAATGATCGATGCGGTAGACCTGCTTCTCATCAAAAACGCACAGCACTTTTTTATTCAGCTCTTTCGCCGAAACCAGATCCCGCCCAAACGGCTTTTCAATAATGATGCGCACCCAATTATTTTCCGACGCCGGCTTCGCCAATCCCGCCTGCCCCAACTGCTCCACAATGTGCGGATATACTTCCGGCGGCGTGGAAAGATAAAACAGCCGGTTCCCTCCCAGTTTTTTCCCCGCGCTCAACTCCTCCAGCCGCTTGGCCAGTTTCCTGAAATCGTCCGCGCTTCCGTACTCCCCAGCCTGATAGTAAAGGTTTCCCGCGAATTCGTTCCACTTCTCGGGGTCGATCGGCCCTACCTCGGAAATGCTCTTGGCCGCCTCTCCAGCGGTCCCCCGAAACTTGTCGTCGTCCATCTCCGTTCGGGCAAATCCCAGAATCGCGTAGCGTGGCCCCAGCGAATTGTGCATGGCCAGGTCGTACATCGCCGGAATTACTTTGCGCTTGGCCAGGTCGCCCGAAGCCCCGAACAGCACCACGGTCACCGGCTCGCCGGTTACGCCGTTCCCTTCGCTCGCTCGGTCCCATTCCACCTCAACATCTTCTAACGTTGCAGTCTTATTCATCCCCTCACCAGTGCCCGACACTATACCTTAACACCGCAATTTTTCAGTTCCGTCCGCAGCTGCTCCGCGTCCTGATAATGAATCGTTTTCATCCCCAGCTTCCGCGGATTCTCCAGGTTCAGCGGCCGGTCGTCGATGAACACGCATTCTTCCGCCACCCGCTGCGTCACTTCCAGCGCGATTCGGTAAATCACCTCTTCCGGCTTTCGCGTGTGCAAATAGCACGAGCTGAAGAACACCTGGAAGTCACGCCGCAAACGAAACTCCGCGATCCGGTATTCGTTCAACTCCAGCGGCTCGTTATTGATCGCGGCGATAAAATACTTTCCGGTTCCGGCCAGCGCATCCAGCACCGCGCGCGATTCCGGATATTCTTTTGACTGCGCGAACATGAACGCGATGAACTCTTCTCGTGTGAACGCCCGGGTCCGGTAAAACAGCGTCCGGTTCAGGTATTCGTCCAGCGAAATATTTCCCGAATCGAGCGCCGGAAAGGAAAGGTCGTGCCGGTCGTGAAACTCATCCCAATCCAGATGGAACGCCTCCACCGCCGCTTTCCTCGACGCGGTGTCCCACCCGTTCGTGAGAACGACCCCGCCGATATCCCAAAATAAAGTTGTGATCTCAGCCACCGCCGCCGCCCCGCTTTTCCGTTTTGATCTGATGCTTTCCCGCCGCTGCGCTACCGCCAGAACAACTCAGCCTCGGCAATCTCCAAGGCTCCTTCATTTCCGGCTTCGCGATTCTACTATCCCGGCATTTCGATTCCTATCTCACTCCAGCGCCGCACTAGGAATTTCCCAGTGCTTGCGGTATCGTCAAAAGTAGAGAAGGTACGAGGACAGCGAATGGCCAACGATCCCTGCGGGCCCACACCGCCCGCCAATGAGCCGCTCAAGCCCGGCGCTCGCATGGTGCACTGTGTAAAATTCGGCCGCGATCTGCCCGGCCTGGACCGCCCGCCGTGGAAGGGCGAGCTTGGCAAGCGGGTCTACGAAAGTGTTTCGAGAGAAGCCTGGAAGCTGTGGATCGAGCACTCCAAAATGGTCATGAACGAGTACCGCCTGAATCCTCTGGATCCCAGCTCCCAAAAAATCATGGAAGAACAAATGGAGCAATTTTTCTTTGGCGAAGGCGCCAAGCTCCCCGAAGGCTACGTAGCCCCCAAGGCCAAGGGCTGATAAGTCCCCGTAGGGTCGCAGCACCGCTGCGCCCATCTAGCAAAACTTCTGAGTTGTAGCGGCGCAGCATGCTGCGCCTTTGTCGCTTTGCCTTATTCCCAACCTAAACTAAAAGCCTTTGCGACTTCTATGCCTACTCTGTACCTTCCTAAATCTTTTCCTGACTCCCGGCAATTCACTCCACCACCCGCCCGGTAGCCGGATGCTCCACCGCCAACCTCTCCCGAATCGCAAATCGCAACTTCCCATGCGCCGCTCGCAGCGCTTCCTCCACTTCCGCCGCCGTCTCTGCCCGCGCAAACAAGAATCCCAAGTAACTGTTTCCCTCTGGCCAGGCCGCAATGTAATCATGCAACCGCGCGGTAATCTCCTGTCCAACAATATGCGGTACGGCCCGAGCTGAATCCTGGCCCTCCACACTCTCCAGCACGCCGCTAACGGGCACCGGAATCATCATCACCCCGGAAGCCGCCGTCTCCCGCACCCACTCCGCCACCGGCATCTCCACCGCATGCCGCAACAACAATTCCTCCAACCCCATTCCTTCATCGTCTCCGTCGCAAACAAACCGCAGCGCCCCTGCGCACATTCCCCCAATCGGCCGCGGCGCCACTTCCAGCGGCCAAATTCCCTCCTCATTGATCCGAAACTCCGCATGCACCGGCCCATGCGATAATCCCAGAGCCCGCACCGCATCGGCCGCACACTTCCCAATCTCCGTTACGCGCTCCGAGCCCAATCGCGAAGGCGTAATGTAAATCGTCTCCTCGAAAAAAGGCCCCTCCAGGGGATCGGCCTTATCAAATATAGCCAGGACGCGAAGCTCTCCGTCGCTCAACAATCCTTCCACCGCGACTTCCCTTCCCGGAAGGTAGCCCTCCACGATCATTCGATCCAAATTTTCTTCCCGGCTCGACGCAATCTCCGGCGACTCCAACACGCGCCGCACCCGCGCCGCCGCCGCCGAGAACTCCTCCCGATGGTTAGCGCGAATCACTCCGGTGCTCGCCGAAAGCGACATGGGCTTGACCACGCACGGATACGAAATCCCCAGCAGCGCCGGCTCCGGCGCAGGCTGCAACGCCACAGCGCAAAACCAGGGCACGCGCAGCCCCGCATCGCGAAACACTTCCCGCATCCGCAACTTGCTCCGGCAAGCCTCCACCGCCGCTGGGTGGTTGTAGGTCACACCCAATCCCCGCGCCACATAAGCCGCCGCCACCGCTGGCCGGTCTCCTAACGCCAAAATTCCATCCACGCGCCGCTCGCCGCGCCGTACCTCTTCCAGAACGGTGTAAGCCGCCGCCTCCGGCGATTCAAAATGCACCGCAATCGCCCTATCCCCCCAAGGATCATCCAACTGATGGCAGCGATCCGTAACAAACTTCAGTTCGATGCCAAGTTTCCGCGCGGCTCCGGCAAAGCTCCGCGTCTGATACCCCAGTTTCCCCGCAAACACCAATACCCGTTTGCCGTTCATTTAGACAAATCCATCCGCGATTACAACTTTTTCCGCCGTTTCCGCAGGCGCAGCCGCCGCCCCGCCAATCGCCACCAACTGATCCCGAGTAGGCTCCGCGCAGCAATACCACGGCTCGCTCAAAAATGGCACGCCACGCCCCTCCTTCACACGCAAGACTGGCGCGGCAATCTCCGCCACCCAATGCGCCGCCTCCCAAATTCTCGTAAACGCTACTCCGCGCGACTCCTTCTTTCGGTCCGCCGCTGCCGCAATCCCCTGCACCGTCTCGCTCAGCAAATCCACCCGCGCATCCGAGTTCTTCCAGGGATAAACCAGCGACTCCGCATCAAACGCTCCAACTCCCGCGCGCACGTCCTCCAACTCCAGCAACCTCGATCCCTCCGGAATCAGCAGCCGAATCCCCAACTGAATGGGCGCCACGTTCTCCACCAATTCCTCCGCCGCTAACACCCGCAGCAAATCCAAATATCCCCCAAGCGTGGTCCACAGCGTAAACGGCACAAACGTCGGATGCAACGTCATGCCCAACTCGCGAAATTTCCGCGACACATAAAGAAAATCTTCCCGCGTATGCCCCTTGTCCAGCCGCTCCAAAATCCCATCGTCCACCGACTCCACCGCGCTGATCACAAACAAACACCCCGTGTCCCGCAACCGCGCCAAATCCCGCTCGTACTTCCGCAGATGCTCGATCTTGATGGTCACATCGTAAGTAACGCGAGGAAACTCAGCGTGAAACGCTTCCACCAACTCCATCGCATGCCGTATCCCATTAAAAAAATCCGGATCCCCAAACGAAATATGCTGCGCGCCTGCCGCCACTTGCTGCCGCACATCCGCCAGCACTACATCTCGCGCGACAATCCGAAACACCCCGTTATAAACCGGCACAATCGGGCAATGCCGACAAAGATGCTTGCACCCCCGGCTAGCCTCCGTAGATCCCACCACGCGATACCCGCCGCCAGGCAAAATCAGATGCGCGTATTTGGCAAGAGGCGCCAACCCGGCCCGATCCGGCACCTCAAACCGAAGCCGCTCCAAAGAAATCATCGGCTCACTTTGACCCGTAAACGTAGGGGCGCAGCATGCTGCGCCCCTACTTGGTTCAGCATGCAAAATTTGAGGGCTTTGCTCGCTTGCTCCCACCTGTGCACTGGCCAATCGTTCGGGCCGCGCCTTGCTCAACCGTTCCGCCAACCGCACCAACCCATCTTCAAACTCCCCGCCCAAAATTGTCCCTACTCCCAACAATCGCAAATACTCCGCATTCATAGGCGCATACAACCCATAACAACAAATATGAGCCCCAGCATTCTTCTCGCGCAGCGTAGGAATCAACTTGCAACCCAACCGGGTAGCCGTATGCATAGGCAAATAAATCGCAACCAGCTCCGCCGCCCGCACCGCCCCAGCATCCAACTCCTGCCGCGAGAGGTCGAAGCACGCAACCTCATGCCCCCGCCGCCGCAACCACCCCGCCGGCGACACCAACCCAAAAGGCTGCCGCCCCAACTCATACGTAGAAATCAGCACAATCTTCATCGTCTACCAGTATAGTCGTCCGCGCTCGCTTTCGTTTTCAGCTATGATATAAAGCTGCGCTACTTTAGGAAAGGAAGCCAGGATGGCCATCCCCGCAGGCAATTCTTTTGGCACTCGCGACAAGCTTCACGTCGGCGCGCAAACCTTCGATATTCATCGGCTGGAAAAACTCGAAGCAAAAGGCCTCGGCTCCTTCGCCAATCTTCCGTTTTCCCTGCGCATCCTGCTCGAAAATCTCTTGCGCTGCGAAGATGGCCGCTTCGTTCGTTCCGATGACATCCGCTTCCTCGCCGCCTGGACTCCCAACCGCCCGCAAAAGGAAATCGCCTTCATGCCCGCGCGCGTCCTGCTCCAGGATTTCACCGGGGTCCCCGCCGTCGTGGATCTGGCCACCATGCGCGAAGCCGTCCAGCGCATGGGCGGCAACCCTTCGCGCATCAATCCGCTGTTTCCCGCCGAGCTGGTCATCGACCATTCTGTGCAAGTCGATAAATTCGGCGACGCCAACGCTTTCGGCTTGAACGCCGAGCTGGAATTCCAGCGCAACGTCGAGCGTTACGCCTTCCTCCGCTGGGGCCAGACCGCTTTCAAAAATTTCAAAGTCGTTCCACCCGACACCGGCATCTGCCACCAGGTCAATCTCGAATACCTGGCGCGGGTAGTCTGCGCCATGCCCTTGGGCCGAAATTTCGAAGCCTATCCCGATTCTGTTGTTGGTACCGACTCACACACCACCATGGTCAACGCGCTCGGGGTGTTCGGCTGGGGCGTTGGCGGCATCGAAGCGGAAGCTGCCATGCTCGGCCAGCCCTCCTCCATGCTCATTCCCGAAGTAGTCGGATTCCGCCTGCACGGGAAACTCCGAGAGGGCGCCACCGCCACCGATCTCGTTCTTACCGTGACCGAAATGCTGCGGAAAAAAGGCGTGGTCGGCAAGTTCGTCGAGTTCTACGGCACCGGCCTGAGCACCCTCAGTGTTCCCGATCGCGCCACCATCGCCAACATGGCCCCCGAATACGGCGCTACCATGGGCTTTTTCCCGGTCGATTCGGAAACGCTCGCGTACCTCCAATTCACCGGCCGGGCCCACGAACAAATCGCGCTGGTCGAAGCCTATTGCAAGGAACAATCTCTCTTCCGCACCGACGCCACGCCCGATCCCCTGTTCAGCGACAAACTCGAACTCGACCTCGGCGCCGTCGAGCCCACCGTCGCCGGACCCAAGCGCCCGCAAGACCGCGTAGCGCTGCGCAACGCAAAATCTTCCTTCACTAAAGTCGTCGAAGGCGCCGCGCCCAAAAATGTTCACGTCCGCAACAACGGCGATTCTTTCGATCTATCCAGCGGCGCGGTAGTCATCGCCGCCATCACTAGTTGCACCAATACTTCCAATCCTTCGCTGATGCTCGGCGCCGGCCTGCTCGCCAAAAAAGCCGTCGAGCGCGGATTGCAGGTAAAGCCTTGGGTAAAGACCAGTCTCGCCCCCGGTTCTAAAGTGGTCACCGACTATCTCGCCGCCGCCGGCCTTACTTCCTATCTCGACAGATTAAAGTTCAATCTGGTCGGCTACGGCTGCACCACCTGCATCGGCAACAGCGGTCCGCTCTCCGATTCCATCAGCGCCGCCATCAAGGAGAATAATCTGGTCGCCGTCGCGGTCCTTAGCGGTAATCGTAACTTCGAAGGGCGCATTCATCCGCTGGTGCGCGCAAATTATCTCGCTTCCCCGCCGTTGGTGGTCGCGTACGCGTTGGCCGGCCGCATGGATCTCGATCTCACTACTGAACCGCTCGGCAACGACAAATCCGGCAAACCCGTTTTCCTCAGCGATATTTGGCCCTCACCGCAAGAAATCGAATCCACCGTGCGCGCCGCCGTTTCCACCAGCATGTACCAGAAGCAATACAGCGAAGTGTATGAAGGCGATGCCCACTGGAAAGGGATGCACGTTCCTCAAGGCGATCTGTATCAGTGGGACCCCAAATCCACGTACATCAAGCTGCCGCCTTATTTCGAAAATATGCCGAAGACGCCGCCTCCCCTCGCCGATATTCATGGCGCGCGCGTTCTCGCCGTGCTCGGCGACAGCGTCACCACCGATCACATTTCCCCCGCCGGCTCGATTCCCGTCGATTCGCCTGCCGGGAAATATCTGATCGTCAACGGCGTCAAGCCCCATGAATTTAATTCTTACGGCGCCCGCCGCGGCAATCATGAAGTGATGGTGCGCGGTACTTTCGCCAATATTCGCCTGCGCAACCAACTCGCCCCCGGCACCGAAGGCGGCTGGACTCTCTATCTGCCCGGCGGCGACAAAATGACCATCTATGACGCGGCCGTAAAATATCGCGAAGCCGGTGTCCCGCTGGTAGTCATCGCCGGGAAGGAATACGGCTCCGGTTCCTCGCGCGATTGGGCCGCCAAAGGCACTCGGCTGCTCGGCGCGCGCGCGGTGATTGCGGAGAGCTACGAGCGCATCCACCGCAGCAACCTGATCGGCATGGGGGTAATGCCGCTCGAGTTCCGAGCCGGCGAAAATCGCGAGTCGCTGGGATTAACCGGCCACGAAGTGTTCGACATCGAAGGCATCGCCGCGCTAGCCCCGGGAAAACCCATCTCCGTGTACGCAAAATCCGAGGCCGGCAAAACGAAACAATTTCCCGTAATCGCCCGCGTCGACACTCCCGAAGAAGTTTCCTACTACCACCACGGCGGCATCCTGCAGTACGTCCTCCGCCAGATGCTCTAGCCTTCCGCTCCGCTCTGCGAACCTCTGCGCGCTCTGCGTCTCTGCGTCTCTGCGTTAGATTTAACTGTATCCAAGAACGAAAAAGATAACGCAGAGGCGCAGAGGGCGCGGAGATAACCCAGAGACGGCCCTCCCTTTGCATCTATTTCCGGCCTTCGCGTTTCTGGGCCACCACCAGGCCCCGCGGCGTGGCCAGCAGCACCACCGAGATCAGCCCTTCTTGCTCCAGTTGCAGGGCGGCTTCCCGCACCGTCTTCATCGCGGAGCTGGCGTCGTGCATCAGAATTAGTCCGTACGGATTTACCTGCGGCAGAAAATGGCGGACTTCCTGTCCGCGAATCGGCGCGTCGCTGTCGCAAAACAGCAAATCGATGCGGCCGTTCACTTTCATTTCCAGGCTGGATTCGTTGCGCGCGTCAATCCATTGCGCCAGCCCGGATGCGGCGAAGCGTTCCTTTGCCGCGGCAAATACCTTGGCGTCGTACTCGCAGGTAATCACCCGCCCGAAACCATTCTGCTTCAAGCCCTCCGCGATGCGCAGCGTGCTCAAGCCGGAAAACGTGCCGGTTTCCACCACTAGCTCCGGCTTGATGGTGGTGACGATCGCTTTCAGAAAATCGAGCACTTCCACTTCGGCGGTCATCGAGTCATACATGTGCCAGCGCTCCGGGTGCGGGCATTCCGGCGTAGCTTTGTGGTATTCCGGTTGCAACACGTCGCCGCGCGCGGCGATGTGCTCTACGATGCGATGCTCTTTTCGGAGCGCGTGAAATTGGCCCTTGATACGCCAAAGCAACACCGCGCCAAAAACAATGGAAACCAGGCTGGCCGTCTGCGCGTTGGACATTCCGAAAAAAGAGCGCGGGTTGATGCGAATGATCTCAATCAGGAAACGCGCCAGGCCGGTCAGGATCAGATAATTACAAAAGATTTCCCCGCGCGCCTTTGGCCCCCGCAGCGATTTTGTGCCCATGTGCCAAAGAAACCCGGCGATAGCCAACCAAAGGAAAAATTCGTACAGCGGAGTGGCATAAACGCGGCAATCGGACGGCCAACCCGCTTGCACGCAGGTCTCAGTGGTAGGCACCACGCCGTGAGGAAAGGCCATCCCCCAGGGCCAGTGCCACGCTGTAGGCCGCCCGTAGTCGCCGTCTCCGGAAAGCAAGCAACCGATACGCCCTATAGCATAACCAACGCAAGCGGCTGGCGAGCAAAGATCCAGAAACAATAGCAGAGGAATTTTCAGCCGCCGCGCCATGAGCACCAGCGCGAAAAATCCGCCCAGAAACCCGCCGAACCATGCAAACCCGAAACGGCTGAACAACAGATTCCAAGGATCGGCAAATAATTCGGCGGGACTTTCCAGCACATGATAGAGGCGCGCACCAGCCAATCCGGCGATCCCGGCAACTCCAATAATCAGAAATCCCTCGTCGCGCTGTCCCTTAAATCCGGGCAGCCGCGCGAGCTGCGCACGCCGGCGGTCGAAATCCGCCTGTAACACGTAAGCGGAGACCAGCAGCGCGGTCGCCACCATCAATCCAAACGTTGGGATGCTAAGCGGCCCAAGATGCAAGAAAGGAATCATAAGATAGGCAATCGAGTATACACGGCGCCGGGTCGAGCGCCGTAAGCCACAGCAGGGCAGCCTCTTTGGCTGTCCCCGCTCGGAAAACGCGCGTGCGTCGCCGTTGTGGCCCGCCGATCTATCTAACTGAGCACGATATGATCCACGAAACCTCTGGACTTGCCAAGAATCTCTGCAAGGACTATGCCGTCACACCGTGCGCTGCACGAAAATTCCAGCGAGATACTGCTTGTTGCGGATGGCGACTATGGTCCAGAGCACAACTACGAGAATAGCCAGTGGCAGACCAACCGGCGCCATCAATAGGTGAAAGACGACAATGTTCACGATGACCGGTCCGAGGATTAGCAGCGCCAGAGGCACGAAGCGGTTGATCAGCAACAGCAGGCCGCCAAGGACCTGCACCGCGAAGATGACCACCCAATAGTGCGAAGCAATGATCACCGTCAGGAATTGAAGCGCGAGACCGGTGGGCAGAGGCATCGGAAGAAAACGCAGAAAGCCGTTCAAGCCAAACACCAGGAAAATGAGGCCCAAGAGCAACCGTGCAACCAGCGATGCGATTTTCATGCGAGTTCTCCGTCCGCGTGATGTAACAAATGACGACTGACTCCGCCAACAGGCAACCCTTTCAGGCTATCTAACCGATGAAAAAAAGAGGGATGGGGTTACATCGGCCGGACCTCTCCGCCGCCCTGTTTGGAATCGCGCCTAAATCGCTAGAACCATTCGCTGCGGTAAGCGATCCACCAACTGAGCGCGCCGATGGGCAGTGTGGCGGCGACGGCCCACCAGAAGGGCAGGGCCAGGTCCGCAATCAGGCCGATGATAGCGAAGGTCATCCAAAAGATTTTGCGCTGCATCGGAATAGTCTAGCGAATGGTGGTATTAAAGCGGATATCCAAATCCGTAGGGGTTTCGCCTGCCAACGAAACCTCACGCGAATTTCACGTGGAATAGGGTAAATGACGTTAGGTTGACTCGCGCTTACGGGTGCCGCTGCAAAGAAGGTGCAAGAATCCGCGCCAATCTCCTTTGCTGCGGCTTCATTTCAAGAGCCCGCGCACTTGCGTGGTTAGCATCTCTTGCGCTTTCTTGGCGGGAATCATGCGCTCGAATACGCCGAGATCAGCGTCAATGGTCAGGTCGGTATCCGTGACTTCCACCGTACCTTTAATCGGCGAACTGAGGAAACCCATCTTGGCGGTCAGCGCAAAAGTCATCGTCGAGCCTTGCCAACTTTTCTGCTGCGGAACGATATTCACCGGCAATCCGGTGCCCTTGAAAAGATCGTCGAAGGAGCGATCGACGGACCCCATCACTTCTTCTTTGGTTCGATGGTGCGAAACGGTGATGCGCATATTTGTTGGTCCCCGCGCGGCATCCCTGGGCTGAAGCCAGCCTACATCTTACCGCGAAGATGCAGGGAGGCGCCCAGAACCAGCCAGATGGCCAGGGCAACCCACTCCGGTTGCGTGAAGTGGCCAGGAAAGGCCGGCACCAGTTTCATCAGCAGGAGAAGCGCAGCCACCAGCATTCCCAGCAAGGTTACGGCGCGGGACCGCAACTTCCGCTCGATCAGAAAAAACGACACGCAAGTGGCCAACCACCCGAACGCCGACGCCATCGAGCCGACTTCCGTTACCGGCACCAGCAGCGCGTCCCCAAGTAAAAGGCCCGCAATGGTTCCTATCGCGATGCCAACAATGGCCACCGAGGGAGTTTGATATCTTTCGTGGATGCGGCCGAAGGCTACGGGAATCGTTTGGCGCCGCCCGTAAGCGAACAGCAACCGGCTGGAGGCCACAAAATTTCCATTGAAGCACTGGAAAAGTCCAAAAAAGGCAATGACTAGAATCAAGCGCACCGGCCAGTGCGCCCCTAGCGATTGCTCGAAAGCGATGGCGGTGGCAAAGCGTTTGCCGAGCAGGCTTTGCCACGGCGCGACGTAGCCCACCGCTACGATGGAGAGTGCGTAGAAACCGGCTCCGATCAGAAGCGCGAGTGCGATGGCGCGCATGTAACCGGCGCGCTTGAATCCGGGATTGGCTTCTTCCGCGCACTTGGGTGCGGACTCAAAACCAGTAAGAAAGTACGGAACGATTTGCAGAGTAAGAAGGATCGAGACAAACGGGTTTGCGCGGAACAGCGGTTGAAAATTGGTTGGCGAGCCTCGCCATGCGCTGATGCCCAGCAGCAACAAAAAGAGAAAAATGACCGTGCTCGCCGTCCAGTTCTGAAAGGTCGCGCTCAGCCGTATGCCGCGGTAATTCAGAAACGCCAGAAAGACAGTCATGGCCGCGCCAAGCAGGAGACGCGGCAGAAAAACCGGCTGGCCGGCAACGCTGTAGAGCGCCAAAGAATTGAGCCATGGAAAAATATAAGCGGCGACTTTACCGATGGCCACCGCCTCCCACGGACAAACGATAAAGTAAGCCAGCAGCATGACCCAGCCGGTGAAAAAACTGACGATGGGCGGAAAAACTTGCGCGGTGTAGGCCGCTTCGCTGGCCGCGTCAGGCAATCGCTGCACCCATTGCCCGTAAACATAGCCGACCGGGAGCAGTAGGAAGCCGCCCAGTGCGAAACCCAGTGCGGCGCCGAGGGGTCCCCCGCGCCCCAGCCAGTCGTCCATCAGCACCAGCCAGCCGACCCCCACCATCGTGCCGAAGGCGAGAGTGAAATAATCCGTGACGCGAAGCTCGCGCGCTAGGTTGGGCATTTTTTCTTGACCTGCTCGGTCGTGATGTTTCGCAACTCCGGTCTGCCTGCCGCAGCCTGGCAGGATCACGCTTCGCAAAGAATACTCGGTCGCGCGATTTTACACAGATTAAACGCAGGTCGCCCAGTTTTGACCACCGGCTCGGCAAAAATCTGCTCCCCGCGAAAAACCAGCTACCGGCGGCCCGCCCTACAGGTTTGCGCGGATGCCGCGCCGGCGTGGCGTGGGCTACACTGTTTGCTATGAAACCTCGCAAACTCATCAAGGAAGCGGCACGTATCGCTTCGCCATACTGCATTACGGACGGGAAGAAATTCCGCCTCAAGGATTTTGATCCCGCCGACACCAACGGCATGAAATCCAAGAAGCATGCGGAAAAACTGCTCGAGCACAGCAACCTCATGCTCACCGAAATGCAAGAGAAGCTTTACGCGCAGGATGTTTGGGCGCTGCTGCTGATCTTTCAGGGTATGGATGCCGCAGGCAAGGACGGCGCCATCAAACACGTGATGTCCGGAATAAATCCGCAGGGTTGCGACGTTTACGCGTTCAAGGCCCCCACGCATGAAGAGCTGGAACACGATTTCCTTTGGCGGGAACACAAGGTCGTTCCCAGCCGCGGAAAAATCGGAATCTTTAACCGCTCCTACTACGAAGAAGTTCTGGTGGTGCGGGTCCATCCGCCATTTTTGAACGCGGAAAAATTGCCGGATGAGCTGGTTACCAAGCACATCTGGAAAGAGCGCTATGAGGACATCAATTGGTTCGAAAAATTCCTGTCGCGCAACGGCGTGCTGATCCGGAAATTCTTTCTTAACATCTCCAAAGAGGAGCAGAAAAAGCGATTTCTGGAGCGCCTGAACGATTCGAAAAAAAACTGGAAGTTTTCCATGGACGACATCAAGGAACGAAAATGCTGGGACGACTACCACGAAGCTTTCGAAGAGATGGTCCAGAACACCGCCACCAAACGCGCACCATGGTTTGTGGTTCCCGCCGACAACAAATGGTACGCCCGGCTGGTGGTGGCCTCCGCGATTATCGAAGCCCTGGACGGACTGGATCTGGCCTTCCCCGACGTGGACAAGGACAAGAAGAAGGAACTGGGCCAGATTCGCGACGCACTGTTGCAGGGAGAGGATTAACGAATTTACCTAGGATGGCCACCGGATAATTTTCCGGCCCAGACTGGCGCTTACCTATTGTTTTTGTATTGGTAGAGCAACGTTGTCGGCATGCGGCCGGAGCGCTCCCGCGTGTTGTATTCCAGTTGGTAGCGCAGGTGGTCCACGTCTTCGGGATATTCCTTCCCTTCCGGATAGGGATAGGGGATTAGCGTGTGCCGCGGCAACGGTTCGACCGTGAACGCGTGGGCCGCGTAGAAATCCAGATCCTTTTCAAAGCCATTGGCGTAGAAAAAATAATCGCGGATCCAGCCGGCCGGAAGCGTCCGGAGTTTTCGCGGATCGAAATCCAGCTTCACGCCCTCCCCGGAACTGAACACCACGAAGCGGTCGTCCGGCGTTTGCAGCAGCTGCCGGACGTCGCCGTAACGCGTGTAATTGCCGGCCGCCCGCGCATAGGGTCCGCTCTTGCTGCGGTCGGTGTAGGAGTACGTGGTGTCGCTCGCGGGCGTGAGCCGAATTTCGCGCGGGTAGCCCAGAAAATCCAGCGCGGCATCGGCCAGCGGAACTTCCGCGACGCGTACATTGCTCTGCGCCGGCGTCTGGTCGATCCGAATCGCGTCCCAATAAATTTTCAGGTTGTTGACGATGCGAATCCGGCGCGTGCCAGCTGCCAGCTTACCTGTGAGATCGGCCACCATGGTACGCTCCAGCCCCGCCGGGAATCCCATATCGTCGACCACCCGCACCCATTGGCCTTGCGCGTTCAGCGCTTCCACGTACGGCGCAATCACCTTGATCCCCGATTGATCCGCGGCATACATGGAAGTCGCCGTGAAATAATCGGTGTACCCATCGATGATCAATCGCAGCGGCCGGGCCGCGTCCCACGCGCCCAGGTCCAGCTCCAGCCAGTGCAATTTCGCAAAACCGGCGAACGCCATCCCCTCCAGACTCGTGACAAATTTACGATCGTGCCACGCGATCAGCGCCAGCACGTCGTTGCCATGCTCGTCCCAGGCGCCTGCGGGTGCATGCGCGTCACGGCTGGCCACCACGCCGAATTCCGGAAAGGGTGGCGCGCTGACAAATCGCTCGTTGGGATAAACATCGTAAGCCGCGGGATGATCCACGGCCAGCAACCGCACCTGATCCAAGTATACCGTTTCTTCCATCGGCTCCATGAAGCGGAAACTCAGCAGACCGTTGCGCGGGCGCACGCTGTTCGCGTTGACTTTCAAATACTCGTCGGGATCGGGAACGTCGCGCTCCCCAGGCGCCACCCAGTGGCCCACCACGCCGGGACCGAGCATGTCCGCGATGAATTCGTACTCCCGCCCGTTCCATGCAAACAACACCGGGCACGAACTGCCGCGGCGGTCCAGTTCCCCGATGCTGTGCTCTTTTTTTGCCGCCAGGTTGATTTCATCCTGCGGCACCCCGGTGGGCCAAAGCAGCCGCACCACTTCCACATTTTTTTCCGCGCCGAGCCCCGCGAGAATCGCCGGAGCGTTCTGCCCCAGATAGCCGGATGCCCCTTGCGCTTCCCATTTTTGGTAAAGGGGCCCGGCATAAATTTCGACCTTGGTGCCGATGGCGCTCTTGTTGTCGTTCAGCGCCTTCAAATCGATCCGCATCCAGTTTTGCCGATTGCCGCCTTCGTTGCGAAGCAGCATCGGCGGCGCGCCCACTTGCGTGATCACCAGGTCGGCCGCGCCCGTCCCGGCAACGTCGGCGACGGCAATGGCCCGCGGCTCCGACAGTTTCACGCCCTCGAGATGAACCTCCCGCGTCACGTCGGCAAAACCGGACGCGCCGAGATTGCGCAGCAGCCGCACTTGGCCGCCAGCGCTCGATTCTCCTACGGCCACTAGATCAAGCCAGCCGTCATTATCGTAATCCAGCGCAGAAATTCCCCAGCCGCGCTGCCATCCAAAATCCGGCAGCGGTACGCGCTCCAGCCGCTTGCCTTCCACGTTGCGCCACAGGCTGATGCCCGGTGCGCCGGCGTGTGTGAACGCCAGGTCCATCCAGCCGTCTTTATCGAAATCGAAGGCGGCCACGCCGGCCGCGGGCGGAAGATTTTCTTTCGCGAAATCGATGCCCGCCAGCGCGGAAAATCGTCCTTCGCGCGGATTCAAGTAGATCGCCGCGCCCGCACTCCCGCCCGCAAGAACGAAATCGATGGCCCGGTCGTTGTTGAAATCGGAAGTGACCAGCCCACCGCTCGTTCCATCAATGTCCAGTCCGGTCTCGGCGGAAACGTCGGTGAACGTGCTGTTGCCGTTGTTCCGCCACAAAACATTGTGCCCTTTGCCGCTGGCCCCCGCAGGGCCCGTCGCCGCCGTGATGTACAGATCCAAATCGCCATCGTGATCGTAATCGACAAAAGTCACGCCAACGCAGCCTGGCTCGCGGCGAATTCCTACCGTCTGCGTCACGTCCGCAAACTTGCCGTCGCCTTGGTTGCGCAGCAAATGCACGCCGTCGCTCAGGCAAACCGCCAGATCGGTGTGGCCGTCATTGTCGAAATCGCCCGCCGCGCAACCCAGTCCGCTGCCCTTCAGCGCCAATCCCGCTTCATCGGTCACATCAACGAATCGCCCATCGCCGGCGTTGCGCAGCAAGCGGCTCGTGCCATCGCTCAAAGCGCTCACCAAAAACAGATCGGGCTTGCCGTCACCGTCGTAATCGAGAAAACACGCGCCCGTGCTGGGGCCCGGTAGTTTCGCGCCCGCGCCGGCTGCGCTGGCGGCCATCGGCTGCTCGCGGTAGCTCACCGGAATCGCGGGCGGGGCCGTTAGCATCCCGCTGCGTCCGAGTTCGGCCAGCGAGTAGCGGCCTTGATCGCCATAACCCGCCCCGAAGGGAGTGCCCAAATGCTCGGTGGTAATTTTCTGAAAGCGCGCCAGATGCTGCCGCGCCGCATCCGAATTGCCCTTACGTTGGTAAGCGCGAGCGATGCCGAATTCGGAGGAAGCATGATACGGAAATGCGTTAATCGCTTTCTGAAATTCGGCGATAGCTTCATCGTAGCGCTGCAGTTGCGTGTAAAGGTAGCCGAGGAAATAATGCGCGTCGGCTTCCGGCGAAAGCTGCGTGACCTGCCGGAAGGCGTCCACGCCCTTTTCCGGCGCGCTGGTATCTTTATAGACCAGCCCCAGGTTGTACCACCCGTAGGGATCCTTGGGCAGCAGCCGCGTCGCTTCCTCCAAAGCCGCCCGCGCCGGCTCCAGCTTCTGCTGGCTGAGCAGCGAGATACCCAGGTTCAGCCGCGCAATGGTGAATTTTGGATCGGCCGCCAGAGCCTTTTCAAAATATTTTTGCGCTTCCGCGAATTTCTGCTGGTTCATGTACGCTACGCCCAGCGTATTGTTGCGAAAGGCTTCCGCCTCATTATTTTGCGACTCGGATTTCGCCGGGGCTTGCGCCTTTCGCCCGGCGCTGCCGTCCCGCCAGCGCACCGCCGGAATGGCGATGCAAAAGAAAGCAGGGACGCAGAACAGGAGCAGCACAATTCCGGGCCGGTACGCACGTAGCATGAGGTTTTCGTCCTGTACGAATCGTTTGAAACTCGGCACAGACCGCCGCGCCGCAAGACGTCAACGATTTTCGCGGCTGGCCACCGCAGCGTCAAGCTGCCTTTTTCGGCACACCATGCGGCGCTGATCGAAATTCCCTCCGGGCGCGGCAACTTGACGCGCGGAAAAGACCCACTTACCCTCGCTATTCCCTACATGACGCCGCTACAGTACCGAAGCATTGCCGAAATCACCCAAGCGGTGCGGTCGCAGCAGCTTGCCGCCGTGGACGTTGTCTCGGCGCACCTGGAACGCATAGAAGCGTTACACCCCAAGCTCAATGCCTTCGTTCATATCGATGCCGAGGCAGCACCCGCGCAAGCTCGCCGCATCGACGCTGCCGTGCGGGCCGGCGGCTCGCTCGGACCGCTGGCCGGTGTTCCCCTTTCCATCAAAAGTTGCATCGACGTAACAGGCTGGCCTTGCCCGGCGGGCTCTTTGCTGCGCAAGGGCTATGTTGCGCAGACCGATTCCGCGCTCACCGCGCGGCTGCGCGCGGCCGGCGCCATTCTCCTGGGCAACACCAACACCCCGGAATTCCTGATGGCCTACGAAACCGATAATTCCATCACCGGAAAGACCAGTAACCCCTGGGATTTGTCGCGCAGCGCGGGCGGCTCGAGCGGCGGCGAAGCGGCGGCCATCGCGGCGGGATGCTCTGCCGGCGGCGTGGGCAGCGACGGCGGCGGCTCGATTCGCGTGCCCGCGCATTTCAGCGGCATCTGCGGACTCAAACCCACGCCGGGAAGGATTCCGGCCACTGGCCATTTTCCAGGTGGCGGTGGCGCCTTCGCCTGGATCGGCGTGGTAGGTCCGATGGCACGAACGATCGCCGACGTACGCGCCCTGTTTGAAGTAATGGCGGGACCCGATCCGGGGGATGCATGGTCCGCACCGGTGCCCTCTCGTTCCGTGGATGATTCGCATCTTAAAGGTTTGCGCGTAGGCGTTCTCGAAAGCGACGCCCTGGGAAAAGCCGACGCGGAAACCAATGCCGCCGTTCAGAAGGCCGCCAACGCGCTGGCTGCGCAAGGATTTGCGGTCGAACCGCTGCGCCTCGCCGGACTGGAGCGCGCCATCGAATTATGGTGGTTTTTCTTCGGCCCCGCGATCACGCATCTGTTTCAGCCCACCGTGCGGGGGCAGGAAGAGATGTTGAGCCCGATCTTCCGCGAATATCTTCAATTTGCCCGGGTGCCCGTGACTTTGGATGCGTTGCTGAGCGCGTGCGCGGAGCGCGATATGCTGCGCGCAAGCCTCTTGCGGCAAATGCACGATGTCCCACTTCTAATCTCGCCTGTTTCCTCAACCACTGCGTTCCGCCACGGCGAAGGCGCTTGGAGGCCAGGCGCACCGCAATGCTACCGTGACACCATGCGCTTTTCGCAGTGGCTCAATTTGGCCGGTTTTCCCGGAGTAAGCGTGCCGGTGAGCAGTTCGGCCGAAGGCCTGCCCATTGGGGTGCAAGTCATCGGACGACCGCACGAAGAGGAGTTCGTGCTCGCGGTCGCGGAACGGATCGAGAACGGACGCGGCCCCTGGCAAGCGCCGCAGATTTAGAAAGCATTTGCGAAGCGGAAACACAAAGCGGTTCCTGGTTCTACTGCTGCGGCGGTTGGGCAAGTTCCGGATTGGGTACGCGCTGGTCGTCGAGCGATTCGCGGCGCTTGCTCAGATCGGCGTTCACCATTTTCTGGGCTGTGGCGAACTCTGTCTGCGCTTCCGCCTTGCGTCCCAGCCGCGCAAGAACCTGCCCACGCACGAAATGGACGCTCTGATTTCCCGGCGCCAGCCTCGCCGCCGCATCGACAGCCGTCAATGCTTCATGATACTTCCCTTGCCGCAGATCGATTTTGGCCAGGCCGAATAGCGAAGACGCCATCCGCGGATTGCGCTTCAGCGCCGCCTGAAAATATCTAACGGCTTCCTCGTTATTGCCGGCGCGCTGATAAAGTTGCGCCAGCTGCTCGTAGGTGTCCGGCAAGTCTGGCTCCACGGCCAGGTCCTTGCGGAACTCCGCTTCCGCTTCTTCCGTGTGTTCGAGCCGCAATTGCGCCAAACCCAGACTGAAATGCACGAACGGCAAGTTGGGATTCGCTGCCGCCGCGCGCTGCAGCTCCGGAAGCGCCTTTTCCGGTTCTTCGCGGTTCAGATACGCTTTTCCGAGAATCAGGTGAAACTCCGGCTTTTCCGCGCCCACTTCCACCAGCCGGCTCAGCGCCCGATCATCCAATTCCTTGTGGTTGGCGTTGTGCGCCGCGATGTCCAACACATACAAGTACATGAAATTTTCGGACTGCTGCGCCCAGATTGGCTCCAGCGCGGCCACCGCGTCGGCATAGTGCTCGGTGAAAACATCGCACAGCCCCAGCAGGTAGCGAGCCTGTTCTGATTCGGGTTGATCGCGAACCACCGAGGCCAGCGGCGCGATCGCTCCGGCATAGTCTCCAGTGCGATACTTCACCAGGCCAATGTTCAGGCGGATGCCGGCCATTTTCGGCTCCAGCTTGGCCGCCTGCTGCAGCAGCGTGAGCGCATGGCCCCAATTCTTGCGGCGCATGGCAATGACGCCGAGGTTCGCGTACGCCGCGCCGGCAGCGGGATCGGCGGCCAGCACTTTGCGAAAGGCGGCTTCCGCGGTGTCCAAATCTCCGCGTTGCAGCGCGGCCTCCCCGCTGGCGAACGTCTTTGGCAAATCGCCCGTCGCTGGACTGCCGACGGAAGGTCCAGTGGTCTGCGCCCCATCGGATTTTGCTGGAATTCCCGAGGTAGGAACCGCTGCGGCAGCGCTTCCGCCGGGAGCCGCGAGGGATGCAACTAGAAAAAGTAGTACCAGAACTGGGGCGGTCAGCACCCAGCTAGTCTCCGGCAGCCCCAGACGGATTTCAAGTGCGGGAGTGAACGGGTCCGATGCCGCGGATTGAAGGCGAAGAAGGGAATGGGAGACCAGGCACGGAGGGTGGACCCACTGGCATAGGCCCAGGAAACAACAAATTAGATACAAAAATGCCGCTTGACAGCAGCCCCATTATGCCGTATTAACTCGATTTAATAGACCGGTGCAATCTTGTTGTGGTCGAGTGGTGGGGGCTGTGGCCGAATGATGTCTTTGCGGCGATTCACGGACTTGACGTGCCAATCTTGCCAGGCGCATTTCCCCTTACAATTCCGCGATTTGACTCTTGAAACCTTGGAGGTACTACTGTGAAGCGCCATTCCCATTGCTTACAGGCTCGTGCGTCCGCGAGCACTTTGTACAAGACTGCATCCGTCCTCGGTCTTCTTTTTTGCGCCTTGGTGATAACGCTAGGTGTGCCCTGCGCCTCGCAGGCCCAGGACACCGGCTACATCAGCGGCACGGTCATCGACAAATCCGGCGCCGCCGTGGTGGGCGCGGAAGTGGTGCTGACCAGCACCGCCGGCAGCGTCACCCGCAGCACCACCACCAACAGCGATGGCGCTTACACCATCGCCGGTCTGCCCGGCGACAGCTACAACCTCAGCGTCAGCGCCAAAGGCTTCCAGAAGTACACCGCGCAGAGCATCAAGCTCAACGTGGCGGAAAAGGCCCGCGTGGATGTCACGCTCACCGTCGGTGCCATGACCGAAGAGATCACGGTCACGGGCGAAAGCGTGGCCCAGGTGGAGACGCAATCCTCCGACCTGACCAACACCATCACCGGCAAGCAGATCAATCAACTCGAATTGAATGGCCGCAACTTCACCCAGCTTGTCGTCCTGGCGCCCGGCGTGGTGAATCAGACCGGCTCGGACGAAGGCAAAGTCGGCGTGTACGGCAACGTGGCCTATAGCATGAACGGCGGCCGCACTGAGTACAACAACTGGGAGCTGGACGGCGGCGACAACATGGATAACGGCAGCAATTCCACGTTGAACGTTTATCCCAACCTGGAAGCCATCGCCGAATTTAAAGTGCTCACATCGAACTACGGCGCGCAGTACGGACGCAATGGCTCCGGCACCGTGGAGGTGGAGACCAAGGGCGGCGGCAGCGCTTTCCATGGCAGTGCCTTCGAGTACCTGCGTAACGATATGTTCAACGCGCGGCCGTGGACGTCAGGGAATGATCCAACCCATCCCAACCCAGCATACAAGAAGCACGACTTCGGCTATACCGTAGGCGGTCCGGTTTACATTCCCAATCACTACAACTCGGACAAAAGGAAAACCTTCTTCTTCTTCTCTGAAGAATGGCGCCGCGAGAAGAACCCCGCAACCATTGACCACAACGTTCCTTCGGTTGCGGAGCGCGGCGGCAATTTCTCGGATCTTTGTCCCGGCCCGGATTGCCCCAACACCGGTGCCAACCCCGTAGCAAACGTCTCGGCAGTTCCGATTAGCCCGGTTGGTCAGGCGCTCCTTGCTCTGATTCCGTCGCCAAATACGACCCTGGGCGGTTTCCCGGCGTTTACGCAGACCGTTTCCACACCCACGACTTGGCGTGAGGAGTTGGTGCGCGTTGACCACAACATAACGGACAACTACCGCTTGACCTTCCGCTACATCCACGATTCGTGGTCGACAATCGTTGCGAACCCCTTGTGGGGCAATGGATCAAATTTCGAGAACATTCAAACCAATTTCGTCGGTCCGGGAACCAGTTTTGTTGCCCGCTTGAATGCGACCATATCGCCAACTTTGCTGAATGAATTTGTCGCCAGCTATACCGCCGACCACATCTTTCTGACCGCTCTTAATAACCCCGCCGCACTTCCGGCGGGCGCGATGGGTTCTATCTTCGCGAACGGTTTTGGAGGCAAACTGCCATCCATCGTGCTCAATGGCAATACGGCTTATGGGAGTACACTTCAGCAGGACACAGGTTATTTCCCTTGGAACAACGCTAACCCCACTTATACCTATCGCGACAACCTGACGAAGACCGTCGCCAATCACACTTTGATCATGGGTGTCTATTTCGCGGCGGCGCAGAAGAACGAGGATAACTCTCCCTACTTGCAAGGCATCCTGACCTTTAACACAAGCTCATCCGTAAGCTCAGGAAACTCCTTCGCCGACATGTTGGCGGGAAACGTCGGGCAGTACCAACAGGCGAACATCGAAGCGAAGTATTACAATCGCTACAAAATCGTCGAGCCCTACTTCCAGGATGACTGGCGCGCCACGAAACGGTTTACCCTGAACCTCGGTTTACGCGTCAGCTTGTTCGGAACCTATCGCGAGCGATACCAACACGCATTCAACTTGGACCCGACTGCCTTCAGCGCGGGGAATTCACCGACAATCGACGTCACCGGATCGACTACCGGTTTCGCTGGCGCCTTCGTCCCCGGAACAGGGAATCCGTTCAATGGCATCGTTCAATGCGGGGGATCGGGGGGCACCTTCCCAGTTGACGGATTTCCGAACGCGAGTGCGGGTTCAAATTCCAATCCGGGCTGCTTGAAGGGGCATATGTTCAATCCGGCGCCCCGCATCGGCTTTGCCTTCGACCCAAAGGGCGACGGCAAGATGGCCATCCGCGGCGGCTACGGCGTTTTCTTCGAGCACACCAACGGAAACGAAGGAAACACGGAGTCGCTGGAAGGTTCCGCGCCATTCGCGCTTACCGCCTCACAATTCAACATCGTCGGCTATCCCAACATTGGCGGGGGCGGTAGTGCCACAGTTCCATTTTTCCCGCTTTCGGAGACTTCCATTCCAAACCAAGTGCAATGGCCCTACGTTCAGCAATGGCACTTGGATGTTCAGAGAGAACTGCCCGGCAATATCGTCATGACGGCATCCTATGTCGGCAGTAAGGGAACGCATTTGACGCTACAGAATGACCTGAATCAGCTGTTCCCGGTCTCACCGTCACAGAATCCATACGCACCCGGACAGGTGATTACCGGAGCGGACTGCGGCAGCATCGCCACGGATCCAACAACCGGCAGTCCGACCGGTGCGACGCTGAGTAATGGCGCGGTTTTAGGGCCGACGAGCCCGGGACTCGTCAACCTATTCGTCGCTTGCGGTGGCAACCCTGATCCGCTAAGGTCCAATCTTCCGGGCTACGGCAGGGTGACCGGGTTGCGGGACTCTGCCAATTCGACCTATCACGCCCTGCAGATTACGGCGAGAAAGACCGTTGGTAATCTGCAGTTGAGCCTTGCTTACACATACAGCCACTCAATCGATGATTCCTCGGACCGCTTCGATAACGCTTTCGTAAACGCATACGATCTGGCCGCAAATCGCGCGAGCTCGGGTTTTGACATGCGTCACAATCTGGCCATCAGCTATATCTATGCGTTGCCGTTCTTTAAAAGCCCGGGCTTCGCGCACCACGTGCTCGGCGGATGGCAAGTTTCGGGAATCACTATCGCCCAGACCGGCACTCCGTTTAGCGTGACCAATGGCACTACGTTCGGCGATAACGCCGGGGTGGCTAATGGAGTGGGCACCGGCTCGCGGCCAGATCTTGTCGGTAACCCCCACGACGTTACCGCCGCTCAACAGGCCGCTGAGGCGGGAACTTTCGGCCCTCTCTATTACAACGATGCGGCCTTCGCAGTGCCAACGGGCCTAACCTTTGGCAACGTAGGCCGAGACACGCTGTACTTGCCAGGCCGTCTCAATTTCGACTTCGGCCTCTCCAAGCGCTTTGCCTTCACAGAAAGAACGGGACTCGACTTCAAGTGGGAGAACTTCAACTTCTTCAACCATACCCAGTTCGACTCGATTAGTTCCAGCTTCGGCGCTTCAGACTTCTTGCACCTGAACGGCACGCACGATCCGCGGCGTATGCAGTTCGGTTTGCGGTTTTACTTTTAGTTGACCACCAACCACCCCGAAAAGGCGGCGCTCTTCGGAGCGCCGCTTTTTTTCTTTGAGCGCTCCAGAGTGGAAGCCAATCCCTTCCCCGGCTCACCTCTCGTATGTGTGCCGGGGCGTAAAGCGCCTGAGCTACAAGTGTTGCGGCAATTTTTTTGACTGCCAAGATTTAGTGAAAGGAGTACAATGCGCGGCATGAATCGACGCACATTTATTGGAACGTCCGTGGTTGGCGCGGTAGCCGCCTCCCGCCCTGCGTGGACGGCGGAAACTCATCCCATTCAACGCGTAGGGCTGCAGCTCTACACCGTCCGCAACCTGCTGAAGCAGGATTTCGAGGGCACCATCGCGAAAGTCGCGGAAATTGGCTACAAGGAAGTCGAGTTTGCCGGCTACGACGGCAAATCGCCGCAGGAAGTCCGCAAGATTCTGGACAGCAACAAGCTCACCTCGCCCTCCGAGCACATCCCCATGGAAGTGATTGAAAAGAAATGGCCGGAGACGCTGGAAGCCGCGCATACCGTGGGGCAGAAGTTCATTGTGTGCCCGTGGATGGAGGTATCCAAGCGCAACCCCGACGATTTCAAGCGCGCGGCGGAAGTTTTCAATCGTGCCGGCGAATCCGCTCAAAAAGCCGGCATCCAGTTCGCTTATCACAACCATGCCTTCGAGTTTCAGCCTGCCGAGGGGTTGGGCGGCAAGATGCCGTACGATTTCCTGCTGGCGGAGACCGACGCGAAGCTGGTCAAGATGGAAATGGACCTGTGCTGGATCACCGTGGGCGGTCAGGACCCGGTGAAATATTTTGATCTGTATCCCGGACGCTTCCCGCTGGTGCACGTGAAGGATTGGACCAGTAAAGGCACGGACGGCAACGACTACGGCGGCGCGGGCGCCAAGAAGCCCGGGCACATCACCGACGTCGGTCAGGGCGAAATCGATTGGAAGCGGATCTTCGCGCAGGCCGGTAGGGCCGGAATCCAGCACTACTTCGTGGAGAACGATTATCCGAAAGAGCCGTTTGAAGACATTAAGATCAGCTACAACTATTTGAGCAAGCTGAGCACGTAAACTCCTCTAACTGAGGAACTTGACGCGTCCGCAGGCGGAAATTACACAAAAACTGTCCCAGTTTTCAGGAGGCCCCCTCCCCCCGGGTTTCCCGGATCTGCACATTCTAAACGAGTTACGGGCACATCCTTCCGCAACTGCGTATTCTAAAGGACTTACGTCATCGTAGGTTTGTAATGCCTTTTTGCCGGGAGGGGGACTGCCTGGACCTGAACGCGGTATTACCTGAAAGTTATAGTACCTCAAATTGGGAAAAAGTCAAGCGAAATCGGACGAAATCGATCGCTAAGTGGAGGATGGCCGGTCCGGAACGGGCGGGCAGCCGGGAAACTCGCGTAAGGAGGTATTACCGATGTACTGCAGGTCGGCGATGCCGATTTTGCTGGTGTAAAAGCCGTCGCAGGTCATCTTGCGGAGAAAGGCAAAGAAAGCGATGCCGGGGCTGAGGGATTCATCCTTTTTCGCGTTTTTGCGATAGGCGATCAGGTCCAGGACATCGCCGCGCTGCTGCGGCGTGCACTCCATAAATACTTTGGCGTAGCGGTCGGCGCAAAAGCTGTCCAGCCAAACCAGGCCACCGCCGAGGCGCAACTGATACTTCTCGTTTTCGCTGGTGAGCAAATCGATAAATTCCGGGGCGCCGGCTTCGACGGCTCCGCCGGAATGATCATCCTTGGGGATAATAGCGTCGCAGAGCCAATTCAGAGTTTCGTATTGGTGGGCGGAAAAATATTTGGGAGCATACTTCCCCGCGGGAGACGCAGCTTTTTCCTTGTGCACGGCCTGATGCGCGAACTCGGCAGCTTTGGCCGGGATTACCTGCAGGACGGAGCCGCCTACGGCGCCGATGGCCAGGGTCTTCAATATGTCGCGCCGGCTTACGCTTTGCGAACTCATAGCCCCTCGCAATGACTGTGGTTGAGATATTTCGCTAGGCCTACGTGCGCGGGCAGGTTCCGGAGGAAGACTTTGTGCCGCTGGGTAGGCATTACAGGTTTCCTTTTTGGGCTTCGGAGAGCAGGTACTCCGAGGCGCGCCAGGCTAGCGCCATGATGGTCAGGGTGGGATTCTTGTCCGGGTTGGTGACCAGCGGAGCGCCGTCGGTGACGAAAAGATTCTTCACGTCGTGGGCCTGGCAATAGCCGTTGAGCACCGAGGTTTTGGGATCGGCGCCCATGCGCGCGGTGCCGACTTCGTGAATGATTTTTCCGCCGGCTTGAATGCCGAAGGGATAGGGGCCGTCGATCCTGGTCTTGGTGCGATATTCGCCGCCGGCGGCTTCTACAATGGCGCGGAAGGTCTGCTGCATGTCCTGAGCCTGGCGGAGTTCGTAGTCAGTCCATTTGAAATGGAAGCGGAGGACCGGGATGCCCCACTGATCGACGATGTCCGGATCGATTTCGCAGTAGGTGTCCGGGTTGGGAACCATTTCGCCGCGCCCGGAAAAACCGATGGTAGTGCCGTAGACTCTGCGGGCGCGCTGCTTCAGTCCCGCGCCATAGCCTTCTTCGCGGTGGCACAGGCCGTCGAACATCCCCACGCCGGGCATGTCGCGGCCGCCCCAAATCTCGATGTGATAGCCGCGGGGGAAATCGTTCTTGCGATCGAATTTCCACCAGGGAATGTACATGTGCATGCCGCCGACGCCGTCGTGATTGTGCGGGGGCATCCTGTCGAGATAGGGAAATTCGCCCCAGCCGTCGCTGCCGACCGAGTCGGTGAGATATTTGCCGACGGTGCCGGAAGAATTGGCCAGCCCGTCGGGAAACGACGAAGATTTGGAGTTGAGCAGGAGTCGCGCGGATTCGCAGGCGCTGGCGGCAAGGACCACGGCGCGTGCCGTGATGCGCTTTTCCGAGCGTGTGGATTTATCGATGTAGGAAACGCCTTGGGCTTTTCCGTCGTTGCCGACCAGGATTTCGCGGGCCATGGCGCCGGTAATCAGGGTCAATTTGCCGGTGGCCATGGCGGGAGGAAGCAAAACCTGGCTGGAACTGAAATTGGATGCAGTGACGCAGCCGCGGCCGCACTGGCCGCAGTAGTGGCAGGGCAAGCGTCCGTTCACGGATTTGGTGAGGATGGCCAGACGCGAGGGGATGCAAATGATATCGAGCTTGTCGCAAGCTTTCTTGACGATCAGCTCGTGGCAGCGCGGCTTGGGCGGCGGAAGGAAAACGCCGTCGGGGGCGCTGGAGACATTTTCCCTGGTGCCGAAGACGCCGATGTAAGACTCCACTTTGTCGTAATACGGCGCGAGATCTTCGTAGCCGATGGGCCAGTCGGCACCGAGCGAATCGCGGGTGTAGGAGCGGAAATCGACGGGTGCAAAGCGCAGGGCGATGCGCCCCCAGTGGTTGGTGCGGCCACCGACGATGCGGGAGCGAAACCACTGGAAGTCGGCGCCGGGGGCGGAAGTGTAGGGTTCGCCGGCAATATCCCACGCGCCATTGGGCGCGAGAAATTCACCAAAATTTTCCAACGCGGAGCCGCCAACGCCTGCACCGCGATGGGGAACATCGTAGGGCCACAGCAGCATCTTGAAATCTTTTTCGGGATAAACCTGAGGGCCGGCCTCCAGCAGGGCGACGCTGAGGCCGCCTTCCGTCAGGATCTTGGCGGCCATGCCGCCGCCCGCGCCGGAGCCAATCACGCAGACATCATAAGTTTTTGGCGAACGCGCGGTTTGGGGCATCTATTGTTCTCCGTGAACCATGCGCTTCACTTCTTTGACGTTACGTACCGAGCAGCTCGTTGCGCACGTTCTTCAAAACCCACGCGGCGCGTTCCACACCAACGGGGCCGGGCAAAATGGGATCTTCATTTTCAATGCTGAGAATGCCTTCGTAACCGATGTCCATGTAAGCCTTGATCACGGACTTCCACAAGTTGGCGCCGTGGCCGTAGCCCACGGCGCGAAACGTCTCGGAGGCCTGCGGGAGGTCGGCGAGTTCCGAAGCGAAATTGAGGACGCCATACTTTGCGAGGTTGTCCGGGAACATCACGGTGTCTTTCATGTGCGCGTGGAAAATGGCTTTGTGCCGGCCCAGGAAATGAATGACTTCCACGGGGTCGCAGCCTTGCCAAAAGAGATGGCTCAAGTCGCAATTGGCGCCAATTTCCTCACCGGCGGCTTCGCGCAATTTCATGAGCGTACGCGGATTGTAGACTACGAAATTGGGATGCATCTCGAGGGCGAGGCGATGGATACCGTGCTCGCGAGCAAATTTCGCGGTCTCTTTCCAGTAGGGAATTACCTTTTCCTTCCATTGCCAGTCCAACATTTGGCCGTATTCCGGAGGCCAGCGATAGGTAATCCAGTTGGGCTGGGTGTCGGTGGGCGTACCAGCGGGGCAGCCGGAAAATCCGACGATGACGCGAACATCCAAGCGCTCGGCGAGGAGAATGGTTTTGCGGAAACTTTCGCGGTCGCGCGCGGCGTGTTTCTCGTCGGGATGGACGGGATTGCCGTGGCAGCTCAGCGTGGCGACCTGAATGCCGCGATCTTCGAACTTCTTTTTCCAAGCCTTGGCCTTGGCGGGATCGGCGAGCAGTTCGTCGATCGGGCAATGCCCGGTGCCGGGATAGCCGCCGGTGCCGATCTCCATGGCTTCCAGGCCGAGAGCAGTCACACGATCCAACATTTCCTCGAGGGAAAGCTTGTCGTAGACCGGATCGAACACGCCGATGGGTATTTTGCGCAGCGCACCGGGGTTGGATTGCTGCGCGGGATTCGCGGCGGAGGAGGGCGGCGCGGCCGACGGCGGTAAAAAGTCTGCTGAGCGCACGACACCCGGCATGGATGCGGCAAACAAACCGGTTCCCGTGGCCGCCAGAAAATTCCTGCGGCCGATGCGCGACGATTTGCGCGAATTCTTCATGCGCTCTCCCCGGCGAAGGCGTTGTTACGCGTCGCCGGGCGGCATTATACGATGCTTTTTGCGGAGGCAGCTATGCTCTTCGCAGGGAATTCAGAGCGGTAAGGGGAGGAATGGAAGTGGGCACGGTGAGCACCCGCTCCGGAGGCCGCTTCTTTTGCTGTATGGCCTGGACCAGCATCTCGATCGCTTGACCGGCGTTGGGCGGAACGAAAACGGTGGCGGCAAGCAAGCCGCTGAGCACCCAGGCCTGGCCGGTTTTGGGAAGGCCGTCGCAACCGGTGAAGGGCAGTTTCAACCAGCGTTCACGGTCGGCTTCGCCGGTCAATTCCTCGAAGGCTTTGCGAGCGCCGACGGCCATCGAATCATCCTGAGCGGCAATGAGGTCCACGGTGGCTTTTTGCGAGGTGGTGAGCTTGAGCCAGGAGCGTACGGCGCGCTGCGCGCTTTCTTCGGTCCACTGCGCGCGCAGCGCGATGATCTGGATGTTGGCCGGCTTGGTCTCTTGCATGCCCAAGGTACGTTCCTTGGCCGCGGAGTTTTCCGACGGGCCCTGAATGTACAGCACCGCGCCCCCGCGCGGCAGCAGCGCAGCGAACTGGCGCCCCTGAATGCGGCCAATCTCGACGTGATCGGAACTGATGGCGAAAATCGCGGCGCTGGAGATCCGGCGGAGGTCTTCGACGTAATTGGCATCGCGATTGAGAATGGCCCAACCGACATCGGCAGTGGCGGCCGCGCGAGCCACCTGGGGCAGGGCGGTGCCGCCGACGGGCTCGAAAACGATGGCACTGGGCCGGTCCGCGGCCGGCGCCTGAATGGCGCGGAGGATTTGGGTGCTCTGGTTGATGGCGTCGTTATTGGCGTAGATAATGTCGGCGGTGACGCCCATTTTATTGGCGGCCTGTTCGGCGGATTGAGCCTGCTCCATCTGATAATCGTTGTCGTTAGTGGTGAGAGAAACGAGAATTCGCATCTTTGCCATTGGCCGGCACCAGCCCCCAGCAAGCAACCATACACCGAGTCGTTTCGGGACGGAGAAAAATGGCGCACGCCGCGACCAGCCGGTCACTATGCACGTGCGCAACATGCAAAGGAAGGAACGAAAGCAGGAAGGATGCAATCGGGAAATGGCCGGAGTGGTAGCCCGGACGGGAGTCGAACCCGTAATCTTCACCTTGAGAGGGTGACGAGTTAACCGATTACTCTACCGGGCCACGCGAACCAGTTTAGCTTGCTGCCGATTTTTCAGCAATCCGGGCGCGGCGGGCTCGCCGGCATCAAAATCGAAAATTACCGAGCCGCGGGCCCCAAGATTCTGGGCATGAAAAATTCCAGGAACTGATCGGAATTGGAACGCAAGCACACCTGCGCGTTCGGCGCTCCCTGGTCCACGCGGGTAAATCCTTTTTCATCGACGCGGAGGCGCATGGGCTGCGCGGGGCACAACTCCGGATGCATGGCGTAGGCCACAGCGACGGCGTCAAACAATGTGGGAGTCAGGCCAGTGGCGCCGGACCATTGGGTGTAAAGCACCAGCAAGGCATCGGTCAGGTCCGTTCCGGCCTTGAAAAGTTGAGCGCGTTCGAGTTCCTGCAGCTTGATCTGCGTGGAATCGAGCGGCATGACATACAGAGGCAGCCCGGATGTGAATACCTTCTGGGCCGCTGGGATGTCGCAGATGATATTCCACTCCGGGTCGGGGCCGTGAGTCTTGCCGTAATTAAACTGGGCGTAGCCGCGATAGACCGAGCCGCCCATGATGACGATCCGCTTGAGCTTGCGGAAGGTGACGGGGTCGCGATCCATGGTCGCGCCGAGGTTGGTTTCCGGGCCGATGGAGATTAACGTGATTTCGCCAGGGTGTAGACGTATTTGTTGCAAAAGAAAGTCGACCGCATCGGGATACTTCTGATCGGCAGGCCAGCCCTGCGCGTAAGGAGCCTGGGTAAAGCCATCGGTCTTGCCGGTGGCGATGCCCATGACAACCGGAATGTCTGAGCGGCCATTTTCCTTCAGAAAACGGCTCAGCAAGCGTGCGCGAAGACGGGTGTCGCCAAAGGCGCTGGAGATGCCGAGAATGTGGAACTCGGGACTGCGCAGGGCGAGGGCAACGGCGAAGGCGTCGTCGATGTCGTTGCCGATGTCGGTATCGATGATAATTTTTTCGAAGGCAGGGGACTGCGGCGAGGGAGTCGCGGCCTGCGCATAAACAGATGTTTGAAACAGGGTGCAAAGTACGAAAATGGCTATTACTGCGCGCATGTTAACCCCTCGACTGGACTAACTCGGTCACGGCGCGATGGGCCTGATCGATGGCTACATCGGCATAAGCACCGGCGCCGGCGTCAGAATTGTGTCGCGGCGCGGGATGCGGCGATGCATGCCTAATTCGCGATTTCGCCGGTCCTCACTCATTCGCCAAACCCCTTGCCGTGCGGCGCGACTGGCTGCCGAAAGCTGCTGCGCGCCGGAACGGATGAGAGTAACATCCGTGCACCGTAAAAACACGGAGGATCGCATGTCCATCGTTACACGGAAATCGCGCCGCTGGTTCGCGGCGACCGCACTGGCAACTTTTCCCTTAATCGCACTATCTGCAGGCTCGCGTCCAACGCACGGCAGCGCCGCGCAGCAACCAGGCGCCGGCGAGAAACCCTACGCCATCGAGTACTACTACAAGGTGAAGTGGGGCCACGCCGACGAATTTATCGCGCTGTTCAAGAAGAATCACTACCCGCTGCTGAAGAAAGAAATCGAACTGGGGCGCATCGTGAAAGTGTTTGCCGAAGTGCCCCGCTATCACGCCACCGAGGATGGCCGCTGGGATTTTCGTACCACCATCGTGTTCAAGAACGCGCAGATCGCTAACGATAACTTCGAGTCCGCGCCGCTGCTGAAACAACTGTTTCCGGACCAGGACGCTTACCAAAAGGAAGAGCAGCGCCGGTTCGAGATTCTGGACGCGCACTGGGACCTGCCGGTCAAGGATTACGACCTCGATTCCCGCTAAATCGCGGGCCGCGATGCGGCAGGGCAACGTCGCGGGCTCCCTAAGCGTCGTACAATAACGCCTGGAGCGATCATGGCCGATTACACCGAAGAACACGCCCGCGCGGGCATCGACGCAAAGCTTCCGGCGCTGGACACCTGGCCCAACCAGTTTCCGGGCTACATTATCACCACGAAATTTCCGGAGTATTCCTCGGTGTGCCCCAAGACCGGGCTGCCCGACTTCGGCACCATCACCATCCAATACATGCCGCGCAAGGATTGCCTCGAGCTGAAGGCGCTGAAAATGTACCTGCTGGCCTATCGCGACCTGGGAATTTTTTACGAAAATGCGGTGAACAAGATTTTGCGCGAGGTGGTGGCCGCCGTACAGCCGGAATGGTGCGTGGTCCGCGGGGAATTCACCCCTCGCGGCGGCCTGAGCACCACCATTTTCTCGCGTTGGCCGGCGCCCAACCCAGGCGGGAAGGCCTCCGGGGCCCGGCGTGCCAAGCAGAAACGCAGCCGCTAACGGCATATGGACAGGCGCGTAGGTTGCGAGCGATAATTTCGGATACTCGTACAGGTGGTCAACCTTTCAGGAGGCTGAATGAGCATTTCGCCAAACGTACCTAGCCCGCAGGAGTCTTATCATTACGAAGGCGCCACCACCGGCACTCCGCGCTGGATCGCCGTGGTTTTTATCGTGCTGTTCCTGGCGCTGGCGGGTCTGGGCTATGCCGGTTATTCCGTGCAATCGCGCCTGGATGCCACCCTCTCCAAGGCGCAAGATCAGAACAAATTGCTCAGCGCGGAACTGGATCAGGCCAATTCCCGGCTGGCCGACCTCAAGGGCCACATCGACGTCACCGAACAGAAAATGCACATGACCCAGGCCGAGCTGGCCAATGCCCGCAGCCGCGCCGAAGCCATTCGCAAGGACCAGCAAGCCTCGGACCAGAAGCTGGCCGAACAACTGAATGCGGCCACCAAGGAGAGCACCGAGAAGATCAACGCGGTGGCCACTGAAGTGGGCGGAGCCAAGAAGGACATTGAAGCCACTCGCACCGACCTGGAGGCCACCAAGGGACGCCTGGAGCGCGCTTCCGGCGATATGGGCGTGATGAGCGGACTGATCGCGCATAACCGCGACGACCTGGAAGAGTTGAAACGGCGCGGTGACCGCAACTACTACGAATTCAAGATCACCAAGAGCAAGACAGCGCAAAAGATCGGTCCGGTGCAGGTTACCTTGAACAAGACGGACCAGAAAAAATCCAAGTACACCATCACCGTTTTTGTCGACGACCGCTCCATCGAGAAGAAAGACAAGACCGCGGGCGAGCCGGTGCAATTTTATGTGCGTGGCGGCTCGCGTATGCCGCCCTATGAATTGGTGGTCTTTGAAGTAAACAAAAACCAGATCACTGGCTATCTTTCGACCCCGAAGGAAGCCGGCGCTCCCGCCGCGCCTGCGCCCGCGGCCACCAAGCCGTCCTAACGGCGCCTTACCCCACGGTTTCGGCACCGCCCTGTTCCGCGTTCTGGAAACCGGCCGTAGGACAGGGCTTCTGTCTTTTTGCGCACGAGGCTAGCATGGACTTTAGTCGCTGCAAAACCACTAGCTGGAGATCCCATGAAGTCCACGCGCTCGCTAGTTCCCGCGTATTTCCTTGTCGTCTTCCTGCTGTTCGCCGGCGGCCCCGCCCGGGCGCAAGCTCCTTTGGAGCCGGCGCAAATGCCTGCGCGCACTACGTTCTACGTTATCTGGCGCGGCACACCCACTGGCGACGCGAGAAAGTCCAATTCCCTGCTGGCGCTGTGGGATGATCCGGACCTTGCACCTTTGCGCGCGGAGGCCTTGCAAAATATGCAGAGCAGCTCCCCCAAGGATTCCTCCAAGCCGCAGATGTCTCGCGCCGAAATCGAAGAGACTTCTTCCCTGCTGGAAAATTCGTTGGTGCTCGGCTATATCGGCAAGCCTGAAACGAAAGCCGCAGCCGCAAAATCAGGCGATCATCCGTGGAACGGACTGTTTTTTGTTTACGATCGCACCGGCAAGGAAGTGCTGCTGGCTAAAACCATCTTGCGCTTCCGTTCGCAGGAAAAAGAGCCGCCGCAAGCCTCGACCATCACCGTAGCCGGCGCTCCGGCCCTCAAGCTGGCGCGGAAAGACAGCGTCACGTATTGGACCGAGCGCGGCAAATACGCGGTAGGGGCGGCGGATCTGGGAGTATTCGAGGAAATTCTTGCGCGCCTCGACCGCAAACCGTCCGCCAGTTCGCTGGCGCAGAACGCCGCGTATCAGGAAGCCCAGCAGATGCTGCGCGGAGGCTTGCTGGAATTTTTCCTGCGTGTCCCGCAGCTCAAGGATTTTGCCCCGGAAGCTCCAGCGAACGTCCCGATCAAAATTGAGCCCATTCTGACCGCGATCCGGCTGGATTCCGTTCATTCCCTATCCGGCCATCTGGTGTTGGATGGCGCCAAGGCTCGCATACAGGGCGGCATTCTCGGCGACGTTGCACCGGGCACGCCCTTCGATCTATGGGGCGCTGGCCAGCAGACGCCCGCGTCACTTTCCTTCGTATCGCCTGACGTGGTGTCCTACAGCGACACACAATTCAATTTTTCCGCCTTCTACGATTTGCTCAAGCGCGCCGTGCGTGTGGCGCTGCCGCAGCAGCAACAGGGTGGCGCGGAGATGATCGAAGGCCTGGCGGCCACCCGCCTCGGCATGCCTCTTCCGGACGCGCTGGCGTTGCTCAGCGGCGAAATTGCATCGGTGCAGAACAATCCCGCCATGGACCCGCAGAAAGCGGTGTATTACCTGGGAATTCACAATAAACCGGATACGCTCAAGCTGCTGCGCACCATCTTCAGCGACCAACTGGGCTCCGAGCGCAACGAAGGCGACACCACTTTTCTCAAGGTTTCTCTCGGCGGAGGACAAGGCAGCACCGGGATCGCGCAGTGGAATTTCTATCACCTGGCCGTAACGCCCACGTTCCTGGTGGCCTCCAGCCGCAGTGAAACTCTGCGCGAATTTCTTGCCAAGGGTTCCGCGGCTAACGGCACAACACCAGCAACATTACCGCCCGCGTTCCAATCCGCGCGCGGGCAATTTCCTGCCACGGTCAATGCGCTTTCCTTCATAAACCTGCAAAAGATCGATTATCAGGCGCTGAAAACTCGCTGGATCGAAGAAGCGAAGAAAGCAGCCAAGGCGACAGCGAAGAAGTCCAGCGACGGCACGGCGCAACCGCCCGCAGGCGAAGCCGAATGGCTACTGAATGTTGACCCGCAGGTCTTCGCGCGCCACTTACACTTCCTCGCCGGGGCCTCCTGGAAGGATTCCAAAGGCTTACACTTCGACGAATGGCTCGAATAAAAGTAGGACAGCCACTTTGACTGTCCGAAGGATTTGGGGGCGGACCCTTAGGTCCGACAGGGAATCGCGGCTACTGACCGGCTTTAGCCGCTGAGGAAACTCTTTTATTCTTTTCTCCGGAGTGAACAGACGCTTGCAACGCAAACCGTACACGCTGTCATTGCTCCTCGTCCTGGTGCTTACCGCTTGTGACGCTCAATCTCAGCAACCGCCGCCCATCCGCGTCAACGTCAGCCGCGTTAACGTCGGGGTTACCGTCACCGACGCCGCCGGCCACTTCGTCGAAGGCCTCCGCCGCGAAGACTTCCAAGTCTTCGACAACGATGTCGAACAACCCATCACCGATTTCCTATCCCTCGAAGAGCCGGCCCAGCTTCTGCTGCTCATCGAATCCGGCCCGGCCGTTATTTTTCTCGGCAAGAACCATCTGCTGGCCGCCGACACGCTGCTCACCACGATCGCTCCGACCGATTACGTGGCCATCGCCAGCTACTCGAAAGCGCCGCGCCTGCTGCTCGACTTCACCGCCAACAAAGCCGCCGCGCGCGCCGCGCTGGACAACATCAATTTCGCGAATGACTTCGCCGATCTAAATCTCTCTGCCAGTCTTGGCATGGCCATTGACTGGCTCGCGCGCCGCCCCGGCAAAAAAACCATCGTGCTGCTTACCACCGGCGTGGACACCTCGCCGCTGGATGATCCGCAAGCGATCCAGCGCAAGCTGCTGATTTCTGATGTGCGCATACTGGCTGTCTCGCTGACCGGCGACTTCCGCCGGCCCGCGCCCGCCAAGCGCAAAAAATCTTCCTCGCAAGCGCGCGCTAACCGCGCCGCTGTGCAGGAGGGATTCGCGGAGGCCGACCGGTCTCTCCGCGAACTCTCTGCGCTCACCGGGGGCCGGGTCTATTTTCCCAGCGATGCCGATGAATTCGCCCGCGCTTACACCGAAATCGCCCAGCTGATTCGCCACGAATATAGCCTGGCGTTCGCCCCGCCGGCCGCCGACGGCCAGCTACACTCCCTCAAGGTCACAGTAAAAGATCCCACGTATCACGTAGACCACCGCCAAGCATACCTCGCCCCGCCTCCGGCTTGAGACCATCCTTCGTAGAGCGCAGCACCCCTGAGCCCGATCTCGGCACGATGGGAACATTGCACTCTCAGGTTTGGATTTCACGCCGAACAGAACCGCGACGTTCGATAGCGCCGCTCGACCACAGCCGAGTATAGTTTGTCTCAACTTCCTGGAAACAAGCGGGACGGGACCATCGTTCCCGAGCTACGAGCGGTTTCACTCAAAAAAGACTCACTCAAAGCCTTTCATCATCTGAGCCATTTTGGTTAGGCGCTCATTCACCTTGGCGAATACGGTGCCGGTTTGAAACGAGCCGTCGCCGTTGCAGCATCCGGCGGTCATGCCTGTCAGAATCTCGATGCCCTCTTCTATTTTTGCCACTGGCCAGATGTGGAATTTGCCTGCCGCCACGGCTTCCAAAATATCCTCGCGCAGCATCAAGTCTTCGACGTTCGACGCCGGAATCATTACGCCTTGCGTTCCGCTCAAGCCGGCGATGCGGCACACATCGAAAAATCCTTCGATCTTCTCGTTCACGCCGCCAATCGCCTGAATATCGCCCTGCTGGTTCATCGAGCCGGTAACCGCAATGTCTTGCCGCAGCGGCAACTCCGCGAGCGCCGAGATTAGCGCGTAAATCTCCGTCGAGCTGGCGCTATCCCCGTCCACTCCTGAATACGACTGCTCGAAGCAGATGCTGGCGGCCAGCGATAACGGCTTGTCCTGCGCGAACCGGCTCCTTAAATACCCGGAAATTATGTGTACACCCTTGTCGTGAAACCGCCCGCTCAGATTCGATTCGCGCTCAATATTAATGACGCCCGATTTCCCCAGCGCTGCCGTGGAAGTAATCCGAACCGGCTTGCCAAACGAATAGCCGCCAATCTCCAGCACGCTGAGCCCATTCACCTGCCCGACGCGCTTCCCTTCCAAATCCACCAGCAGTGTTCCCTCCTCGATCATTTCGCGGATGCGCGTCTCAATCAGGTTGTGCCGCTCCATCTTCGCGGAAAGCGCCAGGCGCACATGCGCCGCCCGCACCACGTTTTCGCCGGCCGCAGCGGCGGCGTAGTGCGCCTCACGCGCCAAATCCGCAATGTCCACAAACCGCGCGGTTACCTTGTTGCGCCGGCCGGCCTGCCGCACGCCATATTCCAGGATCGCCGCAAACGCTCCGCGGTCCAGCGGCGAAAGTCCTTCCTTCTCGCACAGCGCGCGCAATCGCCCGGCATATTCCGCGATCACGCCGTCGCTCATGTGCATCTCTTCGTCAAATTCCACGCGGACCTTGAAAATCTTGCGGAAGTCCTCTTCGTATTCGTAGAGCAACTCATACAGTTGCCGGTCGCCGATCAAAATCACTTTCACATTGATTTCCACCGCTTCCGGCTTCAGCGCGCTGCCGCCAAACGGATAAAACATCTCGAGCGGCTGAATTTCCAACCGGTTGTGGTTCAGCGTGCGTTTCAGCGCCCGCCACACGCCCACCTCGCTCAGCGCCTCCAGCGAATACATGATCAGGAATCCGCCGTCGGCCCGCAGCAGCGAGCCGCCGCGCAAATCCATGAAGTCGCTGGTCCAGCCGCCCCGCGCGTCGTACGCGCGCTGGATGGTTCCGAACAAATTCGCGTAGGTCGGAGTGGTCTCGAAGATTACCGGCGAGCCCTCTTCATCGCCATGCGCCAGAATCACATTCACGCCGTACACCCGGAAGGGATCGCGCTCCTGCGCCCCCGGAGGCTTGGGCGCGCCATCCGGCGGCGGCTCCGGACCCTCCTGTTCGGCCTCGCCTTCGCGCTCCTTGAAGGGATCGAGATTGTCCAGCAAGTGATGCCGCACCTCTTCCAGATATTCCGCCACACTGGCGCCCGGATATTTTTCCTTCAGCTCCTCGATCACGCCATCCACCAGCACCGAGGCCGCTTCCTGCTCCAAGTAACTCAGCTCGCTGGCCAACTCACGCGACAACGTCAGCGTCTTGCGGTACACCACCGTAAATTCCTGCCGGAACTGCTCGTACTTGCGCTCGATCTCTTCGGCCACCGGAGCATCCAGTTTGCCCTCGTGCACCATTTTCGAAATATCCTCGATGGGCACCATCTGCCCTTCGAGCACCGGAAAGATTTCCGGCAGCGCCACCGCGCCCACTTGCATGTGCCCCAGCGCAAACTGCTCGCGGGCAATGCGCCGGGTGAAATCGTCCATCAATTCTTTCTCGCGCACGGTGAAGCGCTCGACGATCCTCCCCTTTTGCCGTTGAAAGGGTTCGCCTTCGAACACCTGCGGAATTCGCCGGCGCAAGAAATCAATTCCGGCCTGCATATCCTTCTTGAAGGAATTGGCCTGCCCGCGCGGCAGCGCCAGCAACCGCGGCCGGTCGGTAATCTTGAAATTGTTGACGTAGCAGCGATCCAGCGACGTCTTGGTCTTGGGATGCAGCTCCTCAATCATGTGCGCAATGGTGCCGCCGCGGCTGGTCCCGGCCAGCCCGCACACAAACACGTTGTAGCCCGGCGCGGAAAGTTCCACGCCCATTTTCAGCGCGCGCAACGCTCGCTCCTGCCCGATGAAGCCTTCGCGCAGTTCGGCCTGCGCCGTGGTTTCGAAGGGTAAGCGCGCCGGCTCACACCTCCAGCGCAATTTTTCCGGAGGCAACTCCGGATGCGCGGACGCCGGTTTGTAGCCGTTGACACTCATCTGCGCCGGGTACTCTAGCACACGGACAATACCCCGCACGTTTATTTGGCTGCTGTCTGTTGCACAGGAAGCGCAGCTTGCCTATCGCGATGCTCCGCATACACCCGGAACACGCCCATCGCCGCCGCCACAATCGCCGGACCGATCACCAATCCCAGCAAGCCGAACACTTCCAATCCTCCGAGCACGCCCAGAAAAAGCAAAAGCTCGTTGAGGTGCGTGCGATTCCGCAGCAACAGCGGCCGCACGATGTTGTCGGCCACTCCCGCCACCCCGCCGCAAATCGCCAGCACCGCCAGCGCTTTGCCCCAATGCCCGGTGACCGCCAGAAACAGCGCCGCCGGTCCCCAAATCAGCGCCGAGCCTACCACCGGCACCAGCGAGAAAAACGCAATCAGCACCGCCCAGAAAATCGGCGCGGAAATTCCCCCGATGGTAAACGCCAGCCCTCCCAGTGCGCCTTGCAGCAACGCAATCACCAGCGCCACGGCCACGCTGGCGAAAATCAGATCGCGCGACTCCCGCAGCATGTCCTCCTGAATCTCTTCGTCAAAGGGCGCCAGGTGGCTGGCCCCGCGCACGATTTCATCGCCGTCGCGAAACATGAAGAACAGCGCAAAAATCAGAATGAACAGATCCACGAAAAAGGTGAACAAATTCTTCACCAAGCCAGCCAGGCGGCCGGCCAGAAACGTCGCAATTCTTTCCGCGCCCTGGCGCAAGGGCTGCGAGAAATCGGTGCCCTGCCAGGCCTGCGGAAGCTGATGCCGCACCCAATCCACCGCGTGCGATTGCAACGCGCGGTCCGGATCGGTCAATGCCGTCTGTAGACGCGCCGTGGCGTCGATGGCCTGCCGAGCGGTGTAAAACAGCACCACCAGTGCGGGCACGATGAGCAATAGTGTCACGCCCAGCGTGCTGACCAGCGCCGCACGATTGGGCCGCAGTTTGCGCAAAATCCGTTCATGCACCGGATAAAAGAAGATGGCCAGCACCGCGGACCACGCCAGGGGTGCCAGAAACGGCTCCAAAATGCGAAATACCAGGTAAATCAGCAATAGCAGCGCCCCGTACGAAAGTACGGTAGTCAACCGGTCACTGGTGGTCTTCAGAGAGGTCATGGGCGTCATGCGCGGTATATAATCCTAGAGGATAGAGCGGACGCTGCAGTCGCGAGGCCGTATGCCAGGTTGGCCAACTCGCGCACGCCCCGGCCGCTTCGCCTCGCCAGACGGAGCCAACTCAGCTTGTCATCGAAATCCATTCCGCTCAGTTCCTATCAGATCCGTCTCCTTGCTGTACTTGTTCTGGTCAACTTTGTCAACTTTGCCGCCCGCTGGGTGTTCATCCCACTGATACCGATGCTGCGCCAAGATCTGGGCGTGACCGACGCGCAGCTCGGCTCGCTGCAAACCTGGCTGCTGCTAGTGCTCGCGGTGGGCAGTATCCCCTTTGGATTCCTCGCCGACCGCCTCAGTCGCAAGGCTATCATCAGCTTTGGAATTGTCTGCTGGAGCGTGGCCACCCTGGCGGGCGGCTTTGCCGGCAGTTTCCTGTTTCTGGTGATCGCGCGCGCCTTCGTCGGAATCGGAGAAGCGGCCTACGCGCCAGCCGCCCAATCCATGATTTCCGGGGCCTTTCCCCTGGAAACACGGGCCTCCGCGCAAGCCATCTTTGCCAGCGGCATGCTCCTGGGCGGCGCCGCGGGCCAGGCTTTTGGCGGCATCATCGGCCCTCGCTACGGCTGGCCAGCGGCGCTTTTCGTGATTGCCGCTGCCGGCTTGGTTCCGGTCATCGCGGTGATGTCTCTGGAAGAACCGCCGCGCGGGCCCGCCTCCGAAGTTTGCCCCATTCGCAAGATTCTCACCGTGCCCGCATTTCTGGCCATGATTGCGGGCGGCGCCTGCATCACGTTTTCCAGCGTCTCGCTGCTCACCTGGGGCGTCGATTTCGCGGTTACCTACAAGGATTTCAGCCTGCGCCAGGCTTCCGTTTCTCTGGCAGTGATTGGATTGGTGTGCAGCCTGTGCGGCGTGCTTTTTGGCGGCTTCGTCGCGGACCGCTTGCAGCGGCGCTTCACGTACGGCCGCATTATCGCCATCGCCGTTGCGTTTCTGCTCGCTGCTCCCTTCTTGCTCTGGGCCATTCAGACGGACGAGCAAAAACTCGTGCTTACCGGCCTGGCTCTGGCGGCATTTTTCATGTCCTGGTATCACGGTCCGGTGACCGCGGTGATTCACGACATGATGCCGCGCCGGGCCCACGCCACTTCCATCGGCGTGTACATGTTCGTAACGCAGTTGGTCGGCGGATTTGGGCCGCAGTTCGTGGGCCGCATTTCCGATTTGCACGACATGCAATTCGGCTTGCAAATCGCGGTGGCGGTGATGGTGGCCGGCGGGCTGCTGATGTTTTTAGTGATTCACTTCATTCGGCGCGATGGCTTGAAGCATGAGTGCCTGGCGTCGTTCCACGTCGAACCCGGCGACTAGCAGCCCCGTCATTTCCAACTGCCCGCGGCACGCGGGCCGTGCTGTTTTCTTCCTACTTGATTCCAATGCGATCGATTAGCCGCAGCACATCGGCTTCCGTGACGTCGTAGAGCGCGCGCTCGTCGTCCTCTTCCAGGCGCTCGCGCAAAAAATCCGCGGCGATGAAACTGGCCTCGCGGTCGGTCAAATCGCGCCCGGTGCGTTCGCGAAATTTGACGAAAGCCTTGTGCGATAAGCCCAAAACCAGCGCCCGGCCGTCGACGAAAAATTTCGTATCAATGGTGTCCGCGTGGCGGGTGGCAATGCCGTTCCACATGTGCGAAAAGCGGCACTGGAAGGTGTGGCCGGTCAGCTTGGACGTCACATCAAAAGCGGCCACGAAGGTACTCATGGCGCCGGTATTGGCCAAGACTGGAAGTGAACTCACGAATTCTCCTTGCAACTTATCTGCTGACGCCGACTGCTTCGGAATGCGCGGTGGTGTAGCTGCCTACCGCCGCCCCGACCCCGGCTCCGGAAGCAACCCGCAAGCCCTGATCGATCAAAGTTTTTTCCAGCGCGGCGAGAAACAGTAGCACATTCGGCTTCTGGCTGCAGTGGCCCATCAAACCCACGCGCCAGATTTTGTTCTTCAGCGGGCCCAGGCCGCCGGCGATTTCGATGTTGAATTCCTCGAGCAGTTGGTTGCGCACTTTCGAGTCGTCGATGCCGTCGGGAATCATCACGGCGGTCACGGTGGGCAAGCGGTCCGCGGGTTTTTTCACCAGCAACTCCAGCCCCATGGCTTCGATTCCCGCGATCAGCGCCAATTGATTCACGCGATGGCGCTCCCAGCGCGCGTCCAGGCCTTCTTCGATCACGATGCGCATGGCTTCGCGCAGCGCGTAAATCAGGGAGACCGGCGGCGTGTGATGATACAACCGGTCTTTGCCCCAGTAGTTCATGGCCGTGGTGAGATCGAAATACCAGCTTTGCACCTTGGTCTTGCGATTGCGAAACGCTTCTTCCGCGCGCGGACTCACCGTGATGGGCGACATGCCTGGCGGCGCGCTGATCGCTTTCTGCGTGCCGCTGAAACAGATGTCGATACGCTCGCGGTCCACATGCAGCGGCACGGCGGCCAAGGAAGCGACGGTGTCGACCACCAGCAAGGCGCCCAGTTCGTCGGCGACTTTGCGGAACGATTCGAGCTGGGTCAAAACGCCGGAGGAAGTCTCGCCCTGCGCCAAACC
>DATGEY010000028.1:0-39703 GCA_035309625.1 Candidatus Acidiferrum sp.
CTGCATCAAGTGGGTCAACGAAATCCGCCTGGTATCCGAAGTCGCCCAACCCACCTCACAAATGCGGGAGTTCGCCCAGCGCACACACCAGCAGGGCTCGCCCACACTGGCGCGCGACTACCAACCGGCCACCATTGACGCAGCTGCTATGCCGGTGCGCATCGAAAAATGGCGCGTGGCCGGAAAAGTCAAGTACCGCGTGATCGGCATACTTTGGGGCGGCAGCGTATCTGTGCAGCGCCTGGAAATCCGCTTCAATCCCGAAGAAAATTACGTCCCCGTGGATCTCTTGCACCGCGTCAACAACGACTCGTGGACTTTCTGGACCCATACCTGGACCCCAACCAAGCCAGGCGGCTATCTGATTCGCCTTTGCGTTGCCCAGCCCATCATCCGCACCCGCCGCCTCGATATGGGGTTCTATGTCCGGCAGGTGGAGATCCCGGAGACGTGAGCAGCCGCATGAAACAACTCAACCACCGATACGCCTGCCTCGGTTTGGCCCTGCTGGGTCTGGCTGCCCTTCCAGCTACGGCCCAGCACGAAGGCCATGAAGCCATGGTTGGCTGGGTCCCTGAGGAACTTCTCGAGCGCCCCCTCAGCCTGCGCCAGAGCATCGGCACCGTTCACGCCAAGGTTTCCACCGGTAACCCGCAGGCCCAGACTTTCTATGATCAAGGACTTGCCTATCTGCATTCCTTCGACTGGATCGAAGCCGCCCGCTCCTTCCATCAAGCCCTGCGCCTTGACCGCCAGCTCGCCATGGCCCATCTCGGCCTTTCCGACGCCTATCTCGGGTTCTCCGATTTTGCCGCAGCACACGCCGCGCTCGAGCAAGCCGAGCACCTGGCTTCCACCGCTGCCATCACCGACAGCGAGCGCCGCAAAATTCAAATCCGCCGCCTGCTCTTCAACTGGATGGACAGCGGCGGTAACCTCCAGAAATATTTTGCCTACCGCAAGGCGGTCACCGACGCCATCAGCGCCACCCCTGACGACCCCTGGTTATGGATTCAACGCGGTTTCGCGGACGAAGGCACCCCGCAGGCACACGGGCAAAATGGCGGCGCGGATACTCTGGCGTTCTACCAGGCCGCGGTGGCCATCGTCCCCAATGAATTCCCAGCGCATCACTACCTGGCCCACACCTACGAAACTCTCGGGCGAACGCAAGACGCTCTCCAACAAAGTGAGATCTACGCGCGCATGGCCCCTGCCATTCCCCACGCGCACCACATGCTGGGCCACGACCTCCGCCGCGCCGGCCGCACCGCCGAGGCCGTGTCCGAATTCGAGCGCGCCGGCCAGTTGGAGGATACTTACTACCGCACCGAAAAAATCCCGGCCCAATACGATTGGCACCGGGTTCATAACCTGAGCCTGCTGGCCATGTGCTACGAAACCTTGGGTCAGATGAAAGCGGCGGAAAAGACCCTCCGCGAAGCCTTCGCTCTTCCCGTATATGTCGACCTAGCGGCTTTCAATCGACGTGAATGGCCGGAATTCTTGCTCGCTCGCGGCCGCACCGAAGAGGCCCTGGCCGCCGCCCAGGAACTGGTCGGAAGTCCCTGGGCCATGGGGCGCTTCGCCGGCCACACCCTCGCCGCCCGCGCGCTGCTGCGGCTCGATCGCATCCCCGAGGCCCAATCCGAAGTCGCCCTTGCCGAGCGCGAGCTCGAAAAAGTGCCCGTCTCCGTGGTAAACGCCCTGCCGGACGCCGGACTGGCCCGCGCCGAGATTCTCCTGCGTTCCGGCGATACCAACCAGGCCGATAAACTCTTCAGGGCCATCGTCGCCGACGTCCGTAGCGTTCCGGGGCCAGATTCCTGGAGCCAGGCCCTTTTTCAGATCGAGTCGATCGCCTCCATCGCCCGCTCCTCCAATGACTGGAAGCTGGCGGAATTCGCCGCCCAACAGATGATTGAGCACGATCCAAGCTACGCCGGCGGGTATTATGCCCTCGGCTTGGCAGCACAACATCGCGGTGATACTGCCCTGCAGCGCCAACAATTCGCCCACGCCGCTCAACTCTGGCAAAAGGCCGACACCGATTTGCCCGAACGGGCCCGGCTGACCTCCGGTCTATAGCGGCCCATGAGCTCTAGTTCTGACCTCTGACTACGCCGACCTCTGGCGTTTCCGATGTTCGCTAGGCAAAATCGGTCCGGAAAGCCATGTTTACAATTAGTTTCTAAACTACACCTGAACAGCCCGGCCCTCGCCATAAACAAAATCGTTCCAAAATAGTTGAGATATGACTTGGTACCCAGCTTGACAGCCCAACCCCGACTGGCCTAAAAGCTATGCCCAAGGCTCAAGTGGTTTTTTGGCTGAGTGGGGTGCTGGCCATTTCCAAAGCTGTCCGGCCCGCTAAAGTTTGCGGCGACTCGCGCCGCTTTCTATTCGCGTCATCCAAGGCGCGCCTCCACGATCCTTTAGACCGACATGTAGGTGGGAAAGGAGTAGTTCATGGACCGGTTTTCTGGTATTAGGCGGGGCACCCTTCTCGGATTCTTTATTTTTCTGCTTACCGCAGCCTTCACTGCGGGACAGACAGGCACCACCTCTCTGCACGGTACGGTAAGCGATAAGAGCGGCGCCACCATTGCGGGCGCTAAAGTCAGTTTGGATAACACCCAGCAGGGTTTGCATCGCGAAGCCGTCTCCGGTTCGGCGGGCGACTATGAGTTTCAGGGCCTGCAACCCGGCACCTATGTGCTGACCATCCAGATGGCCGGGTTCCGCAAATATGAGCAGAGGAATTTGCAGTTACTGGTAAACCTTCCGGCCACCACCAATGTGGTTATGGAAGTGGGAACCTCCGCGCAAACGGTCGAAGTGTCCGCCCAAACCGAAACCCTGAATACCACCGACGCCTCACTCGGCAATGCCTTCAACGAAAATCAAGTGAAAGAGCTTCCGCTCGAAGGCCGCAACGTTCCCGACCTGCTGAGTTTGCAACCGGGCGTGGCCTACACCGGTAACCGCACCGACGTGCCAACCTGGGATACCCGCAACGGCGCAGTCAACGGAGCGCGAAGCGATCAAAGCAACGTCACCGTGGATGGCGTAGCGGTCAACGATGAAAGCGGCCATGCGTTCACCTCCGTGCTCCCTGTAACTCTGGATTCCGTGCAGGAATTCCGGGTCACCACCTCCAATTACAACGCCGATCAAGGCAGCAGTTCCGGCGCCCAGGTTTCCCTGATCACCAAGAGCGGCAGCAACGATTTTCACGGCTCCGCTTACGAATATCACCGCAATACCTACACCAGCGCCAACGACTACTTTGTGAAAGCCGGGCAGATCGACAATTGTCTGGCCAACGGTACGCCTCTCACCGACTCCAGCTGCAACAAAGCGCCCCAGCTGATCCGCAATATCTTTGGTGCTTCTCTGGGTGGGCCGATCAAGAAGGACCGCCTGTTCCTATTCATGAACTTCGAGGGCACGCGCCGCGCCGAGGCTCAGAGCGTCACAGACGTTGTCCCCTCGCAAGCCATGAAGGACGGGATTATCCAATACCTCTGCGCCACCCCTTCCAACTGCCCGGGCGGCAGCGTGCAGGGGGTCAGCGGTGCGTCCTACACCATCCCGGCGGGCTATTTCGCGCTTTCACCGGGTCAGCTCACCCAACTGGACCCGCTGCACCTCGGCCCCAACAGCGCTGTCATGAAATACCTCAATACTTGGCCGACATCGAACAGCAACAGCTGCGGTGACGGCTTCAACTACACTTGCTTCAATTTCAGCGGGCCGATTTCCGATACCAAAAACGAGTACATCGCCAAAGCCGATTACAACATCACTCGCGACGCCAGGCACCGCGTGTCCGTAATGGGCGCCCTTCGCAATGAAAGCAATCCGGGTTCGCCCTTCTATCCCGGCTTGCCGGCCTCACAATCCATCGTGAATTTCAACAAGGGCATCGTGGCCAATTACAGCGGCGTGCTCACATCCACGCTGGTCAATAATTTTCGTTACGGCTTCGTTCGCGAAAGCGTCGGAATTATTGGCGATTCCAATCAGGATTGGATCTTCTTTCGCGGGTTGAACGACCAGAGTGGCCCCCCAGGGGCCGTTACGCGGACGCACAGCTTCCAGCGCCCCACCCACACGCTGGTGGATGACCTCTCCTGGATCCGGGGCAAGCACACCTGGCAATTTGGAACTCAGATCGCTTTCATACGCACCCCTAGCGTCAGTTATTTATCCTCCTTCAGCGACGGCAGCGCCAACGCGTCCTGGACCAACACTTCCGGCTACGCACAAAAGTCGGGATCGCCTCTGAATCCGGTGAGCGGCGGCTTCCCCAAGGTCGACGCCAGTTTCGCCAACTCCTACGATTTCCCGACCACGGCATTGTTGGGCATGGTCACCGAGGTCGACGCACGCTACAACTTCCAGCGTGACGGCAGCGCTTTGCCCGACGGTAGCTCTCTCAATCGCCGCTTCGCCATCAACAGTTACGAGCTCTACGGACAGGACACCTGGAAAATCAAGCCCACTCTTACCGTAACTCTGGGCTTGCGCTGGTCCCTGTTCTCTCCGCCGTGGGAAACCAACAAGCTGCAGGTATCTCCCACTACTAATCTCAACACCTTTTACGAAAATCGTGGCGTAGAGGGCGCGAACGGCGTTCCCTCCAGCAACGACCCGCTCGTCGCCTTTGATTGGTCCGGTCCAGCCAATGGCAGGCCCGGCTACTACAATTGGGACAAGAAGGACTTCGGCCCGCGGGTAGCCTTCGCCTGGGCCCCGAAATTCAGTAACGGCTTGCTCGGCAGTATCTTAGGTGACGGGCAAACCTCCGTCCGCGCCGGCTTCGGAATGGTGTATGACCGTTTCGGGCAGAGCCTGGTGGATGACTTCAACCAGTACGGCTCGTTCGGGCTTTCCACCGAACTCTCCAACCCGGCTGGCTTTGAAACCGTCTCCACCGCTCCAAGGCTGACCGACATTCATACCATTCCCACCACCGACCTGGCTGGAAACAACATTTTCTTGCAACCGCCGCCAGCGGTTTTCCCACAGACCTTCCCGACCGGCACTTTCTACATCGGGTCGTCAATTGACGCCGGTTTGAAGACCCCATACGCTTACACTTTCGACCTTTCCATTTCCCGCGAGTTGCGCGGCGGATTTACCCTTGAAGTCGCCTATGTGGGTCGCGAATCGCACCGGCTTTTAACGCAGTTGGACGTAGCCACCCCGCTCAACCTTAAGGACAAGAGTACCGGCGTGGATTACTTCACCGCCGCCACCGCTCTCGCCAAACTCTACCGTTCAGGCGTGGATGATTCCACCTTCACCAATTCCATGCTGCCGGCCAAGATCGTTCAATACTGGCAAGACATGGTTCAACCGGTCTCTCCAGGCGGCACCTACACACTTGGAAGCGGCGGCGGATGCGGGAATGGCCCAGCCACCACCAGCAATCCTGTGCTGGCCGCGTTCGACCTGTACTGCAGCAACTCTCTCAACGAAACGACTGCGCTACTCGAATGGGATTACTTTGGAATTCCTGGAAGTTGCCCCGGAGGCGCCTGCTACTCCTCCAGCGGCCAGCCTTTCGCCTTCTACAATCCCCAGTTCGCGACTCTCTATATGTGGAAGTCCATGGGCACCGCGAACTACAACGCTATGCAGGTTTCCTTGAAACACAAGATGAGCCACGGCCTGCAATTTGATTTCAACTATACCTACTCCAAGTCTATCGACCTATCCTCGGATGCGGAACGCGCTGGCATCATCAACGGCAACAGTGCGCAGATTCTCAATGCTTGGGATCCCGGCCAGTTTCGCGCTGTTTCGGACTTTGACGCCACCCACCAGTTCAATGCCAATTGGGTTGCGGATCTTCCGTTCGGCAGAAACCGCTGGATCGGCCGCAACTCCAACAAGGTGCTGGACGCCGTCGTCGGTGGATGGCAGCTTTCCGGATTGTTTCGGCTAACCTCTGGATTCCCGTTCAACGTAACCAACGGCTACCAGTGGCCTACTGACTGGGACCTTTCCGGCAATGCCTATCAGACCGGCCCGGTCAAAACCGGCACCTTCCACAATCCCAGCGATCCCAGCGTTGTGAGTGCGTTTTCTAACTTTGACGCCGCTCAGGGCTCCTTCCGCGAACCCTTCCCCGGTGAGGCCGGACAGCGCAATGTCCTGCGCGGTCCCGGCTATTTCAGCCTGGACATGGGCCTCGGCAAGCGCTGGAAAATGCCCTGGTCGGAAAACCACAGCTTGCAGTTGCGTTGGGAAGTCTTCAACGTGTTGAATGCCGTGCGCTTCGATCCGCTCAGCATCAACGCTACCATGGACTTCTCCGGCTCGACCTTCGGCCAATATACCCGTCTCTCCACCAACCCGCGGGTGATGCAGTTCGCCTTGCGCTACGAGTTCTAGTCCAACGCCCTATTTCAATGGAGCGCGTTCACCACTCTCGAGTTTGGTTGCGGCGACTCCCGGTGTGCTAAACTATTCTCGGTGCTCGCGCGGCCGCCGCTCGAGCCTGTCGGGGCGTAGCGCAGCCTGGCTAGCGCGCCTGGTTCGGGACCAGGAGGTCGAAGGTTCAAATCCTTTCGCCCCGACCATTCTTTTCAATCGCTTAAATTGCCCGTGAGTCGGCCCGCTGGTTTCAGCCCAGGTTGCGAGAGGTATTGAGCTTTGCCCGCGGATGGCAAGCCGTTCCTGTTAAAATTGCATGCGGACAGAATTTTGGGGAGAGACGGGTGGCCGATTTCTCAACGTCCCGTTGTGTTGCAATCGACCTTATTCTCCGTTCGCACAAGACTAGCGGGAGTTCAGGGCCGCTTCTGCTCGTTGGCGCTGGGGCTCGCAGCACGTTTTTATCCGGACGTTCATGGTGCTCAAACCGTCTCCTTCAAACTCCAATCGCGGCAGCTGCCCATGCTCGGGACAGCGGATGCCTTCCATCTTCTCGGCCATCTGCTCCTTCGTCTTCTTGAAAATCTCATCTTCCGCCGCAGTTCCGATGCCCGCGCCAATAAAATCACGCCCATTGATCTTGACTTTGATTTTGATTGGGATGTGTAACGCGCTGCGACCTCCTCCCGGTACTGCAGCAGACGCTCCCGGCATCGGCACGACGGTTTCGCTGCTCTGTCGAACAGCGCTCACCTGCCTCCCACAAGAAAATTCGAAAATGGTGTCGGCTACCTGCCCCGCGCTCTGCGCAAACGCAAAAAGCTCATTTGGCTTGGTCTTTTTTCCGTGGCGATACAGCGCCAGCCAATTTCCAAACCCCTCCATCGTCCAGCTATGGTCAGGCATGGACACAAGAAAGTTCCGCAAGTCCGGGTGGAAGAAGCCCGACAGAGTTTGCGGATCGGGCCCGGTCAGGACGTAGGTCTTGTTGAACGCCGGATCTTCGTTGAACTGCGCGCGATTTCCCTGATACGCGCTCCAGTCCGTGCTGGCCCAAAACCGGTTGCTGCGCAACCGAAACTTGGGAAGTACCGCCGTCGGGGATCGAAAAGCAACAATAGTCTGATTGCTGCTGTATTTCCCGGCAGAATAGGAATAGTCGAAGAGCAGAACTTCGCACTCCCCTCGGCTTCCCTGCAGCACCTGCCCCCATGTATGGCGTTTATGCTCCAGAATCGGAACGAGAGCAATTGTGGAAGGATTTCCAGGAGGCAGCGGTTGAAAACCTTGGCTCGGGCCAGCCGCCGCCAGCGCGCGCCTGCGGCGACTGTCCGCCGACACGAGGATAACAATTTCAAGAGTTGCGACGAGCACCAGAATACCGAAGGTGATAGCAAACCTGGAATGCATCGCTCACCTGCCTCTCAGTCAGATTGCTTGGTGCCGTTCCACGGGCACGATTATGCGGTCTGGTATTGATTTTCGCCCAATTGCAGCGCACGCGTCGGCAAGTTAAGCTGATTGTTCCTTAAGAGCACGCTGTGGTTCGCCAAAATGTGATCTGCGGCGAACATGGCGCTACTTCCTGTCATGTACGTTTGAATACGAACCCCTAATTGAACCAGGAATGCCAAGATTCTCTTTTGGCAACTACGTCGTCCTCGCGAGTGTAGTCGATTTTGTAGCTGCGAAAACACCAGACTTCAACAAGATTCAACAGAGTTCAACAAGCCGGCCGAAAAGGTCTCCACGAGACACTTAGAATCCACAAAGTTCTACATAGTTCAACAAGGCTTAACATCTGGTTCGGGACCAAGAGGTTGAAGGTTCAAAGCCTTTCGCCCCGACCACTTCTTTTAGAATCAGCGATTACTCCACACTATGAATGCGGAGAGCGTTCTGCACCCCCGCACGTTCTGCACCGCCGCATGGCAGGAATTTCCAGGTCCATGTATCCTGACCAGCTATGGCCAAACGATCCAAACCCATCGTCCTCACCGTGCTTGACGGCTGGGGCTATCGCGCCGAAACCCAGGGCAACGCGATCGCCCTGGCGCGCAAGCCAACCTACGACGCGCTGATCAAAAAATTCCCCAACACGCTGATCCACACCTCCGGCCCCTACGTCGGCCTCCCGGAAGGCCAGATGGGCAACAGCGAAGTCGGCCACCTCAACATCGGCGCCGGCCGTGTCGTGCACATGGACATCACCCGCATCGATCTGCTCATCGCCAACAAGCAATTGCAAAACGTGCCGCTCTTCCAACAGGCCATGCAGCGCGGCCGCCAACGCCAGCTGCACCTGATGGGCCTGCTCAGCGACGGCGGTGTGCATTCCCACATCCAACACCTCTTCGCACTGCTCGAAATGGCCAAGCAGCAAAAGGTCGAAAACGTTTTCGTCCACTGCTTCATGGACGGCCGGGACACGCCGCCGCATAGCGGCCGCGAGTTTGTGCAGCAGCTCCAGCAAAAAATGCGCGAGCTTGGCATCGGCCAGATCGCCACGCTGGTCGGCCGCTATTACGCCATGGATCGCGACAATCGCTGGGAGCGCGTGGAGCTCGCCTATCGCGCCGTGGTTCACGGCGCAGGGGAGACGCGCACCACTGATCCCCTCGCCGCACTGCAGCGCAGCTACGAGCAAGATGTCACCGACGAATTCGTCAAGCCTATCGTCGTAACCAAGGACAGCGGTCCTTCGGCCCCAGCAGTCTGCCAAATTCACGACGAGGACGCAGTCATCTTCTTCAATTTTCGAGCCGACCGCGCTCGCCAGATAACCTACGCACTCGCCGCGCCCGACTTCGACAAGTTCGCCGACCAAAAGCGCCCGGAGAGTCTGTTCTACGTAGCCATGACCCAGTACGATAAGAATTGGCCCTGGCTGCAATTCGTAATCGGCCCGGAAAAGCTGGAGCACATCCTGGCGCAAGTCTTCGCCGACCTGCACTACAAAAATCTGCGCTGCGCGGAAACCGAAAAATACGCCCACGTCACCTATTTCTTCAACGGCGGCGTAGAAAAGCCGTTCGGCGGCGAAGAGCGCATCCTGGTTCCCTCTCCCAAAGTCGCCACCTACGATCTCAAGCCCGAAATGTCCGCGGCCGGAATCACGGACACGGTGGTGAATGCCATCGAAAAAGGCGAGTTCGACGCCATCATCATGAATTACGCCAATGCCGACATGGTGGGCCATTCCGGGAAACTCGAAGCCGCCATCAAAGCCGTTGAAGCGGTCGATGCCGGTCTTGCGCGCATCTACCAGACCCTGCAAGCCCGCGGAGGCGCCTGGATCATCACCGCCGACCACGGCAACGCCGAAACCATGATCGATCCCAAGACCGGCGGCCCGCACACCTATCACACCACCAATCCGGTTCCGTTCGTTCTCGTCACCGACAACGCTCAATTACGCGTTCAACCTAATGGCGCCCTTCGCGACATCGCCCCCACCATGCTCGGTGTTCTCGGCCAGCCCCAACCCAAGGACATGACCGGCCGCGATCTGCGAGCTTCGTTAAAATAGTCTGCGAACGGACGTGATTTTATGCTTGAGCGAAAGAGTAGCTACATTGGCAGGTACGGCGGCCTTAGCGTGCCGGGGACGCGCGCCGGCGCCATCGTGTCCATCGGTTTGATCGTACTCGCATGGCTCGCCATTCCTCTGGCACGTCCCTTCCTACTGGGCACGGTGGGACTCGGCCTGCTCGTCGGCCTCCTTCTCTGGTGGCATCACAACAAATCGACCGGATGAACCGCTAGCTTGCATGCCTACAGTGCGCACTCAACCCGCCGGAACCAAACTGGTCATCTGCGTCTGGCACCCGTTCACGTTCTGGCGCCCGCAGCCGGTACTGCCGAAAACGCTGCGTCGCCGCTGGCCCGAAATGAGCGTGCTGCACCTTCCCGATTACGACCACTTGTCGCAAGAGTTGCCGGACACCGATATTTTCGTCGGCTACTCGCTGCGCCCGCAGCAGCTCGAGCTGGCCAAAAAGTTGAAGTGGCTACATTCCACCGCCGCCGGCGTGGCGCAACTGATGTACCCGGAATTGCGCGACTCCGGAATTCTTGTCACCAATCCCAGCGGCATTTTTTCCATCCCCATGGCCGAACACACCATGGGCCTGCTCATCGCCCTCGCCCGCAATTTTCCGGATTCCGTGCGCTATCAAGACAAGTCTCATTGGGCCCAACAGGATCTGTGGGACCAGCCGCAGCGCCTCACTGAACTCAACGGCCAACTCCTGCTGATCGTGGGGTATGGCTCGATCGGCCGCGAGCTCGCGCGCCGCGCGCACGCTTTTGAGATTCGCGTCTGGGGCGTCACGCGCTCGGGAAAAGGCGACGCCACGTACGCGGAAAAAATCGTCGCCGCTTCGCAACTCGACGAAGTCCTGCCGCAGGCCGACTATGTGGTTGTCGCCGCACCAGAAACGCACGAAACCGCGCAACTCATGAGCGCACCGCGCATTGCAAAAATGAAACGCGGAGCCCGGCTGATCAACGTGGGCCGGGGTTCGCTGCTCGACGAAGCAGCCCTGCGGCGCGCGCTCGAATCCGGCGCTCTCGCCGGCGCGGCCGTGGACGTCGCAGGAACCGAGCCGCTTCCGCCCGAAAGCCCGCTATGGAAAGCTCCCAACTTATTCATCACCCCGCACACTAGCGCTGTCAGCGATCACCTGTGGGTGCGGCAAGCGGACACCCTGGTGCAGTTGCTGGAGCGCTGGTTCGACGGCAGGGAATTATTTAACCAAGTCGATTTCAACCGCGGCTATTGACTGGAGGCCGGAAATGTTGAGGAGTTTATCGTACAGGTGTCATGCTGAGGCTATCCGATGCAGGTAGGCGAATAACCTCAACGTGATATTGCCCAGAAAAGGAGCGGCAAGAAGGGCACAAAACTAAAACCGAAGACTAGCAACTAACGGCTATCGTCAATCTCCGACGCCGCCCTTTACCGCGGTGTAGCCTTCCCGCGCGTACACCACGACCTTCTGCTTCTTGCCCTTCTGATCCTTCACATCCAAAGGGCTGCCGTCCGGCGCCACCAATTCTATTTTCACCTTGTGAAACTTCCCGTCATTGGCCCCGGTCGTCGGTGTGTACGACAAGCTGTATTGATTGCGCAAAAAGGCCGTGATGCTCTGAAAAATTCCCGGAATTTCGCCGTCAAATTGCGGGAACCAGGAATATCCCCCGGTCATCTGCGCGAAAGTCTTAAGCTGATTTTCACCCTGCAAATAGTTTATGTGCGAGCTCATCGAACCGTTGGCGTCCAAAAAGTTGGTATACGGCCTGTCCAGCCCAACGCAGAAAATCGTGGTGTCGGTTTGCCGCAACAGTTTCATCGTTTGATCCAGGGTGTGCTTGGAGAACGTGTCCACGCCGGTGGCCAACACAAGAATGGCTTTCTTACCCTTCACATCTTTCAAGCGGTCGGTGGTGTCCAGAATGGCGTCGAACACGTTGGATTCGCTGAAGCCCGGGAAATAAAGGTGATACAACGCGTTGCGCACTTCATCTTTATTCTGCGTGAAATCCACTTCCAGCCGGGTTTTCATGTCGAACGTAACCAGCGCCACCCAGTCCTGCTGCTTCAGGTTCGGGAAAAACGCATCCGCCCAGTACTTAGCCTGGTAGGCAAACCAGTCGAAATACCCGCGGCTGCTGAACTCCATCAGCATCACGATGGTGATGGGCGCATCGCTGGGGCCGAAATTGCTGATGGTCTGTGCCGTGCCGTTGTCGATGATCCGGAAATTTTCCTTCTTTAGCCCGGTCAGCAGGTCGCCGCGGTTGGTGGCCGCAATCACGTCCATGGTCACCACCGGCACTTCCACGTTGATGCTGGCGCCGGCTTCCTGCGGCCTCTGTTGCGGCGGCGCTGGTTTCGGCTCGACCGGCGGAGCACCCTGCTGCTGTTGCCCGCCTTGGGGCCCTTCCGGCGCCTGACCACGTGCGGTCATTGGCCACCACGCGAAGGCCAGTGCACCTGCAAAAAGTGACAGCCACAACCGGGAAAGATTCGTTCTCATACTCGGTCCCTCAATTTTGCGCCGCCAGACTTACAATCATAGACGCACTTGCGCCTGGGCGGCAACGCCCGCCGCGGCATCCGGCATCTTGTCCCATCGTAGAGCTTAGGTAACCGGGATCCGCCGCCGACCGCAAGTTCTTCGCGCCGCGCATGCTAGTATGAAGCATATTTGTACTAAAGCGTTGCTGGTGGGCCAAATGCCGATGCCTCAAGGGCCGCTGCAGCACGGAACGATCACCCGGAAGACGGAGGGCTGCCTTGCTGAGTTCGAACCGAGGAATGCGCATCCTGATACTGGCCGCCGTCCTTTTCTTCACCTCCGTTCCGCGGCTTGCCGCGCAAGGCATTCCGCCCAGTCCCGCATCCGCGCCGTCTCACTCCTCGTCCGCCGGCGACGCCGACGCGCTTTCCAGAGAAGCGCTGGTCTGGCTGGCGCAGCTCATTCGGATCGACACCACCAATCCTCCAGGCAATGAGCAAGCGGCCGCGAAGTATATAGCGGGAATTCTAGAAAAAGAAGGTATCGCTCCCGAGCTGCTGGAAGTTGCACCCGGCCGCAGCGCCGTAGTCGCGCGCTTGCGCAGTTCGGCCATTTCCGATCCGGCGCGCGCGCTACTGCTGGTAGCGCATTTGGATGTGGTGGGCGCCGAGCGTGCGCGCTGGAGCGTAGACCCTTTCGGGGCGGTGATGAAGGAAGGCTATATTTATGGGCGAGGCGCGCTGGACGACAAGTCCATGCTGGCGGCAAACCTGGCTGCCGTGGTGGCGCTGAAACGTTCCAATGCTCGCCTTAATCGTGACGTGATTTTTCTCGCCACCGATGATGAAGAAGGGGGCGGCGACGCCAGCATCCGCACGCTGATCACGAAATTCTGGAACAAGTTCGCCGCGGGTTACGCATTGAATGAAGGGGGCGAAGTGGTTTCCAAAGGCGGCAAAGTGCAATACGTTGCGGTGCAAGCCAGCGAAAAAGTAACCGTAAATGTTGCGGTCGTGGCCAAAGGCCCTTCCGGGCATGCCTCCATCCCGACCAAGGACAATGCGGTAATACACCTGGCGGCAGCGGTCGCTAAACTCGGTGGGTATTCCACACCGGTGCATTTCACCACCGTGGTGCGCCGCTATTTCGAGGGCCTGGCCGCGGTTTCCGACGACGAAATTGCCAAGTGGATGCGCTCGCTGGATTCCGCGGATCGCGGCGAGCACGCGCAGCGCGTCATCGCCGACGCCAATCCGCAGTGGGGTGCTATGATGCACGACTCTATTGCGCCGACCATGTTGTCAGCGGGAGTGCGCCCTAACGTGATTCCCGGTGAAGCGCGGGCCATGCTGAATATTCGCCTGCTGCCAGGAGATACCATCGACGTGCTACTCGGAGCGCTCGCCAAGCTGGTCAACGATCCGCAGGTTCGTTTTGAAATCCAGCCCAATGCCGGACTCGCCGCGCCGACTTCTTCCCTGGAGTCCGACTTCTACGCGGTCATCGCTAAAGTGGCTCCTCAGGAATTTGGCGGCGCTCCGGTTTTGCCCTACCAATCGACCTGGGCCACGGACTCTTCGCAGCTGCGTCTGCACAACGTGCAAGCCTATGGATTATGGCCTTTTCCGGTTACCGATGAGGATTTGACGCGCATGCACGGCGATGACGAGCGTCTTTCCGTGGCTTCCTTTAACAAGGGAATCGAACTACTGTTGCACATCGTCAGCGAATTTGCGGTCACCAAATAGTATGGCCTTTCGCCACTCCAAGATCGTATGCACCATCGGGCCGGCCAGCCGCTCGCCACGGATTATCGAGCGCCTGCTGCGCGCGGGGATGGACGTCGCGCGGCTCAATTTTTCGCACGGCTCGCACGCCAACCATGCGGAGAGCATCGCCATGTTGCAGGCCGCCGCCACCCGACTTCACAAACCGATTGCCATTCTGGCCGACCTGCAAGGTCCCAAGATTCGCACCGGTCCGCTGGCCGGCGGTTCGTCGGTAGTTTTGCGCACCGGGCAAAACTTTGTGATCACCACCGCGCGGGTGCTCGGCGATTCCACTCGCGTCAGTACGGTGTTCAAGCCGCTGCCGCGGGAGGTCCATCGCGGCGATCGCATCCTCTTGTCGGATGGATTGATCGAGCTGCGAGTGGAACAAGTGCGGGGCCGCGACGTGATGTGCGAAGTAGTGAACGGAGGCGCGCTCGGCGAGCACAAAGGAATTAATTTGCCGGGGGTGAAGCTGCGAGTTCCCGCGCTGACCTCGAAAGACCGAGAAGATTTAGTCTTCGCCTTAAAACACGGCGCGAATTACATCGCGGTAAGTTTTGTGCGGCGCCCGGAAGATGTGGTGCTGGCCAAAGCGCTGGTACGCCGAGCCGGAAAAGATACTCCGGTAATCGCCAAGCTGGAAAAACCGGAAGCGATCGAAAATCTGGACGCCATTTTGCGGGTGGCGGACGGGGTCATGGTGGCGCGCGGTGATCTGGGCGTGGAGATGAACCCGGAGCGCGTGCCGGTAGTGCAGAAAACCATCATCAAGCGCGCGCGTGAGTTTCGCAGGCCGGTGATCACCGCCACGCAAATGCTGGAGTCCATGACTGAAAATCCGCGGCCTACCCGCGCGGAAGCGTCCGACGTGGCCAACGCCATTTTCGACGGCTCCGACGCCGTGATGCTTTCCGCGGAAACGGCCTCCGGAAGATATCCGGTGGAAGCGGTGAGCATGATGGCGCGCATTATCGAAGAAGCGGAAAGCAGCATCGAGGAATTTCCGCGCCCGGTGCCGCAAGAGCGGCTGAAAGTAGCGGAGACGGTGGCCGAGCTGGTGTGCCACGCTTCGCGCGAGCTGCGCATGAAATTGATCGCGGTGTTCACGCACAGCGGGTTTACGGCCCGGCTGATTTCGCGTTACCGCCCGCTAGTGCCGATCATCGCGTTTTCTCCGGAAGAAGAAACGCGGCGGCGCATGGCGCTGATCTGGGGAGTGCGGCCGCAGACAATTTCCGACGTCCGCAAAGTGGACGGCCTCGCGGCGGTGGCCGAAAAACGCCTAATGGAAGAGCGCTTGGTGCGCAAAGGCGACGTCATCGGCATTGTTGCCGGGACGCCAATGGGCATTCGGGGCACTACCAACTTCATGAAATTCCACGTAATTGGAGGCGTTGAGTAGTTCTGTTGTTGCGCCGGCTTCGATCCCGTGGTTCCAGTTTCCTTTTCAATTCACCCAGCGGTCGGGGCGCGACGGCGGCTCTTTGTGCTTGTTCATATAAACCTGAAAGCGCTTTTTGTTGCGCTGCATTTTCCAATCGGTGACGCTGTTCCGCACGCTGTACAGGAAAGAGCCTCGGCGCAGATAGATGTAGCCGACCAGCATACCGCCAAGGTGGCAGATGTGGCTGATGTTGTCCCCGCCCAGGCCGAAAGTACCCAGGAATTCCAGCGCGGTCATGATGAACACGAAGGTGCGCATGCTCATCTTAATCGGGATGGGGAACATGACGACCTGGCGATCCGGAAAGAGAATGGCGCAGGCCAATAACACTCCGAAAATGGCGCCGGAAGCCCCGATAGTCGGCACGTCGGAGGGCGAATGGCCCCAGAAAACAGGGACGGTCTTGACGATGACGTTGATCAGCCCGGCGCCGACGCCGGTTAGAAAATAATATTGCAGGAAACGATTGCGTCCCCAGGCCAGCTCCAGTTCACGGCCAAACATGTACAGCACAAACATGTTGGTGAGGATGTGCCAGACGGTGGAGGCGTCGTGAAGGAAAAGGTAGGTGAAGGGCTGCCAGACGCGCAGGCCGGGCACCACGCCGGACGGGATCAACCCGAAATGGCCGACAAACCAGTTGTATGCGGAAGGCCCCGAAAACGTTTGCAGCAAAATTTCGAGAATGTAGACCGCAACGTTGGCGACGATGAGCCACTGAACGCCAGGCGTAATGAAAAAATTGAAGCTGAAGCGATAGTTCCGGATCCCGGAGCGCGAAGCCATGGTGCTGTCCAGTGTAAGGCGGTGTGCCGGGTGGCGTCAAAATTCGAAGTGCCCTGGAAGAGCCCAAAGCTAACTGGCTAAGTGGGGTCGTTGATCCGTACTCGTATTTGGGTGCGATCAGCAACAGGGTGCGTTCTTGAGCTCCTAATCGAGTTTCTTGCGGGCGAAATAGAACAACGATCCGGCGAGTAAGACGAACATGATTATTCCGAAGAGGTTGCTGACGGCCAGGGTGCCGAAAAGTTTCGGGCCGAGGGAGAACAGGTCGGGGCGCCAGGGCAGGCGGAGGACAGAGGTGAGCCATTGGGGGACGCGGTTGGAGATTTCGGGATCTTGCAACAGATTGATCACGATGCCGAGGAGGCCGAAGACACCGCCGGCGGCGATCAATCCGCTGGAATAGAGCGCGCCGGGGCTGGCTTCACTTTCGTCTTTCTTCTTGGTCGTCGCGTCCACCAGCATACGGATTAGGCCTCCAGCGAACATGGCGGCAGTGGTGCCGAGTGGAAGATACGAGCCGGTGGCAAAGGCTAATGAGCGCACACCAAGGATTTCTACGGCGATAACCAAGGCCACGCCCATCAGCACCAAGTGCCAGGGCAAGCGGCGGTTCAGAATGCCGCTGATCACCGTGGCCATCAGGCGGGCCTGCGGAGCGGGCGCCTTGTCGCTGCCGATGCCTTGCGCCCATTGATATTCGATTTTATTGGCCGCGGGATCATAGAGGTATTCGCCGTCGGGGATTTCGTGGGAGCCCAGCGAATTGATCAGCACGTAGGTTTTTCCCTGGTGGACGAAGGTGTCGCGTTCGACTTTTACGCCTGAGGGCAGCGACTGGATGTTGACGGGAATCTCCGTCGGGACATATTTTTCAAGGCCCTTGTTCATCAGATTCAGGGTAGTGCCAATGGCCAGGGTGGAAACGGTGACGCCGATCAACAGGCCCATCTGCTGCCAAAACGGAGTGGCACCGACCAGGTAGCCAGTCTTCAAATCCTGCGAGGTGGCACCGGCGATGGCGGCGGCAATGCAGACGACTCCGCCAATCATCAGGGCCAGCACCTGATAATTAGGCGCGGTCCAGCCGGCCAGGAAAAAGATGGCGCAAGTAGCCATCAGCGTAGCAATGCTCATGCCGCTGATGGGGTTGGAAGAATTGCCCAGCAACCCGCTAATACGCGCCGCTACGGTGACAAAAAGAAAGCCAAACACGGTGACGAAGATGCCGGCAAATAGATTCTGCCACCATTCGGTTTTCGCGCCTTGCATGGGGTGGAAGGTCAGCAGTACCCAAAGCATGGCGATGATGACGGCGGAGCCGGCCACCACCCAGCGCATGGGCACTTCGCGATCAAGGCGGTTGACAGCAGGTTGCCCGCTGGTGTCGACGCGAACGTCTTTCAGGCCGGCGCGCAACGCGGAAATAATGGTGGGGAGCGTGCGCAGCAGGGTGATCAGCCCGGCTGCGGCGACCGCGCCCGCACCCATGGGCCGAATGTAACTGCCCCAGATCTGATCCGGCGTCATTTGAGGAATGGGAATGGTGGATGGATAGATCGGCGTGTTTCCGGCGAGCTGGCCATAAAACTTGATGGCCGGCATCATCACCAGCCACGAAATAATACCGCCGGAGAAGAGGATGCCCGCCACACGCGTGCCGATGATATAGCCGACGCCGAGATATTCGGATGTGATGTCCATGCGAAACGATGCGCCGGGATACCAGCTGGGACGAGCTTCGGGGCGCGCGGTCCAGGCTTGCACGGTGTTCATCAAGAAGGTATAGGCTCCGCCGAGGCCGAGACCCCAGAAGACGCGGCCGGCGAAGGAACCGCCGCGTTCTCCGGCGACGAGCACATCAGCGCAGGCCGTGCCTTCGGGGAAAACCAAATTGCCGTGTTCTTTGACGATGAGCTGACGGCGCAGCGGAACCATGAACAGAACGCCGAGCCATCCGCCGAGCAGGGCGAGGGGGAAAATACGCCCGAAGGTGAATTCGGAGCCGAAGCCGAGAAAGATCAGAGCGGGTATGGTGAACATGACGCCGGCGGCGAGGGATTCTCCGGCGGAGCCGGTGGTCTGCACGATGTTATTTTCCAGGATGGTGGAGCGGCCGAAGGCGCGGAGGATGCTGATGGAGAGAACGGAGATGGGGATGGAGGCGGAAACGGTGAGGCCAGCGCGCAAGCCGACATAGACGGTGACGGCGCCGAAAAGCAGGCCGAAGAGTGCGCCGAGTATTACTGCACGAATGGTGAATTCCTTCAGCGATTCTTCGGGCGAGATATAGGGGCGAAATTCTCCGGGGGGCGCGGTGGAACTCCACGAACGGTCAGACGTTGCGGACGGCTTGCTCACACAGACCTCCCTCGCAGCCGGGCAGGCGAATCCGGCGCGGGGATTATGGACCATTTTGGACTGCAGCGGGTAGTCATGAGAGCGAGTGGCGGGTAGTGAGTAGTCGGTAGCGCTCGTTGGAGGACAGCCAAAAATGGCTGTCCCACGGCGGTCCCACGAACTATTGACAGGGGAGGCTGGTAGGCGTACCGTGCGTCGATACGTCCCCAGGTTGTAAACAGGGTTGCCAAAATTACTATGGTCCGGGTTCCCTTCTCCTCGAGCCGCAGTATTAGGCTGGTTAGCTCACCTACAAAAACCGGACTAGCGCGCAGACACATTTTCGTGCCGGAGGATATTGTGCGTCATAGCCACCTTCTTTTCTTCGCGATATTTTTCGTTTTGCTTGCCGCGGTCTTCCGGATGCGGACAGCCGGTGCCGACGAGTGGCAGCCCATTTCGCCAGAAGAGCTGCAATTGACCAGCGTGCCGGAAGCGCCCGGGGCGCCGGCGGTGATTCTGTACCGGCAGGTGGACCGCGACGACAACAGCCGGATCGGAAGCGAATACGACTATGTGCGGATCAAGATTCTGACCGAAGAAGGACGGAAATACGGAGACGTAGAAATCCCGTACTTCAAGGGGCAGGGGACAATTCATGGATTGAGGGCGCGGACGATCCGGCCGGACGGCACGATCGCAAATTTCGAGGGGAAGGCGTTTGACAAGACCATCGTGAAGGCGAAAGGGCTGAAGTACCTGGCCAAGACATTCTCGCTGCCGGACGTGCAGGTGGGCAGCATCATCGAGTACCACTACATGGATAACCTGCAGGAAGGGCTGGTATTCGATTCGCACTGGATTCTGAGCGACGAGCTGTTCACTCGACATGCAAAGTTTTCGCTGAAGCCGTATGGGCCCTTTACGCTGCGGTGGAGCATGCCCGCGGGATTGCCGGCGGGTACCGTGCCGCCGAAGGACGAGCATGGAGTGATCCGGCTGGAAACGCAAAACGTCCCGGCGTTCCTGATTGAAGACTACATGCCACCGCAGAATGAATTGAAGATGCGGGTAGACTTTGCGTACACCGATGGCGAAGTGGAACACGAGCAGGGCAAGTTCTGGAAGAAGGAAGGGAAGAAGCTGGACGCGCGGGTGGAGAGTTTTATCGGAAAGAAGAAAGCACTGGAGCAAGAGGTGGCGCGGGTGGTTGCGGCGAGTGACCCGCCGGAAGCGAAGTTGCGGAAGCTTTATGCGCGGTCGCAGCAGGTGCGCAACACATCGTACGAGGCGGAGAAGTCCGAGCAGGAACAGAAACGGGAGAAAGAAAAGGAAATTAACAATGTGGAGGATTTGCTGAAGGTGGGGCGCGGAAACGCGCGGCAGATCAACTGGCTATTTGTGGGATTGGCGCGGGCCGCCGGGTTCGAGGCGAATTCAGTCTATATTTCGGCGCGGAACGAGTATTTCTTCAACCCGGCGATGATGAATGCGTCGCAATTGAACGGGGATGTGACCGTGGTGAAGCTGGATGGCAAAGACGTTTTTTGCGATCCGGGAACGAAATACGCGCCGTTTGGAATACTGCCGTGGGAAGAGACGTTTGTTAAGGGACTGAAGCTGGATAAGGACGGCGGTACGTGGGTGGACACTTCGATGCCGCGGAGCACGGAATCGAAGATCGAGCGGCAAGCAGACCTGAAGATGAACGAGGAAGATGGCTCGCTGAACGGAAAATTGACGGTGACGTTTTCGGGCCTGGAGGCGTTGTTGCGAAGAAGCGAGATGCACAATCAAGACGAGACGGAGCGCAAGAAGTTTCTGGAAGACCAGGTGAGGGAGTACATCCCGGTGGGGATAGACGTGGAGCTGACCAATCATCCGGATTGGGGAGCGGCAGCGCCAACGCTGGTGGCGGAGTATGACCTGAAAGTGCCGGGATGGGCGACGGCGGCGGGACGACGCGCGCTGTTGCCGGTTGGATTATTCAGCGCCTCGGAAAAGCAATTGTTCGATCACACCAGCCGGGTACACGCGGTGTATTTCAATTATCCGTTTGAGAAAGAAGATGAGGTAACGATACAGCTTCCGCTGGGCTGGCAGGTGAGCAGCGTGCCGAAAGAGCTGACCAGGGACGCCAAGGTGGTGCTGTACCAGCGCAAGGTGGAGGACCAGAAGGGAACGCTGCACCTGACCCGGGTGCTGCGCAGCGATCTATTGATGGTGGAGGCCAAGAATTATCCGGCGTTGAGAAATTTTTATCAGATCGTGAGGACAGGCGATGAAGAACAGATCATTGTGCAGCCGGCGGGAGCGCGAGCCAGCAATTGAGCTGAGAGGATTGCGGGTCACGGTGCTGGCTGTGTGCGCGATGGTCTGGCCGTCGCTAGCGGCGGCGGACGCGCCAGGCTGGATGCACGCGCTGGTGAACGCGAGCGTGCCGGCGCATGACGACAAGACGGATGCTGTGGAGATGTACTCGGAGCGAATCGTGACGGTGCAATCGGCGGACAAGATCAAGACGCTGGTTCGCGAAGTGTACAAGATCATGCGGCCGGGAGGACGGGATCTGGGAACGGTGGTCATTCCATTTGATGCGGCTACGCGGATCAGCAACCTGCATGGCTGGTGCATCCCGGCGCAGGGAAAAGACTATGAGGTGAAGGAGAAGGATGGGGCGGAAGTGGCCATGCCGGCGGTGCAGGGCAGCGAATTGATTACCGACGTGCGGGCGAAAATCGTGCACATCCCGGCGGCGGACCCGGGAAACCTGATCGGATATGAATACGAGCAGGAAGATCACCCGTTTGTGCTGCAGGACATCTGGTACTTCCAAAGCGCACATCCAGCCCGGGAATCGCATTACACACTGCAACTGCCGGCAGGCTGGGAATACAAGGCATCGTGGCTGAATCACGGAGAAGTGAAGCCGGCGCAGGGCGGAAACAATCAATGGCAGTGGGTGGTGAGCGGAGTGCCGGCCATCAAGAACGAAGCGGACATGCCGCCGCACCGTGGGGTCGCGGGGCAGATGATCGTGTCGTTTGTGCCGGCGGGCGGAGGGCAGGGCAAAACGTTTGCCAGCTGGCGGGACATGGGGCTGTGGTACGTGGACTTGACGCGCGGGCGGCGGGAAGCTTCGCCGGAGATCCGGCAGAAAGCGACGGCGCTGACGTCTTCGGTAGCAACGCCTCTGGCGAAGATGAGAGCGCTGGCGCACTTCGTGCAGCGGGATATACGGTACGTGGCGATCGAGTTGGGAATTGGAGGCTACCAACCGCATCCGGCGGTGGATGTGTTCACGCACCGGTACGGGGATTGCAAAGATAAAGCGACGCTGATGGCGTCCATGCTGAAAGAGATTGGGATCGATTCGTACTACGTGGTGATTAATTCGGAGCGGGGCGCAGTGACGCAGGAGATGCCCGCCCATATGGGCGGCTTCGATCACGCGATTTTGGCGATTCAGCTTCCGGTGGGAGTGGAGGATGCGTCGCTAGCGGCGGTGATGCCGCATCCGAAGCTGGGGCGCTTGCTGTTTTTCGATCCGACCGATGACTTGACCGCGTTCGGGCAATTGTCCGGCCCGTTGCAAGCGAATTACGGATTGCTGGTGACGCCGGAAGGCGGAGAACTGGTGGAGCTGCCGCAACTTTCATCGTCACTGAACGGAATCGTGAGAACGGCGAAACTGACGCTAAGCCCCACGGGAACACTGGCGGGAGAGTTCAAGGAAGTCCGGGTGGGAGACCGGGCGGCGGCGCAGAGGTACGCGTTAAAGTCGGTGACCAAGGATGCAGACAAGATCAAGCCGATCGAGACGCTGCTGGCGCGCTCGCTCTCCAGTTACCGGGTGACCAAAGCGTCGATTACCAATCTGGATCAGACCGAGCTGCCGTTTGAGTTTGATTATTCGGTGGTTTCGGACAATTACGCCAAGAGCGCGGGAAACCTGCTGCTGGTGCGGCCGCGGGTGGTGGGCGTGAAATCCAGCGACTTGCTGGAAACGAAAGAGCCTCGGCAATATCCGGTGGTTTTTGACGGACCCTCGCGCGATATGGATAGTTTTGAGATCGCCATGCCGACGGGGTATGAGGTCGACGATCTGCCGCCGCCGGTGAGCGCGGATTTTGGATTTGCGAGTTACCACAGCAAGGTGGAAGTCAGCGGAAATGTTCTCCGGTATTCCCGGACGTTCGAGGTGAAAGAACCCAGTGTGCCGCTGGCCAAGATGGAAGATTTAAAAAGACTCTACCGCATCATCGCCAACGACGAGCGCAATACCGCTGTGCTGAAGCCGGCAGTTCCCGCCAGCGCAACGAACTAAACGCAAACTGCGTCGCGCGTAGCTAGCTGGCGCGGTGAAGCGACCAGACCGATTCGGCGTCTGCGAGCAGGAACGTCACGAAACATAGGGCGAAGACAGAGTGGCTGAGGCTGGCGCCGAAGTATTGCCAGAGCGGTGCGGAGGAACCTGGATAGTCGGAGGAAAAGAGCAAGGTGAGCATGAAGATCAGGCCAGCGATGCTGGCCGGGCGCACAATGACGCCAAGAAGGAGGGCGAGCCCAATGGCTAGTTCGCCGTAGGCTACCAGAAAAGCAATGGGCGTGGCGTGGGGCAGAACAAAATTGCGGAGGACCGGAATCATAAAAGGGTAAGCGCCACCTTCGGAGAGGAATTTGTTGATCCAGAACTGAAACCCGCCGTGCAAGGTGAATTGGGTGGAGAGGATTTTGTATTGGGCAAAAATGAGGAAGAAAAGGCCGACGCCAATGCGAAGGACGGCGAGGGCGCGAGAGTTTTGGGAATCGAGTGCGGGAGGCATGGCGGGATGATAGTCAACGCGAGGCCATGAGAGAAGAAAAAGATTCGGCGAAGCGGGCGGGGACCGCGAACGTAGTACGGGCGACCCAAACGAGCGCAGTTGCGGGTCAAAATGAAGAAGCCGTCGAATCATCAACCGCTTCAGGTTAGGGCGTAACCTTAGTTGCTAGCTTTGGGCGCTGACGTCTTCCGTTTGGCTTGTGCGGCCCGGCGCGGCGCGGTCACGCTGCGGACGGCTACGGGTTGCAACGCGGGGGTAGCGGCCTGGCTATCGCGAACGCGCGCAGCGGCCGGAGCAGTGCGAGGGCCCGCCTTTGCCGGAACCTTAGCTACAGCGGCTGCGGCCCAGGAATCGGTGCCGTCGAAGTGATCGGGAGCGATTTCGGACTGCGCGCTGGCTTGGGGCGCGAGGATAAGTGCGCCACCCAGGGTGAGCAGTAGTAGAGGTAACTTATAGTAAATAAAGGACTTCACGATGCACCGCCTTTTTTCTTGCCGAGACGCGCTGAGGCGGCTTGGCTGGCATCCCAATTAGCAGTTCTAATTGGCCGATTTTCGCGGGAACGGGTGCAAGGGTCGATAGAGCGGGAGTACTATCTGTGCGCGATTTGCTAACAGGGCCTCAACATTGATTTTGGGAATCAGGAAGACAAGAGAGACAGACACAGAGAACGCTGCTTTCCGAGAAGTGAAAATGGCGGAGGATGAATTAGGCGAGATCGAAGGCGAGCTTAGTTACGGAGGCGGGCGGAAAGGTGTAGATGAGTTCGGGAACAGTCGCGTCGACGGTTTTGGTTTGCGGAATCACGGCGCGTTTTTGGTTGAAGGTATTGTGGGCGTGGAGGTCGGAATTGGTTAGTAGGGTAGAGGTGGCGGATTTGATTTTGGCAGAGTGGACGATTAGCTGAGTTTCGCGGGAATCGGTGGCGGAGGGATTCACTACGGTTACTACCAGGGATTTGCCGTGGAGCGAAGCTGAGCCGTTGAGGGCCCAGAAAGAGGCGGGCTTGCCGTCGCGATCATAGTGAATGTCGGGGGCGTTGAAGATCGAGCGGACGGCTTGGCCGCCCTGGTGTGCCGCGTACATGGCGAAGACATGGCCCACCGGAGTGACGCAGAAATTATTCTCGTGAGCAAGATACAGACTATTGAGGCAGTTGATGAGCTGGGCGCAGTTGGCCATGGCGATTTTTTCTGGATGGCGATTGAAGATGTCCAGGGTCATGGCGCTGAAAACGGCGTCGCGCAGGGTGGGCATTTGCTCGAGGATATCGCCGGGAGTAGCTTCGCTGCCGGGCTTGTACCAGGGGCCCCATTCGTCGACGACCAGCTTGACGGAATGATCGGGATCGTTTTCGGCCATGATTTGCCAATGGCCGTTGATTAGGGATTCCATCCGCTGGCCTTCGCGGAGGAGTTCATACCAATCGACGGCGTCAAAGTTTACGGCGTCCCCTTTTCCTTCGACCCAGTTTTGCGTGCGGCCGCGGCTGAGATTCCACGCGTAATGATGGAGAGCCCAGCCGTAAACCGAGCGAAGATGGGATTTGCCTTTGCGTACCAGTTCCTCGAAGAAACCGCGCGTCCAATTCCAGTCGTCCACGTTGGGGCCGGAGGCGATGAAGGAAAGAGCGCGGCCGTAGGAAGGGACCCAGGTGGCGTAGCGGCGAAACTCCACCGCGTATTCTTGGGACGTGAAATTTCCGCCGCAACCCCAGGATTCGTTGCCGACACCCCAGAAGCGCACGTTAAAGGGATCGGGGGAGCCAGCGGCGGCGCGAGTGTCCGCCAGGGTGGTGCTGCCTGCAGGAGAGTTGCAGTATTCGACCCAGCGATAAAAATCCTCCGCGGACAGGCTGCGCAGGTTGGCGGCGAGATAAGGCTGGCTGCCCGTTAATTTGCAAAACTGGATGAACTCATTAGTGCCGAACTGATTGGTGTCGTACTTGTGCACGGCGGGAGCCGAGGCGGATTCTTCGCCAGCCCAGAAATTGGTGCGGCGCGGGCGCTTGTCCCGTGCGCCGATGCCGTCGCGCCAGTCGTAACTGTCGGCGAAGCAGCCGCCCGGAAAGCGGACGACCGGAGGGTGGACGAGGCGCATTTCGTCGATCAGTTCCTTGCGAATGCCGTTAATGTTGGGGATTTTGGAGTTTTCGCCGACCCAGATACCGTCATAGATGACGCCACCGAGATTTTCCGCGAAGTGTCCGTAGATGTTCGGCGAGATCTCGCCCAGCGATTCGTCGAGCAGGATTTCGATGCGGGAATCGGCAGCGGAGGAAGGGCGGGAAAAAGGCGAGGAAAAGCTTTTGGCAAAAAATGTTGCCCCTGCGGCGGCGGAGCGATGCAGAAATTCGCGGCGGAGCATGTCAGGACAGGCGCGCGCGGACGCGGTCGCTAAGGGTTTTACCGTCGACGGTTTTGCCTTCGAGGGCGGCTTTGGCGGCTTTCACTACAGCGCCCATTTGCTTGATGGAGGCGGCACCTGTCTCAGAGATGGCTTTGGCGATGGCGGCATCCATTTCGGCATCGCTGGCGCCGGCCGGCAGATAGGACTCGATGATGGCAAGCTCTTTGGTTTCCTTTTCGGCCAGGTCGTTCCGCTTGCCTTTGGTGAACTGGTCGATGGACTCCTTGCGCTGCTTGACCAGCGTTTGCAGCAGCTGGATGGATTCCGGCTCATCGAGCTTGCGGAGCTTCTCGGTTTCTTTGTAGGTGATGGCGGACTTGACCATACGAAGGACGCTGAGGCGAAGCTCATCCTTCGCGCGCATCGCGTCAACGAGGTCTTTTTGAATTTTTTCGGCGAGAGTCATGGGAGGGAATGATAGCAGAGAGCAAGGCGGTTAAAGAGCGAAAGGCTGAGGGAGTGGAAGTTGGAGGAGAACGAAGAGTGGCAGCGAAAAGAGCAGAGGTGGGATAGGATTTCGTGGGTATGAGCGATCGGCGCTATGACGCAGCGGTGATTGGGGCGGGCGTGTTCGGGGCCTGGACGGCGTGGCATTTGGCGCGTCGGGGGGCGCGAGTGTTGCTGGCGGACGCTTATGGGCCGGGGAATGCGCGAGCGAGCTCGGCGGGAGAATCGCGAATCATTCGCATGGGATACGGCGCGGATGAGCTGTACACGCGGTGGTCCCTGCGGTCCCTGGCGCAGTGGAAGGATTTTTTTGCCGCGACGGGGCAGCCATTATTTCATAAAACCGGAGTTTTATGGCTGGCCGGCAAACATGACGCGCGGGTGATGCAGACGGTTGAGGCACTGAGGCGGTGCGGCGTCGCAAATGAAGAGCTGAGCCGCGGCGAATTGGAGAACCGGTATCCGCAGATTGGGTTGGATGGAATTGTGAGAGGGCTGCTGGAGCCACAAAGTGGGGTGCTGATGGCGCGGTGTGCGGTGGCAGCGTTGGTGGCCGACGCGGTGAGACGTGGAGTGGAGTATCGCGTTGCGGTTATCGAGGAGCCGCGCGGCGCAGGCGCTATTCCAGCTGTTGCGACGAGAGCGGGCGAGCGAATCGAGGCGGAGACGTTTGTGTTTGCGTGCGGGGCATGGTTGGGCAAACTTTTTCCGCAGTTATTGGGTTCGCGGATTTTTCCCAGCCGGCAAGAGGTATTTTTCTTTGGGGTGCCGGCCGGGGATGCGCGATTTGCGCCTCCAGCGTTGCCAACCTGGCTGTTTCAGGAGGATGAGATTTATGGAATGCCGGACCTGGAGAGCCGCGGGCTTAAGATCGCGGTGGACAAGCACGGGCCGCGCGTTGATCCGGATACGCAGTCACGACTGGCGAGCGAACCAGGCGCGCAGGAAGCGAGGCGTTTTGTGGAGCAGCGCTTTCCCGCATTGCGCGGCGCACCGATTGTGGAGAGCCGTGTTTGCCAGTACGAAAACACCTGGAATGGAGATTTTCTGATTGATCGGCATCCGGCGCTCGAGAACGTATGGTTCGTGGGCGGCGGATCGGGGCACGGATTCAAGCACGGGCCGGCGGTGGGTGAGTATGTGGCAGGACGGATTTTAGGCGGCGCCGCAGAGGAGGCCAGGTTTTCTTTGGCGAGCAAGGAAACCGTGCAGAAGCGAGCAGTATTTTAGAAGAGCGGCAACGAACGGTAGGATCCTCGTGCGCATTCGGTGAATCCCTAGAGCGCGCGGGAGCATCGAAGGAGACACCTGACGCGAGAGACGGTTGCCGGTTCTTAGTCTCCGTTCCGGGAATGATTTATTTGCAATGACGCTACAGCCCGACTCTACTGCGACCACACGCTCGCTCCTTCCGCGGATTACGATCATTACTCCCGCTCTCGGCAGCGACGCACATCTGGAGCCGACGCTGCGTTCGGTCATCTATCAGGATTATCCCAATCTGGAATTCATTGTTATCGAGGACGGTGCCAGCCGCGAGCGCCAGACCATCCTGGAGAAGTACAAGGCGCATTTCGTATGGGAGGTTTGCCCGCCCGGAACTGAGCTTTGTGCCGCGCTAAACATGGCCTTCGCAAAATCATACGGGGAAATCCTGGGCTGGTTGGAGCCGGGGGAGATGCTGCACACAAACGGCTTGGCGGTGATCGGGGGAGTCTTCGCGTCTCTGCCGGACGCGGAGTGGATCACGGGCCGGCCTTTCAACTTTAGCCCGAGCGGCATGCCCACGGGCATGAAGCATCTGGAACGCTGGTCGCGGATCCGATTTTTGGCCGGCGGCAACAAGTATATTCACCGCGACACGACATTCTGGCGGCGAAGCCTATGGGAACGGGCCGGCGGAGCGCTTTCTACCGCTTATGGATTGGCCGGCGAGTTTGATCTATTTGTGAGGTTCTTCCGGCACGCGCGACTTTATTCGGTGGACGCGTTGATCGGAGGGTATCGGACGCACCCAGGCGTCCATAGCGCCGACGGCAGTCATCGACGCTACAACCAGCTTTGCGATGAAATCGCCGACCGGGAATTGGCCGGGGTTTCCGGAGCTTATGCGGCAAAATTGTTTCGCCGGCTGACCCGGATTGTTGCCCACATTCCGAAAGTCCGAAGCTGGTGGCATAAAACCGCGCTGCAAAGTGTTTACCGGTGTCCGGGATGGGATTGGCCGCCGCGGATTGTGGCGCGGCGCGATACCTGGGAATTTGAATCGTGAGTTGAATCGAGGACCGGTTGCAGAATGAAAGACCGGACAGCCAGCGCTGCCTCAAGTTTGGTCAGGCTTTTTGGGCGCGGCGGCGGTTGGTCAACGGAGTGGGATAACGTTTTGCCCGCCGCGCTTTTTCAAAATAAAGCTGAGCATCAGCATCGGAGAGCAGCTTTTCAATGCGCTCGCCGTGGCCATTGTAAATGGCGATGCCAATGCTGGCGGAGAGTTGCGGCAGCTCCGAATCGCTGGCCATGACCACGCGAATGCGGTTGGCAACGCGCTCGGCTTCCTCCTGCAGAGTTTCCGGCAAGACCAGGGCGAACTCATCGCCACCGTAACGGGCGGCGGTGTCGATGGCGCGGCAATGAATACGGAGAATGTGCGCGAGCCGATTGAGCGCGTGGCTGCCGACCAGATGGCCATGGGTGTCATTGATTTTTTTCAGGCCATCCAGATCGAGCAGCAGAACGGCGAAAGGACGGCCGCTGCGATTGGTGCGCTCGGTTTCCGCCTCCAGGACGTCGAGCAGGCGGCGATAGTTGGCGAGACCGGTGAGCGGATCGCTGACGGCGAGATGGCGGACTTGCTCGAAGAGGCGGGCGTTGTCGAGCAGCGCGCCGCCGAGAGCGATGGCGTAACTGGTGACCGTGAGCGCTTGCGCCAGAACAAACGGAGAATCGAGCAAGCGCTGGGATTGCGAAGCGGCGAGTTGCGCGCCGAGGTTCATCCACGCGGCGGCATAGATGGTGCGGTCGAACGCGGAATCCTCCAACTGCAGACGGCGGCGATACCAGATGACCGCGACCAGAAAAATTCCCGCGGGAAGAAGCTGCTGCGGGCTGGGGACGACAGCGCCCGGGTGAGGAGAGACTTCCGTGGGAAGGCGGCGCAAAGCCGCGGTGATGAGGTACGTCGACGCCATCACCGTGAGCAAAGCGCCGGCGATTTCGCGGCGCGGATGGCGCGATTGTGGCAAGAAATGTTCGACCAGGAGTGCCACGACGAAGAGAAGGGCGAGAACGATGCGGCTGACCCACCAGGAAACCGGCGCCCAATGTAACTGCGCCTGAGTGCCCTTTTGGAATTGGAAAAAGAGCAGGCTGGAGGCAGTGAGAATGGTACCGGAAAGAAGGAAGCCGGCGCCCAGGATCAAAGAGATGCGGTCCTGGGTGCCCTGAAAACGAACCAGGGTGACGGCGGCGAACACGAAAGCGAGCAAGCCGGTGGTGACCTGAAGATAACCTTGCAAGACCGGATCCGGCTCGAGGGGCACAACACGGAGCCACATGGCGAAGAGGAAAAGAACGACGAATCCGGCGACGCTCGCCAGGATGGGAGCTACGCGGCTGCGGCTGATAATTGGGGCGGACTCGGCCATTATTTTAACCTTCTGCTGCGGGCCGGGTGCCTACCTAATTAGACTCTAATATGGTTGCCGGCGTTGCGATAGAAAGTCACCAGGTTTTCCCTAAGAGATAACCGCTGTGGAAGACGGCTGTCCCGAGGGACAGCTGGCCGAAGGTACAGGTGATTTCGTGAAATTAGAGGTCGTTAATTCTTTACGTGCGAATCGAATAATTGGCGGACGCGCGCGAGCGTGTCGATTTCGGCGGCGGGCTTGTCCGGGCGCAGGCGCACGATGCGCGGGAAACGTAGGGCGAAGCCGCTACTATGGCGGGCGGAACGCTGAATGTTGTTGAAGGCAACTTCGAGAACGATAGTGGGCTCGACATCGCGCTGGAAGCCGCGGTCCTCGGTAGTGTGCTCCAGGAAATATTGAGTTAGCTCCCGGATTTCGAGGTCGGTGAGACCCGAATAGGCTTTGCCAATGTTGACCAGCCGGGCGTCGTCGCGCACCGCGAAGGTGTAGTCGGAGAGCAGACCGGCGCGCTTGCCGTGGCCGTATTCCGCGATGGTGACCACAACGTCCAGGGTGGCGAGCGGGCGCTTGAGCTTCCTCCAGAATTGGCCGCGGCGCCCGGGAACATAGGGAGATTCGGGGGCCTTGGCCAGGAGTCCTTCGTTGCCGGAGTTCAATGCCAGAAGAAAGCGATCCTCGATCTCTGCGACGGTGCGGCAAAGTTCAGCGCGGGTAAATTGAAGGGTGGCTTGCTCGGACTTAGCCAGTAGGCGCTCAAGGAGAAGACGCCGCTCGGCCAGGGGAGAGTCCAGGAGCGTACCGCCATTGAGGAGAAGAAGGTCAAAGGCCACAAAGGCGACGGGAACCTGCGCGGCGGTAAAAAGATCGACTTGTTTGCGGCCGAGGCGCTGCTGGAGTTCGGTGAAGGGAATGGCGCGGGCGTCGCGCCAGCCGATGATTTCGCCGTCCAGAATGAAGTCACCGGGGATACGGCGGAGGGGATCGAGGAGCTCGGGGAATTCCGTTACAGGGTCGAGGGTCCGGGAGTAAATCTCCACTTGCGAATCGCGCTTGTGGACCTGAGCGCGGATTCCGTCGAACTTGTCTTCAATGAGAGCTCCATCTGGGAAAGCGGCAACAAGATCGGCGGAAGTTTCGGCGGGACTGGCGAGCATTACGGAAATAGGGCGGAAGAGCTGGAGCGAAACGGAGGAGAGCTGGTTGGCGACGGCCAGGCGGAGAACATCGGTGATGTCGCCGAGCAGCATGTTGGCGCGCTGAACCGCGGGAAGGGGCTGGTCGAAGGCTTTGGCGACGGCGTCTTCGACCAGGCTTTCTTTCAGGCCGATGCGAAGTTCGCCGGTGGCGATCTTTATGAAGTACTTGGCTTCGAGGCCCGAGAGGCGCTGGAGGGTGTGCTCAAGCAGGGCTTGCTTTGCGGCGGCGCGGCGTTGCTGGGCCAAAGAGGCGTAGACCTCGGCGATTTCGGAAAGAGTCAGGGATGGTCTGACTGAATGCTGACGAAAAATTTCTTCGGCTCCGGCGCCAAGGTCGCCATGACGGCGGAGGATGGGAGCAAGGTCAGCGGAGTTTTTGTTTGCGATTTTGGCGACCGCGCGCAGGAGGATCGAAAAGCCGATGGAAAGGACGCGCTCTTCGCGGCGGGGGAAAACGCGGCCGCATAGGTACAGAGCGGCGATTGCGGATTCTCCGACGGGGGCGGTGCCAAGATAGTCGGCTACCAAGCGGACTTTGGCATTCTTTTTTGTGGTGGCGGCGATGGATTCGCAGAGTTGAGCGAAGCGCAGCATGCGGAGCCTCGTCGCTTACGGACGGATGGTCTCGTGAAAGAAAGAAAAACTGGTGCGAGCCTGGTCTCGAAATCTTGCCGAGAAAGGGCACGGGCTGCACCCCTACAGAGACAGTCACAGTATCGCACGGGGCTTGTCGGACGGAAGTTTGCGCTTGCCTGAGGGAGGGGATTCCCACAGAATTACGGCGCTTGAAACGATTCAATAGGGTAGATGTTGTGTCGAAAGGACGAGGGCGTGGGCACTGAAACGACAACGGTGACGGCGGCGGCGCCACGGTTACGGCGGACGCTCACGCTATGGGATCTGATTCTCTACGGGATGATTGTGTTGCAACCGGTCGCACCCATGTCGGCATTTGGGGCGCTGAGCGACCGCGGCCGCGGCCATGTGGTCACGGCGATTCTGATCGCCATGGTCGCCATGCTGTTCACCGCCATTAGTTACGGGCGAATGGCGCGGGCGTACCCGAGCGCGGGATCGGCTTTTACTTACGTAGCGCAGGAGATTCATCCTGCGGTCGGGTATGTGACCGGCTGGAGCATGGTGATGGATTACATCGTGAATCCATTGATCTGCGTGATCTGGTGCGCCGGGCAGGCCCATGAATTTGCTCCGGCGATTCCCGTATGGGGCTGGAAAATTATTTTTGCGGTGACGTTTTCTCTTCTAAACCTGCGGGGAATCAAAACATCGGCGCGGGTGAATGCGGGGTTGACGGCGGGAATGAGCGCAGTAGTAGTGGTAATTTTTGTTGCCGCGATTCGCTACACTTTTGGGCATCCGCACAGCGACCCGCATTTTTTCACGCGACCGTTCTACGATCCGCAGACATTCACGTGGGGGAATTTGTTTGGCTGCACTTCGATTGCCGTGCTGTCGTATATCGGATTTGACGGGATCTCCACGCTCTCGGAAGAGGCGGAGAACCCGCGGCGCAATATTTTGCTGGCCACGGTGTTGACCTGCGTGGTGATCGGATTTCTCTCGGCGGCTGAGGTTTATATTGCGCAACTCGTATGGCCGGCTTCGGAACCGTTTCCGAACCAGGACACCGCGTATGTTTGGGCTGCGGCGCGGACCTGGGGACCCCTGTTTAGCATCGTGGGATTTACGCTGATAGTGGCCAATTTTGGATCCGGCATGGGCGCACACATCGGGGCCGCGCGTCTGCTCTACGGCATGGGGCGCAGCAACGCGCTGCCGAGCTCGTTCTTTGGGGCCGTCGACCCGAAGCATCAGGTCCCGCGAAATAATGTAATTTTTGTCGGTTTCCTGGCGATGGTCGGCTCGTTTTTTCTGACCTTCGGACGAGGCATTGAACTGCTGAACTTTGGGGCCCTGATTGCCTTTATGGGCGTCAATGCCGCGGCTTTCGTCCGGTATTTTCTGCATGCGGAAAAGAAGAAAGCCTGGAATCTGATCCCGCCGGTGCTTGGCTTCGTTATTTGTTTGGGCTTGTGGCTGAGCCTTAGCCGTCCGGCCCAAATTGTTGGCGGCATTTGGATGATTGCGGGAATCGCGTTCGGGATTTGGAAGACGCGATGGTTCCGGGAACCGCTGTCGTTTGAAGCACCACCCGAATGACCGTCGCTGAACAGCCCATCAACGGCCGAAGCATTGCAAATGGCATCGGTTTGGCGGGATGATGTGGCCCACCAAGGAGCCCTCCTGGTGAAGCGGTCGAGCGAGTCAAGCCAGGCTGTGACGATGCGAGATGTGGCCACGCAGAGCGGATTCTCGCCGGCCACCGTCTCCATTGTATTGAACAATGCGCCGCTGGCCAGATATATCGCTCCCGCCACCAAACGGCGCATCGAAGAAACCGCCAAGAAGCTCGGCTACCGGCCAAATGTGATGGCGCGCTTCCTGCGCAGCAAACGCAGCCACAGCGTCGGGGTCTTGTTCTTTGACATCACCGACCCGTTTTGCACACTGATTATGCGCGGCGTGGAAAACGCCTTGTATCAAGCCTCCTACCTGGCCATTTTTGCGGACGCCCACAACCAGCGCAACCGTTTCGAGCGCTATTTGGAGTTGCTGCTGGAAAGGCACGTCGAAGGGTTGATCGTGGTAGCCAACTGGCTGTTCGTGGACATTCACGTACTCGCGGATTTAGGCAAGAGGAACATTCCTTCCGCGACCATTGGCTGGGAACTGGCCGGCGACAATATCAGCTCGGTGATGGTGGACAATGAAACGGGAGCGCGGCTGGCGCTGGAGCATTTGTACCAGCTGGGTCATCGCAAAATCGCGTTCATTCGCGGACCAAAAATGCTGATCGACAGCGCCCCTCGATGGCGCGGAATACAAAAATTCGCGCAAGGCGCTGGCCTGGAGATCGATTCCAGGCTGGTCTTGGAACTGCCGGATTCGCTCGATCCCAATTCCAGTTTTGAAAGCGGGTATCGTTACACCGAGGAACTGGTGGAACAGAAGAAAAAATTCACCGCCGTGATGGCGTTCGATGACCTCACCGCACTGGGCGCGATTCGCGCGCTGACCAAGGCCGGAGTGAAAGTGCCGGAACAGTGCTCGGTTACCGGTTTTGATGATGTAGCACTGTCTTCGCTGGCGGCTCCTTCGCTGACCACCGTGCGCCAACCGATGGAAGCGATGGGCGGGTTGGCGGTGAACATTGTTATGGACGGAATTAATGCCGCGCTGGAAAAACGGGAGTGGAACGCGGTCAACCAAAAGATGAATCCGGAGTTGGTAATTCGAGACTCAACGCGAGCGGTTTCGCAGGGACACGACTGAAGGCTGGCACGAGCCGAGTTTCTAAACTAGCAGCCCACCCTTTTACGTGTACGCCCGACCAATCGTTGCGGTCCTTCGGCTACCCTCATCGGGTAGCCTCAGAATGACCGTGGGGAGCTCATAGGCTGGGCGCAGACATGCAGAACGCGGACACGCAGTTATTGCGACGGCGGAAGAAAGGTTTCCGACGGAGTCAGAAACTCCACTTTGGGCACTTCGGTAGTGACTCGCACGCGTTCAAACTTGCCTTTCTTGCCCCCGGCCCCGGTGGCAAAACTCAACAGATATTGATTGTTGAGGTGCTGCTCGATTTCCTCGAAGTAAGGCCGAAGCGTAACCGGGCGCTCGGAGGACAAGTAATAAGTTTCGGCCCCGGTCTCTTCGGACAGCTTGCTCAGATTGGCCTGCGCATTGAAAACGCGGAAGTAGCCGCGGGCCAAGTGGCCTTCATCGGGATAGTAAATGGTCCAGACATTTACATTCTCTTTTTGCGCGCGTTCGATGGTCGAATCCAGGTCGGGATCCAGAGGATCGAAACCGCCGCGGAAGTAATCAATCCCCGAAGAAATAAGGATAATCGAAGAGCGGTGATCGCCCGCGGAAGATGGCCAGCGTTTGAGCCAATCCTGTAAGGAAAGATAAGGGCTGGAGAAAGCGGCCGAATTCCCAAGCGGTATGCGCAGGGCTTTCGCGGCCAGGGCATGATCCGATGTGAAATCCTGCTCCACCATGGCGGCGCCGTTGCGCGCGTAAGCTACGGCGATAAGGGTGTTTTTAGACTGCGCGGCCATAAAATTTCTAAGTTCACCCCACTCGCTGGCTGCTTGGTTATCGATCGAGTCATCGATCAAAATGGCGAGGTATAAATTCTCCCCCCGACGCCAATCGCTCACTTGCACTCGTTCTTTTCCTTCAAAAACCTGCACATCTTCTTTCTTAATCGGCGGCGTCGAGCCCTTCGCGGCGGTGGCGGTGACCGTCACAGTGACCGGTTCGGCAGCGCTGGCCGGCCTCGCGGCCAATGACGCAACCGTTAAGACGCAGCCGGCTAGCAATAGCCAAGGTCTGGGCCCAGTAAGAACCTTCATGGAAATCTCCTTTGTGTTCTCTTATTAGATGCGGAAAGGCGAAAAATCGCATAGCATCGGTGCGTTTGATGCGACCGCAGGCCCAGGTTCTGTCGATAAGTCATTTGGGCACTAGAGCATGGCTGCTGCACAGTCATCCAGCAATATAGGTGTTTCTGCTGAATCCGCACGCGGAGAGGGCGCTGGTGAAAAGCTATATCGGGGCGGTTGACCAAGGCACGACCAGCACGCGCTTTATCATTTTCGACAAGGAAGCGCGCGTCGTCGCCGTGGCCCAGAAAGAGCACCAGCAAATTTTCCCGGCGCCCGGCTGGGTGGAGCACAATGCCGACGAGATCCTGCGCTGCACTCATGAGGTTATCGGCGCGGCGATACAACGGCGCGGGCTGCAGCCGACCGATTTGGCCGCGATCGGGATCACCAACCAGCGGGAAACAACGGTCGTCTGGGAGCGCAAGACCGGCCGTCCAGTAACACACGCGATTGTCTGGCAGGATACCCGCGTTGGCGATGACGTGTTGCACTTTGCGAAGACCGGGGGCCAGGACCGGTTCCGCGCGAAGACCGGTTTGCCGCTAAGCACTTACTTCAGCGGACTAAAACTGCGTTGGATACTGAACCACGTCGCGGGCGCAAAAGAAAAAGCCACGGATGGGGAGTTGCTGTTCGGAAATATCGACACCTTCCTGGTCTGGAACCTGACTGGCGGTCCGCGCAATGGTGTTCACGTCACCGACGTGACTAATGCCAGCCGCACGCAACTGATGAATCTCAAGACGTTGGACTGGGACCACGAACTGCTCGCCGCGTTTGAGATTCCCCACGCGATGCTGCCACAAATACGATCCAGCAGCGAAGTGTATGGGGTGGCCGGACTGCCGGCGATCTCTGGAGTGCCCATCGCCGGAATCCTGGGAGATCAGCAGGCCGCGCTGGTCGGGCAGGCCTGTTTCAACCCTGGAGAAGTCAAGAATACCTATGGAACCGGCTGTTTCCTGCTGATGAACACCGGAGAACGCCCGGTGGCATCAACCTGCGGCCTGTTGACCACAGTTGCCTACAAATTCGGCCAACAAGCCGCTTGCTATGCACTGGAAGGGAGCGTGGCGATCACCGGTGCGCTGGTGCAGTGGTTGCGGGACAATCTCGGGATCATCGCCAATAGTGCCGATGTGGAAGCTCTGGCGCAAACCGTCGATGACAACGGGGATGTCTATTTTGTGCCTGCGTTTTCCGGGCTCTATGCTCCGTATTGGAAGGCCAGTGCTCGCGGTGTGATCGCCGGGCTGACTCGTTATGCGAATAAGGGCCACTTGGCTCGTGCCGTTCTGGAAGCCACCGCTTTTCAGACCCGGGAACTAGTGGAAGCAATGGAGAAAGACGCGCACATTTCGCTGGCCTCACTACGCGTGGATGGCGGAATGGTGGCCAACGAACTGCTGATGCAGTTCCAGGCCGACATTCTCAATCGCGAAGTGGTACGGCCGGTGATTCAGGAAACGACGGCGCTTGGCGCCGCTTACGCCGCCGGCCTTGCTGTCGATTTTTTCGCCGGGCTAAGGCAGTTGCGCGCCCATTGGGCCATGGACCGGAAGTGGGAGCCAAAACTCGAACAAGACCGGCGCGAGCGGATGTATCGGCAATGGAAAAAAGCCGTGGAGCGCTCGTTTGACTGGGACGAAGTAGATGACCGAGAAAGGAAAAGCGGATGACTTCGCCATTCCTCGGGGAATTCCTGGGCACCATGGTGCTGATTTTGCTGGGAGATGGGGTGGTAGCGGGCGCGTTGCTGAAAAGGTCGAAGAGCGAAGGCAGCGGATGGATAGTCATCACCACGGGTTGGGCCTTTGCGGTGATGGCCGGTGTGTTCACCGCGGTAGCCTGCGGCAGCAGCGACGCGCATCTGAATCCGGCAGTCACCCTAGGTTTTGCGGTGCGTGCAGGCTCATTCGGGAAGTGCGTTCCTTACATTGCGGCCCAGCTTCTTGGCGCCATGGCCGGCGCCGCGCTCGTCTGGGTGCATTATTTGCCGCACTGGAAAGAAACACCGGACGCTGCAGCGAAGCTGGCATGCTTTTGTACCGCGCCAGCCATCCGGAGAGCAGTGGCCAACCTGATCAGCGAAATCATTGGGACGGCAGTGCTGGTATTTGTAGTGGGAGCTATTTTTTCCAAGGCTATCGCAGCGGCCGGACCGGGGGCCTTGGGGCCGTACTTGGTTGGAAGCCTGGTTTGGGGAATTGGCCTCTCTCTTGGAGGCACCACTGGTTACGCGATAAACCCCGCGCGTGATCTGGGCCCGCGCTTAGCCCACGCGCTGCTGCCCATCGCCGGCAAAGGTGGATCCGACTGGAAGTATGCAGCGATTCCAGTGGTAGGCCCGCTGGCAGGAGGCGCGCTCGCTGGGTGGTTGCTCCGCGTCCTGGCCGTAACGTAGACATTGCCGCGGTTAGCCCGCGAATTGTTCTTTAGGTCAACCCTCCTACAGGAAACCCCGTATAGACTCCGCAGCACGCGGAATTTACCCTACTCCGCACCGTACTTTTTCCTAACCGGGAGCTTTCCGTAAATGATTGAGGGGACAAGGCTTGCGGGCTAACACGAACCAGCTAGCCCGCGCGGGAACCCCTGTATGTCACGAAGGGACTCAATTGCATGAGAGCTGAAACCGCTACCAAAAATTTGGACACGGCAGAATTGCTGAACGCGTTAGTGGCGTTCAAGAACGGCGATTTCTCCGTGCGCTTGCCTGCCGATCGCACCGGCGTCGGCGGAAAAGTGTATGACGCGCTGAATGACATTTTTGGACAGAACCAGCAGATGGCCGAAGAGTTCGCGCGCATCAGCAACGCGGTCGGCAAGGAGGGGAGGATTACACAGCGAGCCGGAACCATAGCCAAGGGTGGCTATGCCGCTTGCGTGGAGTCGGTGAACAGCTTGATTACTGATCTGGTGCAGCCATCCACCGAAGTGGCGCGCGTTATCGGCGCGGTGGCCAAGGGCGACTTGACCCAGAAGATGGCGCTGGAAGTGGAAGGGCGCTCGCTAAAAGGCGAGTTCCTGCACACCGCCCGCGTCGTGAACACCATGGTGGACCAGTTGAATTCGTTTGCCTCGGAAGTTACCCGCGTGGCCAAGGAAGTCGGAACAGAAGGAAAATTGGGCGGTCAGGCGGAAGTGCTGGGGGTCGCGGGAACCTGGAAGGACCTGACCGACTCCGTGAACTATATGGCCAGCAACCTGACCAACCAGGTGCGCAACATCGCGGGCGTAACCACGGCAGTAGCCAAGGGCGACTTGACAACCAAGATTACGGTGGATGCGCGCGGCGAAATTTTGGAGTTGAAAAACACAATTAACACGATGGTGGACCAGCTTTCTTCGTTTGCCTCGGAAGTAACGCGCGTGGCCCGCGAAGTCGGCACGGAAGGCGAGCTTGGCGGCCAGGCAGATGTGAAGGGCGTGGGTGGTGTTTGGAAAGATCTGACCGATTCCGTGAACTCCATGGCCGGCAACCTAACCGCGCAGGTAAGAAACATCGCGGAAGTTACGACCGCGGTGGCCAATGGCGACTTGAGCCGCAAAATCACGGTGGACGTGCGCGGAGAAATCTTGGAGTTGAAGAACACCATCAACGTCATGGTGGACCAGTTGAACGCGTTCGCCGGCGAAGTCACCCGCGTGGCTCGCGAAGTGGGAACGGAAGGAAAACTGGGCGGACAGGCGGAAGTGAAAGGCGTCGGCGGCGTGTGGAAAGACCTCACCGAGTCGGTGAACTCCATGGCCGGCAACCTCACGGCACAGGTCCGCAACATCGCGGAGGTTACCACCGCGGTAGCCAAAGGCGACCTGGGAAGAAAGATCACGGTGGACGTGCGCGGAGAAATCTTGGAGTTGAAGAACACCATCAACGTCATGGTGGACCAGTTGAACGCGTTCGCCGGCGAAGTCACCCGCGTGGCTCGCGAAGTGGGAACGGAAGGAAAA
>DATGEY010000029.1:0-61820 GCA_035309625.1 Candidatus Acidiferrum sp.
AGATGGAGCGCCAATCGTGCAGAACCCCGTTGGGCAAGGACTTCGCATAGCGATCGACCACCCGGCCGCAGATCCAGGAGCCGATAAACATGCCGATGCCGTAGGTGATAAAGGTGATCAGTCCCTGCGCGGCAGCGCGCAACGCTTGCGGCGCTTTCTGGTCCACGTACACCTGGCCGGTGACAAAGAAGAAGTCATAGCAAATTCCGTGCAGCACGATGCCGAGATACAGCATCCACGCCAAACTGCTGCTGTTGCCGTAACCAAACAGCAGGTAACGCAGCACCCACGCCAACATACCCAGCATCAACGTACGCTTTACCCCCAAGCGTTTGAAAAACCACGGCAGTGTCACCATGAATAGCAATTCCGACATTTGCCCCATGGTCATCTTGCCCGCAGCATTTTGAACTCCGATTTCATTTAGAAACGGATTGGTGAAGGTGTAGTAGAACTGCAGCGGGATGCAGATCAGGAAAGAGGCAAGCGCGAAAACCGCGAAATTGCGGTCCTTGAAGAGATGGAACGCTTCCGCGGGGAAAATATTGCTGAGCTTGAACCCGTGCGACAAGCGCAGCGGCGGGGTGTGCGGCAGGGTCAGGGCGTAGATCCCGAAGAGTATCGAGCAGGCCGCGGCCACGCGAATAGGAATATTAGTGGCTTCCACGCCCAGATAGCCGACGATCAGACCTGCAACGATCCAGCCCGCGGTGCCCAGCACGCGAATCGAGCCAAAATCCTGGCGTGGATCCTTCATCTGGCGAAATGCCAGCGCGTTGGTCAACGCCATGGTGGGCATGTAGCACAGCGAGTAGATCAGCAGCACCCCGTACATCGGGCCGAATCCTTTTTGCGTGGACGCCACCCACAGCAGCACGCCGCCAATCCCGTGCAGCGCCGCCAGCAGCCGCTGATTAGCGAATAATTCGTCGGCCATCAAACCTACAAGAAAAGGCGAAACGACGGCGCCGAGCGCGGTGGTGCCGGCGGCGATGCCGATCTGCTCGCCGGAAAAATGCAATGTCTGGCCGAGCCAGGTCCCCAGGGTCACGTACCACGCGCCCCAAATGAAATACTCGAGAAACATCATCACGGACAGACGCAGTCTCATCTGCAGCGGCACGCCATCACCTCCTGGAACGCCGATTCCTATCACAGGCCGGACCAAGCTGAACCTGGTGTTTCACCGTGCGGCCGACTGCGTGCGCGCAGGACCGTTCAGCCACAGATCAATGGGCTTCTTCACGCCCGGGGAGGGCTGATACGGCATGGAAATTTTGCGGCCTTCGCCGGCAGAGGCATAACCCGCGTACAGCGCACGCATAACTACCAAGCCGTCCTCACCAGTGGCTTGCGGTGACTCCTTGCCGCGCGCGCAGCGGGCGAAATGCGCCAACTCTTGCGGTGTGCCGTAATTCCAGAGTTCCTCAAAAACGGGATAGGTCCAGCCTTTTGTCGTCGGGGCTTTTTCCACGGCGTAGCCGTAGCCGTTTTCACTGAAGGTGGGCAGTGCATTGCCCATGTGGAGATTCGCGTAAGTAACGCCGGCTTCGCCGAATACTTCGATGCGATCATCCATGCCACCCCGGCGGGCCCAGCTATTTTCGATCAGCCCAACGGCGCCGTTTGCGAATTCGAGAATGCATAGTGAGTCGTCTTCCGCCTTTGTTTTGTCCTGATGGACATAGGTGCCCATCTGACAATAAACCGACTTGATGGGAGAGCGGCCGAGGAAAAAGTAACAGAAGGCAATGCCGTGACAACCCAGGTCCATGAACGCGCCACCGCCCGAGCGGTTGATATCCCAAAACCAGGGGCTGTGCGGGCCAAAATGTTTCTCGCTCTGCTTGACCAGATAAATTTTTCCGAAAGCGCCGGCATCCGCCATTTCTTTGGCTTTGAGATACTTGGGGGTAAAAAACAGTTCTTCACCGTACATCAGCAAGACGCCATGTTGTTTGGCGGCGGCAATCATCTCTTCGCCTTCCGCAATGGTCATGGCCAGCGGTTTTTCGCAGACGATGTGCTTTCCGGCGGCGGCAATATCTTTGGTCATCTGCGCGTGGAGGCTGTTGGGAGCGGCGATGGTGACCATTTCGATGTCGCGCTCTTTGAGCATCTCGCGGTAATCGGTGAACACCCGGGGAATATCGAATCGCTTGGCTAGAGCGGCGGCGTTGCCCGGGGTGGGCGAGGCGATGGCCACCACCTCGGCGTCGTGGGGCATGAGCTGGAACGAAGCGGCATGAATATCCGCCTGGAATTGCGATCCGATGATGCCGACTTTTACTCTGCCTTGCGCCATGGGCCTCCGACATTGCCGACGAATGGGCTGCTCAAGTTAGGAGGATGCTCCACCCTGGTCGTCGCAGCCGACAAATTCCTGGTTAATGCGATTGCCTTTGTATTCCAGTTCGTCGTGGATGCCGATTTTCGAGGTGTAGTAAGCACGAACCGTCAAGCGCTTCAGCTCCACGAAAAACCGAACTTCGGGAAGATCGGTCATATGGTCGTTGTTGGAGAGCACGGTGAGCACCGCGACGCGGTCTTCTGGCGTGGCCTCCACAAAGGATTTGCCGTTGTAGTGACGGCTCATGAAGTCAACCAGCCGGAGGCCATCACGCCACAGCGCCTTCTGCGCGTCATCGAAACTCTCCGCCAGGGCCTGGTCGATGTAGTCGGCAACCTTCGCGGCTTTCGCGCCGCCGGAATGGTCGTCCGCGGGAATGATGGTCTCCGCTAACTCGTCGACAAAAGCGTGCTGAGCGGGAGTGAAGAAGCGAATCGCGGATTTAGCTGCCGCGGCGGACGCGCCCTTCGGCGGAGCAGTAGCCGCCGGGGCTTGCGTGGGTTCCGCAGCCACCGCCGGCAACGGAAGAAGCGTTGCGCCGAGCACCGTTGCGGAAGCCTTCAGCCACTGGCGGCGATCTTGCCGGAAATCCTTCGTCTGGTCTTTAGGCATGGCATCGTCTTTTGACATTGGATCTCCTACAGATTTCCTCTTTTCAACTCCTCGGCCAGGTAGTCGCAGGAACGCCAGCATAAGGACATGATGGTCCAAGTGGGATTCTGGCAACTGGCGTTGACGAAAGCGCTGCCGTCCACCACGAACAGGTTTTTCACGTCGTGCGATTGCTGGAACTGGTTGAGCACGGAGGTCTTGGGATCGCTGCCCATGCGTGCCGTGCCCAATTCGTGGATGGACCAGCCCTCGGTGAGAACGCGGTCGCTGACGTGCAAGATCTCAAAGCCGGCGGCCTCAAACATTTCCTGGGCGGTTTCCTTCATGTCCTTGGCCATGCGATGTTCGTTGTCCCCGAACTTGTAATGAAAACGCAGCGCCGGGATGCCCCACTTATCTTTCACCGCCGGGTCGAGGTCGACATAATTCTCGTAGCGGGCCAGGACCTCGCCGAAAGCGCCCATGCCAATGAACGCGCCCTGATTCTTGCGAACTTCTTCCTTGAACGCCGCGCCGAAGCCATGGGTATCCGTGCCGCGCGGAAACATGGTGCTGCCGCTGCCACCTTCAAATCCGTAACCGCGGATGAAATTTGGATTCTTCTCGGCCAGATTACGAAAGCGGGTGAGATAAAATCCGCCGGGCCGGCCGTCATCGAGGGTGGGTGGCTTACCAACCAGATTCTTCGCCCGGCCCGCGATGCCGGGTCCCATGATGTGTTCGCAGAAATTGTGGCCCACATGGCCGCTGGAGTTTGCCAGGCCGTTAGGATGCAAGCGGGACTTGGACAGCAAGAGCAGGCGAGCCGATTCCAGCGTGGAGGCGGCCAGCACCACCACTTTCGCTTTTACCGAGTAATCCTTCAGCGTTTGGTTGTCGACGAAGTGCGCGCCGGTGGCTTTGCCAGTTTGTGGATCGACGGTGATTTCTCGCACCACGGCGTCGGTGCGGATGGTCAGGTTGCCGGTATCGGCGGCGGGATAGATCAGCCCAGTTGGCGAATCAAAGGCCGCGTGGATGTCGCAGCCGCCCTTGCGTTCGCACGCGCCGCGTCCATAGCAGCGGCTGCGATATTTGTTGTGCTTTAGTCCGTCGGTGGTGACGCCGGCGCGGTATTGGGTGAGCACGCGGCCCATTTTCGCCAAGCTGTCTTTCAGCGTTACTTCGGCGCAATTCAACTTGGTGGGCCGCTGGAAGAGGCTGTCCGGAAGATAGGGCAGATTTTCTTTCACGCCGGTAATGCCGAGATAGAGATCGACCTTGTCGTAGTAGGGAGCGATGTCGCTGTAGCTGATGGGCCAATTTTCGCCGAAGCCGTCGCGGTCCTTGGCTTTGAAGTCGTAATCGGAGAGGCGCAGCGCCAGGCGTCCCCAAATATTGGTCTTCCCACCCAGGCAGCGCGCGCGAACCCAGGCGTAATTGGTGCCGGTGAACGGGTTCTCGCGCTCGTCCACCACAATATTTTTCACGTAATCGCTGCTGCCCACATAGCTCTTGAGATGCTTGGCCTTCTCAAAACCGGGACCATAAGGAGGATTGCGGATGGTGTACTCGTTGAAGGTGAGCGAGTGCTGGTCGGGAGGCAGCATTCCGCGGTAGGCGTTGTCGTAAGGCCACTCCATCGAGCGCAGCTCTTTCTCGATAGGCAGCTTCTTCCCTGCTTCCAGCAGCAGCACTTTCAAGCCGTGGCTGGTCAGAACGTGTGAGGCCATGCCTCCCGCGGCGCCCGATCCGATTACGATCGCGTCGTAGGTTTTGGTTAGATCCGCATCGGATTCCGCCACAGGAAACTCCTTGCATTACGTTGAGCCCGCCATGCTCGATGACTGAGGCTCCGCACATTTGCGGAGTCGATTATGCCAAAGGCGAAGCGCAAAGGGGCCAAAAAATCGGTGCAGCCAAAATCGCAGGAAACCGGTGACAGCCCCCGGCTTGCCCGCGCAACCTGGCATAGGCGTTCTACAAGTTTAGTCTCAGGATCAGGCGGAGGAGTTGCCACCCTATAAACCGCAGGCAGCCCACCGGTGGACTGGCGATGATTTATCGGCTGGGGCCGTCGATAGCGATGGTGGCGCCAGTGATGTGCGCCGAGCGTTCTTCACAAAGTTCAAACACCAATTCCGCAACGTCGCCGGGCGGAAGCCATTTGGAAAAGTCGGCGTCGGGCATGGCTTTGCGGTTGGCCGGGGTATCCATGGTGCCCGGCAGCAGGACATTGGCGGTTACGCCCGCGTCTTTGTTTTCGAGCGCCACGGTACGCACCAGCGAAGCAAGCGCGGATTTGAAGGTGACATAGGCGCCCAGGCCGGCGTGCGGCTCAGCGGCGCTAAGGCTGCCGATCGCCACAATGCGGCCGGCGCCCGACTTCCGCAAATGAGGAATGACGGCGCGCAGGGTATAGAAAGCGGAGGTAAGATTCAAGTCACGCATCCGCTCCCAAGTGGCGTCGTCGGTTTCCGCAACGGAAGTGCCTCCTGCGAAACCGCCCACGACGTGCACCAGCACATCCAACCGGTGATAGCGCTCGATAATGACGTTGACTGCCGATCGCACCGCGGCGGAGTTGGTCAGATCGGCGGACAGCGGAACAAAATTCGGAAGCGGAAAATCTTCTCGAGCGATGCTGGTCGAACTGCCCAGCACGGTTGCGCCGGAATCCAGAAAACGGCGGGTGATGAAGGAGCCTAGTCCGCCTTTGGCTCCGGCAACAAAAACGATTCGATCGCTCATGGTAATGGGAAAAACGTGGTGAGCCGGGCAGGACTCGAACCTGCAACCCGCTGATTAAGAGTCAGCTGCTCTACCATTGAGCTACCGGCCCACAGACAACTTTAGAATTTTACATGCGCGGCTAGTCTTTGTCGAACTTCGCCGTGCGTCGGATTTTCATCGATCCGGCAGATGCGAAGCCGCGGCGAGGAATCCAAGGAGGGGCTAGGCGCGGAGGACGGCAGCGAGCTCGAGGGCAACTTCGCGCGCGCGAGCGATATCGCCCGGTTCGAACGAAATGGCCGCCACACGCGGATGCCCGCCGCCGCCAAACTTCTCCGCCAGCGAAGCCAGGTTCTTATCGGCGCCGGCCTGATTCCATGGATTGGTACCCAGGCTTACTTTGGCACGCACCGCCGATGCGCTCACGCTGACCGAATAAACGCACCCCGGGTACAACAAATAGGGGATGAACTTGTTGTAGCCTTCCAGGTCCAGATCGCTTACATCAAAGAAAATTACATTGTCGCGCGCCTCGGCCCTTTGCCGAAGAATGTCAATCGACCGGCGATGGCGCTCAAGCAGAGGGCCCAGGTGTTTGGCCACCAGCGGCAGCTCGATCATTTCCGAAAGCGGACGATACGCCAGTTCCGGAATAATACGCGCGGGAAGGCCGTCTTCCGGCGCCGCTTCAATTACCAGCGCGAGACGTGTGGCTGGCTCAGCGATCTCCACGGCCGACTCCGGCGTGGGATACTGCGCACCGTCAATGATGTCGCCCCAGTGGATCAAATCTTCCAGCGGCCGGGTGTCAAACCCGAATTTCTCCTTCGCCACCGTAGCTATTAGCTTGGTGCAGGAACGGTAGTCCGGCTCATAAAACATCTGTTTCCCCGGGTGCTCCCGGAAATGCCGGGCATCGTCCGGTGTAAGAAACGCGCTCTGGTGATGATCGAACCACCAGGTCAGCTTCGGCGAATTCGAATACTTGAAGTCCACAATGACATTCTCGTCGCCGTCGAACAGGCCGCCCTCCCAGGGATGCGCTGCGCGATGGGTCATGCCGCTAAAATGGAAGTCCGCGGCGGTGTCGAAGCGTTCGCGATAAAAACGGTAAAAGAGCGCGGCGGAAGCGGTGCCATCGAAGCAGCGATCGTGGAAACAGAGCCGTACGCGGGTCATGTGTTGCGGGAAGCGCCTTTCCGTCCCCCCCTGGCGCGAATTTTCCGGGGAACAAAGCTCTTAACAATGCAAGTAGGTCATTCGGAAGTCAAGGGGAAATCAACTGAAATCAACCTGCCTGCGGATGCGCTTTCGTTGGGATTGGCCAGCGAAAACCATCACGACTGGCCTGCTGGTTCAGCTAGAATCGCGCGCGATGCCTGAAGTCCTCCGCACCCCCGAACGCGTCTCCGGCGCAGAGAGCGGCCCGGTAGCGCTCCTGTATTGGCCGCGCCAAATCACCCCGGCAGAACGCAAATCGCTGTTAGCCGGCGCTTTGGGCTGGATGCTGGATGCCATGGACGTGATGCTGTATTCCTTGGTGCTGACCTACCTCATCCGCGAATTTTCGATGGACACGCGCACGGCCGGCTTCCTGAATTCCCTGACCCTGGTCGCATCCGCGATCGGCGGGCTGTTCTTCGGCATGGTGGCGGATCGCATCGGGCGCACCCGCTCGTTGATGCTGTCCATCCTGGTGTATTCCCTGGCCAGCGCGGCGTGCGCCTTTTCCCATTCCGTAGCCCAACTGGCTACCTTTCGCTTTGTGCTCGGCTTGGGAATGGGCGGGGAATGGAGCGCCGCTGCCGCGCTGGTCGCCGAGACGTGGAGGCCGGAGCACCGCGGCAAGGCGCTCGGCTTGATGCAATCCGCGTATGCCATCGGCGAAGCAATCGCCGCCCTAGTGGTCTGGCTGGTGCTGCCCAATTTTGGCTGGCGCGCCGTCTTCCTGGTCGGTGTACTGCCTGCTTTCCTGGTGTTTTGGATTCAGTCGAGCGTGCCGGAACCGACATTGTGGAGCGACCGCCAGTTGGCGGGCGCCAGGAGACCGCCGTTACGCCGCCTGCTCTCCGGCAAAGTGCTGCGCGCCGGGATACTCGCCACGACGATGAACGCTTGCAGCCTCTTCGGGTACTGGGGACTCTTCACCTGGATTCCGGCGTACTTGTCGCTCTCACCCGCGCAAGGCGGCCGCGGGCTGAGCCTGGTCACCACCACCACATTCTTCCTGGTGTTGTGCGCCGGAAAATTCGCGGGGTACTCCGTGTTCGGCTTTCTCGCGGACGCCTGGGGCCGCAAAAAGCCTTATTTCGCCTACCTGCTCATCGCCTCCCTGCTGGTGCCCATCTACGGGATGGCCAGAAGCCCTGCCCTGCTGCTGCTTCTGGGGCCGCTGGTGGCTTTCTTTGGAACAGGATTTTTTTCCGGCTATGCCGCCATCGCCAGCGAAATCTTTCCAGGGGAGATTCGCGGAGCGGCCATGGGATTTAGTTATAACGCCGGGCGGGGAATCTCGGCCATCGCGCCATTCGCCATCGGCGCTCTGGCCGTCAAGCTGGGTATCGGCTCTTCCTTTTTTCTGCCCGCCGGCGCTTTCCTTATGGCCGCGATTTTTTCTCTGATGCTGCCGGAAACGCGAGGTAGCCAGTTGACCTAGGATGCTAGGCGACGGCAAACCGCGCAGCGGACAACGCTCCGCCGGCATGCAGGGTGAAGTTCACCGCGGTGTAAGGCGCGCGCGCCAGCGTTTTCTGGAAGTCCAGACTATCGGTATACAACCGCTTGGGCACTCGCCTGGTCAGGATGCTCAACTGCAGCGGTTCCCGGCGAAACGGGTAAGGACCCAGCGATACCGCATTGGGCCCGTCTGGCCGCAGATCCCAATCGACTTCGCTGCCGTGATCATCCACCGGCACGTTATCGATCGTCGCGTCATGCGGAATGCTGCTCATGCAAAAATAGAGGGAGAGCCGGTCCAGGGCTTCGAGCCGCCGCGCGTTGCACTCCAGCACTTTGTCCACGACAAAATTCTGGCTCGCCGCGTCCGCCCGCAGATCCACTTTCAGCCGCAATTGCTGCAGCTTCAACCCTTGCAGAAATCCATTGACCAGTTCCGCTTCGGTGGATTTCACGTACTTTGCGGAATACCCGGGAATGGTCGCGCGGGCCCGATCGTACAGCCCGGATGCATGCATGCTGACCACCAAAGCGGCGTAGCGGTCCGCTTTGACCAGCCGCTCGATCCCTCGCTGGTACAGCTCCATATGCAGCTCGGTCGGAAGCGACATGAAGCTATAAGGCAAGCGGGTCTTGGGGTCGATTTGCGGCTGCAGTTCCCATTCTCGCCACCCATTGTCGTGTTCGGTGGCGGCCAAGCGCAATGATTCGAAGGGTTCTGGTCGCTGAAAAAGCTCGTTACCCCATTCCCGAGCAAAAAACCCGGACAAAACGGCGTGATCCGTCTGCCGGATGAGTATCAGTTCTTCCTCTTGCTCTTGCACGATCATGGCACCGCGTCCGCCGCTCCTTGAGCGCTCACTTCTTCTGGGAATGTGGGCCCGGCGCCGCTCGGCCCACCGGACTTACCGTTGCAACCGCTGTCTTTATTATGCCCCCCGCCGCCGGCGTAATCCAGTTGCTTGGGTCTGGCCGAAGAGTGCCTTCTGCGAGTGATCCGCAACAGGAGATTCCGCTTTTGCCCACAAAAACATATACTATATTGCTGTTGTCGCGCGTGGTTCGACTGACAAGAATTTTCTCCCATCTCTTGTTGCAATAAGGTTTGAGGAGCACAGAACGATGCGCTCGCATACAAAAGGACTTTCCCTGATCGAGTTGCTGATCGTAGTCGCCGTCATCCTCGTTATCGCTGCCATTGCCATTCCCAACCTGATGCGTTCTCGCATGGCTGCCAATGAAGCATCCGCAGTGGCCTCTCTGCGATCAATCAACACTTCCCAGGTCGTTTATCAGTCCACTTACGGTGGCGGCTTTGCCCCCACGCTCCCGGCCCTGGGCGACGGCGGCACACCGGCCAACTGATTGCCCTTGGCCACGCCCTCCGCCACGGCTCGTGCCTGATTGACTCCGCGCTCGCTGGCGGCACCAAGAGCAGCTACGTCTTCACCTACACCCCGGCGTCCTCCGGGCGGGCTGGTTGCCAGCTATGGCGTCAACGCCGATCCCGTCAATCTCGCTGCTTCCGGCCCCCGCCACTTTTTCACCGACCAAACGCTGGTAATCCGCGTCAATAGTTCCGCAACCGCCGCCGCAACCGACTCCCCAATTTAGGCGGTGCATCGCCAAAAGCTCCCCCATCGCGGCAAGAAAGTGTAGGAATCGAGATTTCCTCTTTTACGCTCTGTAGATACGTTCTAGTTCAAAACCCGGTGGATCGTTCGACGGATCGAAAGTAATCTTGAAGTGTTCAAAAAAGCCGACCCGCCCGAGTAACCCAGCGAGTGGCAGTTGATCGGTAAATCCCGCTACGACCTTGAAAATGTTGCCCACGAAATGCAAAGAGACCGTGTGTCGGTATATTTTTGTCGGAACGCCAGAAACGCCAATTGTTTCGTCCAGTTCGCCCTTTTCGATCTTTAGGCCGATGCTCTCTCCGATGCTGGAATGGAATACGCACAGGGAAGCACCCGAGTCGATTATTGCTTCGAACTTTCTACAGGGTGGAGAATGCTTCGCCGGATTGGAGAGCTGTACCCACAGCGCGGCGGCCCAGTCATCGATGCCCTTATGGCTTGGATAGTTTTTGTAAGGGAATCGCACGCTGCATCATACGGCAAAGGGCAGCCAGAGCTTGGGGGTCTTGAGGATCACCGAATCCTTGTCGCCAGCGTCATCGAGCTGCTTGGCCACATCCTCGTAGGTTGCGCCAGTAGCAATAATTCGAGTCTCATCCTCCGCCAGAGCAACCCAAGAGTCCAGGGGCGCACCCCGCAAGACCTCACTGCGAGGGTTGTTTAGCGTGGCAGCCATCGTGTTGTCTCCGAATGTTCGATGCGGGAGCCTATAGGGAGGTATGACCCAAGTCAAGTTTGCTTTCTAATGGTCCCACTTGGGGTGCAGACGCGTCAATAGGCCAAAGGCTGCGGCGTACTCGATGGATACGATAACGGCTGCCCAACGGATTCCCGCCCATGACCAAGAAGCAGAGCAACATGCTACAATTCAATGAGTTACCCACTGCGGGAGTGGCGGAACTGGCAGACGCGCAAGACTTAGGATCTTGTGGCCGAAAGGCCGTGGGGGTTCAAATCCCTCCTTCCGCACCAGACCACCGTTCTCCTCATTTTCCGCTTCTTCCCTCGCCGGATTCGCGGTATGAATTCTCTGCCTGCGTCGAGGTGTATGCATGAGCCAAAGCATTCGCGAAATCCTGAAAATGTACAATCCGGACGATCCGCTCGAGCAGGCCTCCACCATTCCGGCTCCCTGGTATCGCGATCCCGCCGTTCAAGATTTGGAGCTTGCTGCCGTCTTCGGCAAGCAATGGCAGGTCGCGGGCCGGCTGGACCAAGTTCGCAAGAGCGGTGAATTCTTCACCACCGGGATCGCCGGCGAGCCGGTGGTCGTCGTGCGCGGCGAGGACGCGCAACTGCGCGCCTTTTTTAACGTTTGCCGCCATCACGCCGCCGCCGTCGTACCCCAGACGCACGGGTGCGCCAAGCAATTCCGCTGCCCCTATCATGGCTGGACCTACGGCATCGACGGCGCTCTCAAAGGCATGGTCGAATTCGACGGGGTCTGCAATTTTGACCGCGCTCAAAATGGGCTGATTCCCCTACCTGTGGACGTCTGGGAAAATTTCGTGTTCGTCAGCCTGGACCAGCACGCCGCGCCACTTCGCGCCTTCCTCGGCGCCGTGCCAGACCTGGTTGCACCGCTGCAGCTAACCCAAAAACTCCAGTACTTCGATCGCCGTGTCTACACCCTGCAGTGCAATTGGAAGGTCTACGTCGACAATTACCTCGATGGCGGCTACCACGTGCCCCACGCCCATAAAGGACTGAGCAGCGTCATCGAATACACCCAATACACCATCGAAAATTTCGAGCGCGCGTGCCTGCAGTCTAGCCCGCTCGTCAACGACTCAACTTCCCCCGCCGGAGTCGCTTCCACCCGCCAGGGCCGCGCTTTCTATCTATGGATTTATCCCAATTTCATGATCAACGCCTACGAAGGCGTCATGGACACCAACCTGGTGGTTCCCCTCGCCGTGGACAAATGTGCCGTCATCTTCGACTACTACTTCGCCGACATCAGCGATGCAGCCGGCGCGCATCATCGCGAAAGCATCGCGGTCAGCGAAAAAGTCCAGGACGAAGACATGGCTATCTGCGATTCCGTGCAGCGCGGCCTTGGTTCCCGCGCTTATATCGCCGGCCGTCTCTCCGTTCGGCGCGAAGCCGGCGAGCATCTGTTCCATCGCCTGCTCCACGCCGACCTCACCGCCGCACTGAATAACCGCGCGGGTTTGCCGCCAGGGCCGCGCGCCGCGGCTTTGTAGAGCCGCGCCGGTAGCGACGCGCAATTTGACGCCCACTATGCACTCCCCTATACTTTCAAATCGAGTTACATTTTCTCACCGGTTGGCCTTTTCTCGAGCCGTTTGCCTCGAGACCACCTGCGAGCACTCATTTTTGCTCTCCGTTCCCGAAGAAAGGATTTTTGCATGGCCGAAGCTACCTGCCGCCGCGAACTCGACCTGGAGATTCCCGCCGATGAAGTCACCAAAGCAATGGAGCGCGTCGCCAAGGAATTTGCGCGCGTCGCTCGCGTTCCCGGCTTTCGCCCCGGCAAAGCCCCCGTCTCCCTGATTCGCCGCCGCTTCGCCGACGACATCAAGGGCGAAGTGGTGCAATCCCTGGTCCCCGAGCGCGTCGAGAAAGCCGTGTCCGAGCAAAAACTCACCCCCGTTTCGCAGCCCCAGGTGGACAAGCTCGATTTCGCCGAAGGCCAGCCCCTCAAATTTCGCGCGGTGTTCGAGGTTCTTCCCGAATTCGAGTTGGCCAACTACAAAGATCTCGATCTCGAAATGCCCGTCATGGACGTGACCGACGACGATGTAACTAAGGCGCTCCAGGAAATGACCGAACGCGCCGCGGCATTCGCTCCGGTGGAAGGCCGCGCCGTGGAAAACGGTGATTTCGTTCAGTTGAAGCTGGTCGGGACGCCCGAAGGCGGCGGTGAACCCTTGCGCGCCGACAGCGTTCTCTGCCACATCGGCGCCGAAGAAACCATGGAGCCGTTCAACGAAAACCTGCGTGGCGCCAGCATCGGCGAGCACAAAACTTTTGACGTCGTTTATCCCTCGGATTATCCGGACGCCAAGCTGGCCGGCAAAACCTATCATTACGCCGTCGAAGTTCTCGGCCTCAAAACCAAAAAGCTGCCCGAATTGAATGACGAGTTCGCCAAGGACGTCAGCGATGCCGGATCCCTGGACGAGCTAAAGACCAAGCTGCGTCAAAGTCTGGAAGCCGCCCGCGATCAGCGGCACCAGGATCTGCTGCGCGAGAAGGTGTTGGCGGCGGTCGTCAAGCTTCATGATTTTCCTGTGCCCGAATCTCTGGTGGAACATCAAATGGACGTGCGTCTGGAGCGTGTGGTTCGCTCGCTGGCCGCGCAAGGCGTCGATCCGCGGGCCGTAAACGTCGATTGGGTGACCCTGCGGCGCAACCAGCAACCCCGCGCCACCGACGATGTGAAAGCGGAATTGATTGTCGACCGCATCGCTTCCGCTGAAAATATCGAAATCAATGACCAGGAGCTCCAAAACGAACTCGAACACGCCGCTTCCCATAGTGGCGAATCCGCCGAAGCCATTCATGCTCGTTTGACAAAGCAGGGCACGCTCGATAGGATGAAAGCTAAGCTGCGGAGCGACAAAACTCTCGATTGGCTCGCGCAAAATTCCCGAATTCGCACGGTGGCTGCAGCCGATTCAAAGTAAAACAAAGGTTCGGGCCCGAGCGCGTAAAAATCTCATGAAAAATTTCGACGATCCAGCCTACCAAGCGACAACCCTTGTACCCATGGTGGTCGAACAAACCAGCCGTGGCGAACGCGCCTACGATATCTATTCGCGGCTCCTCAAAGAGCACATCATTTTCATCGGCACCCCGATCGACGACCACGTAGCCAACTTGGCCACCGCCCAAATGCTCTTCCTGCAAGCCGAAGATCCCGAGCGCGACATCCAGCTCTATATCAATTCTCCCGGGGGCTCCATCACCGCCGGTTTTGCCATTTATGACACCATGCAATTCGTCAAACCCGACGTGGTTACCACTTGCGTCGGTCAAGCCGCTTCCATTGCCGCCGTGCTGCTTGCCGGGGGTACCCCGAAAAAGCGTTTCGCCCTGCCCAACGCCCGCATCCTTATTCATCAGCCTTGGCTCTCGGGTCTTGGCGGCCAGGCCACGGACATTGATCTGCATGCCAAGGAAATCCTTCGCATGCGCACCATGATCAACAAGCTCCTGGCCCAGCACAGCGGGCAATCCATGGAGCGCATCGAGAAGGACGTCGAACGGGATTTCATCATGAATCCCGAGCAAGCCAAGGAATATGGCATGATCGACGAGATTATTTACAAGCACCGCTGAACGTGCCGGATGAAAACGCGTTTTGCCGGAGCGAGTGCTTGGTTCCAAAAAGTTAGTAGGCGTTCAGGTTTTTCTTTCACTCGGGGGAATTTTCAGCCTAGAATACCGTTAGTGGCTCCGCCTTCAGCCCGGCGGAACCGAAGGCCTTCACATCTGTGAAAAAATTTAATCCAGACGAGCCGTTGCGCTGCTCCTTCTGCCACAAGACCCAGGAGCAAGTCGAGAAGCTGATCAGTTCGCCTTCCGATTATCCCCGCGCCTACATCTGCAACGAATGTGTCAGCGTCTGCCAAACCATTCTGGAGGACGAAAAACGCGAGCAAGCTGCCGCGCCCGCGCGCCGTCTTCCCCGTCCACCGGAAATCAAGCAATTCCTGGATGGCTATGTCATCGGCCAGGACCGGACCAAGAAAAAACTCGCCGTCGCCGTGTACAACCATTACAAGCGCATCTTCCTGAACAAGCAGCCCGGCGATGTCGAGCTCAGCAAATCCAATATTCTGCTGATTGGGCCTACTGGAACCGGCAAAACCCTTCTCGCGCAGACCCTCTCGCGCATGCTCGATGTGCCCTTCGCCATCGTTGACGCCACCACCCTCACCGAAGCCGGATACGTCGGTGAAGACGTCGAAAACATCATTCTCAAGTTGCTGCAAGCGGCCGACGGCGACGTCCAAAAAGCCCAGCAAGGCATCATTTATATCGACGAGATCGATAAAATCGCCAAGAAGGACGAAAATCCTTCCATCACTCGCGACGTCTCCGGTGAAGGAGTGCAACAAGCGTTGCTCAAGATTCTGGAAGGCACCGTTGCCAATGTGCCTCCCCAGGGCGGCCGCAAGCATCCGCACCAGGAATTTACGCCTGTCGATACCACCAACATTTTATTTGTCTGCGGCGGCGCTTTTGTCGGCCTCGAAAAAATTATCGAGAAGCGCGCCGGCCGCCGCTCCCTCGGCTTCCACACCGACGCTGCGCCCACCACGCCACAAAAGCGCAACACCGAGTTGCTGGAGCAGGTGCAGCCCGGCGATCTCATCCGTTATGGCTTGATTCCCGAATTCGTCGGCCGCTTGCCCGTCGCCGGGGTCATGAACGACCTCGACAAGAGCGCGCTGGTGCGCATCCTCACCGAGCCCAAGAACGCTCTCCTCAAGCAGTACCAGCGCCTCTTCGAGTTTGAAAATGTCCGCCTTCGCTTCACCGACGACGCGCTCGAGACCGTCGCCGAGTTGGCTCTTCAGCGCAAGGTTGGCGCGCGCGGCTTGCGCATGATTCTCGAAGACCTCATGCTGGAGCTGATGTACCACTTGCCCATGCAGCGCAAAGTGCGCGACTTTGTGGTTAGCGCGGACATGGTGCGCACCCGCGAAATCAATTGGAGTTTGCTGGAAAAGGCTGGCTGAGCCGGCCTACCAGGTTGCGAGCCGCTGGGGTGGCCGCGGAATCGAATTTCAGGGGTCCGAATGTTCACTCGTGAAAAACAGGAAATGAAGCGCGTACCTATGATGCCGGTGCGCGACATGGTCATCTTTCCGCAGCAGATGACGCCGTTCATCGTCGGCCGCGAAGCCAGCGTGCGTGCGCTCGAAGAAGCTCTGGCCGGCGACAAAAAGATTTTCCTGTCCACCCAACATGACGCCTCGGTGGACGACCCCAAGCCCGAGGAAATCTACGCCGTAGGCACCCTCGCCAACATCGTGCAAAGCGTCAAGCTCCCTGACGGCAACATTAAAGTTTTGGTCGAAGGCGTCGAGCGCGCTCGCGCCATCTCCATCGCCGGCGAGGAAGGCTTTTTCCGCGCCACGGTTCGTCTCCTCAGCGCTCGCGTCGAACCTTCTCCGCAAGTGGAACAGACCGTCCAGAAGATTACCGGTCTCTACGAACAATTCATCAAGCTTTCGCAAAGTCTCAATTACGACACCATGATCGCCGCCGCACGTGTCGACGACCCCGCCCGCCTCTCGGACACCATCGCCGCCAACCTGCAGCTCCCGGTGGACGAAAAACAGGATCTCCTCGAGACCGTCGACCCCCTCGAGCGCCTGAATCGCATCGGCGAAATCCTCGAAATCGAGCTGGAAAAACTCAACGTCGACCGCAACATCAACACCCGCGTCAAGCGCCAGATGGAGCGCGCCCAAAAAGAGTATTACCTCAATGAAAAACTCAAGGCCATCCAGAAAGAACTCGGCCGCGGCGAAAAAAGCGAAATCGACGAGCTGAAAAAGAAAATCGATACCGCCGGCATGACCAAAGAGGTTCACGAAAAGGCCGTTCAGGAGCTCAAGCGCCTCGAACTCATGCCCCCAATGTCCGCCGAATCCACCGTCAGCCGCAACTATCTCGACTGGCTGCTGGCGGTGCCCTGGAAAAAGCGCTCCAAGGAGATCCGCGACATCAAGGCCGCCGAAAAAATTCTTAACGACGAGCATTACGGCCTGGAGAAAGTCAAAGAGCGCATCCTGGAATTCCTGGCCGTCCGCCAACTGGTAAAGAACCCCAAGGGCTCGATTCTCTGCTTCGTTGGACCTCCCGGCGTCGGCAAAACCTCGCTAGCCATGTCCATCGGCCACGCCACCGGCCGCAAGTTTGTCCGCGTCTCGCTTGGCGGCGTGCGCGATGAAGCCGAAATCCGCGGCCATCGCCGCACCTACATCGGCGCCCTGCCCGGCCAGATCATCCAAATGATGAAGAAAGCCGGCACCGTCAACCCCATTTTCGTTCTCGACGAAGTCGACAAAATGTCCACCGACTTCCGCGGCGACCCCTCCGCCGCCCTCATGGAAGTGCTCGACCCCGAGCTCAACCACGCCTTTACCGATCATTATCTCGACGTCGAATACGATCTCTCCAAGGTCATGTTCGTCTGCACCGCCAACGTCCTGCACACCATCCCGCAACCTTTGCAGGACCGCATGGAAGTCCTGCGCCTCCCCGGTTACACCGAGCAGGAAAAACTGGAAATCGCCAAGCGCTTCCTGGTGCGCCGCGCCCGCGAAGCCACCGGCCTGACCGACAAAAATTTAACGCTCACCGACGAAGGCCTGCTCCACATTATCCGCCACTATACTCACGAAGCCGGCGTGCGCAGCCTGGAGCGGGAAATCCAGAACATCTCCCGCAAAATGGCGCGCAAAGTGGTTACCGAAGGTGTCGACGCAAAGGTCAAGGCGGAAATCACGCCCGCCAATGTGAATGATTTCCTGGGCGTTCTGAAGTTCCGCGAGTTCTGGCTTGAAAAGCACAACGAAATCGGTCTGACCACCGGCCTGGCCTGGACCGAAGTCGGCGGCTCCGTGCTAGCCACCGAAGCCACCCTGATGGAAGGCAAAGGCCGCCTGACCCTCACCGGAAAACTTGGTGACGTCATGCAGGAATCCGCGCAAGCCGCCATGAGCTACATCCGCTCCCGCGCGCACACCTTCGGCCTGGCCAAAGACTTCTACCGCAACATCGATATTCACGTGCACGTCCCCGAAGGCGCCATTCCTAAAGATGGCCCTTCCGCCGGCATCACCATCTGCAACTCCATCGTTAGCGCGCTGACCAAAATACCCGTGCGTTGCGATGTGACCATGACCGGCGAAATCACCCTGCGCGGCAAGGTCCTCCCCATCGGCGGCGTCAAGGAAAAACTCCTGGCCGCCCACCGAATGGGCTTGCGTACCGTGCTGCTTCCGAAGGACAATGAGAAGGACCTGGCGGATATCCCGCAGGAAATCCTCTCGAGCCTTACGGTACATTTTGTCGAAACCATGGATGAAGTGCTGCAGGTTGCGCTTGAGCGGCCTATCGTGCCCATTGAGCACGCCGCCGTTGCGCCCGTCGCCGCCGATGCTTTTGTGGCCGGCACCGAGAAAGATAAGAGTTTGACCAACTAAGCGGCGTTGCCTCGGGCGCGGTTCGCCCCGGCGCGACCCCGATCTGCTGCCAATCGCGTGAACGCGGTTTGCGCGGCTCGGCTGGTTCGAATCGCACGATCCCTTTCGAGCCATCGCGCTAAGCGGCCGCCGGTTCGTTCCGGCGCGGCTTCCGGTTTGTCGGAACCTGTAATCTGGTTTGCGATCCTGGCCGGTTTTCGTTTATCTGCCAGTTCGGTTTGAAGCCTCGTACCGTTGTCCGGCAGTTTCAGGTCGATTTCACAATCAGACGATTCGAATCAGTCGAATTACTGGAAAGTGTAAGAGTTAAGGACATATGAAAGAAACAAGCGTTGAAGGAAACAATCAGATGAGTATCAGCCTTGCCGAGCTCAAGGAAAAAAACATCACCGACTTGGCCAAAATCGCCAAGGAGTTGAACATTCCCGGTGCCAGCGGCATGCGCAAGCAGGAGTTGATCTTCCAGATCCTCCGCGCGCAAACCGAGAAGAACGGTTTGATCTTCTCCGAGGGCGTCCTCGAATGCCTCCCCGACGGCTTCGGCTTTCTCCGCGCCCCGGAGTACAATTATCTCCCCGGCCCCGACGACATCTACGTCTCGCCCTCGCAAATCCGGAAATTCGATCTCCGCACCGGCGACACCGTCTCCGGCCAGGTCCGCCCGCCCAAGGACGGCGAGCGCTACTTCGCTCTAATTAAAGTCGAAGCCGTCAACTTCGAAGATCCCGAAGTGGCTCGCAACAAAATCTTCTTCGACAACCTGACCCCGCTCTATCCCCAGGGCCGCCTCAAGATGGAAACCGCCAAGGAGTTGATGACCGGCCGCGTTCTCGATCTTCTCTGCCCCGTCGGCAAAGGCCAGCGCGGACTGATCAACTCCCCGCCGCGCACCGGCAAAACCATGATGCTGCAAGCCATGGCCAACGCCGTGGCCACCAATCATCCGGAAGTCGCCCTCATCGTTCTTCTGATCGACGAGCGCCCCGAAGAAGTCACCGACATGCAGCGCACCGTCAAGGGCGAAGTCATCAGCTCCACGTTCGACGAGCCGCCCCAACGCCACATCCAGGTCGCCGAAATGGTCCTCGAGAAAGCCAAGCGCCTCGTCGAGCACAAGCGCGACGTGGTCGTGCTGCTCGACTCCATCACCCGTCTCGCCCGCGCCTACAACGCCGTCACCCCGCCATCCGGCAAAGTCCTCTCCGGCGGTATCGACGCCAACGCCCTGCAGCGCCCGCGCCGTTTCTTCGCCGCCGCACGCAACGTCGAAGAAGGCGGCTCGCTCACCATCGTCGCCACCGCGCTAATCGACACCGGCAGCCGCATGGACGATGTCATCTTCGAAGAGTTCAAGGGCACCGGCAACATGGAAATCTATCTCGACCGCCGTCTCTCCGATAAGCGCGTCTTCCCGGCCATCGACATCCAGCGCTCCGGCACCCGCAAGGACGAATTGCTCCTTCCCCCCGACGAGCTAAGCCGCGTCTGGGTCCTGCGCAAAGTCCTCAGCCCGCTCTCCACCGTGGAAGCCATGGAACTCCTCCTGAGCCGCCTGACCAAAACCAAAGGCAACGCCGAATTCCTCGCCTCTATGTCCGCCCCCACTTGATCGTCTGTGCGGCACAACATGCCGTGCCGTGAACGAGGCGGCGCCCAACTCTTGAACCTAAAGGAACCACGCGGTAAGGTATCTGTAGAGAGCTGCTCCATGCTGCCGCGAGATGCCATCATTATTAAAGATCCAAAAGTACTGGGAGGCACCCCTGTTTTCCGGGGTACTCGGGTTCCGTTCCAGTCGCTGCTCGATTATTTGCAGGGAGGCCATAGCCTGGAGGAGTTCCTCGATGATTTTCCGACAGTAACGCGTGAAGCAGCCATCGCTGCCCTCGAATTGGCCAAATCCTCGCTCGTCAGCCAGCTTGGATGAGAATTCTTATCGACGAGTGCGTTCCCAGAAAATTGAAGCGCAGCTTACCCGGCTATGACTGCTGTACCGTTCCGGAAGCTGGCCTCCGCGGGTAACGATAATGGCGAACTTCTTTCCGCCGCCGAAACGCGAGGTTTTGACGTATTTCTAACGCTCGACAAGGGCTTTGAGTACGAGCACAGCCTCACAGGCCGGTCGATCGCGGTTCTGATTCTCCGCGCCAAGTCCAGCCAGATCGACGACCTTTTGCCGCTTATACCGCATTGTTTAGCGGAACTTCACTCCATCCAGCCTGGCAACCTCGTCCGCCTCGGCGCTTAGCATTCGTTTGAGAAGGCTGAAATTCTTCTTCACTCCTCAAAATAAAACCGCCAATGTCCCCTGCACCCAGGATTAAATCCCGCCCCACACCTCGGACACTGCGGCTCGCCCCGCATATACTCCCGAATCGTCAGCTCCGCTCCGCAAGCCCCGCAACGAATCGCCCGCGCATCCCACTCCTCCCGCGGCCAAACGGCAATCGCATGCCCCGCGAGCGCCAGGTGGCAATCCTTGCACGCATAGTAGACCCCGCAACACTTCATCTTGATCGCCACGATATCCAGCGCCGAATGGTAATGCGCGCAACGCGATTCCAGATCAACGCCGATTCCGCGAATAATCGGCGTCGGCTTGGGCTCTTGGTCGGTCATAGCAACACCAAAGGATAATGCCGCCCCCGCTGATTGCAAAATCCCGCATTCCCTCGCTTCGTTTGGCGCTCCCGCATCGAAACAGATAGAATAAGTCTTTACGCTGGCGTATTGGCTGCCTGTCAGGGTATCCGACGCGTCGAACCTAGCCGGGAAACGAACCTAATTCATGGATCCAGCACAGATTATCGACCGGGTCGTTGCGCGTTTTATCGGCACCAAGCACGAGCGCGACGTCAAGAAGTTGCAGCCTTCCGTAGCCGCCATCAATGCCCATGAAGCCGAAATCAAGGCGCTTAGCGATGACGAACTAAAGACCCGCTTCCAGGCCCTGAAAGATCCGATCCAAGCGCCCCTCAAGGATTTGGACCCCTCCGAGGCCTCTTTCCGCGAGTCCATGCGTCAGGCTCTCGAGCCGGCCATCGTTCCCGCCTTCGCCATGGTCCGCGAAGCCGGCCGCCGCTTCCTCAATATGCGCCATTTCGACGTCCAGCTCATCGGCGGCATGGTCCTGCACGACGGAAAAATCGCCGAAATGAAAACCGGCGAAGGCAAAACGCTTGTCGCCACCTTGCCGGCGGCGCTAAACGCCTTAGCCAGCCGCGGTGTCCACATCGTCACCGTCAACGACTACCTCGCCCGCCGCGACGCCGAATGGATGAGCCCGCTCTACCGCGCCCTCGGCCTCTCGGTCGGCGTCATCGTCCACGATCTGGACGACGAGCAGCGCCGCGCCGCCTACGGCGCCGACATCACCTATGGCACCAACAATGAATTCGGCTTCGACTACCTCCGCGACAACATGAAGTACGACCTCGCCCACTGCGTCCAGCGCGGCCATCACTTCGCCATCGTGGACGAAGTCGACTCCATCTTGATCGACGAGGCCCGCACCCCGCTCATCATCTCCGGCCCCTCCGAAGAGTCCACCGACAAGTACTTCAAGATCGACAAAATCATTCCCAAGCTCATCAAGGACATCGATTTCACCATCGACGAAAAGCATCGCCAGGCCACCCTCACCGAAGAGGGCTTCAACAAGTGCGAACGCCTCCTCGGACTCACCAACATGTCCGACCCCGCCAACATCGACGCCATGCACCACGTCTATCAAGCCCTGCGCGCCCACTCCCTTTACAAAATCGATGTCGACTACGTCAACAAAGACGGCGAAATCGTCATCGTCGATGAATTTACCGGACGCCAGATGCCCGGCCGCCGCTGGTCCGACGGCCTGCACCAGGCCGTGGAAGCCAAGGAAGGCGTAAAGATCGAGCGCGAGAACCAGACGCTGGCCACCATCACCTTCCAGAATTATTTCCGCATGTACAAAAAACTTTCCGGCATGACCGGCACCGCGGAAACCGAAGCCGCCGAATTCGGCAAGATTTACAACCTCGACGTCGTGATGATTCCCACCAATCGCACCCTCATTCGCCGGGAGTACGCCGACGTCGTCTATCGCACCGAAAAAGAAAAATTCGAAGCCGTGGTCAACGGCATCCTGCAGGAAGACAATTCGCTGGCCAACGGCATCCGCCATTTTCACCAGCGCGGCCAGCCCGTGCTGGTCGGCACCATCTCCATCGAAAAATCGGAAACCATCGCCGAGATCTTGCGTAAAGCAGGCGTTCCCCATCAGGTGCTCAACGCCAAGCAGCACGAGCGCGAATCCCGCATCGTCGCGCAGGCCGGCCGCAAAGGCGCCGTCACCGTAGCCACCAACATGGCCGGCCGCGGCACCGACATTCTCCTCGGCGGCAATCCCGAATTCTTGACTCGCGAATATTTCCTCAAAAACAAGCTGGCCATGCCTTATGCCGCCGCTCCCGCGGTTATCGGCACCGACGGCGCAAATGGCGACGCCGCGCAAGCTGCGCCCATGGTTCTCTTCCAGAATGAAGGCAAAATTTTCCAGGTCCCCGCCGATCAGTGGAAACCCATCTACGACCAGTTCGCCAATCAGTGCAAATCCGAGCACGATGAAGTCGTAGACCTCGGCGGCTTGCACATCCTCGGCACCGAGCGCCACGAAGCCCGCCGCATCGATAATCAGTTGCGCGGCCGCGCCGGCCGCCAGGGCGATCCCGGCTCCTCCCGCTTTTTCCTTTCCCTCGAGGACGACCTCATGCGTATCTTCGGCGGCGAGCGCATGAAGGCCCTCATGTACCGCCTGGGCATGACCGAAGGCGTTCCCATCGAGTCCAAGCTCATCTCTCGCCGTATCGAGAACGCCCAAAAGTCCGTTGAAGCGCAAAACTTCGACGCCCGCAAGCACCTCCTCGAATACGACGATGTGATGAACAAGCAGCGCGAAACCATCTACGGCATCCGCCGCTCCGCGCTCGAAGGCAAAGATCAGCGCGACTACGTCCTCGAAATCGCCGAAGACGTGGCCCGCGAACTCGGCGACACGTTCTGCCCCCGCGAGCAGCACCCCGATCAATGGAACGCCGCGCAATTCCTCGCGGAGATGAACAGTCAGTTCGGCATCGACGCCAAGGCCGCCGGCGCCGATCCCGGCTCACTAAGCCATGACCAGCTTTCCGACGCCGCCGCCGAAGCCGTCGCCGCGCGCTATGCGGAAAAAGAAAAGCAGTTCGGTCCCGAGCTGATGCGCTGGCTCGAACGCCGCATCATTCTCGATGTCGTCGATTCCCAGTGGAAAGACCACCTGCTCTCCCTCGATCACCTGAAAGAAGGCATTGGCCTGCGCGGCTACGGCCAGAAAGATCCGCTCGTTGAGTTCAAGAAAGAAGCCTTCGTGCTCTTCGAAGACATGATGGCCCGCATCGACAACGAAACCATCCGCTACCTCTTTCACATCCAGATGCAGCAAGCCGAAAGGCATCCCGACGAAATGCAAATCCGGCCCGAGTCCCAGCGCGGACTTGCGCCGCGCGGCGGAGGAGCGCAAGCCGCCGTAGCCAGCGCCGCCGCACGCGCCAGCGAGAGCGAGCCGCAGCGCCTCCCGGAAGTTGCCCGCCAACTCGAGCGCAAACAACAACGCCAGCAAAAAGATCTGCAGTATCAGACCGGCCCCGCGCAAGCCGAAGCCCCCAAGCCGGTTCGTGCCGGCGCCAAGGTCGGCCGCAACGACCCCTGCCCCTGCGGCTCCGGCAAAAAATACAAAAGATGCCACGGCGCCACCGCATGATTTGTCCTGCTCCACGTAGGGGCGCAGCATGCTGCGCCCCATTTCAGCAAGATCTAAGATAGGAAACGCTAATGCCACCAGGTCCGGCACCGCAACAGCAACCAATGCCCCCACGCCAGCCCATCCCCGGCGTAAAAAATCTCGTGGCCATAGCCAGCGGCAAAGGCGGCGTCGGCAAAACCACCGTGGCCGTAAATCTAGCTTTGGCCCTGGCCAGGCTCGGCCACAAAGTCGGCCTCCTGGACGCCGACGTCTACGGCCCCAATGTCCCCATAATGCTCGGCACCACCCAGGAGCCGCTCGCCACCATGGACAAGCGCATCATCCCCATCGAGGTCGCCGGCCTGAAGATGATTTCCATGGGTCTGCTCAGCCCAGGTGACAAGCCCGTCATCTGGCGCGGCCCCATGCTGCACAGCGTGATCACCCAGTTCCTACGCAGCGTCCAGTGGGGCGAGCTCGATTATCTGGTAATCGATCTCCCGCCCGGCACCGGCGATGTCCAGCTCACGCTGATCCAAACGGTCGCGGTCACCGGCGCCGTCGTGGTCACCACCCCCTCCACCGTGGCCCTCGCCGACGTCCGCAAAGCCATCGAAATGTTTCGCCAGGTCAACGTCGAAGTCCTCGGCGTAGTCGAAAACATGAGCACCTTCTCCTGCCCCCACTGCGCCCAACCCATCGACATCTTCGGCCACGGCGAAGGCGCAAAAACCGCGCAAGCCTACGGCGTCCCGGTCCTCGGTGAAATCGAAATCGACCCGCGCATCCGCATCGGCGGCGACACCGGCCAACCCGTAGCTCTCCAAGGCGGCTCCGCCCCCAGTGCCAAAAGCCTCTTCGCCCTGGCCCAAGCCGTAACCGCGCGCCTGGAAGCCGTCAGCGCGACAGCCTCCGGCCCCACCGTCCAAATCGACTGACTGCACTGCCAGTCATTTCTGGCTGTCCGTGATGTTTTTCTCTGCGAACCTCTGCGCTCTCCGCGCCTCTGCGTTGTCTTTTTCTGTCCTTTACCGCCGATATCTCTTTTCTATCCAGGGTCCGCCGGCAAATTCGCATTTTTCTCTTGAATACAGCCGCCGCTCTTGTTATATTCCCTCTGGACATAACCACGTGTACGGTCAGCCTGCGGCAACTCGTTTGCCGCATTTTCTTTTTGCGCAGGTTCACGTAGCGGCCCGGGACCGTCGCGGGGGCCTTCGCCGAGGTTGGCAGTAAATGCTGTCACGCTGCCCGTTCTCAACTCTCGGCGACTGCCGTTTGTTTAGGTGAGCCAGGTGGCCCGTAAGCCCCTTTAGAATCAACACTTGTGCAAGTGTTGATTCTAAAGAGACTTAAACTCATTTAGAATCAACACTTACGAAAAAAGGGGGGGAGGGGAGGGGGGTACCGTTAACGAGAATCTATCCCTCCCTCCACGCCCGAACGGCGCGCCATTGACTCGACAACCCGACATCCGCCCCTACCGCGGCAAGCGCCCAGAAATCGCTGCCTCCGCCTATATTGACCCCGCCGCCGTCATCATCGGCGACGTGATCATTGGCCCGGACTCCAGCGTCTGGCCCTGCACCGTAGTCCGCGGCGACGTCCACTACATCCGCATCGGCGCCCGCACCAACATCCAGGACGGCTGCGTCCTCCACGTAATGCGCGACGAACACCCCCTGCTCCTGGGCGACGACGTAACCATCGGCCACGGCGTCACCCTGCACGGCTGCAACATAGAATCCCGCTGCCTCATAGGCATGGGCGCAGTAATCCTGAACGGTGCAAAGGTAGGCGCCGGCAGCATAGTAGCCGCCGGCACCCTGCTCCTCGAGCGCACCGAAATCCCCCCCGGCAGCTTGGTGGTAGGCCACCCCGGCAAAGTAAAGCGCCCATTGACGCCCACCGACCAGGCAGCAATAGACGCCTACGCCAAGCGTTACGTAGAATACAAAAACATCTATATGCAGGAACCCCAGGGCGCATCGTGATGCAATGTGCAACCACCCGTAGCAGCCGCGACCCGTCGCGCGCGCCAGCCGCGCCGTATCCCCGTAGGGGCACAGCATGCTGTGCCCCATCTCGGCAAGCTGCCAGCCTCCAGCAAGATCAACAGCGCGACGGCTGCGAGCGCGTATCTCCCGCTTTAGCGGATCGAGCTTTAGCTCCGACACCAAGCGCCAGCGCGACGGGCTGCGAGCGCGTATCTCTCGCTTTAGCGGATCGAGCTTTAGCTCCGACACCAAGCACCAGCGCGACGGGCTGCGAGCGCGTATCTTCTTTAGGGGGTCGGAGCTTTAGCTCCGACATTAAGGATCCCAACCCGCGGGCTTTAGCCCCTGAAGAAACACCCCTGTGCGGTGCAATTGCACGAGAAGGAAGCCAGTGAGCGACGCCACCGCAAAAAAAGAAGAGCGCCGCAAGTTCCAGGCGATCCGCGGCACGCGTGACCTCTTGCCGCCAGAAACGACATTGTGGAATCGCGTCGAGCAAACCGCACACGAAGTCTTCGCCACCTTCGGCTACGGCGAAATCCGCCCGCCCATCTTCGAGCCGACCGAATTGTTCGCCCGCGCTGTAGGCGGCGAAACCGATATCGTCTCCAAGGAAATGTATACCTTTGAAGACCGACCCGAAGAAGTAGAAAAGCCACAGGTATTCCAAGATTTCGAGAGATACCTGAGGTCGGTTCAGGAGCTGTTTGAGAAAAGCAGAATCCCTCAATCTAAAGAAAACGAAGAGGCAATAAAGCAGCTAGAAAGGACATTAAAAAAGGCTTCCGATGCGCATGCCCATCAACTCTTTGACGTCGGCATGGTTGCTACCACTTTTTATTGGGCTAATGCGATCAAACTGGGTGACGAACTCAGTTTACGTCCCGAAGCCACCGCATCCGTCTGCCGCGCTTACATCGAGCACAACATGCAGCAACTGCCCCAGCCGGTGAAGCTCTACTACACCGGCCCGATGTTCCGGCGCGAGCGCCCGCAAAAGGGCCGCTACCGCCAGTTCTACCAGATCGGCGCGGAAGTCCTCGGCGGCACCGACGCTCCTGCCATCGACGCCGAAGTCATCGAGATGCTGATGACCTTCTTCGACAAGGTCGGCCTGCAAGGCGCCACGCTCTACATCAATTCCATCGGCCACAACGCCGACAACTGCCGCCGCGGCTACGTCGCAGGCCTCAAAGCAGCCCTCGAAAAAGTAAAAGAGAAACTCGGCCCAGACTCCCAGCGCCGCATCGACACCAACCCGCTCCGCGTCCTCGACTCCAAGCTGGAATCCGAGCAAGTCATCATCGCCACGCTCCCCCGCATCGCCGATCATCTCTGCGACGAATGCAAAACGCACTACGCCGAGGTAAAGCGCCAGCTCGAAGTCCGCGGCGTCCTCTACCAGGAAAATTGGCGCCTGGTCCGCGGCCTCGACTACTACATGCGCACCACCTTCGAGATCACCGCCCCCGGCCTGGGTTCGCAGAACGCCGTCTGCGGCGGCGGCCGCTACGACGGCCTGGTCGAACTCTTGGGCGGCCCGCCCGCCAAAGGCATCGGCTTCGCCATCGGCGAAGACCGCCTGATCCTCTCCCTGCAAGAAAGCGGCAAAGGCCGGGTGCCGCAACGCCGCGACGTTTACATCGCCTGGATGGGCGAACGCGCGTATGCCGCCGCCATCCGCGCCGCAAAAGATCTGCGCAAGTCCGGCTTCAGCGTCGAGCTGCCACCGGTAGAACAAAAATTCGGCAAAGCCCTCGGCCAAGCCGACAAGCTCGGCGCAAAATACGCCCTAATCCTGGGCGACAACGAAGTAAGCGAAGCCCTCTGGACCCTGAAAACCCTCGCAACCGGCGAACAAGCAAAACTCACCGAGCCAGACCTGCTACAATTTTTACGCAATCAAAAACCAGCAACGTAGCACCTGGATCGGCTGAGTTTGCTCCCGTAGCGGCCGCGGACCGTCGCGGGCGCCTTTTGTTGCGCTGCCCGGGCCATAGTTTTGTGCAAGGTCTCAACGTAAAATAATCGTCGCCATAAGAGGAACAACCACCGTGCTAGATTTTCTCGGCAACCTGAAACGCACACACTACTGCGGCGCCTTGCGCGCCTCTGACGCCAGCAAACCCGCCATCGTAATGGGCTGGGTGCATCGCCGCCGCGACCTCGGCAATCTCCTCTTCCTCGATCTCCGCGACCGCACCGGCATCGTGCAGGTCGTCTTCAACAAGGAAACGCAGCCCGAGGCCCACGCCAAAGCCGAACAAGCCCGCAGCGAATTCGTCGTCGCCGTGGAAGGCAACGTAATCCAGCGCCAAAAATCCAATCCCGAACTAGCCACCGGCGAAATCGAGCTGGTCGCCACCAAGCTGCATATTCTCAACAACGCCAAGACGCCGCCCTTCCCCATCGAAGACCACATCACCGCCGCGGAAGAAACCCGCCTGCGTTATCGCTATCTCGATCTCCGCCGCCTGAAACCGCATCGCAATCTGGCCCTGCGCCACAAAATTGTTCTCGAAATCCGCAAGGTCATGGACGAAATGGGCTTCATCGAAGTGGAAACCCCCATGCTCACCCGCTCCACTCCGGAAGGCGCGCGCGACTATCTGGTCCCCAGCCGCGTGCATCACGGCCAGTTCTACGCGCTGCCGCAGTCGCCGCAAATCTTCAAGCAAATCCTGATGATCGGCGGACTCGACCGCTACTTCCAGATCGTAAAATGTTTTCGCGACGAAGATCTGCGCGCCGACCGCCAGCCGGAATTCACGCAGCTCGACCTCGAAATGTCTTTCCCCCGCCAGCAGGATATTTTCGAAGTCATCGAAAACGTCATGGTGCGCGCCTGCGCCGTCGCCGGAATAAAAGCCGAGCGCCCCTTTCCGCACATGCTCTACAAAGACGCCATCCGCAACTACGGCAGCGACAAGCCCGACCTGCGCTTCGCCATGGAGCTGCGCGAAGTCACCGGTTGCTTCCCCGAAGAAGCAAAACAAAAGTTGCAAATCGAAGACCACGTTTTCGCTTTCGCTGCACCCGGCGCGGCCAGCTATTCGCGCAAACAACTCGACGACCTAACCGAAAAAGCAAAATCGCTAGGCGCGCGCGGCGCTTATTTCGTAAAGGTCGCGCCCGAAGGCACCACCTCAACCGTAGAAAAATTGATCGGCCTAGAAAACGTAAAAACACTAGCCGAGGCCGCAGCAGCAAAACCCGGCGACCTCGTCGTCGCTATTTCGGCCAAGCAACAAATCAAAGGCACGGAAGCCGCCGCGCTCATTGCCGGTCAACTCCGCCTGCAACTCGGCGAAGCCCTGAATCTCGTCGACAAGACGCAATGGAAATTTCTCTGGATCACCGGCTTCCCTCTTTTCGAATGGAGCGAATCCGACAAGCAATGGGTCAGCGCCCAGCACCCGTTCACCGGCATCGTCGACGAAGATCTGGAAAAGCTGGAATCCGCACCGTGGGAAGTCCGTTCCAAAGGCTACGACTTAGTCCTGAACGGAAACGAACTAGGCTCCGGCAGCATCCGAATCCATCGCCAGGATATTCAGGAGCGCCTCTTCAAAGCCCTCGGCCTGAGCGAAGAACAACTCCGCCGCCGCTTCGGCTTCTTCCTGGACGCACTAACCTACGGCACCCCGCCCCACGGCGGCATAGCCCTGGGCATCGATCGCATCGCCATGCTTTTGGCCGGCGAGCGTTCCTTGCGCGAGGTAATCGCCTTCCCCAAAACCACCGCCGCCCAAGACCTAATGGCCGAATCCCCCTCTGCAGTCGACTCCGACCAGCTCGACCAACTAGGCATCGCCATCAAGCCCAACGCCAAGAAAGCCGCCGAATGATATCCTTCCGGCTGCGAGTCGGCGAGCAAGCGATTAGGGGCCGGGTTTTAAGCTCTGAGGAAGGTGCGAGTCAGCGAGCAAGGCCTTAGGGGGTCGGACCTTTAGGTCCGACATTAGAAAGGCATCTACAGGGCTTTAGCCCCTGAAGACATCTGAGATGGGACGACTGACCCATAGAACCGCGCCTGGAACCTCCTACTTCGTTACAACGAAGGCATTCCAGAACCGCGCTCTGTTCCGCTCGATAAAAGTCGCAGAGACTGTAGTTGAAACCCTGCAGCATTATCGTATCCGCGGCGAATACCTGCTTCATGAATTCGTTCTAATGCCGGACCATCTCCATGTATTGATCACTGCATCGTCAACAAACAGCCTTGAAAAAGCGATGCAGTTCATCAAGGGCGGAAGCTCTTATCGCCTTAACCAGGAACGCGGCCGGAAAATGGATTTGTGGGACGCCGGTTTTCACGACTGCACGATCCGCGACGCTACCGATTGGAAGGCGAAAGCACAATATATTCGCCTGAATCCCGTTAAGGCAGGGCTGGTCGAGTGCCCTGAAGACTGGCTCTATTCTTCCGCTAACGGTAAACTCACTTTGGACCCGATGCCCGCGAAATTCTTGCACGCCGCTTCAGGGGCTAAAGCCCAAGACCTCCCTTTGCTAATGTCGGAGCTAAAGCTCCGACCCCCTAAAGAGCGCGGCGTATGAGCCGGATCCGTATTCTGCCGGAGGCTGTCGCTAACCGCATTGCCGCGGGCGAAGTTGTTGAGCGGCCCGCCTCCGTAGTCAAGGAGCTGCTCGAAAACGCGCTCGATGCCGCCGCGAAAACGATTCGCGTGGAAGTCGAAGCCGGCGGCAAGCGCATGATTCGCGTCCTCGACGACGGCCACGGCATGGCTCACGACGACGCGCTGCTGGCCTTCGAGCGCCACGCCACCAGCAAGCTGCGCTCCGCCGAAGACTTGCTCTCCATCCCCACGCTCGGCTTTCGCGGCGAAGCCCTGCCCACCATCGCCGCTGTCTCCCGCCTGCTCCTGGAGACGCGCGCCGAAGAAGACGCCGAGGGCACCCGCGTAGAATTCGCCGGCGGCAAGTTGGTCAGCGTAAAACCAGCGGGTCTTCCGCTGGGAACCACCATCAGCGTCGCCGATCTGTTCTACAGCGTCCCCGCGCGCCGCAAATTCCTGAAATCCGAAACCACCGAACTGGGCCACATCGCTTCGCTGGTCACCCACTACGCGCTGGCCAATCCCGGCCGCCAATTTATCCTCACCACGCCCACGCAACAAATCGTCGACTGCTCCCCCGTCGAGCACCTCGCCGAGCGCGTCTACCAACTTTTCGGCAAGCAATCCTTCGACGAACTGATCGAAATGCCCACCGTCTCCGCCGCCTTTCGCGCCGCCATCACCGAACCGGAGCTCGAGCCCGCCGAAGAAAAAGCCCGCCTCACCGTGTACGGTTTCACCTCGCGCCCGGAAGTCCAGCGCCCCAATCGCAACGGCATCTACATTTTCGTCAATCGCCGCCTGGTACGCGATCGCCTGATTCTCCACGCCATTCACGAAGCCTACCGCAACATCCTCCCCAGCAACGTTTTTCCCGCGACGCTGCTCTTCCTGGAAATGCCCTACGATGAAGTTGACGTCAACGTGCATCCCGCAAAAATCGAAGTGCGCTTCCGCCGCTCGCAATTCGTGCACGATTTCACCCGCGATTCCATTCGACAGGCGCTGACGAGTGCGCGCCCCATCGCCAGCTTCGCCGCCGCAGCAGCCGCATCCGGCGCAGCGCCAAAAAACGCAAACGCCGCAGGAGCCGCGCTCTCCACCGCAGCATCGCGCGATCCTTCTGCTCCCTCGATCGTTCCCCGCGCCATCATTCCCGCCATGGAAGAGATCGGTCTCGGCTCCGGAGTAGGCTCCGACGGCGGCTTCGATCTGACCGCCGCCCCGCTGCAGCCCATCGAGCAGCGTTTCGCCTTCGGGGCCGGCGCAACATTCGGCGCGCCCAATCTTTCCGGCGAGACGCCCGAGCCAAACTGGGCCGCAAACTTCGCCGGAGGAAACGGCAGTGCCCCCGCTACACTCCCGCATCCCGACCAAATCGCCGATCTAAAACCTCTAGGCCAGGTCAGCTCCAGCTTCATTGTCGCCGTCAACGGCGAAGGGCTCTGGCTCGTCGATCAACACGTGGCCCACGAGCGCGTGCTTTTCGAGCAGCACCTGGAAGCGCGCCGCGCCGGAAAAGTGGAAAGCCAACGCATGCTGATGCCCATGATTCTGGAACTTTCTCCGCGGCAACTGGTGATTTACGAAAAAATTTCCGAAGAGCTGGCCGCCAACGGTTTCGAGGTCGAACTCATGGGCCCTCGCAGCGTCGCCATCCAAGCCGCCCCCGCGGGCATCACCGGCAGCGACGCGGAAAAATTGCTCACCGAAATCCTCGATGGCATCGAGCGCGAGAACGCGGCTATTTCCATCGAAACACTGCAAGCCAAAATCGCCGCTTCCACCGCGTGTCACGCCGCCATCAAAGTCAACATGCCGCTGGACCAAACCAAAATGGAATGGCTCCTGGCGGCCCTAGCCAAAACCGATTGCCCCATGAGCTGCCCCCACGGCCGCCCGGTAGTCCTGCGCTATTCCGTAAAAGAAATCGAGCGCGCCTTCCATCGCATTTGAAAATTGCCCGGGCAACTCCAAATCCAACGCGATTGCACGTACAATACGCTGTCAACTCGAGAGGAGCCTGTGACCGAACCGCAAAAGACCGCCGTAATCTTTGGCCTGGCCAACAAACGTAGCATCGCCTGGGCTATCGCGCAGAAACTGCAGCAAGCCGGCTGGCGCCTGGCCATCACCTACCAAAACGAACGCCTCGCTCTCGAAGCCAAAGATTTAATCGCCGATCTCCCGGGTGCCGAGGGCTTCATGTGCGACGTCACCCAAGACGATCAACTTGCACGCCTCTTCTCCGACTTGAAAGAAAAATACAGCACGCTGCACGGCTTGGTGCACAGCATCGGCTTCGCCCCGGAATCCGATCTCAAGGGCGACTTCGTCAACACCACCCGCGATGGCTTTCGCATCGCTCATGACATCAGCGTCTATTCCTTGATCGCCGTCTCTCGCGGCGTGCTTCCGCTGATGACTTCCGGAGGCAGCATCGTCACACTCACGTATTACGGCGCGGAAAAAGTTGTCCCTCGCTATAACGTGATGGGAGTAGCCAAAGCCGCGCTCGAGGCCACCGTGCGCTACCTGGCCAACGATCTCGGCCCAAAAAATATCCGGGTCAATGCCATCTCCGCCGGCCCCATCAAAACGCTGGCGTCGCGCGGCATTTCCGGTTTTGGCGACATGCTCAAAGCGCAAGCCGAGCGCGCCCCGCTGAAGCGCAATGTGGACGCTGCCGAAGTAGGCAACACCGCCGCCTTCCTGCTAAGCGAAGCGGGCTCCGGCATCACCGGCGAAATCATCTATGTAGACTGTGGCTACAACATTATGGGCTTCTAGAAGCGCCGCTACTTCTGTTAATCCTGAGCTGCGAAGGGTCTGTGCTCCGGGGATCAAGCGCTGGAAGCAAATGCAACAAACCATGATGGACCGGAATGTTCTGTAAGGCCGAGCGCGCGCCCATGCCCAAGCTCACCATCGCCATCGACGGCCCGGCTGGCTCCGGCAAAAGCAGTGTCGCTCGCGTTGTCGCCGGCATGCTCGGCTATCTTTATCTCGATAGCGGAGCGATGTACCGGGCGCTGGCGCTGAAAGCGCTGCAACGCAATGTCCCGCTCGATGACGAAAGGCAATTGACCAAGCTGGCCAACGAGACGCATATCGAACTGCGTTCGCCAACTGTCGAGCAGCAGCAAAGCGGAATCAAGAATCGGGTGTTTCTCGACGGCCAGGAAGTTACGCAAGAAATTCGCACGGCAGAAGTGGCGCAAGCCGCTTCGCGCCTGGCGACCATCGCGTTCGTGCGCGCGGTACTGGTCGCGGAACAGCAGCGGGCCGGCGCCGGCGGCGGCGTGGTGATGGAAGGCCGCGACATCGGGACGGTTGTTTTTCCCGACGCCGAACTGAAAATATTTCTCGAAGCCTCGCCGGAGGTTCGCGCGGAGCGCCGCTGGAAAGAGCATCAGGAAAAAGGCGAGCGCATGACGCCGGCGCAAGTGCTCGAAGAAGTGCGCGAACGCGACAAGCGCGATCGCGAGCGCAAAGTATCGCCGCTGGTGCGCGCCGCCGACGCCGTGTTGCTGGATAACACCGCCATGGACGCCGCGGAAACCGCGCGGCTGATCGTGATGCTCGCACGCCAACGCGAGAAAGAATTGGCTGCCGCCGGCATCGGGAGGAGAACGCTATGATTCGCATGCTCATCACGCTGGCCGCCGGCGCCGGTGCCGCGGTCCTGGTATTGCCTCTGCTCGCCATTGGCCAGGCCAAGGATTCGCGGGGGCCCGACACGTCCGCTGCGAAACAGCTTCGCGCGTTTCTCGATGCCGATTGGCGCCAGTGGATGCAGGAATATCCGGAGCACGCCACGCACGTCGGTTTCCCCGGCCAGGACGATCGCTGGACCGACGATTCTGCGGCCGCAATTGCACGCCGCAAGAAACATTTGGCGGAGAGCCTCGCGGCTCTGAATGCCATCCATCGCCCAGAGTTGCCGCCCAGCGAGCAGCTCAATTTCGATCTGTACCGCGAACTGCTGGAAACCGCCGACGAGGGATTGCAGTATGGCGATGATCCCTTTCCCTTCCGCAACGTTGTCCCGCGCAATCTGTGGATGCCGCTCACGCAGATGGGCGGACTGCAGCAGGAAGCGCCGGACACGCTGGCCATGCAGCCGCACCAAACCGTGGCTGACTACGAAATTATTCTCAAGCGGCTCGCTGCCCTTCCCGCCGCGGTGGACGCGCAAATCGTGCTGCTACGGGAGGGACTCAAGCGCGGCTATACGCCGGCGAAAATCGCGCTGCGCGACGTCCCCAAGCAAATCGCCGACCTGACTCCCGCCGATCCGCTGGCCAGCCCGCTGTTCCAGCCATTCACCGAATTTCCTCCGAACTTTCCGGAAACCGGGCGCGCCCGGCTCATCGAAAAAGCCGAGAGTATTTACGCGGCGTCGCTGGTGCCTGCGTTTCACCGGCTGCACGATTACGTTGCGACAACTTATCTTCCAGCGTGCCGCGATAACATCGCCGCTACCTCGCTTCCCAACGGCGCCGCCGATTACGCTTTCCACGTGCGCTGGCAAACCACCACCAACCTCGCGCCGCAACAGATTCACGAAATCGGGCTCGCGGAAGTGAAACGCATTCGCGGGGAGATGGACAAAGTCATCGCTTCGACGAAATTTCAGGGCAGCTTCCACGAGTTCACCGAATTCCTGCGCCATGATCCGCGCTTTTACTACGACAATGCCGAAGATCTGGTGAACGGTTACCGCATCATCGCCAAGCGCGTCGATCCCGGCCTGGCCCACCTTTTCGGCAAGCTGCCGCGCCTGCCCTACGGCATCTGCCTGGTTCCCGATTTCAAAGCGCCTTCGCAGACCACTGCCTATTATCAGGGTGGCTCGCCGCAAGCCGGGCGTCCGGGCTGCTATTTCGTGAATACCTACAACCTGCGCGCGCGGCCAAAATACGAAATGGAAGCGCTCACGCTGCACGAAGCGGTTCCCGGGCATCACTTGCAGATTTCTCTGGCGCAAGAAATGGAGAACACCCCGGAATTTCGCAAGCACGTGGGCTACTCCGCGTTTGTGGAAGGCTGGGCGCTGTACAGCGAAGGGCTCGGCGAAGACGTGGGTCTGTACACCGATCCCTACTCGAAATTCGGACAACTGAGCTACGAGATGTGGCGCGCCGTGCGCCTGGTGGTAGACACCGGCATGCATTCCATGGGCTGGACCCGCGAGCAAGCCATCCAATTTTTCAAGGACAACACCGGCAAGACCGATCAGGACATTACGGTCGAAGTAGATCGTTACATCGTATGGCCCGGCCAAGCCCTGGCCTACAAGTTAGGGCAACTCAAAATCCGCGAACTGCGAGCCGAAGCCGAACGCCGCCTCGGCCCCAAATTCAACATCCGCACCTTCCACGACGCCGTTCTGGAGCAAGGTGCCGTGCCGCTCAGCATCCTGGAGCCGCACATAGAGCATTGGCTCGACTCCCAATCCGCACGCTAAAAGGAGGGAGCAAAGGCTCCGGTCGATGAATAAGGTGTTGATGATGAATAATAAGTTGTATATGATGGCGAGGGAGCCTCTGAATGCGCAACCCAAAAGAATTGACACGAGCCGACATTCTTAGGGTCGCTACCAATTTCCAGTGGACCCGCAAGGGTATGAGATGGACGGTGATGGTCGGCGGCAAAGAACTCCCGGCGCGCCCCCTGGTCCTGGAGGCAGCTGGGGTTCCGCCCAACGATCCAACCAACTCCCATCAAGCCGTGGAGATATTGCGGAGGCTGGGGTTTGAGACGCGTTACGCCAAGGAGCAACGCGAAGCCAGCTCAAGCGACCTCCAAGAGGGATCGCCAGAAGTCGCGCCGGGGTTAGGCTCGATCCTGGAGATTGTTTCCGCTGCGACGAAGGAAGTGGCGGAAGAAGAGTGGGATCGGGTCCCCGACGATCTGTCCATAAATGTCGATCACTATCTTTATGGCAGTAAGAAGACCGGGAGATGAAACAGATCTTCGCCGACACCAGCTACTGGATCGCGCTGGTGAATCCGAGGGACCGGATTCATCAAAAGGCCATCAACATAACGCAACAGCTTTCGCAGGTAAGACTGCTAACCACCGAGCTGGTGCTGGTGGAACTGCTGAACAGTTTCAGCGATAGACCGTTTCGCCGGGCGGTGGCCGTCATGGTCCTGAAACTCCGTAAGGATCGGAACGTGAAGATCGTTCCGCACACATCACAAGAATTTGAGGTTGCGCTAGAGCGCTACCGGAAGGCCGAGGATAAGAGCTGGAGCTTGACCGACTGCGCGAGCTTCCAAGTGATGGAAGCAGAGCAAATTCAAGCCGCGTTAACGCACGACCAACACTTTGCACAAGCCGGATTTGACGCTCTGTTGCGCTGAGAAGAGTTCGAGTCCCGGGCTCCCATGCAAAGCCGACTTGCCTTGGCGGTCTTGGCGAATCTCTCGCGCTGGGCGAAGGATCTTCCTGGGGAACAGGGCTAGCGGGAGGCGGATGGCTCGGAGGCTACCAACGGGCGGCCGGATTCCGCGAGGGTCACGGCCGGCGACAGGTTGTCGGAGAGCAAGCGGCGGAGCTTGCTGCGTTCTTCAAGGCTCATGTCCACGATCTCGAAAGACATGCCCTGGCCGCGATAATCGCGCAGCAACGCGGTGGCTTGCAGGTTGCGCAAGCCCAGCTGCATCTTCAACTGCACCGGGGTGCCGGGCGGAAGATGGCGATCGATGGTAGCCACGCCTCCGGCCAGGCTTACGGTGCGAATTTCCATGCGGCAGTTCTGATTGAGATTGATGCTGAAGGCCACCACCGGCTTTTGCAGGCGCACACGCGCGTGACGGCGTGGGCGCACAAATTTGCTGTTCGCCGCAATTTCCAGCGGGGCCAAGTTGAGGTCCGCCCTGATCAAACCGCTTTTAGGAAGAAATTCTCGAGCCCAGGCGGGGTCCAGTTTCTCGAGGGCCTGCAAGGCGGCGATACGCAACTCCTGCGGATGGGCCCAACCGAAAACTTTTTTGGTTTCGACGATGCGCTGCAGCGCGGCAATCGATTCCGGTGCGTGGATGCGGCCAAGCGCTTCTGCGGCGCGCACGCGCAGAAACGGGCCCGCTCCGAGAGGCAGGTCGCCGTCCACGATATTCATCAGGCGGCCGAGCGCTTCACGGTCCGCGGTCACGCCGATTTCGTCGATCACCATGGGCATCACCAGCGGATCGACATGATCGAGGAGCTTCAGGAGAATACGGCAGCGGCCAGACGCGCCGCTGGCGGAAAGCTGGCGTACCACGCGGTCTTGCGCCATGCGCGGAAACAGTTTTACGCGGGCGGGAAGAAATACTTCGACGGCTTGCGGATCGATCTTGCTGAGCAGACCGACCATCTCGGTAGCTTCCGGCACCGGCCCGCCGCGCACGGTACTGCGCAGGTATTGCACCGCTTCTTCGCCCAGGTCGGTGGCCAGGTTGGCGATGTGCTCGGCATCGTCGCGCAAGCTGCAGCGATTGAAGCGGGCGGCCAACTGCTCCATAGTGCTTTGCGGCAACAGTTTCAGGACGTTGGTGAGGCCGGCGGAGGCTTGCCGGGCGCGCAACGCCTCTTCCACAAATTCGGGAATGCGCTCTTCGATGCCCATCTTGGCGCGCAACGCCATAGCGATGCCGGGGCGCTGCGTTTCGACGCCGGCGACCAAATCGAGGGCCTGCTCCATGGCCGAAAAGCAGCGAGTGGCGGCGGCCTGCTGGCTTAAACGCACGAACGCGGCACCAACCAGCGATTGCAGTTCGGCATCCTGCTCGACGCTGAGACGCAGACCCAGGTGGCGCAAAGCATCGCCGAGCAACTTGGGATCGGTCTTGGCATACAACTCGGCGAGCTGCGAGAGACCGGTGGCGGCCTTCTTGCGGCCATCACTATCTTCACTTTCCGCACAGGCCGCATAGTTTCGCAAAACGCCGACGGCTTCGGCGACGTCGCCCTTCTTGATCAGGTCGTTGACGTAGGACTGCACGTTTCGGGCCGGAATGCACCAGGCTTCTTCGGAGAGAAGAACGGCGCGCTTGCCGCTGTCCGGAATGCCGGCCCAGAACTGGCGGTCCAGAATTTCGCGGTGCGATTCGACGAGCAAACCCGCGTCGCTCATCTTGTCTTCGTGCGCGCCCAGTATTTTGCGGAGATTGTCAATTTCGTGATTCATGCGGTCGAGCATCTGCCGCACGGCGTTGACCTTTACTTCGCCGCGCTCGAAGCGCTCCAGCGCGAAGCGGATGGCCAGGTGCTCGGCAAGTTGAATCAGTACGGATTGATCGGGCTTGTAGCCCGGCGCTTTGGCGGCCAGTTCCGCGAGGGCCTGTTTCAGAACGTCCTGGGCGCGCACCGGCAATTGCGAAAACCCTTCGTGGATGGCGCCGGGCACACCGCCTGGAACTCCCGTTCCCGTTGCACCGCTGGCACCGATTTGCCCGAAGCTGGTAAGAGCGGTAAGGATGCGATACATCTCCGTTTCGCTGGGCTCGGCGGCGCCGCGGCCAGGACCCGGGCCGGTGCCGGCCGAAGAAGAATCCGCTTGCACGGAGAGGACGCCCGGGCCGTCCGATGTGGCGTATGCGGAAACAGAGTTCGCGGAGCTGCCATGCTCCGCGGATGCGTTGCCAGTATCTGCGCAGGCGGCGGACGCAGCACCATTAACCGGGCCGCCGGAGGAACCAATGGCCGAGCCGGGCGCTCCTGCTCCTTTCGAGCCTTGCGCGGCGGCGATCATCTCCAGCAATTTTTGGGGATCATTGAGCCAACGGTTGAACTGGTCCGAATCGCCACCCAGGGAGACCGCGGCCAGTTGCGCGGCCATACCTGCGTCCTTCATGCGCGAATCGGTGGCCACAAAACAAATTTCGTTGATGCGAATTCCGTTCGCGCTGGCCAGCGCCGCCTTCAACTGCAAGGCCAGTTCGGCGGGCTTGGCTTTGCCGGTGGGAAAGGCGCGCACGAAGCGATTCAACTCGTCTTGCGTGATGGCAGGAAAGAACTGCACGCTGCCAACGCCCGCGGCCGACAGCAACTCCGCAAACTGTTTTTCCGAAGGGGCGCCCTCCAGCGGCACGCCATCCAGGAGCAGCTGCGAACCAGTGGCCGCCAGGAGCAGCCCGGCAGTGGCGGAATCCGACATGGCGGCGCGTAATTCGCGCCACGCGCCATCGAACTGTTCGGCAGTGCGCACATGGTCAAAACCGTACAGACGAGCAAACTTCAGGAGAATGTTCAGGCTTCTGACGAAAGCCCGCGCCGAGGTCGTTTTGGGATCGACAACTTTCAACTGCGTGCCACGTTTCCTTATAGGACTTCCTGCCTAGTACCGTAGCCTGACACCAGGCCGGCGGCAATGGTACAGAGGTTCCATGTGTTCCAGAGACCACGCGGCGAAGGAACGGAGCGAAACCTGTTCGCAAGTACAGGCGGGCGTGGGAGGGAACCGCAGGGAGCGCGGGAATTTCAGGGCAACGCGGAAAATCTTGGACAGGCGACACGCAACGCGGACAATGCCGGCCGTTTAGTTTCGGGTAATGGCCATGCGGCCGCGGCGGCGCGTACGATTGGTAGCCTGGGCCGCCAACGGCAGACCACCCAACTCCATCAACAACCTGCGTAGCCTGCCGCGATCTTCCAAATCCATATCGACAAACTCGAAGGCCATGGCTTGCGGCCGGGCACCGCGAACGATGGCCTGGGCGCGAATGTGCCGCACGCCCTGAGCAATCTTGAAGGTAAGGAGCGAGCCCGGGGCCAGGTGGCGTTCGCCGGAGCCAACGCCGCCGCCCAAGTTCAGCTCGGGAATAGAGAGCCGGAAATTTTCGCGCATGTTCTGCGTGGTGGCCACCAGGTTGCGCCCAAGCTTCAGGCGCGCATAGCGACGCTGGCGGATCACGGAAACGTTGGGGTCCGGATCGGTTGGTTCCAATACCAGATCCTTGCGGTCAAAGCCGCAGGGAGCGAGCTTGTCAATGGCGGTGTTGGCGTCGATGCGCAGTAAAGCCTGCGCCGACGCGATGCGCAGCTCCTCCGGATATTGCCAACGCCAAAGCTGGCGAGCGTCCATGATGTGCGCGAGGAGCGCGGCAGCCCCGGTGGCGCGCAGACGGCCCAGCGCCTCTATGGCTTTAACCCGCGTAAATCCAGAAGTCGCCTCATTTTCTGCCAGCGAAAGCAGTCTGGGAATGCAATCCGGTTGGCCGCTCATGCCCATTTCATCGATGGCCAGCGGGCGGATGAGCACGTCGAGAGAATCGTACAGCGCGATTAGCAGCTCGGCACGCCGCTCGGGTGGAGCGGCAGAAAGCTGGCGCACGACACGGTCGTGCGAGGTACGAGGCCACTGTGACAAACGCACCGAAAGGATCTTGCCGACGGCTTCGGGATTGAGCAGGGTCAGCAACCCAACGGTCTCGGCGGCCTCGGAGGCGGGCGCCGTCTGCAAAGTCTCCAGCAGGCGTTGCGTGGCATCGTCGCCCAGGCCGCGCACCACCTCGCTGAGCAGCTCGCAATCGTCGCGAAACCCACAATGACCGAAGCGATTGGTCACGTAGTGCAGAGTCGCTTTGGGCATCAGCGACAAAATATCGATCATGCCGTCGGCAATCTGGCCGCTGCGCAGGGCTTCCTCCACGAACTCCGGCATGCGCTCTTCGGCGCCAATACGCGGGCGCAGGCTCTGGGTCGAACCCGGACGCTGCGCTTCCACACTGTCCAATGACGCCAGGGCCTGCTGCATCGCGGGATAGCAGCGCTTGCCGGCAGCTTCCTGGCTGAGCCGGACAAAAGCGGCGCTAATCAGGGTCTGCAGCTCGGGCTCGCGCTCGATGGCCAATTGATTTCCCAGGCGGCGGATGGCTTCCATGAGCGCGCTGCCGTCGCCGCTGCCGTAAAGTTCCGCCAGGTCCGACAGGCCAATGGCGGTGGTGCGGCGGGCTTCCGGATTGTCCAGGGATACGCAAGCTGCGTATTTCATCAATACTTCGTTGACCGTTTTCAGCTCGCCGCGCCGGAGCATTTCTTCGAGGTAGCCGCGCACGTTACGCGGCGGGACGCACCAGGCCTCGTCGGAGGTCAAAACTTCCTTTTTGTTTTCGTCGGGTACCTGGGCCCAGAACTCCTGGTCGAGCAACTCGGTGTAGGACTGCACCTGCAGTCCCGCATTGGCCATCATGTCTTCCTGGGAGGCCAAAATTTTGCGGAGTCCTTCGATTTCGGCGTTCATGCGGTCGAGCAGCTGCTTGACCGCGTTGACGCGCAATTCGCCGCGCTCGTAACTATCCAGCGCAAAGCGAATGGCCACGTGCTCAGCCAATTTGAGCAGCATGGGCTTATCGGGCTTTTCGTTGGGGGCCTGCGCCGCGAGCCCGGCCAGCGCTTGCTGCAATGTGTATTGCGTGCGTACCGGCAGCGCGCTTAACCGCGACTGAAAAGTCGGAACCTCCATGCGCGCTTCCGGGTCCTTGCGGGACTTGCCCAACTGCGCGAAAAGTCCAAGCATGGCGCGCACATCTTCTTCCGCCACGGAAAATGCGCCTGCGGCACCTCCCGCTTCGCCGGTCATCGCGCCGGCCGCGCCGCCGACGGTCGCGCCCCGCAAAAGCGCGGAAGCGGTTAACCATTTTCCGGGGACCGCACCCTCGGCTCCCGTGGTGCCGATGGGACCCGGAGCCGCGCCGCCAGTGCCCGTGCCACCACCACCGGGACCGCCGCCCGTCCCGCTGCCCGAGCCGCCGCCACCTATTCCGGCGCCACCGCCGGGTCCACCTCCGGCGACTCCAGGCGCGCCTCCGCCGCCGGCTTGCCTTGGCGTGCCCCACAAATTGCCTGGATCGGCGACGCCGGCTCCCCCGGAGCCGCCCGACCCACCTGGACCGGAATCGCCTCCCGGACCACCGGTGCCGGTGCCACCACCGCCGCCGGGAACGCCGCCACCGAGGCCGAATCCGGGGCCGGAGCCACCACCGCCGCCGCCCGTGCGGCTGCTTTCCGCCGCAAGGATCATCTGCAACATCTTGTTGGGATCTTCAAAGAAATCGCGAAATTTGTCGCCCTGCGCACCCAGCGCTTTGGCGGTCAACTGCGCCGCCACCTTGATGCCCGCCACGGAGGAATCTTCCGCGACGTAGCGAATTTCGTTGACCTTGATACTGGTTTCGCCGGCCAGCGCGTGCTTTAACTGCTCGGCCAGCGAAGAGGGCTTGGAATTACCGCTGGGGAACGCGCGTACAAAACGCGCCAACTGCGGCTGCGTCAAGTTTGGCGAGAAGTGGATGCTGGCGATGCCGGAAGAAATGAGCAATTGCGCGAAACTGCGCTCTCCCGCGGCAGAGCCGAGGGGAACGCCATCCAGCAGGATTTGGGTGCCCGAGGCGCCCAGCAGCACGCCACTTCCCCCGCTTTCGTCCAGGGCGCTGCGCAGCTCTTTCCAGGTGGTTTCAAATTGAGCGGCGGTGCGCACATGGCCAAACTCGTAGAGGCGCGCGAATTTCAGCAGGATGTTCAGGCTGCGTACAAATGCCCGCGCCGACGCTCGTGTATCGGTAGCCATGGTTGACGAAAACGCGCAGTCCTTCCCAGCGTGCTCTGGGCCTAGTTACTACAGTATGGTGCGCCCGCGGAAGAGACAAGCCTCCGCAAAGGATATTGTACCCATCTCAATAACATTTCGTGCGGAATTGGCGCCCGGGGGACCTGCGGTGCAACCTCCAAACCTGGTTATGAGAGCTTGCGGCTCCCGGTTGCCGAGCGGATGGGTGGGCTCTACAATAGCCTTTCGAAGGCGCGCGGGAGCCCAGTGGGATTTTCCCCCGGCACGAGGCGCCATGCGGCCCTGTTCGCTGGGATGGAAGAATGGCAGCCCCGTCGCAACGCTTCAAACCCGATGTGCCGCAGATTCCCGGTCTGCCCGAGCAAGGCGCGGGTTCGCAGGCAGGCTTCAGGCCCATGCGTTTCATCGGCTTTGCGGCCAGCCTGATTTTCGGTTTGCTGGTGGTGCGCTGGTTGATGCTTCCCACGACGCGACCAGCACCACCCGCGACCACACCTCCGCAGATTGAAGTTCCCGCGCCAGCCTCCGACCCCAACGCAGCCATGCCCCTCGCAACTCCTTCCGAACCGCAGATCGCCAGCGTGGACGAAATGGCGCTTTGGGCCGCGAAGGATTTCTTGTACAAGAACCGGGTCAGCGGAGAGGATGTGCCGGCTCTGCTGATTCGCCTGCCCACTGGAACAGTCGGCCAGTCTGGAAGCTACTGGGCATTTTCGTTGAACGCGCCGTTCGACAATTGCCATCTGGAATATGTCCAGGATCTGCACAAACTGAGAGAGGATTATGGATTTCGCGCCGCCAAGCATCCGATGGTGGGCAATCCCTGCAGCCGCACGGTGTACGATCCTCTGAAACTGATGAAGCTGCCGGGGGACATTTGGGTGCGGGGAGCGATCGTGCAAGGATCGGATTCGCGGCCGCCCTTGGGCATTGAGGTGGAAATTCGCGACCGGCAGATTCTTGCGGCGCGAATGGAGTAGCGGATGTCCGGACTTACTGGATAGCGGATTTGACGCCAGGCTGCGAAAGGGCATGGCGCTTGACTTCTTTGCCCATCTGCCCGGCGATCATCAGAAAGACCATACGCTGGTCGGCCCACCAGGAGAAGAAAGGATGCTCAAAGGTGGCGGGCACATTGTGTTCCACGAAAAGATGGGCTAGCCAAGCGAGACCGTAAGCCAGCACCACGGCGGCCGCGATCCACCACCAGCGCCGCTCCGCGATTGCGGCTCCCACCAACATCCAGCCGCCGAGAGTGCCTACCATATGCACTACCCTGGTAACCGGGCGGCTATGCGCCCGCACGTAAACGGGCCAAAATTCCGCAAACGTCATGCAAAGACCTCTCGCGCGGCAACGTTGCGCAGGAAATTATCATAAATTCCGCTGAATCGCCTAAATCTATTGTCAAATTTTAGTGATTCACGAAAAGCGAGGGACCAGTCTATTTGTAGACGTTGGAGGCATCAGTTTTTGCCGCCGCACTGCCGATCATTTCATCGGATGGGCTGCCCAGTTTTTGTTTATCGTCGATGGAGAATAAAAGATAGTCGGCGAACGAGTGGCGGCGATGAAAACGGTGCCCGCGGAAGATGGCGTAATAATCGGCACTGGCGGGGAGCCACAGGACTTCCTGACGGCTTTTGAATTGAACCGGACCGTATTCCATAACCAGATGTTCCGTGGTTAGACGGAGATCGGGCCGAGACTCGCGAAGATCGGTTTCGAGGCGAACTACCTGGAAGGTGTTGGCGTCGATATAGGCGCGGCCTTTAAGCGCCACCGGATATACGTGCCCACCCATGCGGTACTGGCGGATGCGGCTTTCCTTTTCTTTTTTCTGCTTGAAGTGAATTTGCCAGGCGAAACCGGTTGCGGTGCGGCTCAGACCTTCGCAACTCATATCGAAATCGGAAATCAGCCAAGGGTGGAAAATTAGCACGACAGAAGGAAGGCCGGTGCTGGCCATCTGATCGGGAAACATATCGTTGCCGGTGCTGCCGTTGCGGTATTCCTGGACGTCGAGGAACTCGCCGAACTTGTTTTTGATTTCGCGGATGGAAGCTAAATAATTGAACGAAAGGTTGTCCACATGGTCGGCTAAGCCGGCGTTATTGAGTTCTTCATGGCGCAAGATCTCGGTCGCGGCGTAGCGATCGACCAGGGAAGGCAGTTCTGCCACACGCTCCGAGACTTTCTTGACGACGTCCTGCACGGTACAGGAAACACCAGGTTCCGTAGGAGGAACGGCGTCATCGATATTCGTAGGTAACCAGCGCATGGACGCAGCGGAAAGCGGAGCGTCCGGAATGTCTTTGGCCAGGGAAGCATTTTCATAGGTGACGCCGCCCACCACCGCGCCAGGCGGTGCGGCCGGAGCCTCCTTGATGCGGGCGATCAATTTTTCAACGGCTTGCGCCGTCGGCTCGGGCGGCTTGGTCGCCAGATAATCCTTGAGGGCGGCAATGGCTTGGTCGTTCTGATGCTCGGCGGCCAGCGCCTGGCCCAGAATCAGCAAGGAAGGGCTGGCTTGGGCCTTGCCTAATTCCATGGCCCGCTCAGCATGGGTAACCGCTTCCGCATACATGGATTGGCGCAGCAGCGCGTTAGCCAGCAGACTGTGGGCGCGCCAGGAATTGGGCGCCACCTCGGCAGCCTGGTCCAGGTACTTGCGTGCATCCACGTCGTCATCCTGGCGCAACAGCATGTCTCCGCATGCCAGCAGAGAGGACATATGCCTGGGATCAGCCTGCAGCGCCGCATCCCAATATTTGCGGGCAGACGCTAAATCGTTCTTCTTTTCGTATACCGTGCCCAACAGGTACGTGATGTCCGGATGCGCCGGAGCGAGCTGGTGGGCTGCGTCCAGGCGGCGAATCGCATCGTCAAATTTGTTGGCTTGAAAATCTTCCATCCCTTTGGCCAGTTCTTTTTGGGCTTTGGGAGAAAGCGCGACACCTGCTGCGGGGACGTAATTCACTCCGCCCGCGGTGTCCGGCTTGAGCTTCACCACTACTATCTGGTTGGGGTTCCCACTCGAGACTTCCGTTTGGACACGCACCTTTTCGTAGCCAAATACTTCCACTTCCACAACATAGGCTCCAGCGCCCACTTGAAAGACGGTCTGTGATCCGAAGGTAGTTTGGGAGCGCACCATCTGGCCCATAGCGTTGGACAGGTTCACGACCGCCATGCTGGTCAGCTTCGATCCATCCGCAGCCCGGACTTGTACCGAAATGCTGGTAGTATTAAGGTTCTGCACCCCGCTGAATCCGCCGAAGCCGCCGGGCCCCTGCTGCGCGAGAGTTTGCGACGGCAGAAGGAAGACAAACAAGAGCAGCAGCGCAAAGGCCGCAATGAATGAGCGAAGGCGTTTCATTGTGTATACGCGGTCATAGTCTCAAATGAGCGAGCGGAAGATCCTGGGCGCCCCGGAATCGCGCGGGATATCAGGGTGAGGACGCGCTTCAGTGTGGCGCAAGTGATGGCCCCCGTCAATCTTTGGACCCAACGGTGGACAGCAGCGGCGCTGCTGGAGACGCTGAGACGCGTAGTGGTGTGCGGGAAAGGTGGATATGAGCTGGTCAGTGGATTTGAATCTGTCATGGCAGTTGGAAAAAAAAGGGGCGCCTCGTGGAAGGCGCCCCGTGTCCCCATAGACTAATCGCCGATCAGAAGTAGAACTTACCCGCCAACTGCACGGTGCGCGGGCCGATGTTGCCATCGCTGGTTATGCGCCCGAATTGGCTGGAGTTTACGTTCTGGTTAGGCAGATTGAAGTTCACATGATTGAAGGTGTTGAACGACTCGAGCCTCAACTCCATCCGCATGTGCTCTCTGATTTGAATGTCCTTGTAGAGACCAAGGTTGGTGAAATCCAAACCTGGCCCATGGAATGAGTTTCTTCCGGCATTGCCAAAGGTCCCAGGGGTCGCTTTGGCAAAGGCCGATGGGTTGAAATAGAGATGGGTTTTACTGGACCGTGGGTCTGAGATCACGATGGGAGCCACCTGGTTGGGATTGTCCGGGCACCCATAGAAGCTAAACTCCCAGCAAGTGCCGGAGCGGAAGCCCGAATCCGCCGGGTTAAGCGGGAATCCGGTTTGCAAGGTGGTGTTGCCCGCCACTCTCCAGCCCTTAAATACCTTGCTGATTGCCGCATTGGAGCTGAGCATGTGGGGGACTGGGATTTCGTAATCGTAGCTGGCCACTAACCGGTGACGCGCATCGAACTGCGAATCGCCCCAGTTCAGGCTCGGAATAAATGGGTTGGTGCCGCGGGTGCCGAAAGAGGAACTCTCGAAGCTGGACCCGTTATCCTCAGAATGGGCATAGGTGTAAGAGAGCAGGAAAGTCAGCCCATGCGAAATGCGCTTGTTCAAGCTGGCCTGCAACGAATTGTATTTAGAGTTTCCATCGGTGGCTTGCTGGCCAATAGAACCGAACACGAGTTCGTTAATCGGCGCTCCCGGTATGACAGCGGGATACTTGAAATTCTGCGCGAAGAAGAACCCTTGCTGAGCGCGATCTGATGTTGTGCTAATGCAGCTGGGGATTGCCGCGCAGGCTCCCGGAGTAGAGGGGTTCAGCTCGAAGGCCCGCTCCAGATGACGCCCCTGCGATCCCACATAGCCTACTGACAAAATCATCTGGCCAGGAAGCTCGCGCTGCATGGTCAAGTTGTAGTTCACGGAATACGGAACGGCGAACCTAGGATCAAGCACGTTGAGAGAAAAAGGCTCAAAGAACGTGAAGTCCACATTGCTGCCCGCCGGCGGCGGCGTGAAGGGATATTTATTCGGTATGGAGGCGCGGCCGGCGATGTCCACGAAGGGGGCGGCAAAGCTCGGACTACCACCGATGTCCCCAATCCCGCTATCGCTAAGAGAGAACGGAGGTGCGGTCAGGTTCTGCAAGGACAATTCTTCTTCCACCTGATTGTAATAGATACCCGCACCCGCTCGGATGGAGAACTTCCCTTGATCGCCGGTTAGATGCCCGAGCGGTCCACTGGCATGCGGGGCCCAGGCAACACCGAGGCGAGGAGCAAAATGGGTGAAGCCGGTATAGATACCCGAAGAGGTGCAGCCATTATCTCCGGGGAAAACCAGTCCCACCGGAGCGGTCGGATAGATAGCCGATTGCTGGCCCGGGCGGAAGCAGTTAATGGCGCGGCCTTGATTGAAGTGATCGGTGAGTGGGCCGTTGATCTGCCAGGCCAGTCCATAATTGACCGTGAAGTTGGAAGCGGCCTTCCAGGAATCCTGGGCATAGAGATAGTGTTCCTGGGCGCCAGCGTCAATAAAGCCGCCGCTGCTTTGGAAATAACTGTCGGGGATGCCCAACAGGAAGTCGGCACCCGCATTGCCGGTCGTAAATTGACCGCCCGCGTTGAAGCTAAAGTTACCGTCATTATCGAAGAAAAAAGGATTGGTGACGTGGAAGCGGCGCCCGTCATAGCCCAACTTGAATGTGTGACTTCCCCGGACCCAGCTGAAGTTGTCGTCCAGCTGATAGGTCTGGTCCAAGCGTGGCTGAGGCCCGTTGGCACTGAACCCGAGAGTGAAGCTAACCTGTCCTGGGTTATTTCCGACCACGGATATGACCGGAAGGCCCGCGCCTGCCGGGCTCTGCACGTTAATGTCAAATCCGAAGCTGGAGGGGAGGACCGGCGTTTGCGGTTCGACAGCCGCGAAATTGAACCGTGTGTAACCGAAACGCAGTTCATTCAGAACGGTCGGGCTAAAGACGTGAGTCCAGGATGCAGTGAATTGCTTGTAATGCCGCGAATCCACCTCCGGAAAACCCGGCAATGTTGAACCGGTGAACGGAAGCGTTTCCTCCGTTGGGCTACTTTGTAAGAACCCGTAAGTGCGTAGAGAATCCTTGGAGCTGAAAGTGTGATCTATCTGCCACAGGTATTGGTCCGTGGTGCCGGGCTGTACGGCGGTAAAGTTAAAGCCATTGGCCGCAGCGTTAGGCAGTGGCACAAACTTGGTTACCAGGTTCTGGGCGATGGAGTTGAAGTCTTGGGTCGGAATCTTACCGCTGCTAAAGAGCGACGCATATGTGGTTGAATTAGCCGGGCACTGAGGGCCACCAACCGGGCAAGGAGATGCGCTGTCGCCGAACAGTGCGATCGGAGCCATCACTGTGGATTCCGCTATGAATGGCACGCCAGTAGCGGGATCCACATCGGCTCCTTGGCTGAAGTCGCCAGTGAGCTCCCCGGGTGAATAGACCGTTTGCGTGTTAGAGGTTTGCGGCTGGCGGAATCGCGAACCCTGATAGGAAAAGAAGAAGAAGGTGTGATTCTTCCATATCGGGCCGCCCAAGGTGGCGCCAAACTGATTCTGGTGGAAGACGGCAGGCTTCTTGGTGAAGAAGTCCGAGGTATTCAGGAACGTATCGCGATAGAAGTCAAATACATCGCCGTGAAAGCTGTTGGTGCCGGACTTGATGGCGGCGTTCATGATCGCGCCGGAGTTGCGTCCGTATTCCGGGTTGATGGTGTCGGTAACCATGCTGAATTCAGAAATGGCGTCCGGGCTGGGAATGATCAGCGGGGTGTTCAGCGGCAAGTCGTTGGAGTCCTGGCCGTTAATGAGGAAGCTGTTCTGCTGGCTCTGGCTGCCATTGGTCGAATAGGTTCCAAAGCGGTCAGACGAAGCCATTACGCCGGGCTGGAGGAGTTGCAACTGGGTCCAGTTGCGTCCGTTCAGTGGCATGTCCACGATGGTGTCACCGTTGATGACGGTGCCGAGCTGGGTGTTGGCCGTCTCTACCTGTACGTTGTTGGCTTCCACAACCACCTGTTCTGAAATCTGGCCGAGCTCCAACTTGATGTTAAGGATGTAGACTTGGTCCAGAGTCAAGGTGATTCCCGTAGCGGTAAAGGTCCGGAATCCAGTAGCGGAAACCACCACTTTGTAGGTACCCACCGGGAGATTGAGGAACACGAAACTGCCGTCGGCCTGGCTCTGTGAATCATAAGAGATGTTGGTGCCGACGTTCGTGGCGGTCAGCTTTAATCCAGCCAGGGTTGCCCCGGTCGGATCAGTAACAGTACCTTGAATTCTGGCGTAGAGGTTGTCCGCCTTCGCCGTTTGTACACCCAGCGGGCCGATTAGCAGCGCCACAGCCAGCGCAAAGCTCAATGCCAGAGGCAGAACAGCGCCTCCCCACAGGACACGTTTCATATCTTCGCCCCCATACGAATTTACGAAATGAAATTGAACGTACCACCACCACTTAGGCGGCAGATCTGACTGCACGACGCGCTCCAATCTTCACCTTACATTTGCCGGGAATAAGCCTTAGATAACTCTTTTATTTGCTTTACTTGAGCATTCACACTGGGGACGATTTAGAAGGGATTTATTCTAAATTTTGTATTCCCGGGATGTGGACCTACTATAAAACGAAGGAAAGTTCCTGCAAGCCGTTGGGGTTCAATAGGTTGGGAACCGGTTGACCTGCGAATCTGGGACCCGAAACCCTTGACAATCGGTGATTAGCCGGATAAACCTCTTCGGGCCATGACTACACAACAGTGCCCTATTCAAGCCAAAAACCGGTCCCGCCGCCAATTTCTTCATGCTGCGGGCCTGTTGTCCGCATCGACTCTGACCTATAAGCCTTGGATTCCGGAGAAAGGCGGCCTTCCCGAGGACGGTCCCTCGTCCCTCCCTGCCGCATTCTCGGTGCTCAAACCACCTACGGATCGCATTCACGCGATTACGCCGGACGAGTTTCGTCAGCGGATGGAACGGGCGCAGCAACTGATGGCCAATGCGCCGCCCGCCCCGAGCGGCTCGCCGTCGCAAGCCACGAAGTACGACGCTTTGTTCTTCGCGCCCGGCAGTTCGCTGTACTACTACACCGGGATTCGCTGGGGCCTGAGCGAACGACTGGTGGGCCTGGTCCTTCCGCGCGCCGGGCGTCCGATTCTGGTGGTGCCCGCGTTCGAGGAGGGGCGGCTGCGGGAGAAACTGCACCTACCCATCGAGATCCGCGTCTGGCAGGAGGATCAAAGCCCGACGAAAATCGCGGCGGCGGCGCTGGCGGAACAGAACATTCGCACCGGGCGCTTGGGTATCGAGGAAACCGCGGGCTTTACGTTCTTCGATCATTTGCGCGACGCAGCGCCGGGCTTCGAGTATGCCTCCGCCGATCCGGTCACCATCGCGTGCCGGGCGCACAAATCGGCGCACGAACTGGAGCTGATGCGCATCGCTTGCGATGCCACATTTGACGTTTTTCGCGCCACGTTCGCGTCCTTGAAGGAAGGAATGTCGCAAGAGGACATTGCGCACCTGGTGGAGGCGGGCTTCGCGAAAATGAACCTGCATGGAGGAGCCCTGGTGCTGCTCGGCGCTTCCGCGGCGTTGCCTCACGGCACGCTGCAACCGCAAAAGCTGAAGGAAGGCGACGTGGTTTTGGTTGACGGAGGGTGCGGGGTGGAGGGTTATGCTTCGGACGTGACGCGCACCAGCGTGTTGGGCAAGCCTAGCGAAAAAATCGCGCGCGCTTATGAGTTGGTGCGAAAAGCGCAGGATGCGGCCTTGGAGGCGGCGCGCGCGGGGCGCTTCTCGGGGACCGTGGATGATGCGGCGCGCGCGGTGATCGTGAACGGCGGTTACGGGCCGGACTACAAGTTCTTTACCCACCGGCTGGGGCACGGCATCGGATTGGATGGGCACGAGCACCCTTATCTGGTGCGGGGAAGCAAGACGGTACTGGCGCCGAGCATGACGTTTTCCAATGAGCCCGGCATCTACGTGCCCGGGGAGTTTGGAATGCGTTGCGAGGATGACATGGTGATTACCACCGATGGGCCGGCGCAGCTTTTGACCAAGGGATTCGCCAACTCGCTGGAGAAGCCGTTTGGATGAGGTAAACAGGCCTGCGTCCGAAAGCGGGCGTTACCCTTGTGGGCTTAGAGTTGAGCCAGGGCGGCGCAGAAATCCACTACGCGGGCCTCGGCCCAAAATCGCTCGGCGCCCCGGTGCAGCGAAATAAAGCCACAGTGGCCGCCGTGCTCGGGAGCCTCGAAGCGGATGGCAGGGTTTTCTTCAATTAGGGCGGCGAGAAAAGATTCGTAGGGCACGAAGGGATCGTCCTGCGCGGTGATCATGAGCATCGGCACGCGCACTTGCCCGACCACTTTGCGCGCTCCCGCGGCTTCGTAATATTCCTGGGCGTCGCGATAGCCAAAACAGGGAGCGGTAATGGCATCGTCAAAGCCTCGGACGGACTGGATCTTGCCAAAGCCATCCAGGGAATAAATTTGGGGGAACAATGCGGCCTTCCGGGCATAACGCGCCATTAGGCCGCTAACGAAGTGGCGCTGATAGAAGTAATTGTCGCGCCGGGCCAGGGCATCGGCGCACGCGGCCAGGTCCAGCGCCGGGCATATGGCGCAAACGCCGAGTAATGCTCGCGGCGGGGCGTCTGCGTATTCCCCGGCCATTTTGGTCACCAGGTTTCCGCCCATCGAGTAACCGGCGAAGAAAATCTGGGTGAAGCCGTCACCTTCCGCTAATTCCTCGAAAACCGCGCGGTAATCCCCGCTCATCCCGGAGTTGTAGAGGGTGGGAGTGAGATTTTCGGAGCCGCCGCAGTTGCGTTGATTCAAGCGCACCACGTGAAATCCGCGCTGGTAGGCTTTCTCGGCGATGCCCAGCACGTAGTTCGAGTCGCAAGACCCTTCCAAGCCGTGTACGATCGCGATTACCGGCAAATCCTTGCGCTTTCTCGCCTGCCAGTGGCACGCCGCGAGCAATTGCGAGTCCGGCGCGACGCGAAACTGCCGCGCCTCCGGCTTCGGCAGCGCAAAGCGACGCGGCCAATACGCCGCGGCAATGGTCATGGCGTGTCCATTGCGCAGCCACCCATGCGGCTCGAAATGGATGCTCAGTTTTTCCTCGCCCACATGAATCAGATTACGCCCTTTCTGCAATGAAATGATGGCCGGCACGAACGCGTTGAACTTGACCGTAGCTGTTTCCGCCCCTACAATTAAGGATTCACAGTGACGCATTTTTTCGATCTGATGAATTTCTCTCTCGGCCCAGCGGCCATCCGCTGGGCTGCGCTGTTTTATGGGGCATTCCGGCGTACCTTACAGCGGCCGGCAAGCCCGAAATGAGGAAGGCATGATTCATGGTTCCATCCCGGAAGGGCTCACGTTCGACGATGTGCTGCTGCTCCCCGGCAAGTCCGCTGTGCTGCCCGCCGACACCGATACGCGCACCTGCTTCACCCGCAAGCTACCCTTGAACATTCCACTGGCTTCCGCGGCCATGGACACCGTTACCGAATCGCGCCTAGCTATCGCTATCGCCCGGCAGGGCGGGATCGGGATTGTGCATAAGAATATGCCGATCGACCGGCAAGGCGAGGAAGTCGATCGCGTGAAGCGGTCGGAAAGCGGCATGATCGTGGACCCGGTGACTATTTCGCCGGATATCACGCTGCGCCAGGCTCTGGAGATCATGAACAAATATAAGATCTCCGGGCTACCAGTGACGCGGGGGACGCGGCTTACCGGAATCCTGACCAACCGCGACTTGCGCTTTGAGAAGAACCACAATCAACTGGTCAGCTCGGTGATGACCAAAGACGATCTGGTCACCGTGCCGGTGGGCACTACGCTGGATGAAGCAGAGCGGCTGCTGCAGAAACATCGCATCGAAAAACTTCTGGTCGTCGACCAGGACTTCAATCTGAAAGGGCTCATTACCGTAAAGGACATCCAGAAAAAGCTGGAATATCCGCGCGCCGCAAAAGACGAACAAGGCCGCCTGCGGGTCGGCGCGGCCATCGGCGCTACCGGAGATTTTCTCGAGCGCGCCGTGGAAATGGCCAAATACAAAACGGATGTCATCGCCATCGATACCGCGCACGGGCATTCGGCTCGGGTGATGGACGCTATCAAGGCCATCCGGCATCGCTTGCCGGAGGTGCAGCTCATCGCCGGCAACGTGGCCACCTACGAGGGAGCGAAGGATCTGATTGCGCTGGGCATTGACGGCCTGAAGGTGGGCATGGGGCCGGGGTCGATCTGCACTACGCGAGTGGTGACCGGCGCGGGCGTGCCGCAGATCACCGCGGTGATGGAAGCCGCGCGGGCGGCGGAGGGCACCGGTGTTCCGGTGATTGCCGACGGGGGAATAAAATTTTCGGGTGACATCACCAAAGCCATCGCCGCCGGGGCTTCTTGCGTCATGATCGGCAGTCTTTTCGCGGGCACCGAAGAGGCGCCTGGGGAAACCATTCTCTACCAGGGCCGCACCTTCAAGTCCTACCGCGGCATGGGGTCAACGTCGGCGATGGAAGAGGGTTCGGCGGACCGTTATGCGCAGGCGGAAGAGGACGTGCAGCGCGGCAAGTCGGTTCCCGAAGGAGTCGAAGGCCGGGTCCCTTACAAGGGCTCGCTGGCGGCGCTTACCGATCAACTGGTGGGGGGCCTGCGCAGCGGCATGGGCTACGTGGGAGCGGAAAATTTGAAGGCGTTAACCGAGCGAAGCAAATTCGTGCGCGTTACCTCCGCAGGCCTGCGCGAGAGTCACGTCCATGACGTAATCATCACGCGCGAGGCGCCCAACTACCGCATGGAATAAAAGCGATCAGCTATTTCTAGCTGTCGCGGCCAGATACGCAGCAACATACCTGTACAATAGTCACTCAATCCATGGAGCCCTCCAGCGTGTCCGATCAACCCTGGCGAAACCCGCGACCCGCCCCGCAGATGACCGAGGTGCAGCCGCGGCTCAAACAAGTGCTGATCCCGGGATGGTTGCGCTCCTGGTGGCCGGCGATCCTGTGGGCCGCGGTTATATTCATCATGTCCACCGACCCCTTTTCCGCGCAGCACACGGCGCGCTTCATCGAGCCCATCATCCGCTGGTTCAAGCCCAATCTGACCGCGCACGAATTTATGGTCATTCATCACTACATCCGGAAAGCCGCGCACTTCACGGAGTATTTTGTCTTTTGCCTGTTGCTGTACCGCGCGATTCGCGGCCCCCGGGTAGGCTGGCGCTGGGTCTGGGGAATCAGCGCGCTCTTCCTCGCCTCCAGCTATTCCGCGCTGGACGAAATCCATCAGGCCTTCGTAGCCAGCCGCCAGGCCTCGCCGTACGATTCCTTGCTGGATTCGACCGGTGCATTCTTCGCCTTCGTCGTCCTGTGGCTCTGGTTTCGTGCACACCGTGCGCGGCGCGGAAACTTCAGGTAGCGTAGAAAGAAACATCCATGACGCTGTTTCGGCTTTTCTGGTTCGTACTGATCGGCAGCCTGGCTTTTAGCCCAAGCGCGTCCTCCCAGCAAGTGGCGATCACCATCGACGACCTGCCGTCGCATGGAACACTGCCACCGGGCATGACCCGCGCCGACGTAGCCCGGAGCCTGCTCAAGACGCTGAAGGACGCCCATGCGCCCAAAGTCTACGGCTTCGTCAACGCCCGCAAGCTCGAGCAGCATCCCGAAGATATCGAAGTGCTGAGGCTGTGGCGCGCAGCAGGCTTCCCGCTCGGCAACCATACTTTCGTTCACCTGGGCATCGGCTCCGCCACCGCCGAGCAGTTCGACCAGAACATCGCCCTGGATGAACCATTTTTGAAATCGCTGATGGGCCGCCACGATTGGCGCTGGTTCCGGTATCCCTACTTGTCCGAAGGCGATACCTTGGAGAAGCGCCGTGCGGTCCGCCTCTATCTCCACGACCATAAATATCGCATCGCTCAGGTCACATTGGACTTTGAGGATTATCTTTGGAACGCGCCGTACGCGCGCTGCGCGCAAAAAAATGATCCTGCGGCCATTGACTGGCTCAAGGCCAGCTACATGTTGACCGCCGAGGAGTATATCGGCCTGGGCCAGGCAGCAGCCAAACTGCTCTATGGGCGGGACATCCGCCATGTCCTCCTGCTGCACATCGGCGGCTTCGAGACGGTCATGCTGCCCCAACTGCTGGACCACCTCAAGCGCAATGGCTTCAAATTCATTACTTTACCCGACGCCGAAAAGGACCCTGCGTACAAAAGCGATCCCGACCTTCCGATGCAAGACGGCGGCACACTGCTCGACCAGATGCTGGACGCCAAACACCTGCAACTGCCTCCCTACGCCGACAAACCCCTCAACCAGCTAAACTCGATTTGCCGTTGACCCTCACTTTTTTATTGACAATTGGGTAATGTCCTGGTACTATTCTTCTCGGGTAATGTCGCGCCTTTCAACATTCCCCATCGTTCCCCTCCTTCATCGGCACCTTAAAATCGCGGCCAATAACATAACGATTGCCAAATCAATGCATTACGGACTCTTTGCGAGGATGGCGGGAACCTAAACCGTCTATGATCAGCAGTTTGCGCACTCTTTTGCTGTCGATGGGGGGTGCTACCCGTTCTCCGTAGCGGCCTTGTAGCCTATGCTTTCGGAAGCGAGACTCTCTTCGTACGACGACGAGAAAGCCCGTGCCGGGGGTTGACCGGAACGGGCTTTTCCCAATGCCAACTTGAATGGTCACCCGAAGGCGAGAGGATTCCGCCGCCGCGGTCCTAGCTGCTGGCGTCCGCGGTTTCTTCCTTCTTGATCTTTTCTTTCTTTTCCTTGGGCTTGAGCTCGTAACCGACTAGTTCCAGGATGGCCACTTTGGCGCCGTCGCCGACGCGATTTCCGGCGAGAATGATGCGGGTGTAGCCGCCGGCGCGGTCGGCGAACTTGGGAGCGATTTCGCTGAACAGTTTCTGGGTCACGCCGGGGGTCATGATATAGGAAGCCGCCTGGCGGCGCGACTGCAGCGTGTCGCGCTTGCCCAAGGTAATCATTTTTTCAGCCACCGGACGAGCCGCTTTCGCGCGCGTCAAAGTGGTGGTAATCCGGCCGTGCTCGAACAAGTTGGTGACCAGGTTGCGCAAGGTCGCGCGGCGATGCCACGGATTGCGTCCCAGTTTCGATCCCGAATTCAAATGTCGCATCGCTCTTCCTTTACCTTAACTGTCGAGCGCGATTGTTACTCGCGCCCACCTGGCTCAGGCCCGCGTTTGGGCCTGAGGCCTTTTCTTGCGATTTCTTCGGTTACAAACCGGCGTTGTCTTCCGAAGAGGACGGCGGCGGCGCTGTCTGGCTGGGCAGCGGCGGCCAGATAATGCGGCCGTGCTCATCGAACTTCATGCCCAGGCTGAGGCCCATCTTGGTCAGTATATCCTTGATTTCGTTCAGCGATTTGCGTCCGAAGTTCTTGGTCTTGAGCATTTCGTTTTCGCTCTTTTGCACCAGTTCGCGAATGGTCTGGATATTTGCGTTCTTCAGGCAGTTGTACGAGCGCACGGAAAGTTCCAGCTCTTCGACCGAACGATCCAGGTGCTCGAGGCGCGGATCGTTGGCAATCTCCGCTGGAAGCTCGGTGATTTCCGAAGGCTCCTCGAAGTTGATGAAGATGCTCATGTGGTCCTTGACTAGCTTGGCGGCCAACCCGATGGAATCCTGCGGGGTGATGGCGCCGTTGGTCCACACTTCGATCATCAGCTTTTCATAGTCGGTCATCTGCCCGAGACGCGCGGCTTCCACCGAGTAGTTGACCTTGCGCACCGGAGAGTGCACGGAATCCACCGGAATGTAGCCGATCGGCAGATCTTCATCGTAGTTGCGGTCGGCAGCGACATAGCCGCGGCCGTTCTTCGCGCGCATCTCGATTTGCAGCTTGCCACCTTCGCTGACCGTGGCGATGTAGACGCTCTTGTCCAGCACCGCGAAGTCCGCGTCTTCTTCAATTTGCGCGGACGTCACCGGGCCGGGATTCTCCACGTTTACGTAAATGGTCTTGGGCAGGTCGGTGTTCAGCTTGATGGGCACCTGCTTGATGTTCAGGATAATGTCGGTGGCATCTTCGACCACGCCGGGAATCGAGGAAAATTCATGCAGCACTCCTTCGATTTTTACCGCGGTGACCGCTGCGCCTTCAATGGAGCTAAGCAGCGCGCGGCGCAGCGCGTTTCCTACGGTCGTGCCCCAGCCGCGCTCAAACGGCTGGGCGGAAAACCGCCCGTACTTTTCGGTCAACGACTCCAACTCGGATGCCAGACGCTTCGGCTTTTGAAAACCCTTCCACATCGTGTTCCTTCCTTCTGGCCGCCGAGGTTATCGGCTGCCCAAGACTCTTTGTTTCCCGCTACTGCCGGGATAAAGCCCGGCCTCTACAGATAGGTTCCAGCCATCAGGCCGAACCATCTCCCTACTTCGAGTACAACTCCACGATCATCTGCTCGTTGAAGGCCGGGGTTTGCACGTCTTCGCGTTTGGGCATGGCCACCACTTTGGCCTTGAATTCCTCGCGATTCATCTCCAGCCACGGCACAGTGTTCTGGCTTTGCGCCACGTTGCGCGCTTCCATGATCATGGCGTTCTGGTGCATCTTGTCCTTGATGGACACTTCGTCGCCGACCTTGACCAGGTACGAAGGGATATTGACCTTGCGCCCGTTCACGCGCACATGGCCATGCAAGATAAATTGCCGGGCTTGCGCGTGCGAGCCGGAAAACCCCGCGCGGCGGATGACGTTGTCCAGGCGGCGCTCCAGCGTGATGATCAAGTTCTCGCCGGTGGGGCCCTTGATGCGCAGCGCTTTCTCGAAATAACTGCGGAATTGGCGCTCCAGCAGCCCGTAGGTGCGCTTCACCTTCTGTTTCTCGCGCAACTGCAGGCCGTAGCCGGCCACCTTGGCACGGCGCGACTGCCCGTGCTGTCCGGGAATGAAGTTGCGCTTCTCAATCGCGCACTTCTCCGTGAAACACCGCAGACCCTTTAGAAATAGCTTCTGCCCTTCCCGGCGGCACAGGCGGCAAACCGCTTCTCGATGTCTTGCCAACTTCTTGTTCTCCCTTCCTCAAACCCTTAAAAATTTCGTACTGCAATCTCGTGTGGCACAGCCGAGCTTGGCTGCGCCCGGTGCAAAAAGTTCTCAGACGCGACGGCGCTTGGGCGGACGGCAGCCGTTGTGCGGAATCGGGGTGACATCGCGAATGACCACGATGTGCAATCCCGCGGCAGCCAGTGCGCGCACCGCGGACTCCCGTCCGGAGCCGGGGCCTTTCACTTTTACTTCCACACTCTTCATGCCGTACTGGTCGCGCGCGACTCCGGCAGCGGCCAGCGAAGCCTGCTGCGCGGCGTACGGCGTGCCTTTACGCGAGCCCTTGAAGCCGATGGCGCCCGCGGAGGACCAGCACATCACCCGGCCATCCGTGTCGGTGATGGTGATCTGCGTGTTGTTGAACGACGCGGCGATGTGCACGTAGCCGTGCGGCACCACGCGGCGCTCGCGCTTCTTCTTGAATTCTTTCTTGCGCTTGGTTGCTGCTGCCGGTTTTCCCGGTGTTGCGGCGTCCGGCGCTGTTCCTGCGGCTTTTGGTTCTTTTGCCACGTTTTGCTCCCATTCGCTGCGGGCAAGTTGTGAAACCTTGCCGAGTTGGGGTGCAGCAGTGCTGCACTCCTACAAACAAATCTTAGCCCTTCTTGCCGACGGTCTTCTTCTTTGCTGCCACGGCGCCGCGACGCGGACCCTTGCGGGTGCGCGCGTTGGTGTGGGTACGCTGGCCACGCACCGGTAGATTCCGGCGGTGGCGAATGCCGCGATACGCCTGAATCTCGATCAGCCGGCGGATATTCATCTGGATCTCTTTGCGGAGATCGCCTTCCACCCGGCCTTCCTGCTCGATGGCCTGCCGAATGTGGTTGATTTCCTCCTCGGTCAGGTCGCGAATTTTTTTCGTGAAATCCACGCCAGCCTTTTCGGCCAGCTTCTTCGCGCGTTCCCGCCCGATGCCGTAGATGGAGGTCAAGCCAATCCACAATCTTTTCTGAACCGGAAGATCAACGCCTGCTATACGTGCCATGAAGCATGTCTCCTAATAAATCCGTCTCGAAATCCAATTTATCCCTGGCGCTGCTTGTGCTTGGGATTGGTGCAAATCACGCGCACCACGCCGCGCCGGTGGATCACCTTGCACTTGTCGCAAATCTTTTTTACCGATGCCCGTACTTTCATTTCGCTATTCCTGCTTCCTTCCCGATGGCGAGATGAGCTCGCCTCTACCAACAGCCTAAAGGCTGTCCTACTTGTAGCGGTAGACGATGCGGCCGCGCGTCAAGTCGTACGGCGAAAGTTCCACGGCTACTTTGTCTCCCGCGAGAATACGAATAAAATTCTTGCGCATCTTGCCGGAAACGTGAGCCAGCACCTGATGCTTGTTTTCCAGCTCCACGCGAAACATGGCGTTGGGCAACGGTTCGATGACCGTGGCCATTACTTCAATGGCGTCCTCCTTGGAATTGCCGGAGTCACCTTTCTTTTTTTCGTCGCTAAACGGCTTCGCCATAGTCTCCTGCGTTGCTCACCTTTACATCCAAACCAACCCGCTAAAACATTTCACATCGTGCCAAGTTGAGGCGCAGCCTGCTGCGCCCTACAAAACCTACCAGGACGGGCCGGTTACTTCTTTCGGCCGGGTCAAAATCCACGGGCCATTGGCGGTTACCGCCACGGTGTGCTCGAAATGCGCCGAGGGGCTGCCGTCCGCCGTTTCCGCCACCCACTCATCCCGCATGCGCACTTCCGGGCGCCCGGCATTGACCATCGGCTCGACGGCGATAACCATGCCTTCCTGCAATCGCGCGCCGCGTCCGGCGTCACCGTAATTCGGCAGGTTGGGTTCGTCATGCATCTTGGTGCCGATGCCGTGACCCACAAATTCCCGCACCACCGAATAGCCATGCTGCTCGACCCAGCTTTGCACCGCGTTGCCGACATCGCCGAGCCGGTTGCCGGCGCGCATTTTTTCAATGGCGCGATCCAGCGATTCGCGGGTCACTTCCAGCAGCTTCTGTGTTTCCGGCCGAATGGTTCCGACCGGCACGGTCACCGCCGAATCCGCGAAATATCCTTCCACTTCCATCCCGAAATCAATCGAGACGATGTCGCCTTCGCGCAATTTGCGCTTGGGCGACGGAATCCCGTGAACGATCTCGCTGTTCACCGAAGTGCACAGCGAACAAGGATACCCGCGGTATCCTTTGAACGCCGGCTTACCGGGCTTTCCGGCGATTTTTTCCTCGGCCAACTTCTCGAGGTCCATCGTCGTCAATCCCGGGCGCACGGCGTCGCGCAACGCCGACAAAACCTCGTGCACAATAAGCCCGGCACGGTGCATCTTTTCGAGCTCGTCGCGGCTGCGCAAATGAATCGCCATCTCTTCCCACGCTCATCAAGAAACGGTCAACCTCTACGCGCCCCGTGCACGATGTCGAGCACCTGCCGCTTTACCTCATCGACGCTCTTCGCGGCGTTCACCTCGTGCAAGCGTCCCAGCCGGCGGTAATAGGCTACCAGCGGCGCGGTCTGCCGTTCATACGCCTGCAACCGGGGCCCGACAATTTCTTCGCGATCGTCCGGCCGCTGTTCCAGCTCGCCGCCGTCGTGATCGCAGCGCAAATCGCATTTCGGCGGGCGCTCGTAAATATTGTAAATCTCGCCGCCTATCTTGCACATGCGCCTTCCGGTGATGCGCTTCAGCAGCAGCGCCGGATCGATAACAAAATGCACCACCAGCGCCGGCTTGTAGCCATTCTGCCGCAGCAGAATCATCAAGTACTGCGCTTGCGCCACGGTACGCGGAAAGCCGTCAAACACAAAACCGTGCGCGCAATCGGGCTGCTCGATGCGATGGGCCACCATCTTGAGCA
>DATGEY010000030.1:0-29301 GCA_035309625.1 Candidatus Acidiferrum sp.
GAAGATTCTTGCGATTTTAGGGCGCGAACACAGGCGAGATGTTCTGCACGTCGATTCTGCCTTTAAGAGCCGGTGCGCGGCATTCATCACGTGGGATTCCGACATTCTTAAGCACGAGGTGAAATTGCTGGATTTGCTCGGGATTAGCTTCTTTGATCCAGACGTTGAACTTCGCGATCTGGAGGCGCCGAGGCGATAAGGTCACAAGCGAGCACGAAGGTTCGGAAATCGTCTCCTAAGGCGCGCCACATTTCAAACAAAAGCGGGCGCGTTGTGGAAAAGCACAACCGGAGGACAGTAATGCAGGTCCAGGAAGGGGCGACGACTGGACTTGCGCCCGCATTGTTTCTTGTGTTACCGCAGTTGCCTCGAGGCAGTGTGATCCGGAGTGTGATGCCATTCGCATTACCGCCCTCGAGCATATTGCAAGGGATTCAATTTCTCGGCGGAAAGTTCAAAATCAAAACTCATGAGTGTCCTGAAGTGAGACAACTTCCGCACCCCGATGATTGGAATCAACTCCGGTGCGCGCGGCGACAGCCCAGTCTTGCCGGAGCTCCGGTTTGTATTAGGAGCAAGGCTCCAGTTTAAAGTTTCGGAACAGCACTCCGCAAAGAGAGCCAGGGCACACCGCTGCGCCGGCGGCGACTGCTTCTACCGCCCGCAGCACTTCCTCGCCCGAAGCATCCTGTCGAAGGTACCCTTTGACTCCAGCACGCACACATTCCGAAAACTCCACTTCGTCGATCGTCATGCATAGCAGCAGAATCCGAATGTTGGGCGCCGATCCGCACGCCTTTTGGATATTGCGCAAGTCGTGCGTAAGCAGCCCGCCCGAACCCAATAGCAAAATCTTGGCTTTCCCCCCGGTTAAGATTTTCAAGTGGTCTGCCGTATTTAGGTCGACTTCTCGCACATCCATCCGACTGTGCTGACCCAGTATTCGGATCAAGGCCTCCCGCAAGGGTCGATTTTCGCAAGCTACAATGACGAGAATTCGTTCGGGTGGGCACAGGTCCGATCCTCGACGCTCTACTGTTACAGATTGCTGCCTGTTCTTCCTTTGGCGACCGGATACAAAAGTATGCCAACTCGCAGTCTCAGGTACACGATTCCGGCGCGCATTAACATTCACGGTGAATACCTCCTTAATACGAATCGTGGAAGGCCCGCCCAGGGGAGCTCTTCTCGAACGAGTATTTCTCTGTGCATTTGAGTGACCTTCGGTGCAAGGAGGGCGGCTAGTGTTGCCTTAAGGTTTTGCTTTTACGGACCTTGTACTCGCGCGGATTAGCGGCCTCCAGCTGCGCGAGACAATTTCAAAACGGACGACCATATTGAGACTCAGTTCCAAATAGGGATTCCTTGTCATTTAATCACGGTCATATCTACGGCGCATTTTCCGCCAAACGCCTCTTCTTGTTGGCACTTATGCTGCAAGAATTCTGAGAGTCCACGGCTCGATACGTGCATGTGTCCAGCAAAAGGTCGGCAATGGAACAGAAAGCGCTGTTGTCTGAAGGGGGAGCTCGTGGCGAACGTGTGGAGACTCGCTGAGCCGTTCTTGTGGTTCTGTATGATGGGCTCCGTTGTCCTGGCAGCGTCACCGCAGGAGACTGCTCCGGTGCGGCCTCCTTTGCGGCCGACCGCAGACATTGTAAACGACAACCTCGATCGCGTTGCCGCCTCGCCCGAGCAGATATTGAAGATCCTCAGCCAAGAGGTGGGCTTGATGGTGGAGCTTAAGTGCCTTCTCGCTGAAGACGCCGCGATGTACGGACAGCTTTTGGAGGAATCAGACCTGACTGACGCGGCCATCGCCGACCGGCTCCGCGAGGATTTGCACAGCCGGACTCTCGCCACGAAATTGCTTCGGAGCTATGGTTACTTGCTCCCGCGTCTCAATCCCGATTCTGAGATGGCCGTCGAGCACTCTCTCAATGTTCGCGAGCGGGCTGAAGAGCTCGAGCGCAAGCGTGGGCGGCAAGATGCTGGTCGCGAAGAGCCTTCCGTTGCGGGCACGAGGGCATGTGACTCGTCATCTTCGCAAGCCTGTGCGGAGCCGACGGCAGCTCCGAAGCGAGGCACGGAGGGTCTTGAGAGATTGGTTCCGCAGGAAGAGAGTGCGCCCGGACAAATCGAGCAGACAGCGAACCAAGAGTTCGACCGCCCGCGCCCCGGATTCGAGACTCCTTCTATGGACCTCACGCAATTCCCCGTCAAGTTTGCGCCTGCAGAAAATCCGCTGGATTCCAGCCTACTCACCAGCCCCAGTTCAGACGCACTTTATTCCCGCTTAAGTTTGGCAACGAAGCCAGAAGAAGCGCGAATGGAAACCCTCGCTAACTCGCAGAAACTGGTCGCCTCACCGATCAAGCGACCGCGCCGCGAGCAGATCCCTCAGCCCGCGAACCGCGAGGCAACCGAATTCTTGCCGACCCGTCTTGAGCGCAAACCCAATCCCTACGCGGATCTGCCTTCGTTGGTCGATTTGTACGTCCAGGCAGCTTCTCCGAATCGGAAGGTTCAGCAATTCGGAATAGACGTTTTCCGCAGGGGCCAACCGAATCCAGACATTTTGCCGATGGATCTGCCTGTCGGCCCGGACTACGTGGTGGGCCCCGGCGACAGCCTATCGCTCAACATAAGGGGAAGTGTCGCTCAACAGCTGGTCCGCATCGTGGACCGCGAGGGTCGCTTGACTCTGCCCGAAGTTGGCGCTGTGTTGGTCTCCGGGCGGACCTTGGGGCAGGTCCAAGAAGATGTACAGCAGGCCCTCCGCACACAGTTCCGCCACATCTCTGCGGACGTTTCTCTTCTGCGTTTGCGCACCGTGCGCGTCTATGTGGTGGGCGAAGTGGTCTCGCCTGGCGGATACGATATCAGCTCGCTTTCCACGCCTCTCAATGCTCTGTTCATGGCTGGAGGAATTACCCCCGTAGGATCGCTACGCCGGCTCGAACACTATCGCGGCAAGCAACTCATCGAACAAGTAGATGCGTATGATCTGTTGTTGCATGGCATTCGTGGGGACCTTAAGCGGCTTGAAAACGGTGACTCTCTACGCGTTCCACCAATCGGCCCCGCTGTGACCATCGACGGCATGGTGCGGCGTCCCGCGACGTACGAACTGAACAGGGAGAAGAACCTTAACCAACTACTCGACCTTGCGGGCGGTATCTTACCCGCGGCGGCGCTGCGTCACATTGAGGTACAAAGGCTTCAAGCTCACGACAAACGCACTATGCTCAGTCTGGAGATCGGTGAAACCACCGACAACGATGCGCTGCGTCTCGCTCTTGAGAAATTTGCGGTTCAAGACGGCGATGAGGTCCATATTTTCCCGATTGCCCCCTACAACACCGGCGTCGTATATCTTGAAGGGCACGTCCTTCGGCCCGGCCGCTATTCCTACAAAGAGGGGATGAAGCTCACAGACTTGGTGAAATCGAACGAAGACTTATTGCCGGAGCCGTCCGAGCGTTATGCGGAGATTATCCACATTGTAGCGCCTGATTTTCGACCCATTGTAGAAAGCTTCAACCTGGAGGTGGCCCTCGCGGATGCCCGCACCACTCCAAAGCTTGCGCCACTGGATACGGTGCGAATTTTTGGCAAATATGAGTTCGAGCCCACGCCGGAAATCCTGGTTACTGGCGAAGTGCAGTCGCCCGGCCGTTACCGGATGTCCGGGCAAGAGCACGTGCGCGACGCATTGTACCAAGCCGGCGGACTGATGACCGACGCTTGGCTAGACACCGCTCAGTTGTTCCGAGAGCAGCCCGACGGCACGAGCAAAATGTTTGGCATCGACGTAAGGAGTGCGTTGCAGGGCACGCCCACGGACAATCTTCTGCTGACACCTGGCGATCGCATCTTGATTCACCGGCTCCCGCTCAAAGTAGACTTGCGAAGCGTGACCGTGCAAGGCCAAGTCGCCCGGCCCGGACGTTACCCCTTGGCCGCCAACATGCGGCTTTCGGATCTAGTACGCTCCGCAGGCGGCCTTTTGCGTAGTGCAAATCTCGACAGCGCTGACCTCACGCACTACGCGGGTCCCCAATCGGGATCGCAGAACGTCAGCTTGACCGCGGCCCTTAGCGGCAATCCCGAGAGTGACATTCCCCTGCTCGACGGCGACGTGCTCACCATCCCGCAGCAGAAAGGCTGGAAAGACATTGGCGCAACCATTAGCATCCGTGGAGAGGTCGCTAAACCAGGGACGTATGGTATTCAGCCCGGCGAACGGGTGAGCTCCCTAGTGAGACGCGCCGGCGGACTGCTGCCCACCGCCTATCCTCAGGCCGCCGTGTTCAACCGCGTCAGCGTGCGTGACATGCAACAGCAGAGCCGGCAGGAACTAATTCAACGGTTGGAGCAGGAAAGCATCACAGTTAAGACCTCTCTCACAACCACTGGGGCGGAACAGGCGGCACTACAGGAAGCCGCGGCACAGCAGAAGGAGCGCGTGCTCGACGCGCTACGGAAAGCGCCGGCCTCGGGACGATTGGTTGTGCACCTGCAAAATGGCCGTAAGAATTTCGCCGGCTCTCCAGACGACATCGAGCTTCGCCCGGGGGACGCACTGGATATTCCAAAGCGTCCTGGCTTCGTTTTGATTGTCGGGCAAGTGTACAACTCCAACGCGATTATCTACGTCCCTGGGAAAGACGCGAAGTGGTATCTCTCACGGGCAGGAGGCGCAACGCAGCTTGCGAACAAGAAGGCCATTTTTATCCTGCGCGCAAACGGAGAGGTGACCGGCGGCACAGGGTCCGCATGGAGCGGTGGCGCTTTGGCGTCCACCATCGGTCCGGGCGACACCATTGTCGTTCCGGAGAAAGCAGTCTTGGGTGCCAGCAACGCTTGGAAAAACATAGTCTCCATCGCGCAAATAGCGCAAGGGGCTGCCCTTGCTGCAGCGGTAGCTATCCCTTAGCTTCAAAGTTCAGTTTAGTTAACCGAATTCTTATTCAAAGGGTGCCGACCCGCATCCGCGTCTCGTTAGTCACCACCGAGGCGGCGATTCGGTGGCCTGGGAATTCCTTCACAAAACGCACTGGCGGCTATCCGCAAAAACTCAGCCCCCGGCCACGCAAATCTGCCAATATGCTATTTAACCGAAAATCGAAATACGGTTTTCGAATGAAATACCGCCGTCCGAACTAATCATTTCGCACACCATGCGCTCATGAAATTTCCGTGTCAAGGACCGTCACGCATTCCTCACAGGAATCCATGGCGATTTCTGCAGTAGGGTTGTGCCTTTAGTTGGTTTTGAACTCAGATGTCACGACGGGCCGGACCAGATACGGCGTTACCGCTTATGAGCCTTTCGTGGATACCTTTGGAATTTTTTCTTTGATTAAGCGGTCAAATGCAGCTAACTGTTCGGCAGTTTCGAGAACACGCTTCGGAATCACTGTAAATGAGTGGACACCGTAATAGAGAACGAACGAGTGAGCGTCAACGACTGCGTGACTATACATGCTCCATTGGAGCTGGGAATCAATGTGAGCTGTGCGGAAGTGGATGCCTTCCGGTGAAAACGTGAGTGAATATTCATCACGGAACTTAGGTTCGCGATGGAAAACCAGCTTGGGTATGACGCCAAAAGCTGCGACTAGCATCAGGCCCAATACCGCTGAAAGGCAGACTAACCCTATACCCCAATAGCGTGAGTTTAGCGACTGCCACAAGTAGATGCCTAGCAAAGCCGTCGCCACCGCTACGGCGGCGTCGAGTTTAAGCCTGAGGCGCGAAGCGTAGTGTGCGTGCATCGCTCGGACGTAGTCTTGCTCCGAGTACCGGAATGAAAGGTGAAGTATCGTTTCCACTGATTAGTCCCAATTCAACCAATTTAATTGTTCAGGTCGCAAAGTCCCGCTATCTGTGACTGTCGCATGATACCTATGAATGTCTGAGGTTTCATCGGTTAGGGCGAATGACGCCTTCAAGTGGACGGTCAAGTGCCCCCAGGACTCCCGATCATGCTACAGGCTCAATCCAGCAGGGAGATCAATCCGAGGCAAGCTTGCCACGAAGCCGGAGAGAAAAGTTCGGAAATCGTCCCCTAACGCGCGCCATATTTCAAACAAAAGCGAACGCGGTATTCACCACCGAAGCGGAGATTCGGCGGCCTGGGAATTCCCTCACAAAACGCACAGCCAGCTCGCCGCAAAAACTCAGCCCCCGGCCACGCAAATCTGCCAATATGCTATTTAACCGAAAATCGAAATACGGTTTTCGAATGAAATACGGAATCCGGTTTCAAAACTGTACTCGGGAAATTAGCGTGATTCGGAGAATCCGGAAAATGTTGCGTCTCCAGGCAAAATGCCGCGCGCTGCCCGTAGGCCTTGCCGCCCTTGCCCTTAGCCGAGCCGTCCAGAAAGTTCCCGCTATAGAACTGCACGCCGGGTTCGGTGGTTAACACATCCAGCTGACGCCCGCTTTTCGGATCATAGGCCTCTGCGGCCAGTGTCAGCCCCTTTGCGCCTTCAGCGCGCGCGATTACCCAGTTATGGTCATACCCTTTGCCCACCACGAGTTGCTCATATTTCTCGTTGATCCGCTTTCCAATCGCCGTAGATGTCGTGAAATCCATGGGTGTGCCGGCGACGTCGCGCAACTCCCCCGTAGGAATCAGCCCCTGGTCCACGGGCGTAAACTTTTTCGCGTTTAGCTTCAGAACCTGCTCCAGAATGTCGCCATTACCTTCACCCGCTAGATTGAAATAGGAATGGTTGGTCAGATTCAACACCGTGTCCTTATCGGTCGTCGCACGATAATCGATAATCAGCTCGTTGCGCTCTGCGGGCAGCGTGAACACCACTTTGACCGAAAGATTGCCGGGAAATCCTTCCTCTCCGTCCGGACTCAAATAGGACAACTCCAGCGACTCTCCATCCTTCGATGCCATCTCTTTCGCCTTCCAGACCTTCTTGTTAAACCCCGTAATTCCGCCGTGCAATGTATTCTTGCCGTTATTTTGCGGTAGCGTATAGGTCTTGCCGTCGAGCGAGAATTTCCCTCCTCCGATGCGATTCCCGTATCTCCCCACCGTCGCTCCAAAATAAGCCTTGCCGCTTTCATAACCTTCCAGCGTGTCGAACCCCAGGACCACATCCGCCGTCTTGCCGGCCCGGTCGGGCGCCTGGATGCTGACCACTGTCGCGCCATAATTCGTGATCGAGACTTCCATCCCTTTTTTGTTGGTAAGCGAATAAAGGTCAATCGGCTCCCCGCCAACGGTTTTGCCAAAAGATTGCTTTCGAATGGTTCCTCGCATTCCTTGCGAACTTAGCGTGCCCGCAAGCGACAGTCCAGCGATCACTATTAGAGCACATCGTGAAGTCCGCACTTTCATTCCTGCGGCCATGGTTCTCTCCTATACCGGATACTGTAATTTGCCGCTCACAATCGAGCGCCGCCTTGAAATTCCAGGCGCCAAACCGCTTACTGCGTATACTATCAACCCATCGTACGTGCAAGGGAGTTCGTGGCTCAACCTTCTCACTGCACTTTCGCAACAGGATGTTCAAATCGTGATTGATTTGCCGCACATCTTCAACGTCGCCTCCTATTTCGTCGACCGCAACGTTCTCGAAGGTTGCGCGCAGAACCTGGCCATCGAATGCGGCGACGAGGGCGTCACTTACCGGCAACTCCTGGAACGCACGAATCGCGCCGGCAACGCTCTTCGCCATCTCGGCCTCCGCCCGGAAGAGCGTGCGCTGCTCTTGCTCCTCGACGGCCCCGAGTTCCTGTACGTATTCTTCGGGGCCATCAAGATTGGCGCCGTGGCCGTTCCCGTCAATACCCAAGCCAAACCCCACGACTATGAATACATCCTGAATGACTCCCGCGCTCGCGTCGCAATTATCAGCGAAGGCCTGCTTCCCCAACTCCAAGCTATTCCGCGCGAAAACCTGCGCCATCTTCGCGAAATCGTCATCGTCGGCGACGCCAAACCAGCAAATCCACATCCCCAGCTCAGCGTTCTGATGAACGCCGCCTCGCCCGAATTAGTTGCCGAGCCAACCACCAAAGACGACGCCGCCTTCTGGCTCTATTCGTCGGGCTCAACCGGCGTTCCCAAGGGCTGCGTCCATCTCCATCACGACATGGTGGTCACCACTCACCATTACGCCCAAGCCGTCCTCAAAATCAATGAGAGTGACCGCTTCTTCAGCGTCGCTCGCCTCTTTTTCGCTTACGGTCTCGGCAACGCCGGCTATTTCCCTCTCTCTTGCGGCGCCACCACCATTCTTTCTCCGGCGCGCCCAACCCCCGCCGGCATTTTCGCCGCCATTGAGCGCTATCGCCCTACCCTGTTTTTCTCCGTGCCCACCAACTACGCGGCCCTCCTTGACTATCATCGCTCCACCGGCCCGGACTTCGATCTCTCCAGCATTCGCCACGCCGTTTCCGCCGGCGAAGCTCTCCCCGCCCATCTCTTCGAGCAATTCCGTCACCGCTTCGGGATTGAAATCCTCGATGCCCTTGGCTCCACGGAGAGTCTGCACATGGTTACCTCGAACTTTCCGGGCCAGGTCAAGCCCGGCTCCAGCGGAAAAATCCTTCCCGGTTTCGATGCCAAGATCACCGACGACACCGGCGGCCTCATTGCCCCCAATGAGATTGGCGATCTCTGGGTCAAAAGTGACGCACTATGCTCCGGCTACTGGAATCAGCACGAAAAAACGAAAGAAACCTTTGTCGGCCCTTGGTTCCGCACCGGCGACAAATATCGGCAGGACCAAGAGGGCTATCTATGGCACGCCGGCCGCCGCGACGACACCTTCAAAGTCCACGGCCTCTGGCTCAGCCCGGCCGAAGTCGAAAACGCGTTGCTCGCGCACCCCGCCGTTCTCGAAGCCGCCGTTGTGGCCCGCGACGATGAAGCGGGCTTGGCCAAGCCCGCTGCCTATGTCGTGTTGCGACAAGAGTTCGTGCCAAAGGAAACCCTGGCCCGCGAACTCCAAGACTTTGTCGCCCAACGCGTCGGCGGTTACAAACGCCCGTGCTGGATTGATTTTCTGCAGGAACTTCCCAAGACCGCCACCGGCAAACTTCAGCGCTTCAAACTCCGCGAACGCCGGCTGAAACAGCCTCAGCCGATGTCTCGCCAAAAATCCGACAGCTGATTCGTGCCCGAATGCCGTTAGATCCCAACTTTCCGTGCGGTGCCCTCAGGTCCCGGGGCTAATCCTTCGTCGCCTCATATTTCTTCGTCTCCCGCGTCCGCGAATTGAACACCGCGAAGCTTCCGTTCGTCGCCGCCGTAATCTTCAAATAATTCCCCGCGTCCGGCCCCTGCAAATTCGCTACGAACGGCGCCGCCACATTGTGCGCGGCCCCGCCTTCCTCCGAATAATGCAGTTGCCAAAGGTTCTCCAGCCTGGGCGATTTCTCAATAACGTCCCACGCCGGGGGCGATCCGCCTTTCTTCGCCCCGTTGTCCATGATCGCCACACGCGGCGCGATTCCATGCACCAGGGCCGCGCTGCCGCTCTGCAAAAATCCGTGATGCGACACGATATAAATGTCCACCGCGCCGATCTTGTTCATCGGGCACATCAATTCCATCTCTTTGTCCGCGGTTAAATCCCCTAAATCCAGAATCCGCAGCTTCCCGAAGGTAATCAGCGTCCCCAGCGATCGCGGATTCTCTGTCGTATCCACCGGCAGGTTCGTGGCATTCGCGCACGCGGGATTCTCTTTGCCGCCGCCCGGCAACGCCCTCTCAATCAGTTGCCCGTCCGCGCTCACCACCCGCACCTGCATTCCCGTGATCGGCAGCACTTCTCCCGGTTTCGCCGTGATGTGCTTGTATTTTCCGCTCGCCAGCAATTCCTGATACGCCGCGAAAACCCGGCTCGCCGCTGCCTCGCTCGTCTCGCGATTTTCCCCATGGTCGATAAACGTGCCCACCGGAATCTTCGCCGCCAACTGCGGCGCGCCGCCAACGTGATCGTCGTGGTAGTGCGTAATCAACACGAAATCAATTTTCTTGATCCCCGCATTCTTGGCCGCCGCCACAATGCGATCCGCATCGCGCCCGTTATTTCCCGGCCAGCCGGTATCAATCAGCAGTGACTTCCCGTCCGGTGTAATAAACAATGTCGATTGCCCGCCCTCCACATCCACAGAATAAATCTGCAGTGCCTTGCGCGCCTCCGCAGCCGGCTTCGCGACCGCGAACACGCCGGGCAGTAAACTCAGCGCCGTGGCAAACACTCCCGCACTCAATAATCTCCCCAAAACTCACCTCCCGCCCCGCGTTTTGCCGCGCGAACTCGACTTCTTTGCCTGCTTGACACTCGCACTCGCCTGCGGCTGTTGCACCAGGGCCCGCGCGGCCCCAGTGGAAATCCCGCCGTCCACCAGCAGCGTCTGTCCGGTCACATATCTGCTCGCTTCCGCCGCCAGAAATACCACCGCCGCATCCAAATCCTCCGGTCGCCCCGGCCGCTTCACCGGAATGCGGTCCGTGATGTACTCCACCCACTCTTTATTTTCGTAGAGCACCTTGTTCTGCTCCGTGCGAAACCACCCTGGCGCCAGGCAATTTACCGTCACTCCGTACTTGCCCCAGTCATCCGCCAAACTCATGGTCAATTGCCGGATTCCGCCTCGGCTCGCCCCGTACGGCCCCAGTCCCGCATACCCCGCCACGCTGGTCACCGAACCAATATTGATGATCCTTCCGTACCCGCGCGCAATCATCCCCCGTGCCACCGCCTGCGCCACAAAAAAACTTCCGCGCAGATTGGTGTCCAAAATCAAGTTCCAATCGTCCCAGGTCACATCCAGCGCCGGCTTGCGAACATTGCAGCCCGCATTGTTCACCAAAATGTCGATGCGCCCGAACGCCCGCTCCGCCTCCGCCGCCATCCGCTCGATACTTTCCTGGTTTCGCACATCGAGCTCCAGCGACACCGCGCGCCGCCCCAGTCCTTCCACCTCCGTTTTGAAAGCCTGCAAGCTCTCGCGCGTCCGGCTGGTCAGCACCAAATCCGCCCCAGCCTTTGCCAGCGCCCGCGCCATATACTGCCCCAGCCCACGGCTCGTCCCGGTGACAATGGCCACCCGCCCGGCAAGATCAAACAATCCGCTCTTCGCCTCGCTCACGAAACTGGCCCCGGTGTAAGCACCACTTTCAGCAAATTCGGTTCCCGCGCATGCAGCCGCGCAAACCACTGTGGCCCCTCCGCCAGCGGCGCAATGGCCGTAATCAGCGGCTTCACCCGAATCGCTCCGCTCGCCATCAACTTGATCGCTTCCGGATATTCCCCCGCCGAAGCGCACGATCCCTGCAACCGAATCTGTCGCGTCACTACTTTCTGCAGCGGCAGCGTAACCTCCGGCGAAATGTTTCCCACCAACACCACCGTTCCTCCCTTACGCACGCTCGCAATCGCCGCACTCACCGTCTCATTCCGCCCGACCGCTTCCATCGCCACATCCACGCCAACTCCGCCGGTGCGCTCCAAAATCTGCCCCACCACATCCTTATCCGCCAGCAGCGCCTCGTTAGCGCCCAATTCCTTCGCCATCCTCAATCGCGTCTCGTCCACATCCGAAACGAATACGCGCCCGCATCCCGCCGCCCGCAGCGCCTGCAACGTTAATACTCCGATCGTCCCCGCCCCCACCACCAACGCCGCGCTGGCAGCGCCGATCTCCGCCAGCGCCACTCCATGCATGGCCACCGCCACCGCTTCCAGCATCGCTGCTTCCGCAAACGAAATGCTCTCCGGCAGCTTGTAAACCACCCGCGCCGGCACCGTCACAAACTCCGCAAACGCCCCCGCCCGGCTGTAATCCCCGCAAGAGACTCCCAGCACCTGCCGGTGGTCGCACAAATTGACTTCGCCGCGCTTGCAATACGCGCAAGCCCCGCAATAAATCGTCGAATCGAAAGTAACGCGGTCGCCCTCCGCAAATCCCCGCACGCCCGCACCCACCGCCGCAATCCGCCCCGCCGCCTCATGCCCCATCACAATCGGCGGAATCCGCCGCCCCGATGACCCGTCATACCCATGCACATCGCTGCCGCAAATCCCACAAGCCCCTACGCGAATCAACACGTCGCCCGCCCCCGCCGCCGGCGTAGCCACCTCCGCCATCTCCAACTGCCCGTATTTCGACAGCAACAGTGCCTTCATCGGCGTCCCAGTCCCAACTCATCGATATTTACAAACGCCACTACTCTAGCGCACATCTCTGGTACTCGAACAGTCGCCGCATCCATATCAAAAGTCCTGCAAGCCGTCTTGGATTTTCCTGACTTCGCTTCCGCCGCCCAACTGTGCCATCATCTCTTTTGTTGAATCAGCAAACGCACAAGATTCATCGCGAGCCAACCGAATAATGCGTACTCCTAACGCAGCCGCCGCCGCAGCCGTGATCTTTTTTACTTTCATCGCTTGCTGTGTCGCTGCCAGGCAAACCTCCTCCGAAGAAAGAATCCGCGTAATCCCCTACGAAGCCGAACGCCGCGTCGATATCACCATCGATGGAAAAGCCTTCACCTCCTATATCTGGCCCGACAAACTTGCCAAGCCCGTCCTCTACCCTCTCCGCACCGCCCAAGGCGCCATCGTCACCCGCGGCTTTCCGCTTGACCCGCGTCCCGGCGAGCGCATCGATCATCCCCATCACGCCGGCCTGTGGTTCAATTACGGCAACGTGAACGGTTTCGACTTCTGGAATAATTCCTCAGCCATCAAGCCCGAGGACGCCCCCAAAATGGGCAACATCCGCCATCGCGCCATCACCCTGGCAAAAAGCGGCTCCGATGAGGGCGAACTCCAAATCGACGCCGGCTGGATCACCGGCAAGCAGCAGTTAATCTTGAAAGAGCACACTCGCTTCGTCTTCCGCGGCAACAACAATTTCCGCAGCATCGACCGCATCACCACCCTGCAAGCTCTCAGCGAAAAAGTCTCCTTCCCCGACGACAAAGAAGGCGTCCTCGGCATGCGCGTCACCCGCGAACTCGAAGCTCCCTCGGACAAGCCCGAAGTTTTCACCGATGCCGCCGGCCGCCCCACCGCCGTCGCCAAACTGGACAACACCGGCGTCAACGGCGTCTATCTCACCAGCGAGGGCGCCACAGGTGAAGCCGTCTGGGGTACCCGCGGCCGCTGGTGCAACCTCAGCGGCAAAATCGGGAACGAACCGGTGACCATCACTATCTTCGACCATCCCTCCAATCCCGGCTTTCCCACCTACTGGCATGCCCGCGGCTACGGTCTGTTCGCCGCCAACCCGCTAGGCCAAAAAATATTCACCAACGGCAAACAAGTGCTGAACTTTTCCCTCGCCCCCAACCAGTCCGTAACCTTCCGCTACCGCATCCTCATCTCTTCCGAAATCCTGACCCCGGAAAAATCCGAATCCGCCTACAAAAATTTCGTATCATCCTACCGTTGATCGCTGCCGCTGCTCCTCCTTTGGAATTCCCATGACCACGCACATCGGCTTAATCGGCTCCGGCAACATCAGCCAAACTCATGCTCGCGCCGCCTCCGCTATCCACAGCGTGCGGATCGTCGCCGTCTACGGCACTAACCGGCAAACCGTCGCCAGCCTCGCCGCCGAACACCACGCCCGGCCCTTCACCGATTTCAATGCGTTCCTGGCCCACAAACCGCTGGACCTGGTCATCCTCGGCACTCCCTCCGGCCTCCACGCCGATCAAGGCATCGCCGCCGCTCAGCACGGCCTCCACGTCCTCACCGAAAAACCCCTCGACATCTCCACAAAGAAAGTCGACGCTCTGATCGCCGCCGCCGATCACGCCAAAATCAAGCTAGCAGTCATTTTCCAGGACCGCCTCAAGCCCAACATCCAGCGCCTCAAGCGCTGTCTCGACCAAGGTCTCCTCGGCAAGCCTCTCCTCGTCGACGCTCAAGTCAAGTGGTATCGCCCTCCCAACTATTACGGCAGTTCCAAATGGCGCGGCACCTTCGCCCTCGACGGCGGCGGCGCGCTGATTAACCAAGCCATACACACCGTCGACCTGATGCTTTACCTCCTCGGCGACGTCGCCCGCGTCCAGGCTCGCACCGCCACCCTCCTTCACAAAATCGAAGCCGAGGACACCGCCGTAGCCACCCTGGAGTTCGCCAGCGGCGCAGTGGGGACCCTCCTGGCCACCACCGCCGCCTATCCCGGCTATCCTCGCTGCCTCTCCATCACCGGCACGGAAGGCACCGTGATCCTCGAGCACGACCGCATCGTCGCCGCCGACCTCCGCAATCCTCCGCCCGATTTCGCCGCCATCGCTCCCGGCGACTCCAACCAAAGCGCGTCTTCTGCTGCGGTAACCGATTTCAGCGGACACCAAGCCGTCTTCGAAGACTTTCTCCATGCCATCGCCAACAACACCCAACCCATCTGCAACGCCCGCGAAGGCCGCCGCAGCCTCGCCCTCGTCGAATCCATTTACGCCTCCGCTCGCAATGCAAACCGCCAAGCCTGAACTAACTCGACAGACGATCCGCCCCAGCCTCGCCGCCCCCATCGCCAATCGATGGAAAAATCCTTGACACTTGTCTTCCTCCCATGCTTCCATCGACAAACGATGGGAAGCGACCTCCTCCCCGGCACTCTCGACTTGCTGATCCTCAGCTCCCTCACCCGCAGCCCTCGCCATGGCTACGGCATCGCCCAGCACCTCAAAAAAATCTCCGAAGACGTCCTCGAAGTAGGCGAAAGTTCCCTCTATCCTGCCTTGCAGCGTCTCCTTCTGAATGGTTGGGTCTCCGCCGAATGGGGCGCATCGGAAAATAATCGTCGCGCCCGCTACTACAAGCTCACCGCCGCCGGCCGTAAGCAACTCACCGCCGAAAACAAAGACTTCGCCCGAATGATTCTCGCCATCCAAAAGGTATTGTCATGCGCCTGATTCGCCGCTTCCTCTATTTCTTTCGCCAGCGCGACCAGGCCGCCGAACTCGTCGAGGAGATGGCCTTTCATCGCCAAATGCTCGAGCAAGAGTCTGGCAACCTCCACGCCGCCAACCGCCGCATGGGTCCTTCTACGCTCGCCCGCGAAGACGCTCGCGCCATCTGGATTCCCTTTCGCTTCGATAGCATCCTGCAAGACCTCCGCGTCGGCATCCGCATGCTTCGCCGCAGCCGCGGCTTCTCCATCCTCGCCATCCTCTGCCTCACTCTGGGCATCGGCGCCAACGCCGCCGTCTTCAGTTGGATCGAAGGCATCCTCTTCCGCCCCTACCCCCTCGTAAAGCATCAAGAGCAACTTCTCGCCCTCACCGGAACCGCGCGCGGCGAAGCCGGCCACACCGCCATCTCCTGGCCTGATCTTTTGGACCTCCAAAAAAGCAGCACTCTCAGCGACGCCTTCATCGTCAACAAAATTACCGGCACCACTCTCAGCCTGGGTGACCGCGCCGAGCGCACCATCGGCAGCATCGTCTCCGCCAATTATTTTGACGCCATCGGCGTGCACCCGATTCTCGGCCGCGGTTTCGAGCCCGGCGAAGATGTAGGAAGCAACGGTCATCCCGTAGCCGTGATCGGCTATCAACTTTGGCAGGGCCGCTTTAAAGCCGATCCCGCCATCATCGGCAAGACCCAGCGCCTCAACGGCGTCGAGCACACTATCGTAGGCGTCGCCCCCGAAGGCTTTCTCGGCACCTTCGTTGGATGGGGCATGCAATTCTGGGTACCCGCCTCCATGGAAGAAACCTTCGAAGCCGGTGGCTACAAACTCGAAGATCGTGGCGCCCGCTGGATCGAAGCTTATGTTCGCCTCAAGCCCGGCGTAACTCTCGAGCAAGCCCAGCAGGAAATGTCCGCCATCGCCGCGCGCCTCGAAATCGATTTCCCCGCCACCGACCGCGGCCGCGGCATCAAACTCTGGCCCCTGTGGCAAACTCCCTTCAATAACGCCGGCACTCTGCTCCCCACTCTCGGCATCATGCTCGCCGTCGTCGTCTTTGTTCTCCTCATCGCCTGCGCCAACGTCGGCAATCTCCTTCTCGTCAGATCCTTCGCGCGCCGCCATGAAATGACCGTCCGCGTCGCCGTCGGCGCCAACCGCACTCGCCTCTTGCAGCAACTGCTCACCGAAGGCTTGATCCTCTCGGTCCTCGCCGCCGCCGGTGGCCTCCTCGTCGCCCACTGGTGCCGTCACGCGCTCGTCCTCCTCTTCCCCGCACGCGGCGGCGTCGCCATGTACCTTCCCGGCGATCTCGATTGGCGGGTACTCGCGCTCAGTGCCGGAGTTTGTCTCCTCTCCACAATTCTTTTGGGCTTGGTCCCCGCTCTTCAGACCAGCAAAATCGACCTGGCCGGCGCACTGAAATCCGAAATGTCCGGCGTGGTCGGCGGTGGCCACGCCAAATCCTGGCTACGCTCCTCCCTGGTCCTCGTTCAGGTCTCGCTCAGTTTCCTCTTACTGGTCGGAGCCGGACTCCTCCTGCAAAGCCTCCAGCGCATCCGCTACTCCAGCCCCGGCTTTTCCACCCAAAACGTTCTGCTCACCGCCGTCGATCTCCGCAGCGCTGGCTACGATCCGCGGCGCGCCAAAAACTTTGACGACGATCTCATCGACCGCGTCCAGGCTCTCCCAGGCGTAGACTCCGCCGCTTTTGCTCACGCAACCCCGCTCGGCTACGGCGCCTTTTCCTCTTCTCCCGTTGCCGTCGATGGCTACCAACCTCCGCCCGACGAGCAACCCTCCATTCAATTCAACGAAGTTGGTCCCAATTATTTCGCCACCGTTGGCATCCCGCTCCTCTCCGGCCGCGAATTCACCCGCGCCGACAATGAAACCGCCGCCCCCGTCGCCATCGTAAACGACCTAATGGCCGCGCAGTATTGGCGCGGCGACGATCCCATCGGCAAGCGTCTTCAAGTCCAAGGTCAATGGCTGCAGGTAGTCGGGGTGGCCAAAGTCTCCAAATATCAAAGCGTTCGCGAAAATCCCAAGCCCTTCTTCTATGTCCCCTTGCGCCAGAATTATTCGGTGGGTGCCGCCTTGAACATCCGCACCCGCATGCCCACCGAAATAATCGCCACCGAACTTGCCCGCGAAATCCACGCTCTCGACGCCAACCTCGCGCCCTACGAAGTAATCACCCTGCAGGAACAGCTGGACCGCTCCACCTCCCCGCAGCGGGTAGCCGTCACCCTGCTTGGCATCCTCGGCGGTTTGGCCCTCCTCCTCGCCACCGTCGGCATCTACGCCGTTATGTCGTACACCGTCTCGCAAACCTCCCGCGAACTCGGCCTGCGCATGGCCCTCGGCGCCGATCCCTCCCATCTCTTGCGTCTGGTGATGCGCCATGGCCTCATCCTGACCCTCGGCGGCGTTATCCTCGGCGTAGCCGCAGCCCTCGCCTCCACCCGTCTCCTCGGCAATCTCTTGTACCAAGTAAGCCCCCGCGACCCTATTGCCTTCGCCTCCGCATTTCTCATCATGATCATCGCAGCCATAGCCGCCTCCTTCCTCCCCGCCTGGCGGGCCACCCGCACCGACCCCGCCACCATTCTCCGCACCTAAAACACCCACAAACGAGTCATCCCGAAGCGAAGCCGAGGGACCCGCTTTTCGCCGAAACGCCACAAACCTGTCATCCCGAGCAAAGCCGAGGGACCCGCTTCTTGCTTCTTGCTTCTTGCTTTTCGCTTTTCACTTTTCACTTTTCATTTTTCATTTTTGGGGTGCACCACGTTCCGGGTTTTGGTACCTGGATCTTGGGTTAATTCTTCTTCCCATTCCTACGGAGTCCCGTTCGATCAAGCGGCAACGCTTCCCGTTCATCACGCACAGTAAGGAAGTAGCTCCGGGTAGCGCTGGCTTCCAGCCGGCGCCCTTCGCCCGGATGGGACCGAGTGGTGCATCCCCCAAACGCCTGACAACCCGCGTGTCGGCCCTCTTGATTTTGTAAGGATCCAGGTTAGAGTCACTTCCAGTTAATCCTCCAGAAATATCCGACACCAAGCCTTCTGGTTTTCGCAACTGGATTCCTACCGAGCTGCCCGTCATGCGGGAGCGACGGCCGGGGAACGTCGCCGAATCCCCAGATGTTTGCCCAAGATTTTCCGAGGAAGAGTTGCGCGCGATCTGGGCTATTCCTTAGAACATAGCCATAACCCTTTATTTTCAAAGGGCACGTTGCGGCTATTTTCATGGTTCGCTTATGGTTCGCAGAACCATAATTTATTCGTACCTCAGCGCGACCACGGGGTCTACGCGTACGGCGCGGCGCGCGGGCAGGTAAGCAGCAATCAAACCGACCGCGATCATTATTGCAGCGGCAACGACAATCGGAAAAGGGCTGGCGACCGGCAGGTCGGGGATCAGACTGGCAGCGACGCGTTTTCCCCAGAACGCAAGGGGTTCTCCGATAGCGAGACCAGCGCAGACCATGCACAGGGCGCCGCCAAGGGCTATGCGCATAACGTCAGTCCGTGCTGCACCGAGCGCCATGCGAACGCCGATCTCATGTGTGCGCCGCGCGACCGTGTACGCGAGTAGGCCGTACAGGCCGATAGCTGCAAGCAGCACGCCGAGCGCGCCGAACCCAGCGGAAAGCATTGCAATCAACCGCTGTGGAACGATGGACGAGTCGATCTGCTCGTTCATCGTCACAATCCGAACGATGGGAACAGCCTTCAACACCGCGGCCTCGGTTTGGCGAACCGCGCTGACAACTCCGCCGGGATCGATTCTCGTGCGGATCGCCAGCTGAGAACCAATGAAGCCCTGTTGAAGAAGGTCCGCATAGATCGTAGGCGGCGCGGCTTGCTGGAGATCGTTGTATTTGGCGTCACGGACGAGTCCGACCACCTCATAGGTCCCTTCGCCCTTCGTCAAGGTGATATGGCTCAGGGTGATGTGTCTTCCAACGGGGTTTTCGTTCCCGAAGCAGTCGCGAGCAGTGGTCTCGTTGATGATTGCGACAGGGGAGCCGGCATGGTCGCGTGTTGAAAAATCGCGACCGGCGAGAAATGGTGTGCCATACGTCTCGAAGTAGGCCGGGGCAACGTAATTGATGGAGGCCTGGGTCCGCTTTTCAGGATGGTCTTCCGCAAATGCGAAGCTCGCGGCTCCAGGGCCCTCCATTGGACTCATGTCACTAAAGGTGGCTGAGCTTACGCCAGGGATGGCGTGCAGCCGCATCACCAATTCTTGAGACAGCCGCGAGAATTGCGCAGCGTCATAGCCACTGGGCGCGAAATCGAGCGTGACCAGCCGCAGATTATTGCGCTCGAATCCCAGATTCAGGTTCCGAAGACGCGACAGATATTCCACAAACAGGCCCGCCGAGCTCATCAGCACGAGGGAGAGCCCCACCTGCGAAGCGACCAGGCCCTTGCCGAACAGCCGCCGGGACTTGGATTCTCCGATGCGCGATACCAGTTGCAGCGTGGTCGCTGGTTCCGTCTTCGAGGCGCTCATAGCGGGTGCCGCTCCGCACAGGAGCCCCGTGAGCAGCGCAATCGCCAGGGTGAACAACAGCACGTGTGCATCTGGGTTTGTCAGAGCCTCAAAATGCACCGGCGCATCCATGATGAACCTGCCTGATGCGAAGACCCGGATCAGCGCGTGAGCTGCGAAGTAGGCCAGGAAGATGCCGACGGCGCATCCGGCCAGCGACAGCAACATTGATTCGGTGAGCGTTTGGCGCAGCAAGCGAGCCCGAGGCGCTCCGAGGCAGGCACGCACGGCCATTTCGTGCTGGCGCGATGCTCCGCGGGCCAAGAGCAGCCCTGCTAAATTCGCGCACGCAAGGAGCAGCAGCAGCCCTACCGTTGCCATCAGGACCGTCAGCGGTGTCGAGAGCATCTGGGTCAAAGGCGTGGAAACGCCGTTTCCCGCCGGCTCGACGCGGAGTTGCATCGTACGCACGTAAGGACCGGCGTCGGGCGCGTTCACGACTCTGTGAGACAGCACGCCGATTTCGGTACGCGCTTCTTCTACGGAAACGCCCGGTTTCAACCTCGCTAATAGTCCGAGTCCCCATCCGGCAGAAGGACCAAGCGTTTGGGGCCACCAAACGTCTTGCGGCGCTTGGTTATTGAGCCCGTAAAACCCGCGTTGCGCCACACCAACGATGGTAAGCGGCGCGTCGTCGCCGACGACGATCTGCTTACCGATGATTCCGGGATCCAGATTGAATCGGGATTTCCAGAACGACCAGCTGATGGCGGCTACTGGCGCGTGATAGCCGACGTGATCATCTTCGGGGCCGATTAAGCGGCCGGCTGCGGGTCGCACTCCCAGCTCTTGGAAGAAAGTTCCTCCTACAGCTCCGACGAACAGGGTCTCCGGCTGCAGCTTATCGGCGCGGACAGGTGCAAAGTTCACTCCAGGCCCAACGATCAGGTCCGAGAAGACGTGGTTGCCGTCACGGATGATCCGGTAAGCGTCCCACGAGAAACCGTTGAACCCGGGTTCCGGCTCGCCGGGACCGTGGTGGAGGATTTCGACGAGTCGCCCTGGGTCTCGCACCGGGAGAGTACGCAGCATCAGTCCGTTGATGATGCTAAAGATGGCCGTGTTTGCGCCGATCCCGAGGGCGAGGGTGAGGACACCAACCGCGGTGAAGCTGGGGGATTTGAGCAACATGCGGAGGCCGAAGCGCAAATCCTGCCAACAGGTTTCCACAAAGGATTCCCAGCCGCCAGAGCGAACGATTTCCTTGGTAACTTCGAGACTGCCGCGCTCTAGTCGCACTTCGCGAAGCGCATCCTTACGACTTACGCCTTGCGTCATCTTTTCCGCCGCTTCCATCTCCAAATAGGCCGCTAGTTCTTCATCCAACTCCCGGTCGACTTGGTTCTTTCGGAAAAGCGACCGAAGGCCGGTTGCAAAATTTCTGAACAAGGACATGGCTCTTCACTCGTATCTCAGGGCAACCATCGGATCGACGCTGGTCGCCCGGCGGGCGGGCACGTATACGGCCACCAGAGCCACTATTATCAGCAGCAGGGCCAAGGCAACGAAGGTCAGCGGGTCTCTCGGTCGGACACCGTATAGCAAGCCGGTAAGAAGTCGCGTGAGTCCGAGGGCGACAGCTACGCCGACGCCGACGCCTATCAGAGTGAGAAGGAGCCCTTCCCCGACCACCATCCGCAGGATGTCCCGCCGAGTGGCGCCGAGAGCTGAGCGAATGCCAATCTCATGCTTGCGGCGGCTGACAGAATAGGAAAGCACTCCATAGATGCCTACGGCGGACAGCACCAGAGCGATTGCAGCGAACAGGCCCAGCATGGAAGCTGAGACGTGCTGCCGCCAGATCGACTCAGAGACTACGTCTTGCATGGTGCGCATCTGGATCACTGGCTGGTCGCTGTCCACCTGCCGCACGGCGTCACGCACGGCGGCGGCAGCGCCCGTCGGGTTTGAGGCGGTGCGAATGATCAACGTAACCAGGAAGGATGCAAATGGGTGCTGAGCGTAAGGCTCGTACAGCTCCGGGTGGGGCTCGGAATCCACCGAGTCCTGTTTGGAATCCGCAACTTGACCCACGACTGTCGCGGGCCCATCATTCGGGCAGGCGCCCGGCAGTTGCTTGCCAACGGGGTCTTCTCCCGGCCAATAGAGTCGGGCCATCGTACGATTGACGATCCGGACACAGGGAGCATCCCTCTGGTTTTCCGCTTCGGTGAAATCACGTCCGCTGATGAGCGGTATTTGCATAGCCCGGAAGTAACCTGGACTCACACTGCGCCCAGCTACTAGGACGGGCCCTGAGCCGCCCGGCGAGTTCGGTGGGGCGGGGAAATCGAGGGAGAGATGAAATCCGGTGAAGGGCAGGTTATTCGCCATCCCCACTGATTTCACGCCGGGAATGGCTTGGATACGGTCCAGCACTTCGCGGTAAAAATCCGCCGACTGGGGACGGGAGTACTTGTAACTCATCAGCGGCACGCGCACCGTCAAGAGATGGTCGGGATTGAATCCGGTAGGAGCCGTTTCCAGGTGTTCGAAGCTTTGAATCATCAAGCCGGCACCGACCAGGAGCACCAAGGCAAGCGCGACCTCGGAAACAACCAGCACACGCTGCAGGCGCGAGCCGCCGGCCCCTGCCGCGGAAGTCCGTCCGTGCTCTTTGAGGGACTCACTGAGATTCAGGTTCGAGACCCACAAGGCGGGCAGCAGTCCAACCGCAGCTCCGGTCATGAGTGACAGAGCTGCCGTGAAGGCGAACGCGGTGAGGTTCATCGAAATATGATGTACGCTCTCGGTTTCAACGAGGTTGTATTTGGGCACCAGACTGACCATCATGCGCAGGCCCCAACGTGCCAGCAAAAGGCCGCCGACTCCGCCTGCACCTGCCAGAAGTACGCTTTCGACCACCAACTGCCGGATCAACCCCAGACGGCCGGCGCCCAGCGCAGCACGGATGGCCATCTCGCCCTGCCGTGTTGTGCCACGAGCGAGCAGCATGCTGGCCACGTTCGCGCCGACGATCAGCAGCACAAAAGTCACTGCCCCCAGGAGCGCTAAAATGGCCGTACGCAGAACGTCTTCCGCCACCGGGCCTTTGAAGCGACTGACCGGAGCGCTCCATCCAGCGTTCGTCTTCGGAAACTGCGCGGCCAGGCGACGTGACACGATATCCATTACCGCCTGAGCTTGTCTGAGAGTGACCCCTGATTTCAGCCGCGCGATGACGCTGAGTCTGCGGTCCTTGTGATCGGCACTTTCAGCGGCACTGAACGTTACAGGGACCCATATTTGCGTGTTGGCCCTTGGGAACTCAAAATCAGCGGGAGCCACGCCGAGCACGGTGTAGGATTTGCCATCGAGCGCAAGCGCCTTCCCAATGATGTTGGGATCCGACGAGAAGTGAGTCTCCCAGTATTGGTAGCTCAGGACCACGGCCTGGGTTTCGTTCTCGGCAAACGTACGCCCGCGGATGGTATTTACGCCCAGAACGCTAAAAAGATTTGTGGTGACCGGGACCGCCCACACTTCGTCCGGTTCGCCATTACCGGTCAAGGCGTGAAATTCCCACCGCTGATAAGCAGCCATTCCCTGGAAAGCCTGCGCTTGCTTATGCCATTCGATGAAGTCCCCAGGAGAAACCTCATTAATTGCGCCTGCTGCCGTCTCGGGGCCCACTTCGTTGATGTCCACCAGCTCAGAGGGCTTCGCGTAGGACGCTGGGCGGAGCAGCACAGAGTCAACCACGCTGAAAATTGCCGTGTTCGCCCCGATTCCCAGCGCCAGTGTCAGCACGGCGACGGCAGCAAAACCGGGATTCTTGCGCAGCATGCGCAGGCCGACGTGCAAATCCTGCCAGCACGTCTCCACGAACGATTCCCAGTTGCCAGAGCGAACGACTTCCTTTGCAAGTTCAAGGCCGCCGCGCTCCAGGCGAACGGCGCGAAGGGCATCCTTGCGACTCATGCCTTGTTTCATCTTTTCAGCCGCTTCCATCTCCAAGTAGGCGCCCACCTCCTCATTCAACTCCCGGTCGACTTGGTTCTTTCGGAAAAGCGACCGAAGGCCGGTTGCAAAATTTCTGAACAAGGACATGGCTGCTCCCTACGAGGCTTCCAAAATTCTGCCGATTGCCGCCACTTGCCTGCCCCATTCTCGTGTTTCGCTGTCGAGCCTCTTTCGTCCCTTGGCCGTCAGAGTGTAGTACCTTGCTCGCCTGTTGTTTTCAGTGGGCTTCCATTCCCCATCGATTAGCCCATCCCTTTCTAATCGTTGAATGGCGAGAAATAACGAGCCCGCATTCAGGCGGAAAACGCCCTTGCTCATCTGTTCGATTCGCATGGAAATCCCGTAGCCATGGGTGGGTTCCAGGGCCAACGTTTTTAGGATGAGCATATCCAGCGTGCCCTGAACGAGATCGCTCGGCTTGTCTGACATAAACCTCCTTCCCCTTGGCTACCAAGAGGAACATACGCTTCTTCTACTGGTTGTCAAGAGGAGAAGACCCCCAAAATTCATGAGGGAAAAGACCTAAAAATTCATGGCGGCAGGCAAACAGTCACGACCTTCCCAACTTTCAATCCATGGGATCGCTGCCGATCAGTCCCGGCGCATCGTAAGCGCAAAACGAGAAACTGCTCCAAGGCCAGTCTTTGGCATGTGCGACCAGGCTTGTCTTGAACGGGATTGCCATGCATGCAAAGCAGTTTCTCACCCTCCGCGCCACACTCCAATTTTCGGCCACCTGACCCTCAACCGTCCCTCCGGCCAGTTGTCCCCGCGTACCCCCCACGCTACGCTAAGCTGTGTCGCTCGCAGCTCACGTTCGTAAGCCTCCGGCTTGTTCTCACTTACCCCGGACGGTAGACCCTTGCGCGCCGAGCCCGCTTCCCGTTGTTACGTACTCTGATTCAGCTTCAAAATGAAGATGGCTAAGTACCTTTATAATCTACACTTGCAAAAGTGTATCAAAACAAAGGACTTTATCTACGTTTAGAATCAACACTTACGCAAAAACCGGGGGGGAGGGGGTATACCGTACGCTCACGCTCCTCAACTGCATTCGGTAACCCGGCGTGCGCAGTCCCGCAGGATCTCCGCTTCCCAAGCCGGCCGCCTCGGAGATCTAGGGTGTGCCGCATCGCTTGGTATTCGCTGCGTCAAATGCAGATAGACAGCCGCGGAGTGCTTGTAGGCCGGAACCGGTTCGCGAAACGCCACATTGCCCAGATACTGCAGCGCATCCGCCAGAGCGTAATACCCGGTTTCGCCCGCTTCCCACAGCCGGTCGCGCTCCGCAAATTTTTCCGGCGCAAACGTCGCCAGCCCCAGCAGATAATCCGATCCGTACTCGATCATATTTATTCCCAGATCGTTGCCCGTATAAATCTGAAACTCCGGCCGATGTCTATCGCGCAACTTCAGCCGCCCCAGTTCCACCATGCGGTCGAGCGAAGAATGCTTCATCCCTGCCAGCTCTGGAATATCCATCAGCCGCCGCACCGTCTCCTCATCGAATATTTCGCCGTTCGGCGCGAACATCGCTCCCAACTCAAACGCCAGCACCCGCGGAAATCCCCGGCAAATTTCCCGGTAGATCCTCCCCTTCTCCTCCGCGGATTTTCCGTGCAGCCGCGCCGTCTGAAACACGATCGGAATCCCGCCGGCTTTCGCGACGCGTTCCATTTCCCGCCGGTACAATGCCGCCAACTCGCCCGTTTGCCCTTCAATGTACGCGCCGGCCACAAACGGCACGCCGTCGCCCAGCGCTTCGCGCGTCCATCGCAATACTTCCTGCTTCTCCCCATCGCTCAGATAATTCACGTACCCGGTGTCCATATTCACCGCGTTCATCAGCCCCGCGCGCTGCGTCGCCGCCAGGTGCCGCTGAAATGCTTCCACCGCCACGCGTCCATCCCTTTCATACGGCAACAATGCCGCCGCAATTCCTTGCACTTTGCGCCGCAATTTTCTCCGCTCCCTCAATTGTTCAATGTTCATTCGGCGTCCCCGGCCGCGCGCGCTTCTTCAGCGCGCTCAACTGCACGGCCATCGCGGAGTTTTTGTAATGGCTGTCCAGCGGATAGCAACCCGAAGGCAATCCGTTCCGTGGCGCCGTGGTGCAATCGCTGAAGGTCCGGCAAATTCGCTTGTGCTGCACCGCGCGGCCTTGCACCGCATCGAGAAATATTTCCGGATAGGTCAAGATCATGCGCCCCATTCCCACCGCATCCACCCAGTTCTCGCGTACCGCAGCCTGCGCCACCTGCGGCAGAAAATCCTGCAAATAACTGTATGCCGTGCCGACAAAAATCAGATTTGGAAATCGCCGCTTCAATTCCCGCGCCGCCTCCATCTGCCGGGCCACACCCACCAGCGGATCTTCCGGCGGCTGGTATCCATCCGAGGGTGGATACAACGCCGGCCGCTGAATGTGCGGACTGTAATAGGGACTGCCCGCCGTGACATTCACCAGAACAATGTGCAGCGATTCGAGCAACGCGAGAAACCGAATCGGCTCCGCGAGATCGGGCTGCGTGGGATCGCTCGCATTCACGCCAAATCCCCAGCGATAAGGAAGCAAATCGGCGTGCGGCTCCGGAATGCCTGGGCCCAATTTTCCATTACCGGATTGCGCCGGATCGGGATGAAACGGCACGCTGTCGAAAGCGGAAAAACGAACTCCAATTTTCAGTCGTGGCGCGGCCTCGCGAATTCCTTGCACCACTTCACGCAGAAAGCGCGTGCGATTCTCGAAACTTCCTCCGTACTTCCCTTCCCGAGTGTGCGCGCTCAGAAATTCGTGCCCCAAATATCCATGGCAATGCTTGATATCGACAAAATCGAATCCCAACTCCCACGCCGTGCGCGCAGCGCGATGGAACTCTTCCACGATTCCGGCAATCTCTCCATCCGTGAGCACGGGGAAATCGGGAGGCAAACCCAAACGCCGGTCCAGAATCGGATGGCGATACAGGATGCGCGGCTCCGCGCGCCGCTGCGAATTCGGTTTGCAGTAGCGCCCCGAATGCGTCAGTTGCAAACCAACCAGCAATCCGGCATCCGAACCCGCCGCTTGCTTGTGCTCCGCTATCAGCGCTTCTCGCAGTTGCGCCAATCCTGCGCGCGTTTGCTCCGCGACCGCCAGTTGGTTCGGATTCGCGCGTCCACCGTGCGAAACGGCAACGGCTTCACCTCCCCAGATCAGTTTCGCGCCGCTCTGCCCAAAGCGTCGCCAGCGCCGCAAAGTATTTTCCGTGGGCCGGCCGTCCGCGGTTCCGTCCCAACCTTCCATGGGATTCACGGCGATGCGATTGCCGATTTTAATTTCGCCTCGCTCCAGCGGAGCAAGCAGCGGCGAATCCGCTGCCCGCACAATCTCGGAGTCGCAGGGAATCTGCAATTGCAGCGCGCGCAAATGTTCCGCGAACCGCGAAACATCCTTGACGCTGCCAAGCCGCAGAATCGCCGGGACGCTCACTGGTTTGTGCCTCGCCAACCCGTCGAAACGCTCACGCTGCTTTTCCGCGGATCATGCATTTCTCTTTCTTGTTGCTTTCGGCTTTCCGGCTTGACAAACATAGCGATGCTAAAAGATTCTTTGTGCCGCTGTCGAGAGAGAGTTCCAGCCTAAGGCGCTGCGAGCGTAGAGTCACCCTCCACTCGACGATGCGCGCGACCGCTGGGGAGGTAGCCATGACTATGACGCGACGCGAACTATGCCGCCTGCTGCCCGCGGCCGCGCTCCCAATCGCCGCACCCCTCGCAGAGAGCAGCGAGAAAGATCATTCACTGCCGTCGGCCGGCTACCCGTTCGAGAAGTTGACCGTCAAAACAGCGCCTGGTGGCGCGCAGACCCGCGGCATCCTGGCGGGAAAACTGGCCACCGGCGAATCCATCGAGACTCATGCAACCACCCTGCCGCCCGGCGCCATGCCGCACCCGCCGCATCATCATGTGCATTCGGAAATGTTCTTTATCCGTGAGGGAACCCTGGAGCTAACCGTCAATGGAACGACGTACCCGCTGGGACCGGGCGCGGTTGGTTTTGTGCATTCCAATGACGAGCACGGCGTGAAAAATGTGGGGACGACGCCCGCAAACTATTTTGTGCTGGCGATCGGGCCGGGCGTGGGCTCGGCGTAGAGGTTCCTGGAAGCCGTTCAAAAGGGGAAACGATGACTGGAGTTCTAAAGAAAGCGCTGTTGGTGTTCCTGCCGATTTCGATGGCGGCCGGTTTTGCGGAAGCGCAATCAAGCTATGATTTGCGCTCGCCAGACAATCGAGTGGAGTTGCGCATTCGCACGGCCAACGGAATCCGCTACGACGTGCTGCTGGGCGGCCGCGCGATTCTGCAGGATTGCACGCTCTCTATTGACGTGGATCACAAGAAATTAGGTGTCGAGGCAAAAGTCTTGAAGCACAAGGAGAGCAGCCACGATCAGGTGCTGGAGCCGGTGGTGCGCCAGAAGTTTGCGAAACTCCGCAACAATTACAAGGAGCTGCACCTCGATTTCGATGGCGGGTACAGCGTAACGTTTCGTGCCTTCAACGAAGGAGTGGCCTACCGGCTGGAAACCTCGCTGCCGCAACCGGAGGTGAAGATTTATGGCGAAGAGATGAACCTGAATTTTTCGAGCAACGACATCGTGTATTACCCGGAAGAAGAAAGTTTCATGTCTCATAACGAGCGGAAATATCTGCCGCGACGCTTGTCGGAAATCGAACCTCATTTCCTGGCCACGTTGCCGGCGGTAGTGGACGTGGGCGACGGCGCAAAAGTGGCGGTGGCGGAATCGGACGTCGAGGAATATCCGGGATTGTGGCTGCATGGAACCAGCGGCAACGCTTTGGCCGGAACGTTTCCGCCGTATCCGCTGAAGGAAAAATTGGAGCACGATCGCGACCTGCACGTGGTGGAGGCCGCCGACTACATCGCGGTCACTAAAGGGACGCGGACGTTTCCGTGGCGCGTGCTGGAAGTTGCCGAGAAAGACGGCGACCTGCTCACCAACCAGATGACCTACCTCCTGGCGGCGCCCTCGCGGGTCGAGGACACTTCGTGGATCAAACCAGGGAAAGTGGCCTGGGATTGGTGGAACGACTGGAACGTCTACGGCGTGGACTTCAAGGCCGGAGTAAATACGCAGACGTACAAGTATTACGTCGATTTCGCAGCCAAGTACGGGATTCCGTACATCATTCTGGACGAAGGCTGGTACCGGAACGGGGACGTGCTGGACGTGGTGCCGGACCTGAACATGGAGGAGCTAACGGCCTACGCCAAGCAGAAAAACGTGCGCGTAATTCTGTGGGTGCTGTGGAACAAGCTGAACGACCAATTGATTAAGGCGTTGGATCAATACGAAAAATGGGGCATCGCGGGAATCAAAGTGGACTTCATGCAGCGCAGCGATCAACTGCTGATCAACTACTACCATCGGGTGAGCCAGGAAACGGCCAAACGCAAAATGTTGGTGGACTTTCATGGCGATCAGAAGCCAGCGACTATGACCAGGACCTATCCGAACCTGATCAGCACGGAGGGCGTGCGGGGAATGGAGTGGAGCAAGTGGAGTGCGGAGACCGATCCGGACCACGATGTGACTTTGCCCTTTACGCGCATGGTGCTGGGGCCGATGGATTACACGCCGGGCGCGATGATTAACGCATCGAAGAGCGCTTTCCGGGCGATCAACAGCCGGCCGATGAGCCAGGGCACCCGCTGCCACCAGCTGGCGATGTATGTAGTATTTGAGAGCCCGCTGCAGATGCTTTCCGACAGCCCGTCCAATTATTTGCGGGAGCCGGAAATTATGGAGTTTTTGGGTCCGGTTCCCAGCGTTTGGGACGAAACCAAGG
>DATGEY010000031.1:0-3421 GCA_035309625.1 Candidatus Acidiferrum sp.
TCGGCGCCAGCTTTGGAAAAAGATTGCAGGCGCCGAATCGTGTCATCAAGATCAGGGCGGCCATGCAGGAAGTTTTCAGCGCGGGCAGTAAGCAAGAAATGAGAAGCGTGAGCCGCTTCCGCAGCGGCGCCGACGCGTTCTGCAGCAAGCTGGAAGTCGTAGATTGGATTTTTAGGGTCGCCAGTCGAGTCTTCGATGGAGCCTCCGGCCAGACCAACGGCGGCAGCGAACCGAATGGTTTCCGCGCAAACATCGGGGGAATGGCCAAACCCGTTCTGCAGATCGGCAGAGACAGGCAGGGGTGTGGCATCCACAATTTCCCTGGCATTCTGCAAAATCACGTCACGCGTTATTTCCGGCGCTGAGTCGAGGTATCCCTTGGTGAAGGCGCAGCCGGCGCTGGTGGTGGCCAGCGCTTCGAAGCCCAGGGCCGCCAGGATTTTTGCACTTCCCGCATCCCAAGGATTGGGGATGACGAATGCGCTGGGCCGTTGATGGAGAGCCCGAAAAACGTTGAATTTCTCCTGACGAGTTGCGGTCATGTTTTTCGCCTCCGGGAGATGCCCCTGATTAAGCGGAAGCCGTAAGGCGCGCGAGGAGCAAGCGGAAAAATTTGTCGGGGTCGACTTCGACGGCGACTTTGGCATTGGGCTTGAATTCAGGCTCGGGAGAATCGGCGGCGGGCTGGCCGGTTTCGAGCGGCGGAGAGCGGCGAACGGGGCCGTGCGCGTAACCGAGCGATTGGCCAGCGGTGAGTTCACCCGTGGTTTCAATTTCCACGAAATAATCTTTCAGAGTGACTACGGACGGATCGACGAGCTGCGCGACGGTGAGCGGGTCGTGCATGGCGAAGCCGTTGGCATTGCCGGTCTTGTTTAAGCGGTCGAGATTGGCGCGGAGGATTTTGCCGGCGGCCTGGCTGACGGGAGTTTGTGCGGCTTCGAGGGCGCGGACCTGTTCCTCGCGGATGATGACCTTGCGGGTAACGTCGAGACCGACCATGGTGAGCGGAATGCCGGAATCGAAGACGATCCGCGCGGCTTCGGGATCCACGTAGAAATTGAATTCGGCGGCCGGAGTGATGTTGCCGCCGCTGAGCGAGCCGCCCATGATGACGATGGATTTGATGAGCGGCGCGATCGTGGGGTCGGACTTGAGAACGGTAGCTATGTTGGTGAGCGGGCCGATGGCGACGACGGAGATTTCGCCGGGATTGGCGCGGACGACGCGGCGGATCAGTTCAGTGGCGGTGTCTGAAACCGGTTTGAGTTTCGGTTCGGGAAAATCCACGCCGCCGAGGCCGTTGTTGCCGTGAGCGTATTTGGCGGTGACCAGGCGGCGAACGAGAGGAGTGGCGGCGCCGGCGGCGACGGGAATGTCGGTGCGGCCGGCGATTTCGACGAGGCGAAGGGCGTTGGGAAGAGTGAGCGCGAGCGGGACGTTGCCGCAGACGGGCGTGACGGCTTCGACGTGGAGTTCGGGGGAGCGCAGGGCGAGGAAGATGGCGATGGCGTCGTCGACGCCGGGGTCGGTGTCGAGGATGATGCGGTGAGGTTTGGAGGGAGTGGAAGAAGAGTAGGTTGCGAAAGTTTCTTTTGCGGAGAAGAGAGAAGCGGGGAGAGCGCCTGCGGCTAGCGTTATGGCGGAGGCGCGGAGGAAGTCTCGGCGGTTACGAGAGAAAATTTTAGAGTGCATGGGAGTCCTTGGATGAAGAATGAATGAGTGTTAGAAGTTAGCTCAGAAAGAGCGGTGGTGCAATTGGTGGCGCGAGGGCTAGCGGGTCAGTTTGCGATAGCGCTGCCGGTTCAGGTGGTCGACGCAACACCATCCAGTGCGTTGATTCGAAAATGTTTCCGCGGGAGAACCATCTCTTTCGCTGTACTCGGTCAAAACCTAGCCAGGGTAGCGTTCCGGCTGATCTAACCTAGCGAGCGATTTTAGCTTTTGTTTTCAATGCAAGGTGGGTTCGAGCTGAGTGTTGCGCCGACCCATTGAAACCACCGCGTTAATCAGGACCTACCGACCATTGAAGGATGCAGTAAATCTCCCACTATAGCCAATCGCCGCTGACCGCCATGCCAGAGACGAAAAAGGCTCCCATGAGAATTATTTCGAGTACGGCAACTATGCTAAGGGCAAACCATCGAACACCCTTCATTTTGTAGACCCAGAATCCAGCCAACGCCACGGAAAGCCAACCGAGCAGCCCGCATGCCCGGCTCGCGAACGACTGAGCATGATAAAAACTTGGACTGGATGCGGGGTACAGAACTCCGAGAGAAATGACGGCAGGGAAGAACAGCAGCTGTGTTAGGACAAACCAATGCGAATGTTTCCAAAGCGGATTCTGAAGTGGACGTTGCTTCCAGAAGGCAAGAGCAAGGCTCAGGCACGCAAAGATAAAAATGGCGAGAAACGGTGGGATGTCCAGAAGAGCTTGAAAGCTCCAAACGGACAAGGTCCAGAATCGGCCAGCAAATTGGGTGAGACTCATGAATCTCAGTATAGGCGGGTGGCTGCTCCGGATTCCGACTACGTCCTTAGTTGCGTATCAGAATAACAAACTGGCCTTTTGGGCAGCGAAATTGGGCCTCCGAGCGGCACGCCCCCGTTCAAGTGCCTGGTTAGTTTAATCGGAAACTGACCCACCACCCTTGGACAGCAAGTCTGGCGCATTTAAGGATTGTGAGGATCGCTTACGTTGAGGTCCTTCGCGCATTCTTGTCGGATGCGCTCAGGATGACAAGTTGCTTAGGTTTGCGAGTCGGATTGACAAAACGGATTGGGTGAAGTTGTGCAGCGGATTGAAGAGAGGGCGATTGACAGGGAGGGGAGAGAACTTTAGAGTGGCGGCTCACTTGGGGTGCAGAGGGATGCGTTGATCGAGCGAATTTTTAAGCTGCAGGAAAATCAGACGACTTTGCGGCAGGAAATGCTGGGCGGGCTGACGACGTTTATCACGATGGCGTACATCATCGTCGTGAATCCGCAGGTATTGTCGCAGGCGGAGATGCCGGCGGAGGGCGTGGTGTTCGCGACGTGCCTGGCGGCGGCGGTGGCAACGCTGGTGATGGGGTTATACGCGAATTATCCGATTGCGCTGGCGCCGGGGATGTCGCTGAACGCGTATTTCACGTACACGGTCTGCATCGGGATGCATGTGCCGTGGCCGACGGCGCTGGGCGCGGTGTTTTTTTCGGGCGTGCTGTTTGTGCTGCTGACGGTGACGCGGGTGCGCGAACAGATCGTGAACGGGATTCCGCTGGGATTGAAGCATGCGACGGCGGGCGGGATCGGGATGTTCATCGCGTTTGTGGGATTGCGGAGCGCGAAGCTGGTGGTGGCGAATCCGGCGACGTTTGTGAGCCTGGGAAATTTTGCGGACCCTTCGGTGCAGGCGGCTTGCGTGGGGATTCTGCTG
>DATGEY010000032.1:0-77500 GCA_035309625.1 Candidatus Acidiferrum sp.
AGCGGAATCTCCAGCGCTTCCAGCACGTTTTCTTCGTGGAAGCCGAAGCGCTGGCCGTCGGCGACGTAGCGCACGTAGGCGCCGAGTTTGCCGTCGGTCCATAAAAAATAGCCGATGGAGGTGAGCAGATGCTCGATGTGATTGTTCTGCTCGATCAGCGCGGCCACGTCACTGGCCGCGCGGGCCGCGGAAATGTCTTCGAGCGATTGGGCCGACTGCGGATAAAAGCGCACGCTGGGCACATCCTGCGAAAGCACCGCGATGAAGGACAGCCCAAAGCCCTGGTAAAAATTAGTGACGAATTGATAGCGCGGCATCTCTTCGAGCGCGCGGTCGTCGCTGAAGCGCTGCTCGAACGGCAGATGCCAGTTCATATCGTTGGGATTCCACCAGGCGTACTGCAAGCCCTGCCAGAAAAGCCGCGCCTGGCGAATCCGGCGAATCTCGTGGCGCCGGGCGGTCACGCCCTCTTCGCGATATTGCCGCACCAGTTCGCGCAGCGCATGCACCAGCTTCGGCTTCAGATCCTCGAGCCGCTCGTTGTTCGCGCCAAGATCGGCCGTGCCGAGCAGGGGCGCAGCATGCTGCGCCTCTGCTACCGAGGCGTCGATCGCCGAAGCCAGCTCGGGCCGAAAGGCCTGAGCCGCCGAGCTCGGCGCGTTACCATCCGCCGGCGCGATGGCGCCCGGCGTTCCGGTCCAAGTCTCAGTTGTGGGATACAGGTCCATTCGTTTGTCCTAATTCTTGCGCAGACGCGTGTAGTGGCCGGTCTTTAGACCGGCGGTGGCCAACCTGAAGATTGGCCACTACGAATTCATTGCTTGGTTGATTCCGCTTCTTTCCAGGCCTGAATCTGGTGCCAGGAACGCTTGCGCAGACGCGGCAACGATTGAGGCCTGGCCGGCTCGGGATACTCGACCGGCGGAAATCCCGCCGTACCCAGGAGCGAGTTGGTCAGCGCGCGATTCTCTGCGCGAAGCCGCGCCACTTCTTCCTCGAGCAGTGCCACATAACGCCCTCGCAAGAGCTGCCTAAAGAAATCCCCCACGTCAACTCCTCTTTTATTCCTATGTCCGCAGCTACGGTGCTGGTGCCCAGTGATCCGGCGCTTTCAGCGGCGGCGCGGCAACTTCTTTGGGCGAAACTGTTTGCGGGCCTCGGATTCGAGGCGCTGCGCATGAATGGCGCGCGAAGTCGGGTCGGTGGCGCTGATTTGGCGCGCGATCTGCTCGTCGAGCGGCATGCCGGTGACGAACCGTGCTGACATGTTGCGGACATGGGGCGCAGCGTGCTGCGCCCCTAGCGGAGATCCAAAATTGGGCGACCGCGAAGTCGCCCCGGGCTGGGTCTGTGCGCCAAAGGCGCTGAACCCGGCCCCCACACCGGCGAGTCTTCCGCCGGAGACCAAACCGTAGCGTGCGGCATCGGCGGGATCATCGCCGTCGACTTTGCGAATATCTTCGACGCGGCCATCCTGGCGCACCAGCTGCGGAATGCAATCGATCAGCTTGGCGCAATGGTCGGTAATCAGCCACGCGTCCGATTCCAGCAACTGGTACATCAGCTGCCAGCCGCCGATGCGATCATCGTCGGCCAGCGCGGGGCGCGGGAAGCCGTTGGCGGACAGCACTTCGCCGAGTTGTTCCGCGATGGACGCTTCCGAAGTGCGATGCGCGAAGGCGTCTGGCGAAAGAAAAATGTCGCTGATGCGCTCGCGCCCGCTGCGTTCGGCAATGCCCTGCGCCAGCATGCGCGGCGAGAGGCCGGCCTGCACGAATTCGCGATAGGTAACGATACGGCAGTTGACAGCCGGCAGTTGAGAGTCGAAAGCGCGCTGCGGAGAGAATTCCAGGCTGTTACCTTGAACTTTCGACGGTTGACCGTTGACCGGTATCGCGCAGTGCCAGTACACCGCGCTGGGATGCTGAAAGCCCCAGTCGATGGAAATCCAGCGCGGCCACCAGGGCTCCAGGCGCAACTCTTCGGCGCGCACGGTGTGGCGGCCAAACTCGAAAACGTCAAAATATTGCCCGGCGAAAACGTTCCAGTCGCCATCGAGAAAGGCGCGCCGCAGATGTTCCGGGAGAGCGGCGAGCGTGCGGTGATATTCGGCGTCGTTGGCGTAGATCGGATTATCGGCCAGCTTGGCGCGAATGAACTCGTAGTCGAGCGAATTGTACTGCTCCGGCCGCTCAAATCCGGCGGGCGGAACGTGATCGACCCACAACGCTTTGACCCAAGCGTGGCCAATATTGCCCGGATTGCTGGCGCCGGCCATGCACGGAACGATGCGTCTGCCGGCATGTTGGCCGTCGGAGTACACCTTCGCCGGGCAGCGATTGCGCGAAGTGAGAAATTGCCACTGTTTCAGCGTGAAGTGGGTCAGCTCATCGAGCCCGATGAACAGAAACTCCGCACCCTGATATTGATAGACGTCGCTTTCGTTGCGGCAGTAACCGAAGCGCGTGGTCGAGCCATTGCGCCAGGTAACCACGTGCTTGGATTCGTTGTAGCTGCGATAGAGCGAGCGCGGCACATCGCGCCGGAAATAGGCCAGCAGAGAGGATTCCAGCTCCGGATAGGTGCGCCGCAGCAGCAGCGAATCCGAGCCGGGAACTTCCTGGGCTTGATAAATGGCTTCCCACAGCAGCGCTTTGGTCTTGCCGGGACCCGCCGCGCCGCCAAACAGCCGGTACTTCGCGCGGCTGCGATGGAACTGTTCCTGGCGCGCAAAGGGCAGATAGCAATCGCTGAAGCGCGCCGGCGGCTGGGATTTGCGTCGCACGCTTCACGCTAGCGATAAATCTTGGTGAAGCGCGCACCGACAAACCACGCGGCCGCGCTAAATACAAAGCCCAGCTTTAATCCGAAACCCATGCTGCGCCAGGCGTTCATGTAGGTCACGATAAAACCACCGACGCCCAGGATCTTCAGCAGGCGGTCCAGATAAATCGTTTGCGTCAGCTTGGCCAGCAAGCTTTGCGCGTTGTTCAGAGCGTTCATGGCAGGTCCCTTTCCGGTCGCGGTGCGTCGAAAATAATCGGCAATGGCTCGTCATCCGGGCAGGCGGAGCGTTTCCCGTAGCGCAGTTCGCGCAGGTAGGCCAGTTCGCGCTGCACAATTTTGTCGTCCGGCGAATTCAGCAGGTCCACCTCCAGCCGAACGAGGTCCACTTGTGCGTGCACAGCGTCCACAAAGGCCTCCCGGTGGATCGGAAGTGGCTCGATTTCCGGCTGCGTTTCGCGTTCCGCGCTTGCGGCGTTGGCGTCTGCGCACGCTTCCCCGCTGTCTTTGTTGGTGCGGGACGGGGAAGCGGCACGCGCCCGCCGCCGCTTCCCCGGGTCCCCGGCCTGAGCCACATCAGCGCACGCCTGGCGGTCCGCGCGCACCGCGGCGGAAGCGGCCGCGGCATTTGCAACGGAGAGTTCGCTCGCGTCGTCAGACGCAGCCCGGCCCAACCCGTTCAAGGACAGCGCGCCGCCAGTGCTATCGCGGCCCTTGGCCAGCAACGCGGCCTGCCCATTTGTTTTATTTCTTGAGTTCATTGCTGCCGCTCCGCCGGCGTACCGCAGTTCGGGGAATGCGGGGGTTTTCAACCGGTTTTTCCGGTGAGATACATCAGTTGACGCGCTGCCCGGCGGTGGCCGGCCGATTCGCGCGATCCGAGAATCCGTGCACGATCAGCCCCAGCACCGCGCCGCGCAAGCCATTGGCATGCGCTCGACAGAAGCGCAGCCCGCGCGCCGGCCGGTGAAGACACCGCACCCAGGCGTTCGGGTGAACCTGCGAAACGCGATAGGCCATGCACTGTTTCATGATCGAAGATCCTAACCAGGAGACGAAAACGATAAGACAGACAGCGGTTCCGTCCTTGTCCTGGCGCAGCATGCTGCGCCGCTACAAGGGGTCACACCAGGATCTTGGCGGTGAGCCCGCTGCCGCCGGTGGAGGATACAAAGCGGATACGCAGGAATTTGGCCTGCACGCCGTTTACGGTGCGCGCTTCGCCGGTAATCGCCGTGCTGGCGTCCAGCTGCTGATATTCGGCGTCTACGTCCGCCATCGCGCCCTGCAAAATAATGCTCACCGCGGTGGGGTTGGCGCCGAAAATCGTTTGCCAGCGCACCGCGGTCCCGCCGTCGTTTGTTCCGGTGAAGCTGGGCAGTGCAAACTGCGTGCCGGAAGTGGCGCTGCCGGGAAATGTTTCGTTGTTGAAACTGAACCCGACGTCGCCGGAGAAAAGTGAAAATGGCGGGGTCGCATTTTGATAGACGGGCATGACAGCTCCTTGTAGTGGCTCTCAATTCTTGTTCTTAGTTCCTGGTGTAAATTCTTAATGGCTCATGGCTCGAGGCAAATTGCCCGTAGAAAAGGCAGCGAGCAACCCTGTGTGGGGTGCCTAGGCGGCAGCACCTTGAAATACGCGGAAAACAAACAATTTAAGGACTAAGAACGGGAAACCATTGGCAGTCGGCCCAAAAGCAAAAAGCCCCGAACCTTATCTAGGTCGGGGCGTGGTTTTCTACGAGAGAGAGTGTATACCACTTTCTACTTTTTTGTCAAGGGAAATCTTCAACTTTTTTTATTTTTTCTTGAACTCCTTTGCTTTCAGGAGCATAGTTCCCCAATTCCCCAGCTCCACTCCCCTGGCGCGGCACTCGGCCTGGTCCGAGTCCAGCGCAAAATATAAGGAGGTCCCATGCCAAACTATTTACATCAAGTGAGTTACACGCCGGAAGCCTGGGCGCGGCTCATTGCCAATCCCCACGACCGCATCGAAGCCGTGCGCGCGCCGATCGAGAAGCTCGGCGGCCGCATCAACACTGCGTTCTTCGCTTTTGGCGAATACGATGTGGTGGTTATCACGGAAATGCCCGATAACGTCAGCGCCGCGGCCATTGCTATCGCTTTTGCGGCCGGCGGCGCCGTCAAGAACGCCAAGACCACGCCGCTGATGACCGCCGGCGAAACCCTCGAAGCGCTCAAGAAGGCCGCCAACACTGGCTACCGCTCGGTCACCGCAGGGGCCAGCGCCGCTGCCGCGCGCACGTAGAAGCGGCGCGTGGCAGCACCGGGTGTCTGCCTGCGCTGAAATCGCCATAACCGATCGACTTTGCCAAGTAGGGGCGCAGCATGCTGCGCCCCTACTGTCGAGGTTGCCACCTTGAAGCACTGTGTTTGCGCAGGCGGCCTGCCCTGCAACCTTGGCGCAGAGCCGGGCCCAGGCTAGGCCCTCGAAATTGGGAGCCACTGCGATACAATGCGCCTAACGGAGGCTGCTCCTATGAACTTTACGACGCGCATCGCCGCCGGTGTTTCCATAGTGTTCACCACGCTGGCGTTTTCTCATGTGGTGTTCCACAACACGATGCACATGCTTACCGGTCACGACGCGAGCCGCTGGTTCATCGCCGCGCATACCGTGGTGGCTCTCGCGCTTACGATTCTCTCGCTGGCCGGCGCGTTTTACCTGTTGACCAGCAAGCGCCGGCAAAACCCCAACTGAGCGCCGGCGAACTTCTGCTAGACTTGCTTGTGTCTTGTCACGCCGCAAACCCGCGCCTCGCCGGCATTCGTCTGCATCCGATTAAATCGCTCGATCCGGTTTCGGTAAACGAAGCGCGCATCGGGCCCGGCGGCGGGCTGGAGCACGACCGCGCCTGGGCGCTGTTCTCCGTCGATGGCCGCTGGGTCAACGGTAAGCGCACCGCGGCGATGCATCTGATTCGCGCCAGCTACGCGCCCGATCTCAGTTCCGTCACGCTGGCGGTTCCTGGCGATCGCCGCAACATTCCCCCGCGCACGTTTCTCTTCCCCGCCGGCGCCGAAGATGCCGCCGAATGGTTCAGTGTTTTCTTCGAGCAGCAAATCCTGGTGCGATACGCTGCGGAGGGATTTCCCGATGAAACCGTCGCCAGCGGCCCGACCATCGTTTCCACCGCGTCGCTGCAAGCGGTCTGCGAGTGGTTCCCCGGCGTGACGCTGGACAACGCGCGCCAGAGATTCCGCGCCACGCTCGAGATCGACGGCCAGCATGGCCTTGTAGGGGCACGGGTGTCCCGTGCCCGTCTTAACTCCAGCAAGGCGGTGGACGCAGAGCTACCCGCGCGGACCAACAGCCATCTCCCCGCCTTCTGGGAAGATCGCCTGTTCGGCGAAGACGAGCGCAGCGTGGTGCGCTTCCGCATCGGCGAAGTGAATTTCGAGGGCAGCCATCCCTGCGCCCGCTGCCCAGTCCCCGCCCGCGACCCGCAAACCGGCGCCGACCTGCTCAGCTTCCAAAAACGTTTCAGCGAACTGCGCCGCGATTCGCTGCCCGCGTGGGCCCCCGCCGCCCGCTTCGACCATTTCTATCGCCTGGCCACAAACACCCGCGTCGCCCCCACCGAACAAGGCAAGGGCCTCCGCCTCGGCGATTCCGTCAACCTGTAGGGGCACGGGACACCCGCGCCCGTCTTGGATTAGCGCCAGCATCGCCCTTGCCCATCATGTTAACGCTACGATATGTCACGTGATGATATGCGTCCTGGCAAGCCGATTTACGCCGCGTTGCAGAAATATTTTCGCGGCGGGAACATGCCTCGGCGCAGCAGTTCCTTCCCACAGCGGCGGCGCACTTCCTCCGACCAATGGACCCAGCTTTGCTCGCTCAAGCCCAGAAAGTGGCGCGCCCGCTCATACGGCGCCATGCCCAGATAGTACAGCCGGAACATGACCAGGCGCGAAGCCCAGTCCGGCCCTTCCAGCGCCGCCTGGCCGGCCAGCGCGAAGTCCGCCACCCATTCGTTCAGCCGCGGACGAAAGTCCGGCCGCCACAAGTATTTCGTCGCTTCCTTCCAATCCATCGCGGACATCCCGCGCTTGCTCTCCAGCACCTCGCGCGCCCCGCAATACACTTCCCAGCACACGTCAAACGCCAACTCCGGCTTGACGCTCATCGCCGCCCTCGCCGTCCGGCGCCCTTGGCTGCGACGACTTTCCGCGGCATCGATCCTCGCCGCTGGGACCTGCGCGGCTCCAGCCGGTATTCCCACACCACAAAATGCTCTTCGCTGCTGACGATCTCGCCGGAGCGCAGCCGCTTTTCCACCGCATATCCGCCGTGTTCGGTCCGCCGCAGGTGCCGCAATTGCGCCGAGATGCTCGCCTCCCCGTAGCGCGTCAACCGGGCTAACTCCTGCAGCGTCATCCAGGCCCCGTACTTCCCCGCCGCCAGCATCACGTCGCGCAATACCTCGCGTTGCGTGGGCAGCAGGCCTCGCCCCCGGCCCATCCCCCGTAATCTCCCCATACTTTCGCCTCCTCCCTGCTCATGGCTCCCAAACAGGAACTCGCTCGCCTGCCTCTCGCCGGGCGGTGTGGCCGGCGTTCTCCTCGCCCTCGTCCATCTCCTGGTCTTCAGCGCTACCCTCGGGATCCTCGTAGTCGCCGGCGCACGCACTGCAGGCCCGAATCTCAGTTTTAAGTGCTATCATTGGCCGCATCCCCTGCGAGGGCGCGCGGCGAGGCCGCGGCCGCCCCGATTTCCACACGTTTCCACAGGCCGTAGGCATGGAATGTACTATCCGTATCTATTACTGTAGCGTTATCGTACATGGGTTCCTCTGGAGGTTCTCCGTGAGCGCGTACAAAGCCCAGCCGCCCTGGGAGTTTCTGCTCTCCGCTTCCCGCAATTCGTTGCAGAGTTATGAACTTTCCCGGCTCAGCCACGCCGCCAATCTCCGCAAGGAGATCACTCAGTTGCTGGACTCCTGGTTGGAGGAGAATAGCGCCGCGATGCTGGCCCGCTGGTTGATGCAGCAGCGCGAGCGCCCCGCCACCCGCGAGCACTCCGATCTTGCGGCTCACCCGGCGGGAAGCGACGAACGGACTGCTGCCCCGGAAACCCGCAGAAAGGGCGGACCTACTGCGTCCGATAATTTTTTCGCGGATGCAGCGGGCGCGCCACCCGAATTTCGCGCCCGTTCGTGAGCGGCAGCCCAGAAAACGAGCTGTCCGGCAGCTTTTTGGTGCATTTCCCGCGAGCCCCGCGGACTTACCAAAGCGATTCCCAGGTGTGCGCCGACGCAGGGGTAAAAGCGCCGCCATGGCCCGCCAAGCGTGCCACCCCGCCACCGCAAGGCCCCCGCCCGCCCCGCCGCCACCAAAATCGGCCCCTCCGCCCATCGCGAACTCCAGCAACCAAAACGTTACGTCTAAGCAGAGGTATATTTTTTAGAAGACACGGACTGGCAAGGGCTACGCAAGGCGCTTCGCGCTTACCTTCCGGGATCCACATCCAGGATTATTGTTACTTTCCGCTATCGGGAGCTTGGAGTTGCGGCGGGCGCCTTCTCGAGCAATTGTTCCTTGCGGTAAATGAGGGAATTGATGTCGTAGGTGGCCAATTCAAACCCGTGGCCGTGAGTGATGGCATCGGTTGGGCACGCCTCCACGCAATAACCACAGAAAATGCACCGCGAATAATCGATGTTGTATACGCTGGCGTAGCGTTCCCCAGCGGAAATGCGTTTTGCATCCGTGTTTTCCGCGGCCTCGATGTAAATACAGTTTGCCGGACACGCGGCGGCGCACAGGAAACATCCAACGCATTTTTCCAAGCCGCTTTCGTCGCGATGCAGAACGTGAATTCCGCGGTAGCGCGGCTGAAAATGTACCGTTTCGTAGGGATAATTCTCGGTGACCGTCTTCCGAAACATGTTTCGAAAGGTCACGCTGAATCCCTGCGCGAGCGTGCTGAACGTCTCGGCAACTTCACGGATGATGTTGGCCATGCTTGAAGTTTAACAAAGGAAGCTGGAAACCGGCAAACCGCCAGGCTCTCCGGGTTTTGCGCTAAATTGACGTAATCCTGGCGTACTGCGAAAGTGAGCCATGCACATCCGGCCTGCGCTGCTTCCCGATGACGCCGATGCCCTTTGGGCCATTCTGGAGCCCACCATTCGCGCCGGCGAGACCTACGCGCTGCCGCGCGAAATGTCCCGCCAGCGGGCCCTCGATTACTGGTTCGCAGACCGGCACGAAGTCCTTCTCGCGGACGAAGATGGCCGCGTGCTCGGAACCTACTTCCTGCGGCCGAACCAGCAAGCCGGGGGAGCCCATGTGGCCAATTGCGCGTACATGACCGCCGCCTGGGCCGTCGGACGCGGCGTGGCTCGCGCCATGTGCGCGGATTCCTTGCAGCGCGCACGCCAGCGCGGCTTCACCGCTATGCAATTCAATTTTGTGGTGAGCACAAACGAGCGTGCCATCAAACTGTGGCAGAGCTTTGGATTTGCGATTGTCGGCCGTCTGCCCAGCGCATTCCAGCATCCCACGGATGGCTGCGTCGACGCCCTGGTGATGTATCAGTCCTTAAGCTGAAGAGCGGTGCGCCTCGGCCGTCAATTTCTTCGACTTCACCGACTCAATAACTTGTTTTCCGTGGAAGCGCCCGTTCTCGATAAAGATTTCACCGGTATGCCGGCCGCCGATGACCACTCCGGCCAGGTAAATCCCGGGTATGTTGCTCTCGAGCGTGTTGGGATCGAGAGCCGGCTTGCGCGTCACCGGATCAAGATTTACTCCCAGGCTCTCGATGAATGGAAAATCCGGGTGGTAACCGGTCAGGGCGAATACTTGCTTGGCGGGAATACGCTGTTCCCCGGCGCCATTGCTCACGATTACGTCGTCGGGTGTGATCTCCTTCACGCGCGTATCGAACAGCGCCTGCACCTGTCCCGCTTTAATCCTGTTTTCGATATCCGGCTTCACCCAATACTTGATGCTGTGTCCTAACTGCGGGTCCCGGTGCACCAGCGTGACTTTGGCTCCGTTGCGGTACAAATCCAGCGCTGCCTCCGCCGCGGAGTTTTTCCCGCCGATCACCACCACGCTTTCTTTCCAAAACGAGTGCGGCTCGGTGTAGTAATGCGAAACGTGCGGAAGATTTTCTCCCGGAACGTCGAGCTCATTGGGAAGGTCGTAGTAGCCGGTGGCCACCACAAGCTTTCTCCCCGCATACCTCGTGGTCGCGCCCTTCTCATTGCGGGTAAAGACGGTAAAATTGCCGTCGCTGCCCTCCACGCCGACGATCAGCTCAAATAAGCGCAATTCCAGTTCGTAGTGCTCGGCTGCTTTGCGGTAATACTTCAGGGCCTCCACTCGCGTCGGCTTCTCATTGGGGCTGACGAGCGGCAGATCGCCGATCTCCAGCAACTCCGGGGTGGTGAAAAACACCATGTTGACGGGATAGTGGAAAATCGAATTACACAAGCATCCTTTATCGATGACCAGCGCGCGCAATCCCGCTCGCTTGGCCTCGATGGCGGTGGCCAGGCCGGTCGGGCCGGCGCCAAAACAAATAACGTCGTACGTATCCATAGGAATTTCAGTGTGCCGGGAGCCTGCCGAAATTGCAATCCGATGGATTCCTACTGCGCCGGAGCTTCTTCCAAAATGGATGTAAGGTCTTTCCGAAAAGTTTCCAGTTCCCGCAAACGCTCGGGTGTAGCCGTCAACTCTTGCTTCTTCCAAACAAACACTTCGCCCGTGCCTCGTTTCAGTTTCACGCTGAGATTGCCTCCAACGATGTAGGTGGGCGAAGCCAGTAAGCGCAGCCCGGCGTTGGCTACCGGGGCGAGCAGCGCCGCACACTCGCCGCGCCGGACGCAAAGTGCGCTCTCGTATGGTGGAATCGCAACGGGACGAAATCCCGCCGCGAACAACCGCTCGAACGTCTTGCTCTGTTGCGGAGTGAATTCCGGCATGAAGTGAGTAGCACAGCCACTCTTGGCTGCACGCACAGACATTCAGAATCTACGTTAATTTCCGGAACTCTACGCAGCGGTAGAATCCGCCGCTTCCGAAGACGACGAAGAGCCTTCCAGTTGCGCCAAAATCTCGCGCAGCGTCCCGATCAACTCATCGCGCGAAACATGGCTCTTCTTGAACTGAATCCGGAACTTGAACGACTCGCTTTCCGGCTCGAATTGAAAAATGAACGGCTGCGGCCGCTGCGGCCCGGACTGCTCTTCGCGCCGCTCCCGCCGCGCTTCATCCCGCGTCAGTCCGCCCTGCAGGATACGATGCAGCATTTCCAGCATTTTCTTTTCGGTAGGCTGCCGCGCAATCTGCAGCAGCACCGACTTCGACACGATGCCCTGCTCCACGCACTTCTTGCGCAGGCCGTCCGGAATATTGCGCAACGAAAGGGTCTCCGTCACCGAAGAACGCGCCCGCCCGATCTTCCGTGCCACATCTTCGTGGGTATACTCGAATTGAGTCGCCAACCGGTGCAGCCCGTCGGCTTCTTCAAATGGCGTCAAATCCTTCCGCTGGATATTCTCGATCAATCCGATTTCCAGCGTCTCCGCATCGTCCGCGCTCTTCTCGATGCAGGGCACTTCGCGCAACCCCGCCGCGCGCGCGGCGTGATACCGCCGCTCCCCGGAAATCAGGTAGTAGCAATCCTCGCGCGGCACAAAGCGCACCAGGAGCGGCTCCAGCACGCCCTTCTCGCGCACCGAATCGGTGAGTTCCCGCAAATCCCCAATGGCTTTGCGTGGCTGGTCCGGATTCGGGCGGATCTGCTCCACCGGAATCATTCTTCCAATCGCCGCTCCGCTGTAGCTGGTCAGTGACTCGACGTAGTGCGAGTCATGCCGCATCTTCAGCGTGACGGGTAACCCGGCTCTCTTCAACACGTTGGATAACCTCCCCGGCCAGTTTCTTGTATTCGACGGCGCCGGGTGACTTCGGCGCAAACGTCAAAATCGTTTCCTTGTAGGCGGGACTTTCTTCCAGCCGCACGTTCTTGCTGATCTTGGTCTTGAACAGCACTTCGCCAAACACGGTGCGGATCTGCCCGTGCGTATCCCGCGAAATATTGGTCCGCTTGTCGAACAGCGTGATCACCACGCCCAAAACTTTCAGTCCCGGATTAGGCCGCGCGCGAATCCGCTCGTATGTCTCCAACAAATCATCGGTGCCCTCGATCGCGAAATACGCCGCCTGAATCGGCACCATCAAATGCGTCGACGCTACTAGGGCATTCACCGTCAGGATTCCCAGCGATGGCGGCGTATCCAGCACCACGTAGTCGTAATCTTTCAAAACCGGGGCCAGCGCATCCTTCAATCGATAGGGCGCGTCGAATTGCCCGGCCAGCACCTGCTCCAGTTTGGCCAGCGCCAATCGTCCCGGACCCAAAAACAACATCGGATCCTTGGTCGGCTTCACCACCGTGGTCATCGGCGTGCGTGTTTCGCTCAGCACCTCAAACATCGAGGTTGCGATCTCGCCGCTATCGTAAAAGGCAATCGTCGAATTCGCCTGCGGATCGAGATCAATCAGCAGCGTGCGCTTCCCACGATTGGCAATCGCCGCCGACAAATTAATTGCCGTAGTGGTTTTTCCGACCCCGCCCTTTTGATTTGCTATCGTGATGATGGCAGTCATAGCTTTCTGCCTCCGCCCCTGCGAGCAGGATGTTGCCGGCACCTCCCGGCAAACGACTGGCCATATATAGGTGTGCGTCCCAGAAATTCCTCTACAACTAGAGCACACTCTACGTTTCTAAGCAGCAGCAACGCAAGGAAAAAGTGCGCTTTCGCGCCGCGGCGCAAAAAATCTTCGCGGCCCCGCGCAGGAAGGAGCGGCTATTAAGCCGATGCTAATTCTACACCAAACACCTCTTGTGGCAATCGTTGTTTGCATCCGAAGGCGAACTCCCCGCAAGGTAAAGTCCGGCAAACCGTGGGGCAGCCTCTTAGGCTGTCCGCAACTATCCGCGCGCTGACCATGCCCCTTCTCCGCTTGATCTGGCCAATGTTTTTGTTTCCAACGAGGGTCCCGCTTACACTTCCAAAGCCTGCCCGTCACGCTGGGCTCGCTGCGGATGCCATGCTACGACTGCAAACCCTTCGCGCCGAAATGCGGCCAACGCTGCGCCTAGCGCTTCCGCTGGTCCTTGCCGAGATCGGCTGGATGACTATGGGCATCGTCGACACCATCATGGTTGGCCACTTGCCAGACAGTGCCGGCGCCATAGGTGCGGTCAGCATCAGCTCCAGCTTTTTCAATGTGGTCGCGCTCTTCGGCGGCGGCTTACTGATTGGCCTGGACACGCTGGTCGCGCAAGCCTTCGGCGCGGGCCAGCGCGAAGATTGTCATCGTTCGCTGCTCAACGGCATTTATCTGAGCATAGTCATGACCCCGTTCCTCATGGCTCCGGTGTGGCTCTTCGGCCCGCTCCTGCGCGCCCTTCATATCGATCCTACGGTGGCAAGCCTCGCCGTACCCTACATGAAAGCGCTGGCCATCGGCCTATTCCCGCTAATGCTGTACTTCGCCGTGCGCCGTTGCCTTCAGGCCATGGACCTGGTTCGTCCGGTGGCTTTCGCGCTGGTCACCGCCAATATCATCAACTTGCTTTTCAACTGGGTGCTGATCTACGGCAAGTGGGGAGTCCACGCCATGGGCGTGGTCGGGTCCGGATGGTCCACCGCGCTGGCTCGTCTCTATATGGCGCTCGTTCTGGTTGGCTACCTGCTTTGGTACGACCGCCGTCATCGCACCGAATTGCTCAAGACGCCAGTGAATATCGATTTCAGGCGCATCCGGCGGCTGATCATCCTCGGGCTGCCCGCCGCCACGCAGATCACGCTGGAGATCAGCGTTTTCGCGTTGACCGCCGCGCTCATCGGCCGACTCGGGGCCATCCCGCTCGCAGCGCACCAGATCGCGCTCAATACGGTCGCCTTCACCTACATGGTGCCGCTCGGCATCTCTTCCGCTGCCGCCGTTCGCGTCGGCCAAGCCATCGGCCGGAAAGATCCGCGTGGCGGAGCCGATGCCGGAGATACCGCCATCTTCGTTGGCGCCGCGTTCATGGTGGCGGCCAGCATCCTGTTGCTCGTTTTTCCACGCGCCATCGCGCGCATGTACACGCCCGAAGAAGCTGTAATCCATACCACCATCATTCTGCTCGCGGCGGGCGCGGCCTTCCAACTCTTCGACGGCATTCAAACCGTCGCCACAGGCGCTTTGCGCGGAGCCGGCGACACGCGGACCCCTATGTTCTGCCACTTCACCGCCTACTGGGTGATCGGTTTGCCGCTCGGCTCCTGGTTATGTTTCAGCCGCCACTGGGGCGCCTTCGGCCTATGGGCCGGCCTCAGCCTGGCACTCATCCTGATCGGCATCGTCCTGCTCTTCGCTTGGCGTCGCACGGTCAAGACTCTGATGGCCGGCGATGTCCGAAATTTGAAGGCGGCTGGTGGATGAGCGGGGAGAAAGGGATTACATCTTGTAGCGGCCGAGGTCGTCGTCGGAAAGGCCCTCGAGCCAGGAGCGCAGTTGCTCGTTGGTGGTGCGTTCGGAAATGGCGCTGGAAATCTTGGAATTCTTAAGCACTTGATCTTCGACAAAAATGGGGCAATCCACGCGAAGCGCGAGCGCCAACGCATCGCTCGGGCGGGAATCAATGGTCATCATCTGGCCGTCCCGCTCGACCCAAATCAGGGCGTAAAAGGTATCGTCCTTCAAATCGTTGACCACTACCTTCTGTACGCGCACCTCCAGACCCAGCAACACATTTTTCAGAAGGTCATGAGTCATGGGGCGGGGGGTCTGCACTTTTTCGATTTCCAGCGCGATAGCGTTGGCTTCATAAACGCCAACCCAAATCGGCAGAATGGCCTGGCCCTGTACGTCCTTGAGCACCACGATGGGCATATTGGTGACGGGGTCCATCATCAGGCCGCGGATCTTCATCTCCACTTCCATCGAGGCCTCCCTTTGCAACCGCTAGGTCACCTGCTCGCCCACCAAGCTATTTGGTCCGGCGCCCGTAACCAAAACCTGCACGTAGGTTCCCAGAAGGTTGCGCTCTTGGGAAGAGAAATTTACAACCCGATGACAAGAGGTGTGACCGCTCCACTGATTTTCGCGACGCGATTTGCCGCTGACGAGCACCTCAAAGCGGGTACCCAGCAGGCTCAGATTGCGTTCGGCCTGGATTTCGCGCTGTGTTTCCTGCAGAACGGCGAGCCGCCGACTCTTTTCTTGCTCGGAAATGGCGTCCGGCATGGAAAGCGAAGGAGTATTCGGCCGCGGCGAATATTTGAAGGAGAACAAGCTGTCGTAGCGAACTTCTTGTAGCAGACTCAAGGTCTCGCCGAAGTCGGCTTCCGTCTCGCCAGGGAAACCCACAATCACGTCGGTGGTGATGGCGATCGAGCGCTTGGCGGCGCGCAACATCGCAATCTTTTCGAGATATTGCGCGCGGGTGTAAGTGCGCACCATTTCGCGCAGGACTTTGGTTGAACCGGATTGCACCGGCAGGTGCACGTGATTGCACAATTTCGGCTGCGTTTCGATGGCGGCCACAATGTCCGGGCCAAAATCCCGCGGATGCGAAGTGGTGAAGCGCACGCGCCGGATGCCGGGCACGTCCGCGACGGCCAGCAGCAATTCCGAGAAACGCATGCGCCGCGCGGACGGATCGGCGTAAGAATTGACCGTTTGCCCCAGCAACTGCACTTCGGAGTAACCCAATTCCGCAAGTTCGCGCATTTCCTGGAGCACGGCATGGCTGGCGCGACTGCGTTCCGGCCCGCGCGTGAAGGGCACCACACAATAGGCGCACGCCTTATCGCAGCCTTCGATAATGGTCAGATATGCGCGCCACGGATTGTCGCGGCGAGTCACCGGCGTCTCAAACGTTTCGTCGGTCTCGGTATCGAGTCCGGTCACCCGCTGCTGCCCGGCTTCAATCTGGGCCAGCAACTCTGGCAGCTTGCGATAACTGGCCGAACCGCATACCAGGCTGACCCACGGCGCGCGCTCGAAAATGTCCTCGCCTTCCTGCTGCGCCACGCAGCCGAGCACGCCGATGACCTGCCCGGCGGCTTGCCTGGTGCGATATTCACCGAGCCGGGAAAAGACTTTCTGCGCCGCCTTCTCTCGAATGCTGCAAGTGTTGTAGAGCACCAGGGACGCGGCATCCGGCGATTCCACCTGCCGGTACCCGCGCGAAAGCAACACGCCCGCAACTTTTTCGGAGTCGTGGTCGTTCATCTGGCAGCCGAAAGTTTCCAGGAAAAAGGTCGCGCCGTCGCGGTGGGAAAGCGCGGACGAGTCGCTGCCGGCCATGTTCTGCGGGGCAACCGAACGCCGCGCCAGCGAGTCCAAACTAATGTCGAATGTCCCGGCCATCTTGCAGAGTGCAGTTTAGCACAGGTCGCAATGCCGCTTCCGGCGCGCTTTTGCGAGCGAATTTGCGGCTCGGCCAGCTGCCGGCACGGTCTCAAAATGACAACACTTTTCTGCCGCCATTCGTTGCTTCCCCGCGGAGCGTGTGCTACGGTGCTGAAGTCGGAAAAATTTTGTCACAACTGAGGGGATGACGTATTTTCCTGCTTGCTACTATTTTTCTTATCGATTTAGGGAGCGTTCTGGCCAATACCGGGTGGGTCGCGCGCGGCGTGCTCGCGCTGCTTCTGGTTTTCTCCATTATATCTTGGGCTATGATCTTCCAGAAGCTTGGTATGTTCGGCCGTGTACGCCACCAGAGCGATCAGTTCCTGCGCATTTTCCGCGCCACCCGTGGCGTCGCCAACCCACAAGCGTTGGCTTCCGCCGGCTCCCCATTCGCATCTGTTTACGCTGCCGGTTATCGCGAATTGCAGAGCCAGGTTGGCGGCCAGCCCACCAATCCACATCCGCCAAAATTGAAGAGCCTCGGAGCAGTCACCGCGAATATGCAGGTGGCCTCGGCCGAAGAAGTGCGCCGGGTGGAAAAAGGAATGTCCTGGCTGGCCACGACGGGTTCGGTCACGCCTTTCGTCGGGTTGTTCGGCACGGTGTGGGGCATCATCGACGCGTTTTCTGGCCTGGGCAATGCCGGCGCCGCCAGCCTGCGGGCGGTGGCTCCCGGTATTTCCGAAGCGCTGCTAACTACCGCTGCCGGCCTGGTCACCGCCATTCCCGCGGTCATCTTCTACAATCAATTTCTGCAGAACATAAAAGATTTGGCCCAGCGCCTGGACACTTTCACCCTGGAAGTCTCCGCTCAAATCGAAAAGACTTTCAGTTAACGGGGTGCAAATTGAAGCGCGATTGTAGTTACGAGGCATTCCCTGTAGTCGCGCAGCACCGCTGCGCCCCCGCTTGGCTAGATCGATCCCAGCCATCGAAAACCTGTTTCGTTTGCCGGTTGCCGACCCCAACGGTGACCTTCTGACATGCCATCGCTCTCCAAATCGACGCAAACCTCGCTTTCCGAGATCAACATGGTGCCGTTCATCGACATCGTGCTGGTGCTGCTGATCATCTTTATGATTACCGCGCCCATCCTGCAGTCCGGCATCGAGCTGGACGTACCGAAAACGCACGCGGTCAAGGAAATTACCGAGCAGCGGCTGGTGGTGTCGATCGATAAAGCGCAGCGGGTTTATCTGGGCAACGATCCGGTCAACATTCACCAACTCGGGGCCAGGGTGCACGCGCAACTCAAGAAGCCGCAGGACGCCGTCTTCCTGCGCTGCGACGAGAAAGTTCCCTTCGGCATCTTCGCCAGCGTCGTGGATACCCTGCGGCAATCCGGCATCAGCAATATCAGCATCGTCACCGAGCCCATCACCGACCGGGCTCGCACTCAATAACATGAGCGTCGCCCTCGCTGACAACCCGCCCTTCGCGAATCCCGAAGACGCCAGTCTGCGGCGCTTCCTGATTTATTCATTAGTTCTGCACGTCGCGGTAGCCTCCGCTATGGTCGTCTCCATCGTTTTTCATCTACAGGGCAACACTTGGGGAGGCGTGGGCGGGGCCAGTGAAGGCGAGGTGAAAGTGAATCTGGTGGGCAGCGTGGGCATTCCGATGCCCAAGCCGCCCGATGTCACCGAAAGCAAAACCTTCGATCCGACCAACAGCATTTACAAAACGCAGCCGCAGCCAAAGCCGCCTGAGCCGCCCAAGCCAGAAGTCAAGATTCCCGCCTGGAAAGAAAAACCCAAGCCGCCGCAACACAAATCGCGGGTTTTCGATAATCCCCAACCGGCTCCCGACAACGCGGTCGCTCAAAACGGCGGCAAAATGAATCTCCCCGTCGGCACCGCGCAAGTTCCCGGCGCCGCCAATCCCGGCGTCAGCATGACAGGCCAGGGCGGCGGCGATTTCGCCTCCCGCTACGGATGGTACATCGACGCCGTTCGCCGTCGTATCAGTCAGAACTGGTTGCAATCCACCATCGATCCCGCGGTTCGCAGCGCTCGCACCGCAAAGTGCACCATGACCTTCACCATTGCGCGCGATGGCTCGGTCAAAGACATTCGCGTAGCACAAACCAGCGGCAACTATTCGATGGACACCTCCGCGCAGCGCGCCCTGCTTAGCTCTTCGCCGATGCCCGCGCTGCCCAACGACTATTCGGGTTCGTACGTTAATGTGACTTTCGATTTCGATCTGGCAATGACGCGATGAAACTGGCTATGCCCGGCCGCACAGCCGCGTCAGGGGGGAACCGAAGGTGATGGTCCGTTCACGCTGCATTTTCTTTTGTGCTCTGGCGTTTTGTTTCTCGATTCTTGCCACCCGCGCTGACGCACAGGATTGGTTTCGCGTTAGCACCGGTCTTGGGGTCGAAAAGCCGCGGGTGGCGGTGGCTGATTTCGCACCACGCGCCGACTCCGCCAAGCCACATTCGCAGATGTTCACCCAGGTGGTCCGCGACGACCTGCAATTCAGCGGCATCCTTGAACTGGTGAGCCCGAGCTTTTATCCGACGCAGGTCCCCAGCGTTCCGTCTGAACTGCGCAATCTCGATTGGACCGCCACGCAAGTTAACGCCAACCTGGTAGCCTTCGGCAATATCACCGAATCCGCGAGCGAAGTGGTCATCTCCGGTTGGCTCTACGATGTTCGCAGTCCTTCCAATCAAGCGGTGGTGGGCAAGGTTTACCGCGGCACACCTACCGACGCGCAGGTCCGCAAATTCGCGCATCAGTTCGCGGATGAAATCATCAGCCGGCTTTCCGGCGGCCTTCCCGGCATTGCCTCCACGCAAATCGCTTTCGTCAGTTCGCGCACCGGCACCAAGGAAATATGGGTCATGGACTACGACGGGGCCAATCAGCACCCGCTCACTTCCCTGCGCACCATTTCGCTGACGCCGCGCTGGTCGCCGGACACTTCGCGCATCGCCTTCACCTGCTTTGTGCCCGGCGCGAATGGGATAGTCAGCCCGCAGATTTGCATGTATTCGGTGGATGCCAATAAGGTGGTGTCTTTCCCGCGCTTCCGCGGATCGAACAGCGCCCCGGCATGGTCGCCGGACGGCTCGCAGATCATGTTTTCTTCGTCCATGCTGGGCAACCCTGAACTGTTTGTCACTGATTCCAACGGCGGACGCCCCAAGCGGCTGACCTTTTCCAACGCCGCGAGCACCTCGCCAGCCTGGAACCCGAAAACTGGGCAGAGCGTAGTGTTCGTCAGCGATCGCGGCGGGATTCCCAAGTTGTACATGATGAATGCCGACGGCACGAACACCACGGAGCTGGATGTGCCTGACAAGGGATATCTAATCGATCCCGCGTGGTCCCCCAACGGCCAGATGATCGCGTTCAGTTGGCGGCGGCCCGACGGCAACTTTGATATTTACGTGATGGATCCGGCCAGCCGGCAATTGATTCAGATCACTCGCGACAGTGGCAAAAACGAGCGGCCCAGTTGGGCGCCGGATGGCCGCCACATCGTGTTTGAATCGACTCGCAACGGTCAGCGGCAGATATGGACCATGCTGGCCGACGGCACGCAAGCGCACTTGCTGACCATGAGTGGGCACAACGAATCTCCCAATTGGTCGCCGAAATGAACACCCCCTTGCGATTTCAAATCGAGCAAGCCGTAGCGCCAGAAACAGTCCAGGGAGCCCGGCGGCTTTTCGAGTGTCGCGCAGCGATCGTAACTTTCGCGCACCGCCCGCCAATTTCACGCTCGCCGCGTGTCGTTGCATGTAGAATATATCGTGATACGAGATATCGCCCGGAACCAGCCCGCCGGTGTTACGATATTGCCTTCGGTGGGTTGAACACGGGAAATTTCAAGTAGTTCTGAGGAGGATACGAATGGTTGTGGTCTCGCGTCCGTTGTACCGCGCTCTGTTGGTGGCTGGCTTAGTGGCCACCATATTTACCGGTGGTTGTAAAAAGAAACCTGTTGCGACAACTCCGCCCCCCGCCCCCGCCCCTGCACCGGCACCCGCGCAACCAACCGTTACGCTTTCCGCCGATCCAGGTTCGATTAACAAGGGCGATTCTGCAACGCTGAGCTGGACCTCTACCAACGCCACCCAGCTCACCATCGCGCCGGAAGTCGGCACGGTCACCGCTGAAGGCAACACCAAGGTGACGCCTGCGGATTCCACCACTTATACCATCACGGCCAGCGGTCCCGGCGGGTCAGCCAACGCCACTGCGCGCGTCACGGTGAGCACACCTGCGCCTCCCGTCGAACCGCCGCCGGCTCCGGACATGGATGCGCTGTTCCTGAAGGAAGTTCGCGACGCCTACTTTGATTTCAACAAGGCCGACGTTCGCGCGGATGCTCGTGAAGCTCTGGCCAAGACTGCCGAATTCCTGCGCAATAATCCGGGAATTCGCGTCACGGTCGAAGGGCATTGCGACGAGCGGGGCTCGACCGAATACAACCTGGCGCTCGGCGACCGTCGCGCTGGCGCGGTCAAGCAGTATCTCGTCTCGCTCGGTATCTCCGCCGATCGCATCAGCACGGTCAGCTTCGGCAAAGAAAAGCCGTTCTGCTCGCAAAGCAACGAATCCTGCTGGCAGCAAAATCGCCGCGGGCACTTCGTCCGCGCGCAATAATTCGCAGGGTATCTTCCTGGGCCTCCGCGTAGGGGCGCAGCTTTATCCTTAGCATTAACGAAGGAGTGCTGCGCCCTGACGCCCAGCCGCAAGCCGCGAGCACCAGTCCTTCGCCGTGCGGAGTGCGGTGGCCTTGTTTCCTTCCACGCGAGTGGCCCTGTAGCGGATGCCTTTTTGAGGCGAGCGCATTTTGTTACGTCATCTGCACACCTGCCGGTGGGTGGGGCTGCTGCTCATCCTCCCTTGCCCATGCAACCCCTTGCTCGCACCTTCGCTCTACTTTAAAGTGAGTAGTGAATTGACCGTTCCGCGTTCTTCTGTAAAAGTATTCTCACCTGGCCTGTGTCAGTTCTTGCAAGCGTTGGGGCCTCCGTCGGCGCTTTTCCTGGCCGCCGGAAATTAGGAGGATTGCTCATGCGTGTACGCAACATTGCCATTTTCAGCGCTGCGGTCTTTGCTGGGGCCATAGGCGGCAGCGTCATTGGTCCGCGCCCGGCCGAAGCCGTGGCACGCGAAATCATTGAACTGCAGCGCGACGTCACTTCCCTGCTGCAGGGCCAAAAGGATCTCTCGACGCAGATGACTCAGGACCACACGGTCATGAAGACGTTGGTGGAGCAGTCCGGCGACACCGTTGGCAAGCTCAACGGCACGATGAGCGCGCTGCAAAAGTCCATGCAGGACGTAACCGCCAATTCCGGCGCGCGGCTGGACACCATGTCTACGCAAGTCCAGGGACTTTCCGACAATCTCGAGGAAATCAAGTCGCGGCTCGGCAAACTCAATCAGCAGTTGGTGGACCTGCAGAACACGGTGCAGAGCCTCGACGCCAAGATCTCCGGCGGCGGTACGGCTGCGCCATCCAGTGGCGCCGGCAATCCGGGCAGTGCCATGGCCCAGCCCACGGGCAGCACTCTGCCCCCGGCCGGCTCGGCAGTCGGACCGGGCGGTCCCGCGCCTTCCGCCGATACGCTTTACTCCAACGGCCTGCGCGATATCACCAGCGGCAAGTACGATCTTGCGCGCCAGGAATTCCAGGATTATCTCAAGTATTACGGGGACACCGATCTAGCCTCTAATGCCCAGTTCTATCTAGGTGAAATTGCCTACTCGCAAAGAAATTACGATCAGGCGGTCACCGAATTCGACAAGGTTCTGACCAACTATCCCAAGAGCTTCAAACTCGCTCCCGCGCACCTTCGCAAAGGTATGGCGCTTATCGAACTGGGTCAGAAAACGTCCGGGGTCCGCGAACTACGGGACGTGGTCAAGCGCTTCCCCGGCACCGAAGAGGAGCGCAAAGCCCGTGCGAAGTTAAAGGAATTAGGCGTGGCGGTAACCGCTACCGCAACACGTTAGGCTCTGCGGCGGCCACACTGCGTGGCCAAGCAAGCTTCAGGTCGCGATTATCCCCTCCGTGCTGTTGTGCCTCCTCAATCCCGCAGCTCACCTCCCCGCGGCTGTCCTTTGGTTCAGTATCGCGTTCCGCAAACAGACCAACCGTTGACAAACACCAGTGCCCGCCCGCCCGTAAACTCAACTAAAGGAGACAGGCAGATGAACCCCAACGACGCCCAGCTTCGTGCCCAATCCGAACTACAGTCCGGCGAAAGCCTCTATTGGACCGGCGTGGCTGATCCCCGCCGGGCGGCGCTTGCCGCTCTGCCCGCCACCATTTTTGGCATTCCTTTCGCCGGGTTCGCATTTTTCTGGGCGAGCCAGGCGTATCACGCCACCAGCTCGCTGACCAGGCAGTCGAACAATGCCTTTGCCAAGGGCTTCGCGGTCTTCCCTGTTTTCGGTTTGCCCTTTCTCTTTGTCGGACTGGGCATTGTCCTCGCGCCGCTATGGGCTTTTCTCAAGGGTGGCAACACGGTTTATGCCGTCACCAACCAACGCGTTATGGTCATCACCGGCAGCGGCACGCGGTCGGTAAAGTCTATCGTTCCCGCCGACATCGTCAGCGTAGACCATCGCGAGCGCCCGGATGGTTCCGGCGACATCGCTATCCTGACTACCGGCACCATCCGCACCAACAACTCAGCATCACAGGTTAAGGTAGCCCTGGTGGGCATCCCTAACGTCAAGCAAGTCGCTCAACAAGTCTTAGCCCTGCATTCCCAACGCTCCGCCGGTTGATCTAAGGCCCTATGGGCTGCGGATCGATCACGAATCCGCTTCCCTTCGGCAGGTCAGCAGGAGCCATACGTCCGCCGCTTATACCCGGAAAATAAATGTTGTGCTTGACTCGATTCGAGCGGCGGACTACGCTCGCGCCAATCCGTCGAGGGCTGTCATGCATCATTTCCACTCAGCGGCCCGCCGAAGCGCTCCAACACAGGTTGCGTCACCTACCGGAGACTGTGCGCGCCGTTGCATCGCGCGACTCCTGGTGCCGGTGGCGTATTGCGTGGCGTTCGCGCTGCCGGTGTGTTGCCAGGATAGCGGAAGCGAAGAGACTGAGTTCCATGGCAATGGAGCAGAAATCACCGTAACAGTGCACGATCGTTCGGGAGAGCCCATCTTCTCGGTGGCGTTGGTGAAACTCTACCGGGACGGAACGATTCCAAGCGGCCAGGCGGAAACGTCTCGGGGGCACGCCGTGATTGTGGTTAATACTTTGGGGGAATTCAGCGTAATGGTAGCGGCGCCGGGATACGGAGACGCGCAAAAGGACGTGTCGGTGCGCGTAGCCGGAAGAACGCAGGTGGATGTTTATCTGCGGGAATCTGCGGCGGGAAATACCGGGGGCGTTCCTGGTAGACCGGTGCTCGCGCCGAAAGCCAGAGCAGTGGTCGATAAGGGGCTGCAGGCGCTGAGCACAGATCGTATGGTTGACGCCGAAAAGTACGTTGGCGAAGCAGTACGGCTCGCGCCGGGGCACCCGGATGTGTTGTATATGCAGGGGGTCTTGCGCCTAAAGCAGCAAAAATGGAAGGCAGCGCAAGAAGCTCTGTTGAAAGCCACGCAGATCGATCCGAGCCACGCACGGGCTTATGCGGCACTGGGCATGGCACTTTGCGATCAAGGAAAGTACGACGCAGCAATCGCGCCGCTGGAAAAGTCTCTGCAATTGGATGCAGCGGCCGCATGGGAGACGCGCTGGGCGCTGGCGAAAGCGTACTATCAACACCAGCAATATGACGAAGCCCTGAAAACGTCACAGCAGGCGCTTTCGGAAGCGAAGGGCAAAGCACCGGAGATCGGGCTGCTGGTAGCGCAGTCGCTGACGGCGGTCGGACGGTATGAAGATGCGGGACGGGTGCTGCGAGCCTTTCTGAGCGATCACGCGGACCGGCCGGAAGCGGCCACGGCTCGGCGGTGGATGGAGCGATTGATTGCCAACGGGAAGATCCAGGCGAACTAGAACCATTCGATGAGTCTCCCACCAACCGGATATCAGCGGTTCCGTTCCATCCGCAGTCTGATTCAGGCAAACCAGGAAACAAACCGGGCGCCAAATCGCGAATCGTCGCGCCACTTCTCCAGGCAACAAGCACCGCTTCCGTAACCAAGCACGACGAATGAAATTGCACTTGCTTCTGTACAAGCAACTGACCTGGGATGTACTGTGGTGGCCGGAAAAATCAGCAAATTCAGTAATTAGGGCTGGCGAGATGATTGCATCGCTTTTGCATCGACGAGCTTCGCGCAGAGGAAACTGGCTTGCGGCGCTAGTGGCGGCAGGCATAGCAGCTCTAGCCTACGCCCAAGGCAGTAATGGTCAAGAGGCAGCGACCCCCAAGCCTGCTGCGGAATCCGCTGGCACACCCGAACAAATACAAGCAGGTAAAACTCTGTTCGCCGCGCAATGCAGCTTCTGCCATGGACGCGACGCCGGGGGTGGCGAAAGCGGGCCCGACTTGATGGCTTCGACGCTAGTGGAGCAAGACGTGCACGGGGAAAAAATCGCGGCGGTGGTCCGCAATGGCCGGCTGGATAAAGGAATGCCCGCATTTCAGCACAGCGATACGGAATTAGCGGCAATCGTTGCGTTCATCCATGATCGCAAGGCGAAAGCGAAGGAGGGGCGGAGGCGGACGGTGGACCCGGCCGATCTGCAGACAGGAAATGCGGAAGCGGGAATGCGTTATTTTAACGGAGCCGGGGGATGCGCAAAATGTCATTCCCCCGGCGACGACCTGAAAGGAATTGCCGGCAGGCTGCAAGGATTAGATCTTCTGAGGCGCATGCTCTATCCGGAGAGAGAACGAGGGGAAGCTCCATCAGCGGACGGACATGCGGCAAAATCCACCAAGGCGATTCCGATGGTTACAGTGACTCTGCCTACGGGCCAAACGGTCACAGGGAAATTGGCCTATCGCGATGAGTTTACAATCGCACTTACCGATGCGTCGGGATGGTACCGGTCGTGGCCGGCCCGCCAGGTGAAAGCCACGGTGACGAATCCGCTGGAAGCTCATATCGAGCTATTAGGAAAATATACCGAGGAAGACATGCATAATGTCTTGGCGTATCTTCAGACATTGCGCTAAAGCATTTTTTCTTGTGGATGCAAAATGGCGCGGCGTGGCATTTGGGACGCTGCGCGGCTGAGGGGAACGCAAGAATGAAGCTGCCCAGGAAGATCGCTCCAGTCGCGGCGATGCTGATTCTGCCGTTCGCAATTTGCGGCGCGGCCGCCGCGCAAGGACTCGATCCGGCAACGCTATTGAAGCCGACGCCCGACAGTTGGCCAATTTATCATGGCGATTACACCGGACAGCGGCACAGCCACCTGACTCAGATTACGCCAGGAAACGTGAGCTACTTGACGCTCGCATGGGCTTTTCAAACCGCCCAGAGTGCGCAAATCAAATCCTCTCCGGTAGTCGCCAACGGTGTCTTGTATGTGTCGGTGCCTGATCACGTCTGGGCCATCGATGCGAGGACAGGAGCGCAGGTCTGGCATTACAACTATCCGCCCAATGAAGGTTCGCACATCGGTAATCGTGGCGTTGCTTTGTACAAGGACTCTGTGTATTTGACAACGCCAGATAATCATTTGGTCTCTCTCAACGCAAAAGATGGCACGGTGCGATGGAACGTGGTTCTGGGCGATGTAAAACAGGGGTATTGGACATCGGTTTCGCCTTTGATTGTGCGCGATCATGTGCTGGTAGGACTCTCCGGAGATTTCGACAATATCCCCGGAATGTTGAAATCGATAGATGCGGAAACGGGAAAGGAACAGTGGACGTTCTACAGTACTCCGCCGCCCGGGACGGCGGACTCCGCGAGTGGCGGGGCTACCGGGGGAAATATGTGGATCACTGGAACCTACGATCGGGAACTGAATCTGGTGTTCGTGGGAACAGGAAATCCCACGCCGGTTTTGGCCGCAAAGCTGCGGCCAGGCGACAATCCTTGGACCTGCAGCATCGTGGCACTGAATCCCGATACGGGGAAACTGGCCTGGGGATTTCAGGCCTCGCCGCACGATACACATGACTGGGATGCCGTGGAGGTTCCCGTTTTGGTGGACGGAACATTCAAGGGATCGCCGAAGAAGATGCTGCTGCAGGCGTCCCGCAACGGTTATTTCTTCGTGCTCGATCGCAGCAACGGGAAGAACCTCTTGACCAGCACGTTTGCAGCCGTCAATTGGTCCAGCGGCGTCGATAAGGATGGCCGACCAATCCGCAATCCCGAAAAAGATCCAACCCGCGATGGCCGCTTGATTGCGCCGGATGAAGGCGGAGCCACGAATTACCGTTCGCCGAGTTTCGACGCCAAGAATGGCCTGCTGATCGTCAGCTCGCGGGACGCCTACGGTATCTATTTTTCGAAGCCGGAGCATGGAACGGTTGGTTGGGCTGGCGCGGATTATGGGATACTCGGAAAAGCGGTGCTGCGGGCGATCGACTACCAGACCGGAAAAATCCGATGGAATCACGACCTTGGAGGCGGCGGCTCGGCCGCGGGCGTGCTAACCACCGATTCGGGTGTGCTCTTCACTGGCGATTCGGTCCGCAACGTGGTGGCGTTGCGCACCAGCGACGGCGCAACGCTGTGGCATTCTTCCATAGGGGAGGTGGGAAACTCACCCATCACGTACGAGTTGGATGGCCGGCAATATGTGATCGTGGCGAGCGGCGGAGCTTTGTTCGCCTGGGCGTTGCCAGAGCGAATGGCGAAGAACTAGATTCGGCTCGTCCAAACAGCCTTGTAGTCATCCACCTGGTTTATCGCGGCCCTCTCGCCCGTCAGTGAATTTCCGGTTCGGGGATTGCCGCGGTGCCTTCCAGGAAATCAAAATCGCATCCTTCGTCGGCCTGTTTGATGTGTTGTAGAAAAAGTTTTCCATAGCCGCGCGGATAGATGCCGTCTTTAGGTCGCCAGGCCGAACGACGAAGCGCCAATTCTTCGTCGCTGACGCGCATATTAATTTGCCGGGCCTCGACGTTTAACTCCACCACATCGCCTTCTTTCAGCAGCGCGAGCGGTCCGCCCACAAAGGATTCAGGCGCAACGTGCAGAACGCACGCGCCGTAACTTGTGCCGCTCATGCGGGCGTCGGAAATACGCACCATATCCCGTACGCCCGCTTTCAGAAGCTTTTGGGGAATGGGAAGGTTGCCCCATTCCGGCATGCCGGGTGCGCCTTTAGGACCCGCGTTGCGCAGGACCAGGACACTGCTGGCGTCGACATCAAGTGCGGGATCGTCGATTCGAGCATTCAGTTCATCGTAGCTGTCAAACACAATGGCGCGGCCGGAATGGGTCCACAGCGCGCGTTCAGCCGCCGCGGGCTTAATGACCGCACCATTGGGAGCGAGATTGCCGCGCAGGATCGCCAGACCGCCGGATTCGAGAATGGGGCTATCGGCGCCGCGAATGACGTCGGCATTATAGATTTGGGAGTTTGCGATATTTTCACCGAGGGTTTTTCCGGTAATGGTCAGCGATTGCAAATCCAAATGAGATGCCAGAGCCTTCAGCAATGCCGGCAAGCCGCCGGAATAGTAGAAGTCTTCCATTAAGTATTTTCCGCTGGGCCGCAAATTGGCCAGCAGCGGAGTTCGGCGGGAGAGTTCGTCAAAGCGGTCGATGGTCAACTTAATTCCAGCGCGGCCAGCGAGAGCGATCATGTGAATGACGGCATTCGTCGAGCCGCCGAGCGCGAGCACGGCAGCGATCGCATTGTTGAAGGAGGCTTCTCGCAAGATGTCGCGCGGTTTGAGATCTTCCCACACCATCTCCACTATGCGGCGCCCGGAGCGATTCGCCATTTTGGGGTGATTGGCGTCTACGGCTGGAATACTGCTCGCGCCCGGTAGCGATAGGCCCAGAACCTCCGCGACGCTGGTCATGGTGGACGCCGTGCCCATGGTCATACAGGTTCCGGCGGAGCGCGCGATGCCCTCTTCGATTTGCATCCAGGCTTGCTGATCGATGTTGCCGGCGCGGCGCTCGCTCCAATACTTGGTAACATCCGAACCGCTGCCCAAAATCTGGCCTTGCCAATTGCCGCGAAGCATCGGACCGGCGGGAACAAAAATAGCTGGCAGATTAGCGCTGATGGCGCCCATGAGCAGCGCGGGAGTGGTTTTGTCGCAACCGCCGAGGAGCACGCAACCATCGGCTGGATAAGAGCGCAACAGCTCTTCCGTTTCCATGGCTAGCAGATTGCGGTACATCATGGTGGTCGGCTTCTGGAAGGTTTCGCCGAGCGTGATGGCCGGCATTTCCACGGGGAAGCCGCCGGTCTGCCAGACGCCGCGCTTGACATCTTCCGCGCGCTGCCGCAAATGGCTGTGGCAGGGATTGATGTCACTCCACGTATTAATAATGGCGATGACGGGCTTACCGGCGTAATCGGCCTGCACGCATCCCATCGAAGCAGCGCGAGAGCGATGACCGAACGATCGCAGGTCGTCCGGGCCATACCAGCGGTAGCTGCGCAGAGATTTAGGATCTTTGGGCGGCATCGGATCTTGGAGAGACTGTATTCTGGTATGCGCCGTCTGCGGAGTCAAACGGTAAGGGAGTCCGCGGCATTCATTTAGAATCTATGAGCTTTATCTTTAGTCTTACAAGTTGACATGCGTAGTGCCGCGAAATAGCCTCAGCACCGCATAGCGGCAAAATGAGTCTTCAAGGCGGGATTTCATCATGAAGGGTTCTCTCCGCAAACAAGGCAACAGGCGTTTGGAATCGACAACGGCAAAACGCCTCCAGCCGTTGCAAATTCTCGGTGTGGTCCAGGATGTTCTGGCCGCCACTCCCTTCATCGACATCCATACCCATTTGTTCGCGCCGTCGCTTGGCAAATTAGGACTGTGGGGCATCGACGAACTGCTCACGTACCATTATTTGGAAGCGGAGTTTTTCCGCTCCTCTTCCACAACCCCCGAGCAGTATTTCGCCCTTTCAAAGACCCAAAAGGCCGATGCCATCTGGCGCGCGCTCTTTGTCGAGAACACGCCCATATCCGAATCGACGCGCGGGGTCGTAGCGGTGCTCAAAGCCTTTGGCTTGCCTACCGGCGCCACGGAGCTAACGGAGGCTCGGGATTTTTTCCGGGCGCAAAAGTTGGATGCCCATATTCAGCGCGTTTTTAAGATGGCCGGAATTAAAATGGTGGTAATGACCAACGACGCCCTGGACCCGGCGGAAGCTCCATTGTGGCTGAAAGGCGCTCGAGAACATCCGCAATTTCGCGCGGTGTTGCGACTCGATAGAGTGTTGAAGCAGTGGGCGGTTAACTGGCAGGTTCTGGAGGCGCAAGGATACGAGGTGGACGCAGGGTTCAGGGGAAATTCCGCGACGGAGGTTCGACGATTTCTGCTGGATTGGAATAAACGGATGCGTCCGATGTACATGGCCGTGTCGCTTCCGGATACTTTCCTTTACCCCGATGACACACTGTGCAATCGCCTGCTGGCGGAGGCGGTGCTGCCCGCTTGCCGCGAACTGGACCTGCCACTCTCGCTGATGATTGGCGTGCGTCTGCAAGCCAACCCGACATTGAGGCTGGCCGGCGATGCGGTCGGGCGAGCGGAACTGCGTTCGCTGGAAAATCTGTGCAATGCTTTCCCGGCGAATCGATTCCTGGTAAGCGTGCTGAGCCGCGAGAACCAGCATGAGCTGTGCGTATATGCGCGCAAGTTCAGCAACCTGATGCCTTTTGGGTGCTGGTGGTTCCTGAACAATCCGTCCATCGTGGAAGAGATTACCCGCGAACGAATTGAGATGCTGGGCAGCAGCTTTATTCCGCAACATTCCGACGCCCGGGTTCTGGAACAATTGATTTATAAATGGGGCAATACCAGGCGTACGATGGCGCCGATCCTGGCCGATGCGTACAGATTGCTAGCCGAGGACGGCCGGGCCGTCACGCGCGATGATGTTCAACGCGATGTGACTCGTCTGTTTCGCGGCAACGCGGAAAGCTGGATGAGACTCGGCCGATACTGAGCCTTACTTGGAATTGCTCAATCGGCTCAAGCTAACGAAACCTCCGTTCGCTGATTTCGGTCGGACGGTGCTGTGCTTAATTGCAGGCGTGAGCACGAGGTATGGAAGCGGTTGGTCCGCAACGTCGCACTGAGGGGTAGTGAATGGACAAATCCCGGATTCTGGTTCTTGCGGATCCCGGTGAACCGGAACTCGCAATGCTGGATGAATTGCAGGAAACGGCCGATGTAATCGTCGGAGATTCAGCGGCGGCCTTTTCAACCGCAGCCGCTGATGCCGGCGTGCTCTTTAATTGGTCAGGCTCACTTGCGTTGATCCACGAAATATTTCTAATGTGCGCGCGCCTTCGTTGGGTTCATTCCCGGTCGGCCGGGCTCGAACGAACCATATTTCCCGAACTGATTGCCAGCAACGTAATAATGACCAATGGGAGTGGCGTGTTCAGCGCGTCGTTGGGAGAGTTCGCTCTCGCGGCGATCCTGTACTTTGCCAAGGATTTTCGGCGCATGATTCGCAATCAAACGGCGGGCGTGTGGGAACCCTTTGACGTACTGCCCGTTTCCGGGAAAACGGTTGGCATTGTAGGCTACGGCGATATCGGGCGCGCCGTGGCGCTGCGCTCGAAAGCCATGGGGATGAATATTCTTGCGGTCAGGCGCCATGTTGCGATCGGCGGCGATCCAGATCCCCTCGCCGATCAGGTCTATCCACCCGATCGCCGCATCGAGATGCTGGCGCGATGTGACTATATCGTCGTGGCCGCGCCATTGAATGCGGAGACGCGCGGATTGATTGGCGAAATGGAATTCGCGGCTATGAAGCCAGAAGCGGTGATTATCAATGTCGGGCGCGGACCAGTGATCGACGAACAGGCAATGATCCGAGCGCTTGCGGAAGACAGAATCAAAGGAGCGGCGCTGGACGTTTTTGCGGAAGAACCGCTGCCCCAGGGGCATCCTTTTTACAAACTTGAAAATGTCCTGCTCTCGCCGCACTGCGCGGACCACACACCGGATTGGCTGGACAATGCGATGCGTTTTTTCGTTGCGCAATTCGGAAGATTTCGCCGCGGGGAGCCGCTGTTAAACGTGGTGGATAAGAAGCTCGGGTACTGACTCCGTTACAGTCGCATCACCCGCCCGATCTCGGGGAAGCTTCCGGTTAGCATTGAGACCACGCCGCGCTTCACTTGCCTGCGTATGTGATCCTCCAAATCGACTTGGATCCGTCATCGGTGACCAGCAGCGACCCGTCCGGCGCAACCGTCACCCCGACGGGACGACCCCACACATGACCATTATCCACCACAAATCCGGTCATGAAGTCCTCGTACTCGCCCGTGGCGTGGCCAGTTTGGTGGAGCGGTACGCGAATCAATTCGTACCCCACACGCACGGCGCGATTCCATGATCCATGTTCGCAAGCGAAAATATCGCCGCGGTATTCGGCGGGAAACTGTTGACCTTCGTAGAAGGTCAGCTCCAGGGAGGCGTTGTGCGGGTGCAGGATCACATCGGGAGTGATGACTTTGTCCTCCAACTCCGGATGGGTCCCCTGGTGGCGCGGATCCTGATGGCCGCCCATGTACCACCACGGCCACCCGTAGAAACCGCCTTCCTGTACATGCGTGATGTAGTCCGGAACCAGATTGTCGCCCAGGGCATCGCGCTCATTGACCGAGCACCACAACTCGCCTGTCTTGGGATTGACCGCCAAACCGACGCAATTGCGAATGCCATAGGCATACACGCGCATGCCCGTCCCGTCCGGATTGAACTCCAGAACATCGGCCCGGTTCTTCTCCGCCGGCGTGGTGTCGGGATCGTCGACATTGGAAGCGGAGCCGACCGACACAAACATTTTCTCGCCGTCAGCCGTGAACTGAACGTCTCGGGTCCAGTGTCCCTCGCCGGCAGGCAAGTCCACCACGTGCTGTGCCGGCCCGCGCGCTTTCAAGTCGCCACTCTGATAGGGGAACCGCACGACCGCGTTCGTATTGCCCACATAGATCCATTGTGGATTGGCGCCCGGCGGATAAAAGCTGATGCCAAAGGGCCGCTTCAGTCCTGTCGCGAAGATGCCGCTTTGCTCAGGTTTACCGTCGGCTTTGATGCCTCGAAAGACTCGGAGTTCTCCGGTGTGACTCTCGGCCACAAAAAAGTCGCCATTGGGTGCCGTTCGGATCAGCCGGGGCTCGTCTAATCCGGACGCGTACAAATCGACCTTGAATCCTTCGGGCACTTGCGGCCAGGCCTTCTCCGGGCGCGGCACTAATTTCGGGCCATTGCCGGCGGACGGAGTGACGAAGGGTGCGGGAAGATCATTGAGCGTGATCTTGCGGACCTTACCCGGCTTCTCGTAGCGAAAATCCGTGAACGGTGGCGTGGGCGCAGGCAAGGTTGCGGTGGAGGCGCTTTCGGCGACGACGGCGGGCGCACTGGCCGGCGTGCTTTTTTTTGGCATGCCCAGGGACTTTACATACGAAACGATCTTCCATCGCTCGTCTTCCGGCAGCCCTTGCCACGAAGGCATTCCGTTATTCACGTCGCCCTTGCTGATGTACCAGAAGAGTTCGCCATCGGCGGCCGACTGCACCCGGCCTGCGGCCAACGAAGGGATATTCCCGGTGCCTTCGCCCGCGGCGCCGTGGCACGCCGCGCAGCGTTTCTGAAAGAGCGCTTTCGCATCCACCGGCGTCTGGCCTTGATGCGGATTCTTAAGACTCTTCGCGGAGTCGGGTGCGTTATGAAAGCTACTCTCCTGCGCATCAAGAAAAGAAAACGGAAGCACCACACCCAGCACGACAACGGCAAATGCGCCAGCAGAGGTTTGAGCGACGAATTTCACACTTCCCTCCCAACAGAAAGTCATCACTACAAAATAGCATACCGCGAAACGTGCGCGGGCAAGCTGACACCTTCGGGAAACAGAATGGGTCTAGTTTCTGCAGCCCGCACAAAACTAGAACAAAGAGCGCGCGAGGTCGCGCAGCGTGGTCTTCGACGAGGAAGTGGTGCCGCGCGGCGTGGTCGGTCCGATCGCCATAGCATGGCCGTGGCCTTCAAACCACACCAGGAAAGCGGATTGGTCGGCGCCGGGCAACCGCTGTTGATTGAGCCAGTTGTAGTAGGCACCCATGTCAGCGTCCACCAGCGAGCCAATGGGATCGAGTTCCGTACTTTCCGAGCTTGCGGACAGCAATTCGTTCATCGGCCGCTGGCGTTGCCGTGGGGCGAAACGCACCAGCAGCGTGATCGGCTGGGCCCGACGCAAAGCCTCGCGGGCCGTCCACTGCGCAAACGTAGTGCTGAAAATCTGCGTGCCCGAACCCTCCGTAAGCATTTTGACCCGAAAACGGTCCAACACTTCATCGCCTGGACTCACTCCGAGATCAACCGGGCGCAATTGCGCCAGGTGCGTGCGCAGCGCTTCAGGTCCCATGCCCGGGCGACCGATGTCCGCACGCATCTTGGCCAGCAAGGCCGCGCGCGCAGATTCCAGCGCACTGTAGGACACCGTGGTTAGCGCGGGATCCGATGGGGCTGCCCGGCCCCCATCGACGTACCAATGCGCGTAAGGCGCGGGATTCGCTTTAGCCCGGGCGGCAACCACCTCGAGCAGTACGCCCAAGCCCTCTTCCTGATCGACGCGGCTGTAATACGCTCCGTGCGGCCGCAGCTTGCGAAACAGCGGCCCATCGTAAGATTCCACGCCTTGGCCAATCACCGTAATACCCAATCGCGGCAACGCCGGCGGCTCCGCCTTGACGGCTGTTCGCAGGCGCTCAGCGTAAGCGACCGCCGCGGTGCGAAACGCGTCCAGCTGATGCGTCGTCCACAGATATGACGATAACTGCTCTACAAATTGCGCGGGCGCGTTAATCCAATCAAGATTTTCAAGTGCGGCGGAAAGGTGAATTTGCGCGAATCCCTGCAGCCACCCCGCGAACTGTTCCGCCGAAAGCGAATTCAGATTGGCTAGCTCCTGTTCCAGCGCTTTCCGCTCAGGAGGAAATCGGTAGTCGAATTCGATCGCCTCGCGCAACAGGTTGGGCAGAAAACTCAGCGGCAGGCGCCGAAGTACGCCGATGTAGTTGTCCACAAGCTTCCTGGCTTCCGGCGGGTAGCCGCTGAACAGCTCCGGTTTAAGGTCGCGCGGAAGCATGATGGTCTACAAGAGCTCCGCGACGGGGTGGCCCTGCGCGAGCGACGGCGAAAATCCCAGCAGCGAGCCCAGCGTCGGGACCAGATCGGTGGACTGCACCGGGCGGTCATAGACCACTCCTTCGCGAATGCCCGGACCTATCGCCATCATCCACGTAGTGCGGGAGAGCGCATCCCCAGTGCGGTGATGCTGGAAGCCGTTACCTCCGGAATCGCCGTCCGAGTCGCGTCCAAAGTCCGGCAGGATGAACAGCGTGGTATTGCCCGCATATTCCGGCTCGCTCTGTATGGCCTTCCACATCTCGGCGCAGAGCCGGTCGGTGCGTCGAATACCCTCGATGTACAGCGAATAGGCTCCGGCGTGCGCGATGTCGATGTCATGCATGGTGATCCACAGTAGGCTGGGCGCCAGCTGCCGCATCAGGCGGCGTGCAACGTAGACGGAAAGCTCGTCAGGACTCGACAATGTCAGTGCGTGCGACTTGAAGTCGTCGACCGACAGCTTCAGCATCATTTCCAGTTGCTGCAACTGGAATTCGCTGCCACCAAGATCTGGCGCGAACAGCGGACTCTCGTAATTGTCACGGATCAAGTGATCGTAGTCCGTGCTGCGGCCGGATATGGCCGCGGTCAGCAGGTGCTTGGGCAGAATCACGTTCGCGCCCAAGCCCGCACCGTAAGCCCGATGGTTGCTCTCTCCGATGCGGTTGAAGCCATTACTGGGTGCCACCACCCACGCATCGGTGGACGGGCGCTTCAGATCCTTGCGGAAATATTCGAAAACGGTTGGATTCTCCGGCGGAAGCGACGCAAAATTATTGATCGTCTCGTATACGCCGGTCGCGAGGCTCGCCGTAGCCACGTAATGCCCCAGAATGCCCCGATTCACTACCTGCGTAAAAAACGCGGATTGCGGAATCAGTTCCCGCATCAGGTGCGGAATATTTTCCTGCCCTTCAGGCGCAAACGTTTCCTGATCGCGCGCCCCACCCCCGAACGTGATGACGACAACTTTTCTTTTTTTCGTGCGAACGCCGGCTAAAGCCGTCCCGCCCGGCAGCAGGGTGCTTCCCAAAGCCATCGCCGCGCCAGTGCGCAAGAATTCGCGCCGGCTCCAGGCTAGTTGCCGGGCGAGGTCTTGTTCTGCCGAGGTCGCACGAAATTTCATGTGGAAACCGAGCGAGCCCAAAAGTACGATGCCGAATTGGTGAAGTCAAGCGCCAGCACGTGCGGTCCCAGATTACTGCCGGGCCCCCTGGCCATCTTTCGCAGCATAGACGAATTGGCGCACCTCCGCGCGCTGCTTCTCCAGGTCGGCAAGGTGCTGCTCGCGGATCTTTTGGTAGGCCTGCAGTTGTTCCTGGGCCCGGTCCTTGTCGCCGGTATGTACGTAAGCCTGGCCCAGGCGATAGTGCGCGTCCGGCAAATCGGAATTCAATTGCAGCGCTCGCTGGTATTCCGGAATCGCCTCGGCGTACTTTTGCTGGTCGGAATACAGGTTCCCGAGCTGCAGATGCGCTTCCGCAAGCGAAGGATCGAGCGCAATGGCCTTTTCCAGCAGCCTCGCGATTTGCGCCAGGTCCAGATGGGGATCCTGCGCGCGCTTCCCTTTCCACAAGCTCATCGCATAGTAGTACTGCGCCCGGCCGTTGCCCGCCTCCTGTTCGGCGTAACGGCGAAACCGTGTGATGACCTCCTCCGCCTGGCTCGGCGAACTGTCGTAAGCGCGAGACAAAAATGGATAAACGCGCGCGTCGCCCGGGCTCAGGTCAGCGGCCTTGAGCAGCGATTTCACCGCCTCGTCGTAGTTCCCGCGAGCGTAATAAGCGATGCCCAACCCAATCGCCACGCGGGGCGAATTGGGATAGCGCGCCGCAGCGTCTTGAAACACCTGGATGGCAGGATCGAGCGTTCGGTGCAGCAGCAACTCGCCGCCCCAGTCGAACAGGTTGCTCTCGCTGGGGTCCAGATGGGCGGCCAGTTCGTATTCGTTGGCCGCGGCCACAAACTTGCCGTCCTTCTCTTCGACTTCGCCCAGCAGATTGTGCAACTCTGCGGAGTCCTTTCGCTTCAGCAGACCTTGCAGCAATTGCCGCGCATCCGCCAACCGCCCGGTCACCATATAGGCTAGAGACAGGTCGTAGCCGTTATCAGCTGAACCGGGATTGATGTGCTGCGCTTGCTCGAGATACCTTGTGGCCGCCTCAACCTTTCCGGCCCGAACGTATAGCTCCCCAAGATTGTGATTGGCGTCATAATTCTGCGGTTCCAGTTCCAGCGCCTTCTTGAACTCACTCTCAGCCGGCGCCAGCTTTCCCAACTGCACCAGATTGATGGCCAGATTCATCCGGGCGGCGGCCGAATTCGGCTTCAGCCGCACAGCCTTGTCGAGGTGTGGGTTGGCCTTGCCGTTCTGGGATTGCGCGGAATACACCAGCCCCAGCAGTTCGTGCACCTCGAAGCTTTCAGGAACCTCGCGTAGCAGGCCCTCCAGCGCCACGGCGGCGTCCGTAAAGCGCCCGGATTCGTATTGCGCCATCGCAGCCCTAAACTTTTGATCCAGGCCCTCTGCGGGGCCTTTACTGGCTTCCTGCCCTCGCAGACAAGCCGCAGCCAGCAGGAATGCAACACCGAGCAACTGAAATCCACGCATCACGATCTCTGAATTTTAACACCGGAAGGGCTGAGCTGCGGACTCGCCTCTTTGGGACCCGAATGAAGGCGCACGCTCAAAGAACGAGCCCCCGAGAAAAAGAAAAGGCGCTTCTTGCGAAGCGCCTTTTCGCCGAGAAATGTCCAGCTCGAGCCTAGTAGTACAGCTTCAACGCGAACTGAATCTGCCGCGGATCATAAGGAGCGTCGCGGGTCGACCCGATTTCGCCGAAGGTGGAGCTGTTGTAGTTCAGCGAGTTGGAGATAGCGACCACGCCGTTGCCTCCAAATCCAGGCGCATTGAAGTTCGGATGGTTGAAGATGTTGAAAACCTCGGTCCGGAACTGGAGCTTAAAGCGTTCCGTGAGCGGGATATCCTTAAAGAACGACAAGTCCAGCCGGTGGAAGCCCGGACCCGGCACCTGGGTTACGCCGCCAAGAGCGGCAGCACCCGTCAGAGGAACGCAACCGGCCGGCGTTGGTGTTGCAGCACCGAGAACGCAAGGCTGCACAAACGCTCCGGGGTTGCCAAAGTAAGCTACAACCGACTTTCCGGTGCTCGGGTCGACCTTGTTGAAGATTCCCAGGTCTAACGGCTGTCCAGTGTAGAGAGCACCGCAGCCCAGGTGCGATGCCGTACCGCTCGGGCAGCGAATGGATATTGGCTGGCCACCCTGCAGCGTGGCACTCCAAACTAAGCTCCACCCGCCAACCGTTTTCTCTTGCCATCCACCGGCGCCCGATAGGAAACGCTTACCTTTCCCAAAAGGAAGTTCGTAGCCGCCGCTAAAGTGGAAGACGTTACGGACATCGAAGTTCGCCAGTCCGTAGTCAAACGGCATTCCTAGACCGGGAACGCTTGGCGCACGGTATCCCGAAAGGCTGCCTCCGTTTAGCAGGTCACCGGCGTCGGTCATGGTCTTCGCGTAAGTATAGGTGAACAGGAAATTCAAGCCGTTGGCAAATTGCTTCTCCAACTTCGTTTGCAGGCCATGGTAAGCGCTCATGCCAGCAGTCGCCGCAAAGCTGGAGCCAAAACCGAAATCGGGCAATGGCACCAGGGTCGATTCGGGAGTGCCGGCTGGCGCAATCGATGTCGGATTGTTGTAGTTTGGAAACGATTCCAAATGCCGCGCCAGCGAGGTTACATACCCGGCCTGCACCGACATTGACGGCGTCAACTGATACTGCAGGGTCAAATTGGCGCCGATCGTGTACGGTGTGATGTAGTTAAACTGAATTCCGCGCAACCCCAAACCGCTGGCTTTGACCAACAGTGGAGAAAGGGGCGTGCAGGAGAATCCGGTCTCGAAAGTCGCCGTGTTCCCCGGTCCAGCGGTAGTACAGCCGGGAAACGTTATAGGTGTTTGGTCGTTGGGCGAGCCAAATGAGAAATTGAACTGGAACGGATAGTTCTCACCAAGGTTTGGTGAGAAGCCACGGTTCTCGAACCCATTGTAGAAGAGGCCGAAGCCAGCCCGTACCACCAGCTTGGGATTGACTTGGTACGCGGCGCCGATCCGCGGAGCAAAATTATTCTTCTGCGAATTGCCGAGTCCTTGCCCGAATTGATCGGTGACGGCCAGCGCAATCTTATCTTTGGTTAGCAAATCCGTAAAGCAGGTCGGGCAACCAGACGATAAATTGCCCGCGTTCGGCCCCGTGGGGATGATGTAGGTAGGACCTCCGTTTGGCGGGCCGTTGGGCACAAAATTGGCTTGGTTCTCGTGATGCTCGCCAACCAGCCCAAAGAAATCCCAACGCAAGCCCAAATTGACGGTCAACTTGGGCGTTAGCTTCCAATCATCGTTGACGAAAGCTCCGTAATAGTCCTTGCCGTTGTCGGTCAGCGAGATATTGGACACAAAAACTTCGCTCGAACCGCCCACGAAGTTCGGCCCGCCCACCGTCGACGCTATCGGCGTCAACAGAAAGTCTGCCCGTCCGGTGCTGCCGCCGCCCACGTTCGGAATGTCCGTGTAGTTCCCGTTGTAATCAAATTGACCGCGCGACCACGGTGGCTGCAGCGTCGAGAACTTCACGTGCTGCCACTCAAAGCCCATTTTGAAAGTGTGCTTCCCGTAAATCTTGGTCACTGTATCGGTGATCTGGAATGTAGAGGTGACTTCATCCGACGGCAAGAAGGCATTGCTGCCCAAGGTCTGCAGTCCGTTAATTCCGAACGCCGGCAATCCTCCGTTTTCCTGTAATTGCGGGATCCCCTGAATTCCAAACTGCCCCGGAATATCGGTCAAATCATTCGCCGACGGCGAAACGCGGGTAGTGTGCAGGTAATTGAGTCCCGCGCGAATTTCGTTAATAAAGGTCGGTGAAAACGTATGCGTATAGCCTAATGCGCTCTGCTGCGCGTTGGCCGTCTGCAAGCCCTGCTGGAAACCGCCTCCATCGGCCACCCCACCGAAAATTCCAGGAATGAATTGCGGGTCGTCGTTATAGCTGAACCGGAAAAACACCTGGTTCTTTTCGTTCAAATTGGCATCCAGCCGGGTATCAAAAGAGTTGCGATGCTCAAACAGCTTTGGCGAGTTGGCAAAATTCGAGAACAGGTTGCCGTTCGTCGGCGCCGGATACAAATTCAACAGTGCGATGGCGTTGGGATCCAGCCGGTTTGCCGGCAGGATGTTCAGCGTCGGGCAAGTCGTCAGGTTGTATACCGGCAGATTCCCGCAGCCGCCAAACGGATCACGCACGAAGCCCCCGGCGACTGCACGCGTGGTCGCCGGATCCAAAATCGTTCCTACCGGAATCAACCGGCCCAGCGCGTCCGGCCTCGCAGCGGCCGTGGATTGACCGGTGATCAGGTCCTGGAAGTTGGTATAACCGCTTGCCCGTTCGGCCACGGTTGGCACCGAGCCCGTCAGAATCGTTCCCTGCACCCTGCGCAAACCTTCGTAATCGCCAAAGAAAAACAGCTTATTCTTGCCGTTATACACTTTCGGGATGATTACCGGTCCGCCGGCCGTAAACCCAAACTGGTTTTGCCGAAGTTCGCCCTTTGGAATTCCCCCGGCATTTTCGAAGAAGTCGGCGGCGTCCAGTTTATCGTTGCGGAAGAACTCCCAAGCCGCGCCGTGCAGCTCATTCGTGCCGGACTTGATGGTGGCGTTCAGCACCGCCGCTCCGGAACGTCCAAACTCGGCGCTGAAATCCGAAGTCTGCACCTTGAATTCCTGCACCGCATCCACCGGAGGCAGCACCACGTAGTTTGTGCCGTTCAAAAAGTCCACAGTGTCGGAATTGTTGTCGATGCCATCCAGCAGGTAGTTGTTCTGCGCCGGACGCAGGCCATTTGCCGAGAAGGCGCCGCTCGCCGCGTTGCCGCGGGTGTCTGCCTGCGGAGTGTTCACTCCGGCAGCCAACTGCGCGAGAAACGTAAAATTGCGTCCATTCAGCGGCAGATTGTCGACGTTGCGCGAATCAATCACTTGCCCTACCGAAGCATCCTGCGTTTCCAGCACCGGAAGGCTGGAAGCGACTTCCACGGTCTCCGTGACCGAGCCGGGCTTCAGCGAGAAATCAACCACAACCTCTTGGCCCACGTTTACGATCACGCCTGTCTGCGTAACCGTCTGGAATCCCTGCAGTGTGGCGGTGAGCTTATAGCTCCCGATTTTGACCGGGCTGAACTTGTACGTGCCATCTCCAGTGGTCGTCGTTGAAAGACTGGCATTGGTGCCTTCATTGGTGAGCGTCACCGTCGCACCGCGCACTGATCCCCCAGACGCGTCCGCCACCGTACCGAGGACGCTGCCGGCGTCCACCTGCGCCCGCAGGGGCGCTGCGCCGCTCAACAATAAGACCAAGCTAGCCAGCGCCAGCAAGGATGCTCGAGCTAACAATCCCGTGAGAGCCCTTCCGTTCATCGCCTTCCTCCTGGCCCTTCACGGGCCATCCACACACAAGTCCCAGACACCCGGCCCCAAGGCGGCTAAAGCCGCTTATACGCCCCTCGACTTTTATTATTTTTGCGGACAGAGGTTTGGTCTAAACGCACGGCAAAATGCGATATCAGCGTTTTGAGAATCTGGCACCCCAAGCCCGATAAATGTAAACCCGGTTTCCCAGGATTTACGCACCCGATCTACTTAACCGCTTAACCTTGTGCACTGTCTATCTCACAGGTCTTTCGATGTTGTCAAGCATTTTTTTTCATCTATACTGCAAGCCGTTCGCAGCGCTCGTCCGGAACCTCACGTTTCCGTCGGGAACTTCCTCTATGGGCCTAACCATTCGCGATGTCGCCAAAGCCGCCGGGGTATCCACCGCCACGGTTTCCAATGTCTTGAATAAGACCGGCAAGGTCGGCCCGCGCACCCATAGCCTCGTCCTCTCGGCGGTCAAGCGCCTCGGCTATTTCCCGGACGTCCACGCCCGCCATCTCGCTTCTCGCGAGAGCCGCACCCTCGGCATCATCGTCTCTGACATCGAGAATCCTTTCTTCCCTGAAGTCATCAAGAGCTTCGAAACACGCGCACGCGAACTGGGCTACGACGCCATCCTCAGCGACACCAACTACGACCCCAGCAGAACCCGCGAAGCCGCCGAGCGCATGATGGAGCACAAAGTCCGCGGCGTAGCCGTAATGACCTCCGAAATCAGCTTGCGCGTAATCAACCAACTGGCCCGCCGCAGGATCGCCGTTACTTTTCTTGACCTCGCTCCCGTCCGCAAATACGTCAGCACCCTGCGCATCGACTACCATTCCGGAATGCGGCAGATCGTCGAATATCTTTTCAACCACGGCCACCGCCGCATCGCCTTTGTGGCTGGACGTCCTCGCCTCAAATCCAACGTCGTGCGCCTTCAATCCTACGAAAAATGCATGCGCGACCATGGTCTTGAGCCCGGCCCGGTTTTGCCTGGCGACTTGCGCTTCGAAGGCGGCTTGAAAGCCGGCCTGGCCATCGCCCAGCTCGATCCCCGGCCCACCGCCGTCATGGCGGTCAACGATTTGACCGCCGTTGGCGTAATTAAAGGCCTTCTGAAAGCGGGCTGCCGCGTTCCGGAGGACGTCTCCGTCACCGGTTTTGACAAGACCCGTTTGGCCGAATATAGCAATCCCTCACTGACCACCGTCGATATTCATCGCGACGTCCTCGGCCAGATCGCCGCCGACGCCCTTCACGAACTGTCTCGCTCCGCCAACCCTCAGGGCCGCGAGTATCAGATCACCGCCGAGCTCGTTCCCGGCAATTCCTCCGGCCCCGCCCCGCGCACAACGTAATGCAGCCCGCTGTCATTCCAAAACCCTTGCCACAGGCTTTAAGCAGGTCGGCAGCGGTTCACCCGATACAAAATGCTTAACCACCGCGGGAGATGTTAAAATTACAATTTCAATGTGTAATCTGCGCGCAGCGCAAGGAGTTCTTAGCCATGGCCTTTGACGCCGCATGGCAACGCAAAACCTTGCGCGTTTTGATCCCCGCAATCCTAGCGCTGTTGATCTTGTGCTTCCCTTCACTATCCTCCGCGCAACAGCAACCCGCCGCGAAGCGCGCCACTCTTAATCCCACGCCCAAATCGTCTTCACCGCTTCTTTCCGAAGCCGAAACGCTGCTCCGCGAAGGCCGCACCGCTGATGCCAAACGTAAAATTCAGGACGAACTGCAACTGCACCCGGCCAATGCCGAGGCTTACGATCTGCTCGGTGTCATCTCCGTAAACGAAAAGGACTACGCCAACGCCCTGGAGGCTTTCCAGCATGCCCTGAAGCTCGATCCCGGTTCCCTCCGCACCCGCAACAGCATCGCTAATGTTTACGTCGCGCAAGGCCATCTCGCTCTTGCCGAACAAGAGTTTCGCATCGTTTTGCGCGCCGCCCCAGCCAATCGTGACGCCAACTATAATCTCGGCCTGGTGCTGCTCGCCCAAGGCTTTCCGGCCAAGGCCATCCCGTATTTTCAACGCGTCCGTCCGCCAAATCTGGAAAGCAAATTCAACTTGACGCACGCCTATCTTCAAGCCGGCAAGACCGCTCAAGGCTTGGATTCCGCAAAGGCGCTCTCCGCAGAGTACCAGGACAATATTCAACTCCACTTCACGCTGGGCGTCTTGCTCGCGTCCGAAAAGCAGTATCGCCCAGCGCAGCTCGAGCTCGAGAAAGCCAATGCTCTCCAGCCCGAAACGTTTGAAATCCTTTACAACCTTGGCCAGGCCTACTTGCGTGCTGCCGATTATCCCCAAGCCGAACTGACTCTCAATCGCGCGCTTGCGTTGAAACCTGATTCGCCCGACGCTCTCTACCAGCTCGCCCAGGTTTTCACCGATCAAAGGAAACCGGTCGACGCCCTCGAGCTTCTGGTGCGCGCCCACAAGCTCGCCCCGCAAAATACCGACGTCATTTTTCTCCTCGCGCGCGTCAGCATGACCCAGAACTATTTTGAAGACGCCATTCCCCTGCTCGAATCCGGCATTCAAATCGCTCCCCAGCGCGCCGATCTCCGCGCCGCCCTCGGCGAAAGTTATTTCATGTCCGGCAAAACCGAAAAAGCCATCGACGCGTTCAAGCAGCTCATCGCCCTCCAGCCTTCGGCTGGCTCCTACGCGTTCATGGGCCTTTCCTACCGTCATCTCGGACGCTTCGACGAAGCGAAACAGTATTTTCAGGCGGGACTAAAGCTCGATCCCCGTAACGCGTCCTGCCTTTTCAACATGGGATTTATCGAGGAGCGCCAAGGCAATCACTCCGCCGCCGAAACTTATTTCCAGCAAGCCTTGCAATCCAACCCCGGCTATTCCGAGGCCCTGCTCGAGTTGGCCAACCTGCGCATGGCCAACAAGAAGTTCCAGGACGCCGCGGATCTCCTCCGCCGCTACGTAAGGGTCAGCCGCGATCCCGCTTCCGGTTACTACAAGCTCGCCATGGTCGAACGCAGCCTGCACCAGACCGAAGCCGCGCAACGCGACCTCAATGTTTTCCAAACGCTATCCAAAAATACTTCCACCGGCCCCTACCCTTATCAGCATCTCTTCGATTATCTCGATAACCGCGCGGCGCTCAGTTCCCGCGAGCGCGCTCAGTTGGACGTCACCCAGCTCACCGAGCAGATCCAGAAACACCCCGACCAGCCGCAGGATCTATACCTGCTCTCCGAAACTTACCTCAAGCTTGGCAAGGTCGACGACGCTCGTAAGGCCATCGCCCAACTTGATCGGCTGAGCGCCAACGATTACCGCACCCAAACCGGCATCGGCGTTCTGTTCGCCCGTTACCGCCTCTACGACGACGCCATTCCGCACTTCCAATCCGCTTTGCGCGCCAATCCCGATTCCGACGACGTGAAATTTGACCTCGCCGACGCTTTTTTTCGCAAAAGCCTCTACTCCCAGGCACTCGAAGTCTCGTCGCAAGTCTCTCTCGCGGGACAGCAGGACGACGCGTATCTCGCCCTGCTCGGCGACATCCAGGCCCATCTGGGCGATACCGCCCGCGCCACTGAGATCTATCGCGACGCCATTCGTCGCAATCCCGATAACGATCAGTATTATCTTTCGCTTACTTTGCTGCAGTTACGCAGCGGCGATATTCGCGGCGCGAGCGACACTCTTCAGCAGGGTCTGGCGCGCATCCCCGGCTCCGGAAAAATCCTTTGGGGCCTCGGCCTTATCTCCGTTTTGCAAGGCAATACCCCGCAAGCCGCCCAGCGCCTGGAGCGCGCCGTGGAACTATTGCCGGAGTGGGCCGGCAGCTATTCAACCCTCGGCGTTTTCTATTACCAGACCGGCCAAATCGAAAAAGCCCGCGAAGTTCTCGACCGTTTCAAAGGCAGTAATGCCGGCGGCTTGGACGTAAGTCGCATCGAGCAAGCCCTGTCTCGCGCCCCAACCCAGACCGCCTCCGCCACCGCACCGCTGCCCCTTCCCGCCCGCCAGCAACTTCTGCAGCTCGCCCTGTCTCTCGCCGAGCGCACCCTTTAATACCTTTGTGGCATACCCAATCATGGTGGTGCCGGCATTGTGACCGCGATTATCGCTGACGTTTGGCAGCCAGACGGAAATTCCCTGCATCCATACGATGCATCGACATTGACATCGGGACGCTCTTCGTCGATCGGCTATCCGAAAACTTCCCGTTGAGCCCCCGCGTGCCCAGGCGATACAATCTGTGATCCGACCGGAATACGTGAAGTTCTGCGTGCCTGCATGCTCGTATGGAAGGAATTTCCTCTGCACACCCCTGGGGAACGGGAGCACATTGAAAATAGCTAGAGGAAACGCCTTACCGGCCGGAATCACATGGGGCGTAATTCTTGGAATAGCCTCACTCTTCGCAACGCCTGCAAACTTCCTCGTCGCTACCCAGACTCCAAAACCACTGAATCCTGCTATTCCCGTTCGTTTCACTGACGTTCGCAAAGAGGCGGGGATCACCTTCCTTCAAGACGCTACGCAAACCGAGGAAAAACTTTATTTGGAAACCATGGGCACCGGAGTCGCCTGGCTCGATTACGATCGGGACGGCTTGATGGACCTCTTTTTCGTGCAATCGGCCGCCACCGATATTTACAAGCCTCCGCATCCATTACGTTCCGCGCTGTATCACAACAACGGCGACGGCACCTTTACCGACGTAACCGATAAATCTGGTCTCGGCGGCGAAGGACATTACGGCCAGGGCGTAGCTGTCGGCGACTACGACAACGACGGCTACCCCGACCTCTACGTCACCGGATACGGCCGCGCCATCCTGTACCATAACAATCGCGACGGCACTTTCACCGATGTCACCGCTAAAGCCGGCGTCGCCGACCAGGGCGGATGGTCCACCAGCGCCGGATGGTTCGATTACGACAAAGACGGTTGGCTCGATCTAGTGGTCACCAACTACATCGACTGGTCGCCTAAAAATAATCTGTACTGCGGCGAACACCGCCCCGGCTACCGTTCCTACTGCCATCCCGGAAATTACAAAGGCCAGAAGACCAAGCTGTATCACAACAATCACGACGGCACCTTCACCGACGTAAGCGATTCGTCCGGCGTCGGCAAGCCCGAATCCAAAGGCATGGGCGTGGTCCTCGCCGATTTCAACAACGATGGCTGGCCCGACATCGCCATCGCCAACGATTCCTGGCCCAATTTTTTATTTCTCAATAAGCACGACGGCACATTCCAGGACGTCTCCCTCGTTTCCGGAATGGCCGCCAGCGAAGACGGCCGCTATGAAGCCGGCATGGGCATTGACGCCGCCGACGTCGACGGCGACGGATGGCAAGACGTTTACATCACGCATCTCGATTTCGAATTAAACCGCCTGTACCACAACAATCAGAATGGCAGCTTTGACGACGACACCTATCATTCCGGCATCGGCAACAAAGCCATCCTGCTCAGCGGCGTCTCCATGAAATTTCTCGACTACGATAACGACAGCTGGCCCGATATCCTGCAACTGAACGGCTCCATGCTGGATAATGTGCAGCTTTACCACGGAGAGGTGTCCTACAAAGAGCCGCTGCTGATGTTTCGCAATTTGGGCCAAGGCCAATTCGAAAAAGTTTCCGATTCGCTTGGCCCCGATTTCATTCGCCCCATCGCCGGCCGCGGCTTGGCCACCGCCGATTATGACAATGACGGCGACATCGACATCGTCACCAACAATCGCGGCGACTTCCCTTCCCTATTGCGCAACGACGGCGGCAACGCCAATCACTGGCTGGAGATTTTGCTGATCGGCGCCAAATCCAATCGCGACGGCATCGGCGCCTCCCTTAAGCTCACCGCCGAAGGTGCCTCCCACGTCGAACAATCCAAGGGCGGCATGAGTTATATGTCCGCAAGCGATCCGCGCATTTTTTTCGGCCTCGGCAAACGCTCCAAAATCAATTCTCTCGAAATCACTTGGCCCAGCGGGCTGATTGAAAAACTGACCAGCGTGCCCATCGACAAAATCATTGCCGTAAAAGAAGGCGCTGGAATCGTGCCCCACTCGTTTCCAGTAATTCGCGCCAAGACCGCGATCAAGGCCGCCCAATGAATTTCCCCCGTCGCAAGTTCCTCGGGTCTTCTTCCGTCGTGCTCGGCGGCACGCTGCTGGACGCCCTAGCCACCCCGCTCTGGAAATGGAACCGCACCGCCATCCTCGACTGTAGGGGCACGGGACACCCGTGCCCGTCCGAAGCCGCGTCGCAGAAGTCCTCCGCTCCTGCATCGCAATCCCCAGTCTCTCCAGTAACCTTCGTCGACGTCGCCAAAGAAGCCGGCCTCACTTCTCCCAACGTCTGGGGCGGCGTCAACCACAAACGTTACATCATCGAAGCGAAAGGCAGCGGCCTGGCTTTTTTCGATTACGACCAGGACGGCTGGCTGGACATTTATCTCACCAACGGAACCCGCCTAGACGCCAAGTGGCCGGAAGGACAAGCGCCGACTTCGCATCTCTACAAAAATAATCGCGACGGCACGTTTACCGATGTCACCGAAAAGTCCGGACTCGCGCGCACCGGCTGGCAAACCGGCGTGTGCGTCGGCGATTACGACAACGATGGCTGGGACGATCTGTTCTGCTGCTTCTGGGGCCACAACATTTTATTCCGCAACAACGGCGACGGTACTTTCACCGACATAACCAAAAAAGCCGGCGTCTACGACGAAAAATATCGCTGGGGCGCGGGCTGTGCTTTTCTCGATTACGATCGCGACGGCCATCTCGATCTTTTCATCTGCAATTACATCCGCCTCGACCCTGATAAAGCGCCGTCGCCCACCGATCCGCTTTGCCAGTGGAAAGGCATTCCGGTGATGTGCGGTCCGCGCGGCATGCCCGGCGACACCAACGTTCTCTATCACAACAACGGCGACGGCACTTTCACCGACGTTTCCGAAAAAGCCGGCATCCTGAAACCGGGGCCGAAATATTCCATCACCGCGGTCTCTTACGATTTCGACAACGACGGCTGGCCGGATATTTATGTCGCGGTCGATTCGCAGCCCAGCATTCTATTCCGCAACAATCACGACGGCACCTTCACCGATGTAGCGGTGATTGCCGGCGTGGCCTACAGCGAAAACGGCCATGAGCAAGCCGGCATGGGTATCGGCGTGGCCGACTATGATTGCGACGGCTGGCTGGACATTTTCAAAACCAATTTTGCCGACGACACCTGCAATCTCTATCACAACAACGGCGACGGCACGTTCAGCGATGTGACGTTTGCCTCCGGCATCGGTATCAACAATCAATATGTCGCATGGGGCTGCGCGTTTCTCGATTACGACAACGATGGCTGGCCCGACATCATGCAGATCAACGGCCACGTCTATCCCGAGATTGAAGGACACGACGTCGGGCAGACGTACAAGAATCCGCGGCTGGTGTATCGCAACTTAGGCAAAGGGCAGTTCAAGGATGTCTCCGCGGAAATGGGTCCGGGCATCACCGAGAGATTTTCCAGCCGCGGCGCGGCCTTTGGCGATTACAACAACGATGGCGGGATGGACGCGCTGATTTTAAACATGAACGACATCCCTTCGCTGCTGCGCAACCAGGGCGGGAACGCGCAGAACTGGATCAAGCTGAAATTGATTGGCACAAAATGCAACCGCACCGCGATTGGCACGCGGGTGCGAGTGGTGACGGGAACGCACGCGCAGATCGACGAAGTGCACAGCGGCGGCAGCGTGATGTCGCAAAGCGACTTACGGCTGCACTTTGGGGTGGGCAAAGCGCAGAGCATCGACGTGATCGAAGTGAAATGGCCTACCACCCAAAAAGTAGAACGCTTCACGGCGGTGAAGCCCAATCAGATTCTTACCATTCGCGAAGGCAGCGGCATTGTGGCCGCGCTTGCGCCCAAAACAAAGTGAGCGTCCCTGCGTCCGAGGCTACGGCTTGCTTCTCAAGCAGAACTGCTGAAACTGGACAGCCCGCTATTCCTTACGGCTGGTCGTCCTTCAAGACGATCAGGAATTGGCGGATTTCGCGGCGCTGCCGCTCGACGGCAGCATTTTCCGCTTTATCCGCTTGTTTGTAGAGTTGCAGCTCCTGCACCGCTTTTTCGTTCTCTCCTGAGCGTTTATAAGCTTGCGCGAGCCGGAAGTGCGCTTCGGCGAACCGCGGATTTATTTCGGCGGCCTTCTTGTAGGCGGTGATGGCTCGCGGGAGTTTTCCCTCGGTGGTATAGACGGCGCCCAGTTGCACGTAGGCCTCCGCAAAGTTGGGGTTGGCGGCCACCGCTTTCAGAAGCAGGGCCTCCGCTTGCGGTAATCCCGGGGCGTCGACCGAATATCTCGATTGTTTCCATATCGCGACAGCATAGTAATAGTTGCCCTGCGGGTTAGCGGGCTGGTCGTGCACGAAGCGGGCCAGCTTTTCCGTGGCGCACGGAAGCGTATCTGGAGCGGCTTTTTCCATTTTGCCCAGGAAAAGATACGGGTTGGGATCGGCCGGCTGCAAATCGGAGGCCTGGCACAAGCGACGCGCGGCGCTGGCATAGGAGCCGGCGGCGTAAAGCGCGGCCCCGACACCGGCCAGCATGCGTGCAGATTTCGGATAGGCAGCGGATCCGTTGGTGAAAACCTCCCCGGCAGGTTGGATGGCCCGGTGGAGGAGCAATTCCGTGCCCCAGGCAAAATAATTTTGTTCGCTGGGATTCAACTGCACGGCTTGCTCGTATTCGTGGACGGCGGCGAGCGGATCGCCGGAAGCCTCGGCGCGATCGCCCGCGAGACGATGCGCATCGGCATTACGCGCCGCTTCCGGCTCGTTGGCGGATGCGGCGGCAGACTCCCCGTTTTTCAGAGCGGCGGTTTCCCGAGCCAGAGATTCGCTAGCGCGCAACTTGGCGTCCGAGCCATGTCCTCCGACATTGGTCCAATCGGTGACGCCGGCGACGCTGAAGCTGGGCTTGTCGTCGAATTCCACGCCAGCCGGTGATGGAGGGTTCGCCGTAGCAGAAGATGCCGCCGGATCGGCGTGCATGGCGTGGAGGACCAAGTCGACTTGCTTCTTATCTCCCAGGGACAGCAACAGCGACACAGGCGCGGCTAAACGCATTCCGGCCTTTTCCGCGCGCACGGTATAAGTTCCGGGGCGAAGTGCCAGGAAAGAGAAGGTTCCATCCGCTCCGGTTTTGGATTCGGCCGAAGCGGAAGTCGCTTTTTCCTCAAAAAAGACGGCGGCGCCGGCAACCCGTTTGCTGGCTGCGTCACGCACCGTACCGGAAACGGTGATGGCGGGACGGGGCACGGCAGGGGTTTGTGCCGAGAGAGACAGAGGGGTGGCCAGCGCGGCGGCGCTGAGGAGGACGATGGCGGCCGCGCGCGCGCCTTGCGACAGTAGTCCAATCCGGCATGGACGGTTCATCGGTGCCATTTTACGCCAAAGGTAAGGAAAGTGAGCCACTGGCAGTGGGCGGTGCATGACAGAGGGCGAAAGGGAGTGGCTTGGTGGCGGTTTGTGGGGCATACCCACCCCGGGTGTTTTGCAAAAAGAGGCTGTAAAGCATTGAAAAGAAAGGATTGCGGTGGCGAAAAAAGCAGCAAGAGAAAACAAGAGGCGGCAAACGATTGAAAGATCGAGAGTTATAACGGAAGCGGCGAGCAGCTCATGAATCACGGGCCTGGGGAATGTCCGAACTTGTTCGGCGGGAGGGCGGACGTCCGGATTAGAAACATGGGCGAGAACCGGGGCGACCATGGTGGAGGGTCGCGCGGATCTAACTGGAAAGTAAATCGAAAAGCATTAAACGGTCGAATTTGGGGGTTGAATGGGAATTAGGCGCAGCGAACGGGGAAGCTAAAGCGGCTCAGGCCGAGTATGCAAGGTGGCGCCGGAGACCGGTGACCGGCAAAGTGGCAAGAGAACCCCCCCACCCTCAAAAAAACCGAGGGCACCCTCTTCGGTCGCGCCACCTTGAAATACAGGTGTGGTATCGTACGCATCGTACGTCAGCCGCAGAGGAACTAACAAGAAAACAATGACCGGGCCACCCGGCCTTTCGCAAACTCTGGCTTACCCCGCAGCGGTACTATCTGGCGGCTCCCGATGAATTACAGCCCTATCTTATGGAACTCAAGGGCAAACCGCAGTTGGTCGATGTCGCAATGAGCGGTGGCAAATTCCGGTTGACCAATCATTTGTTGTCCCGATAATGGAAGTTAAAGGTTTCACGTACCGGCTTTTCTCGGACAATGTGAAATGCGATTCGTTGAAGGAACTCCCCTGAGTGTTGTTGGGACATTTCAATGCCGGAAATGGTTCTTGCGCCCAAACCACCTAGTCAGAAGAGAACGACTCATTGTGCGCGAGGGCTTGCACCGGCCGGAATGATACTTCTCATAAAGGAGCCGTCCCTGTTTCGATTTCCGGCGTCTGCATGGGTGTACATTGCTCTAGCGGGAATTGTTTCCGGGTTCGTTACTCTGCGAGTCGATCTCCGCCGCCGTCGGCTTGCGATGACGCGATGGACTGGGTGGCACATACTGACGACCCTCGACATAGCATCCACTGCGCTCGCGGTTGCCATCGCCGCGGCGCTTCTCGTGCAGCTAATTCGCTTTGCAATTCCCGACGCCATTGTTTCGGCGCACTTTTCTTCGACGTTTGGCGCCTTCGTCAGTAGCGCAGTATTTGTCTTCCTATGGCGAGAGGGCTTGCGCCAAGTGCAGTTCCAGAGGCCCCGCGGCATTCTGTTCGCGGAGACGCTCATCCTCGGGGGCGTACTTGCTGCACTCACCCCAATTCTTTTTCGCACCTTGCCAGGAGTGGCCATTGCCCCGCTCACGGCCGTTCTTTCAATATCAGCTATCCTGCTTGGCTGTGGCATTCTGTTTGTAATCATTCCGCCGTTTAGGAAGAAGGGGGCCGAATATCATCGCATTCTCGCCCATATTCAAGAGCAAGGTGAATCGGTGCAGGTTGAGTACACGCCGCCAACTGCTGAATGTCCAAATCCGCGCCTTTGGCATATGGCGGACTCGCAATCAACGGAACTTGAGGTGCTCGATTTCCTCAAGGTATTGGTTACCACCGTCAAGCCTCAATTGATCGTGGAAACCGGTACCTTTCTCGGATACGGCACTATCGCGTTGGCACAGGGGTTGAAGGCAAACGGCTTCGGACGAATCATCACGATCGAGTACGACCCGATCATCTGCGCCAAGGCGAAGGAACGCATCCAAGCTGCAGGCCTTTCGGATTGGGTCGAATGCCGCAATGAATCGAGCACGGAAATCACAATTAGCGGCACAATTGACCTGCTCTTCAGTGACAGCGCTATTATCCTTCGTGAGCAGGAGATCCGCCGTTTGCTTTCGCAGGTCAGTCCGCGAGGCTTGATTGCAATTCACGACGCCAGTTCTCATTTCAAGATCGTGCGTGAGTTAGCGCTGCGGATGGAACAAGAGGGTCTCCTTTCCGTTGTCATGCTTCCAACGCCGCGGGGTTTAGTCATCGCGCAGAGACGAGAAGGTCGAAGGTGAATACCCGGTGTGCGAAGCCCACCCGAAAATGCAAACGACACCACAACCTTGTTCAACTATTCTCTGCCGATCTTGGAACTGGGGGCTGCCTTATCATTATTTAGTAGGGTCCTGGAATTGCTTCCGCCGAAACTCACACAGCAGATGTTGAGTTCAGAAAAACTCAGCGATTTTCTGCCCGCCGGCGGCCTTGATAAGAGAACACAAGATTGACCATTGCCGCAGACTCAAAGGAAAAACCCGGACGTAAAACCGACTTCTGGGGCCCGGAGAGAAGTTAGATTTCGGACCGCCGCCAAATGCGGAGATTGGCGCTCCAGGGGTTACTTTCGGCTCCACCAGACTATGGTTACGCCGAGGCAGACTATGGCGATGCCGAGCCAGCGATGGGCGCTGATGCGCTCGCCAAGAAAGGCTTTAGCGCCGAAGGCTCCGGCGGCATAGCTGAGGGCGCTGACCGGAACGACGAAACTGACCTCCTGAAAGGACAAGAGGGTGAGAAGGGAGAAGAATCCGAGGGTCATGAGGGCGATGCCCAGCCACATCCAGGGCAAGCGCGCGGATTGGATCAGAAAACGGAGGAGCGCGCGAGGACGAAAATCATGGATCTCGCCGACGCTTTTCATGGCGCGGCTGACGCACAGCTCGCCGCCGGTACCGGCCACCACGATGAAAAAAAAGAGGACGGCTTCGAGCAAGTTATAAGACTCCCGTAGCGGCTGGCGTGGTGCTGGGCGCGGTTCGCCCGACGACAAAGACGCCGACACAGATAACGATGACGCCCAGCCAGCGTAAAGGGGAGACTACCTCCCCAAGCAGCAGGTAACTGAGGACGGATATAGAAAGGTAGGACAAAGAACCTGCGGGTTGCACATAGCTGTAGTCCGCCCAAGTGAGCAGCAGCATGTGCACGATGAAGAATCCGAGCAGGCAGGCGATGCCCAGCCATAGATAGCCGGAGGCCAGCACGCGGAGGGCGATGGCCAGCAGATCGGAAAGACTAGAGAAATGGGCAATGGCCGAGCCTTTCATGGCTTTGCCCAGAAAGACGTTTCCCAAAGGGCCCAGGACGATGCTAACCAGGATCAAAGGGAGAGTCTTGAGATGAAGCCGGCGAGTGTGCGTCACGTGTAGTTAGTTGTCCGGGTTCAGGATAGCAAAATCGACGCAAGAGGCCGACAAGAAGAACCTCGCAAGTAACACGGGTAAGGCAAGCAGGCGGTCAACGGGAATGAACTCGGATGGGATTCAGGAATTAAATCAGGATAGAATCCCAAGCAGACGTGCGGCATCTGGAAACGGGGAGCCTGCCGTTGCAGGGCTGGCGGGTACCCGGCGATCGAGATGGGGCGCACCAGAATCGGGAATGAGGTGACGTGCCCGTAAGCGTGTTCGAGTTCGCGGTCTTCTTCACAGCGGCAATCCCGTTCATATTCTACCTGCTGGCCATCTACAGCTCGGGACGATACTTCCGCCAAACGCGCAAAGACAGCGGACGGAATGCGGATTTCACGCCTCCGGTTAGCAATCTAAAGCCAGTGCGGGGCCTGGACCCGGAAGCGTATGAAAATTTTGCGAGTTTCTGCCGGCAGGACTACCCGGAATACGAACTGATTTTCTGCGCGACCGACCAGACCGATCCCTCGGTTCCGGTAATCCAGAAATTGATGAAGGACTTCCCCGAGCGCAAAATCCGGTTGCTGTACAGCACCGGGCACACCGCAATCAACGACAAAGTGGCGAAACTGCGGCTGATGGAACGCGAGGCGCAGCACGAATACCTGGTGATCAACGATTCGGACGTGCGGGTCGATGGCGAATACTTGCGAAGGGTGGTTGAGCCGCTGAGGGATCCCCAAGTAGGAGGAGTGACCTGCTTTTACGTGTCCCCCAAGGAAAAAACGTTTGTCGATAGATTGCAGACCATCGGGATGATTTCCGACTTTTACGCGGGAGTATTGGTGGCCTGGCAACTGGACGGAGTGCACTTCGCGCTGGGACCGACGATGGTGTCGACCAAGCAGCGGGTGAAGGGCTTCGGAGGATTTCAGGTGCTGGAGAACCGGCCTGCGGACGACCTGTTGTTCGGGAGGCTGATTACGGAACAGGGGGTGGAGGTACGGCTGCTGCCGCAGGCAGTGGAAACGGTGCCGGATTACCAGGGCATCGGAGAATTGCTGACCAAGCGAGTGCGCTGGATGACGGTGATGCGCGCCATGCGGCCGTGGGGCCACTTTGGGCTGATTTTCACCTGGGGACTGCCGTGGACCAGCCTAGCCGTTCTACTGCATCCGACGCTGAGTGTGGCGGCGGCCTATTGGGGCGCATACCTGGTTTGCCGGGTAGCGATGACCTGGGTGATCGGAATCAAAGGATTAAGGCAGCGGGGGATTTGGGGAAAGATGGCGCTGATTCCGGTGTGGGACGCGCTGGCGTTCCTGATCTGGCTGGTGAGTTTCCTGCGTACGTCGATCCGCTGGCGAGGCGTCGATTACCAATTGCAGAAAGGGCAATTTGTGCGAAGCACCGAACGGCTGGTTGCGGAATCCTCCGGGAAGGGCGACTCCTAGAATTTTTGCGGGCGCCCACGAGTCATGTGCGCGGGGAAGCTATTTTTGCCCGGCAGCGACCGACATTCCAGCGGGAAGGTTAGCTTGCATGCGGCGCTCGTTGCGCGGTTCGCGCCAATTCACTTGCGGCAGAATGATCGTAGGATCGATGCGGTCCCGATATTTAATGGCGATATTCATCAGGGAATCCAAGAGAGACTCGGAAAGAAAGTGGGGATGCAGGCCGAGATCGAGCAACTTGGAATGCCTGGCGTTGTAATAGTGCTGTTCGGCCTCGACGCGCGGATCGGGGATGTGGTCCACCTCCACTTTTATGCCGAGAGCTTTTCCCGCTTCGCGCACCTTAAGCGCGATATCCAAGACGGAGAATTGCTCGGTGAACTGATTGTAGACGCGACACTCTCCGCGAGCGGCGGGGTTGAGGCAGGCGAGTTCGATACAGCGAACGGTGTCGCGAATATCCAGGAATCCACGAGTCTGGCCGCCCTTGCCGTATACGGTTAATGGCTGGCCAATGGCGGCTTGTACGCAGAAACGGTTGAGGACGGTACCGAAGACCTCGTCGTAATCGAGCCGATTGATCAAAGCCTCGTCTAATGCAATTTCGCCGGTCATGGTCCCGTAGACGATGCCCTGGTTCAGATCGGTGGCGCGCAACCCCCAAATCTTGCAGGTAAACATCATGTTGTGGCTGTCATGGACTTTAGAGAGGTGATAGAACGAGCCGGGCTGTTTGGGGTAAGGAAGAACGTCGCGGCGGCCATTGTGCTCGATGTGAATGTAGCCTTCCTCGATGTCAATGTTGGGAGTGCCATATTCGCCCATCGTGCCCAGCTTGATGAGATGGCAATCGGGCTGCACCTCGCGGATGGCGAAGAGAACATTCAGCGTGCCGATGACATTATTGGTTTGAGTGAATACGGCGTGCTTCCGGTCGATCATGGAATAGGGAGCGGAACGCTGCTCCGCGAAATGGATGATGGTTTCGGGCTCGAATTGCTTGACGGTGGAGAGCAAAAAGTCATAGTCCATGACATCGCCGACAAAAAGGTCTATGTTTTTACCGGTGAGGCGATTCCAGGCCCGGAGACGCTCGCTGAGAGGAAGGATAGGGGTTAGAGTCTGAGCCCCGAGTTCGTGATCCCACTGGCGGCGCACATAATTATCCACAACCGCCACGCTGTGGCCTTTGGCTGAAAGATAGAGAGCAGTGGCCCAGCCACAATAACCGTCTCCGCCCAGAACGATGACCTTCATAGCTTCCCCTTTTGTTCGGTTTCCAGGCAATCCTGGCTCGAGTTACCTTGCCACGCTAAGGCTTTCCCCGCGAGTAAAACGGATTCCCCGCCCACGAAGGACATATCCAGATTAACTGCCTTTTAAGAAATCGGCTACCCCGTCGTTTAGGGAATTTACGGGGTTGCCTACAATTCCCCACGCTGAGAATTCAGCAGGCTTCGGTTCATAGTGATAGACGGCAGAACCCATCCCCAACAGGTACAACGGCGGAACATTAAGCGTACAAGGCTACTGCTGATGAACACAAAATAGGGTTTGGAGTTGCGCTACCGCGGCTGGCCGGAAGGGTTGGGAATGGCCAGATTGGTGAGCAGGAACTTGCCTCCGCTGGTCACCACGGTATGGAGACCGGATTTGCCCACCAGCGCTTCGAGGCGAGGTCCCGCTTCCTGGGACGCCACCAAATAGTACCGGTTGGGTGAGGCCCATAGGATTTTGAATTGGGCATCATCCAGAAAGACCGGAGGAGCGCCGGGGGCGGCCGCGCCGTATTCCAGATTGTTGAATTTGCCGTTCAAGAGCAACGGGTCCTGGCCGGTATAAAAAATCACCGAAGAAAAATAATAGTAATGACGATCCACCACGAGTTTTCCCGGGGGTGCCGAGAGCAGCGCGTTGGCCAGGGGGCGAGAGGAAAGATAGGGATCGAAGACGATGAGGGCCAGCCGGGCGGCATGAAAGAAGAGAACCATCATAAGTGCCGATGCCAGAAAAGCGCGTCGGCCGGACCATTTCAGGTTGCCTGCGGCGCCTACCAAAAATGCAAAGCCGGCCAGCCATAAAGGCCCACGAAGATACGCGAAGGAATCGAAGGTAAGGTCCAGCATGTGACCGAGGGACAACGTGTAGGCGGAAGGGTGAGACGAGAGGGCGGAAGAAATATCCCCAGGAGTGGGGAGATGGCGCACGGCAAACGCAATGGCAACGGCGGCTATGCCAGCGAGCGCGGCAACGCCACCCAAGATGCGGGTTCCGCGGCGAACCCAGTTCCCTTCCGCGTCCATCGCCGAGCCGAGGAGCAGCGCGAGGGCCGGGTAGCATGGCATCGAGTAGTATTCCTGGGTGGTGGAAAACGTGAAGAAGACGAGAATGAAGCCGGCCCAGCACAGGGCCAGCAGGCGGGTTTGAGCGGCACGATCGAGAGGCTTGAAGGAAAGCTTGGCAAGCGCAGGCAAGTACACCGACCAGGGAAAAAGCCACAAGAAATGAAACAGCCAGAAGTACAGGCGCGGGACGGTATTGTAGTCGCGGGGATAGCGGAGATTCAGAAAGCGCAGCAGTTGTTCATTGACAAAATAGAACCATAGGAAGCCGTGATACAGGCCGGGACCGCTTTTCAGAGTCCAGGCAAAATAGGGAGGATTACGAAGAGTCGCCAGGATGTGCCAGGGAGCGGCGACCAGCAGGACGATGAGGGCACCGGAGACGGGATGCAAGCGCTGCCAGGTTTTGCGACGGAACAATTGTTTGGAGAGAAAAAGATAAATCAGGGCGGCCGCCACGGGGAACACAACACCCACTAGACTCTTGAGCAAAAGGCCGGCGCCGAGGCTGACAGCGAGCACAGCGGCCCAAAGACGCGGGCGCGCTTCGTTTTCATCCAGCGCGCGCAAGAAAGCCCACAGGGAAAGGGCGATGGTAAAGGTGAGCATCACATCGGGGATTTGGATGCGCGTGAAAAGAAATAATCCAACGCAGGTTGACATGACCAAGCCCGCGTAGAAACCGGCCTGCTCGCCGAAAGCCCACATACCGAAGGAGGCCGATAGGAGGGCGAGAGCGATGGAAGACAGGGCGACCGGAAGACGCGCAGCCCAATCGGCGGTACCAAACACTTTGTAGGAAACGGCCATGAGCCAATAGATGAGCGGGGCCTTCTCGAGATAGAGCACCCCGTCGAGGCGTGCCGTGACCCAGTCGCCGCCGGTGAGCATGGTCTTGGCGATCTGCGCCTGGACGGCGTCGACATCATCCATGAGCGAAGGCGGGGAGAGCACGCCGCCGAGATAGATGGCGGCGGCCATTAAGAAGACCAGAAAAAGCAAGAGCTTGCGGCGATTCAACAGACCATTGGTCAAGGCAGTGACATCTTGCCCTGAGGACGTTTTCCGTACAAGTACAAAGTACGCAGCCGGAGAACCATCCAACTGGACCACGTGGGCGTTGCGCCGCAACTTGCTCCCTGAGAAGGTCTGTAATAGGTTGGGGGCCGCGCTTGGCCCGATGGTGGGAAGGGGGCCGATGTAGCCGCAGCTATTCGCACGCTGCAAGCACGCGGCTCAGGCAAAGCCAGGTGAAGAACCGTTGCAACCGATCATAGACATCCACGTTCACATCATGCCGTACCACATGGTGAAGAAGTCCGCGCTGGACTTGATCAAGCATGGGCGCAAGGACTACGCCGATGTGGAGCGCTATTCTGCCGACCCCAAAGCATTCCTTGGTTTGCTGGACAGTCTGGGCGTTGAGCGTGCCGGCCTGATCAATTATGTTGCGCCGGAAATCATCGGATTCACTCCGGAAGTGAACGACTGGAGCGCGAATTATTGCAAAGCCGCACCGGATCGTCTGATTGCTTTTGGCGGCGTTCTTCCCGGCACGGTCGCCGACCCTGGCGCGGAAGTGGACCGCATCGCCAAGCTCGGGATTCGCGCCATAAAAATGCATCCTTCGCACCAGGTTTTGTCCCCCAATGATTACATGGACGGAAATCGGGGGCTGGCCGCAATCTACGAACGGGCCCAAGCCAACGGGTTGCCGGTGATGATCCATACCGGCACGTCGATTTTTCCGGGCGCCAGAAATTTACATGCGCAGCCGATGCTCTGCGACGACATCAGCATCGATTACCCCGATCTGGTGGTGATTCTGGCCCACGGCGGGAGACCGCTGTGGATGAATGAAGCTTTTTTTCTGGTTCGACGCCACAAGAATATGTACATGGACATCTCCGGTATTCCTCCGCAAAAGCTGCTGGAGTACTTCCCGCGGATCGAAGATATCGCGGACAAGGTGCTGTGGGGCACGGACTGGCCGGGTCCCGGGGTGCCTGCGATCAAGGGGAACATCGAGAAATTTCAGGCGCTGCCGATTGCCGGCGATGCGAAGCGTAAAATTTTGTATGACAATGCGGCTCGGCTGTTTCCGCGTTGAAGGCGCGAATCGCGCTGTAGTGGTCCCTTGCCGATCCAAGGAGCAGGTATCCACGGCGCCGTCACTGCAAGACTGCGCCAGGTGCAGAGTGTTAGGAGCGCGCGGGCAACAAACCCGCAGGGCAACTTTGCCCTGGGTCTGATGTCGTCAACTTTTCATAGCCCATCATCGGTTCGCAAACGTTTCAATGATGCATGCCTCCACCGTGGAATCCGCCGCCACCATGGAATCCACCACCACCGCCCCCGTGAAAGCCGCCCATGCTATGGACCGCGCCGCCACCTGGGAAGCCTCTTCCGTATATACCCATGGAGCGCCCGGCCTCCAAATTTCTATTGGCCCCGTAATGCACTCCGTGGCCGTAACCGCCAGGCATCCCATAATGCGCACCGGGACTCCAGGCATGATAGTTCAGACCAAAATGCCGGTATCCGCCATAAAAAACTGGCGCGGCATAGGCGAATCCCGGCGAATAGAAGCCCCACCCGAAGGGGCTGTAAAAGATTCCGTCTCCCGGGATAAATGTGAAGGAGTCAAACCAGGGATCCCAATACCAACCGTCTCCGAACCATCCGGCCCCTCCGCTCATATAAGTTCGGGCGGCATCCGTGTTGGCTTCGGCGAGATACGAGGAGCGGAGACTGGTCCAACGGTATAGGTCCCCTTCCTCGATCGTCTTTTTGTCGAACTTTTGGGTTTTGGTGGATGGATCATCGCCGAGGGTCAGTTCATGTCCGCCCTTGACCTTGACGCGTCGCGCGGCCTCCTGCACCACAGCCTGGCCATCGAAGACACGGACCAAGTGCTGGTCCGCATTGAAATCGTACAATCCCGTCTTCTCCAGCTCGGTGACGATCCCATCTTCCACAATCCGAAGCTGGTTCTCTTTATGCAACTCTGCTACTTCCACGGTGGCCTCGCCGCGGTCAATATCTACCTCAGTGTCGATCAGGCTGGGTGAAATCATGGTAGCGGAACTCCCGTCGCCCAACCGCAGGAAAACGCCGGGCGTCAGCAAGATCTCCGCTTTGCCCGCCTGGGTTTTCAAAGACTGTCCAGGCCCGACTTCCACCTTGCCCACCGAAGCGGCCGCCAGGGAATCGGTGCCGAGCGCCGCTTGCCCTTCCACATAATTCAGCGTGCCGGGCCGCGCTGTCTGCTGGACATCCGCGTCCGCGCTATAGGCGGGCACGCATAAGAACAACGCACAAAAAATGCTCTCCATTATTGCTGATTTTGTATCCATGGTCGTGAGACCTCACTTCATTAGATGCCGAAGCGAATTGCCGTGTTGTTAAAAAGTTTGTAAGCCAGCGGGGGAACTGTGAAGTAAACGAACAGGGCGTGTGAAATAAGGGAACAATCCGCGGATCCCGACATGCAACCGCACCTACTCCTTGATCTTATACTCCTCAATTTTGTTGTAGAGCAGGCGACGATTAATTTGCAACCGGTTCGCGGCGTCGGACTTATTGCCTCCCGATTCCTTGATCGCCTTTTCGATCAAGCGTCGTTCCAGTTCCGCGACGGATTTATGGAACGGCAACGAAAACAGGTCAATTTCCATCTGCTTGGGATCACCTGCGCCATTGCCGCTTCCTTTCGCGGGAAAGTGGCCAGGCATCAACACTCGGCCGCGGGCCATGAGCACGGCCCGCTCCACCATGTTCTCCAGCTCCCGGACATTGCCGGGATAAGAATAGTTTTGCAGCATCAGAATGGCCTCATCGCTAAAACCTACCGCCGGCAATCCATTTTTATGGCTGTAAATCCGCAGGAAATGCTCGGCCAAGGGCACAATGTCCGAGCGCCGCTCGCGCAACGGCGGAATGGGTATGCGCACTACATTCAAGCGATAAAACAAGTCCTCCCGGAACACCCGCTCACGGACGGAAGCCTCCAGGTCGCGATTGGTAGCGGCGAGCACGCGGAAGTTGCCACCGATGGTTTCCGAGCCGCCCACCCTTTCAAAAGTGTGCTCCTGCAACACGCGCAACAGCTTGGATTGGAGGCTGGGCGAGAGTTCGCCGATCTCGTCCAGAAAAATCGTGCCGCTGTCCGCCATCTCGAAGCGGCCGGTCTTGCGGCCGACGGCTCCGGTAAATGCGCCGCGTTCGTGACCAAACAGTTCCGTCTCGAGCAGATTTTCCGGTATAGCGGCACAATTGACGACGACGAAAGGCATGTCCTTCCGCCGGCTGTAATTGTGAATGGCCTCAGCGACCAACTCTTTGCCGGTTCCGGATTCGCCACAGATCAAGACCGTCGAATCGGTTTCCGCCACCTTTCCGATCATGATAAAAACATCCAGCATGGGCCCGCTGGAACCGAGGAGCCGCCCGGCTCCGGCGGCTTGGCCTTGTCCTCCCTGTGCTCGCAAGCGCACAACTTCGCGATTGAGCGAAGAATGATCGAGCGCCCTTTCGGCCGCCAGGACAATTTCATCCAGATCGAACGGTTTCGTTACAAAATCGTAGGCCCCTAGACGCACAGCCTCGATCGCACTATGACTTGAACCAAATGCCGTGATGACGATGACGGGAATCGAAGCCAAACGAGGTTGGCCGCGCAGGTGCCCCAGAAACTCCTCGCCTCCCATCTTCGGCATCTTCCAATCGCTAAAGATTAGGTCAGGAGTGGAATCGCGCAGAAGCTGCACGGCCGCTGCGCCATCGTCGGCTTCCAGTACGGAATACCCCCGCGCGCTCAGGATCTGAGCGAGAGTCTTGCGCAGGTTAGCTTCGTCATCGACGATAAGAATCGTGGCGCTCATTCGTTCCGACCCCAACAACAACCGCTCAGCAAACTTACGTATGACAGGCGGGAATTGTGATTCTCACCCTGGTTCCGCGGCCTTCCTCGCTGTTGACTTCAATCTCCCCTCCGTGAGCCTGCACGAATTCGTGGCAGATCGAGAGACCCAACCCGGTTCCCGAAGGCTTGGTGGTGAAGAAGGGGTCGAAAACGTGGCTGGCCACGGCAGCATCCATCCCCCGGCCGGTATCTCGAAACTCGACGCACACCCCATTTCCGTTATAAGGCAGATTCGGGTGTGACGCCAAAGTCACCAAGAGCGTTCCACCCCCGTCGGACATGGCCTCAATAGCATTCTGGATCACGTTGTCAAAAACTTGCGCCATGCGATCTTTGTCCACCTGCAAGGCAACATCGCCGCGCGGCAATTCCGAAGTGAGGGTAATGCCACGCTTTTGGGCCCATTCCCGGAACGATTCCATGCGCTCCTGGACCAGGAGTCTCAAATCGGCTCGCTCCCGGTGAAGTTGGACCGGCCTGGCGAAATTCAGCAACCGATCAACGATCCCGTTGAGACGTTCGATCTCCTCCAGCGCGACGGAGCACGAGTCCTTCACTTGCACATTATTGCTATCCCGCCGGCACATCTGCACTCTGAGCCGGATGGTCGCCAGCGGATTCCGCACTTCGTGCGCCACACCGGCAACCAACCTGCCCAGGCTCGCGAGGCGCTCGGCATGCCGGAGCTGGCTCTCGATCTGTTTTTCCCGCTGAATGTTTTCCTTGAGCGCAACTCCCAGCCGATTGATGGCCTCCGCGATCCGTTTAATCTCTTCGGGATCGCTTCCGGATTCGATTTGTGACCCCAGGTTTCGTTCGAGACTCTGCAATCCACCTTCGATCTTGCGAACGCCGCCCTGCAGGTTGCGGATCACCAGCAGGGTCAACACCACGCTAGCCAATGCCGCGATGCCCAGCCCAACGGTAATCAGGTAAGCCCGGAATCGATTTGCGCCCGGCAGGGCGCCAAGACGTTTGACGGTCCAGGCGCTGCCCACGACGGAATAGCCCTCGCGGATGGGGACTGCTTCTATCAGGACAATATTCGCGGCGCGGGAAAGGACCTGTTCCGCTGGTTGATGGGTCGCGGCCGCGTTCCGAGCAACCTCCAGCACGGCTTTCCGATCGTCTGCCGGCGAAGCTTCGCTTGTCGAATCTTCCGGCGAACTCTCGTTGATCGAGGAGGAATCGCCGACCAGCGTGTCTCTCGCCTTGGCATAGAATCCGCCCTGGACCCCTTCTACGTTCTGTACCACGACTCGGCTTAAGAGCGCGAGAACTTCGCGAGAGGATGCCGTGGCCGGATTGTTTAAGGGCGCCAGCTCGTTGTTCTGCCGGGAGAATTCCGCCTTATCGTCATACTCGCGGGCTAAGTTTTGGGTAATCGCAATAAGCTGTTTCTTTTCGCCGGTCAGAACCGCTGATTTTGTGTAGCGGAGCGTTGCAAAAGTCGCAAAAAGTACGCAGAGAAAGAGGATAAACACCAGTGTGCCCAGCAGCGTGAGTTGCCAACGAAAACTTAATCTCGAGAGCGGCAATCTCGACGACAGAGCAGCACCCCTTTCCACTCGACCTATCATAGCAATTCCATTTGGATGGAGCCCCAGCGGTGATGGAAATTACGAATTGGCGGACTGCCCGGTCTCCTGATTCGAGTGACCACCTTGCGCGATATACCACTTTTTGCAAACATGCTCGGCGGAATGCGCGGCTGCGCTTGCCGCTTGGATCCATTCCACCGCGTCTTCTACCGTGCCGGTCTGGTAGCTGCGCCGGACTTCGCGGTAGAACGCATCACCCCAGGATAAGATCTTTCTGACTTGCGTCCGGTCATCCAGTGGCAATGTCCCATTTTCCAGCAGCCAGTGAATCCGGGCGATGACGGCTTCCAGTTCTCTGAGCTCATCATCCAGCGATGGTAGGTCACCCTCCAGTTCCGAAGGCTTGGGCGGAGGCGGCACCAGGGAAGGATAACTGGTGTCGGAGCGAAGAGTCCGGGAGACAACTACTTCCACCACGCCGGACAGGCAGTCGGAAGCCGAGGCGAATTCCAGCGCACCATCGAAATCCTCTGCCTCATAGCGGGAAAGAGCCTGTTGATAGGTATGCTTAGCCTCGTCCAGAATCTGGCTGACACCGGGCACTTGCCGCTTCATGACGTGTAAATACGCCAACATCGCCTGGATGCGGTGCAGACCGTCGTAAGCGTGCTCGATGCCCCGCTGCGCGATCCGTTTCGTTGCGCATCGAGGGTGGGCCAGGGACGCCGTCACAGAGGGGGCACCAGACAGCATCCCTGGTCTGCCTAAGCGCACGGGCGCCGGCAAACTTGCACTTCGCTTGGAGTCGATGTTCGTAATCAGCGTAGCGAGGAGATATTGTTCCGTACGCTCGTTTTGCAGATCCCCTTCGATTCGGACCTGCGAACCGATGGCCGCAATCGCGGTGACCCGGGTCGCGTTACCCGTCCAAAATCGGACGGTTTGTCCGCCGTCCAGCAACAATCCTCCGACATTCCCTATCCCATCATCCAGGAACTCCGCGACTCTGCCGCAAACTGAATGCATCCCATCCCTCCAGCGAAACCGCTTCTCCGACGACTCGCTGGCCGCCTGCTCCGAGCATTTCCGTCGGATTTTGCGGTCCCAGCCAGACTCTTAGCCGGACGCGCGCCTACGTAAGAAACATGAAATAGGCGGCGCTGGCTCCAAAAAAAACCAGAAAACGGAACACACTCGCAAAAGAGATTTTCCACATCTCTTACTCCCGCTCGATCCTCTGGCGCGGCCCGACCAACCTGATCGGGCTCAAATAGTGCAAGCTCAAGTCCATATCCCACCAGGGTGGGTAGCTCACTAAGTCCTTACTGCTCTGCAAAAAAGAGGCACGCATGGGGGTAATCCATTCGCCCGAGCCTTCTAAATGTGCAGAAAGCGAACACCCCGTGTGAAGAGACCGGACGGCAGCGCCTTGTTTTGCTCCATCCCAATGGGCATTCCCTGGGGATTTTCAACCGGCTCTTCCCTGTTGGGCCAGCCAACAAGACGCCAGTTGCCGCCCTATTCTCTTGCTCTTACGGGCGCAACCCGCCTGCCTGGCATGCCATTACCTCGCGAAATGCGGGTCGAAGTATTTGAATTTGGAAGCTTCCGTGCACGTGTTCGATCACGCCGGCTCCGTCCGAGCACGCGAATAGCTAGAGGGGGTAATTTGGCTTACGAGGAAGGCTTCCGAAGCGATCCAGATGTCCAACAACTTCAGCGACTGCCAATTCACATGGACGTCGCGGAGTTGGATTCCCTGTTTGCTCGTTGCATGCCCAAGCTAGCCAGAACGACGCGCCGCATGGGACGCAGTGCGCAAGACTCCGAGGATATTCTGCAGGAAGGCCTCTTATCCGCCTTCGTTAACCTGGGACAATTTCAGGGTCGCTCCAAATTCGCCACCTGGCTGTATAGCATCACCAGAAACGAAGCCAAGATGCAAGCTCGAAAGACATCTTCGCGTTGGCTACTCTCAATTGAGGGCGAAGCGTCTGACGCCGATAAGATCTTCCTGGAGAAAGCGTTCCAGGATGCCAGGCCTAACCCGGAAGAGTGTTGCGCACAGAAGGAGCGTTCCGGAATCCTGATGAGCACGCTGCGCGATCTTCCGCCAACCTATCAGCGCGCTATCCAACTCTGCGATATCGATGAATTGTGCAGAAAGGATGCCGCCGCCGCGCTGGGGGTCAGCACGGCGGCCATGAAGACTTTGCTGCACCGCGCCCGCCGATTGGCTTCGAAGAAAATACAACAAGTGATTGCTTCCAATCGGCCACGCGCCCAGGCGGCAGGTCAAGACTCCCGTGCCGGCCGGCCAAGTTCCCAATAACTTAGGGTCGAAACCGGAATTAGCTGGCTTCCGATTCTCCCGATGCTCCCGCTGAGTATTGCGTCAAATTCCGTTGAAACGGAAAATCAGCCCAATGTTCGCTTGCCCCTGCTCGGCTTTGTTGGCGACCGTCGTCGGTGAACACCCAAAGAATGGGTCGCAATATTCGGCGACCCCCTGCGTCGTGTGGGAGGGAGACCATCGTACTTCCGCCCGCAACCCAAAGTGCGATGTAAAAAAGTATTTGATTCCTCCGCCCAGGTTGTAGGAAAAACGAGTGCCGAAGGGCAGCACTTGTTGTCCATTCACCGGTTGGATGCCAAAGTGCGACAAGCCCAATCCGCCTACAACGAAGGGAGTGAAGCCGCGGAATTTCGTTTCCATGGATTTGAATTGATAGAGCACATCGAACTGATACATATCGAGATTCATGTTCGAAACGAACGTATACGTACCGTCGTTGGGGTTGTGCGCGCTTAAGGAGGTAGGCTGCCGGTTATACATGAACTCACCCTGGAAATTACCCCAAAACGATACCCCGCCCATGATTCCAAAATCTTCGCTGCTTTTTATTTTCAGCGAATCCACATTGGGATTGCCTTGCTGGCTTAAATCGATGTTGCCCCCGAATCGGGTTCCGAAGAATGGTGTTATTTCATATTCTCGTTGCGCGTGAGCCTTGGGTACTCCGCACATCAGGATCAAACCCAGAAACAACATTTTGCGGACAAACATGAACCCTCCGTTCGGTCGTGTGTGGCATGGTTGTAGCTGTTGGCATCGGCCAGGCAAATGGATAGTCCTTCCCGATGGAGCAATTACGCTTCCATGGCCGGGGTCAGGAAAAGTTCGGAAGGTCGCCCGCAAAGAAGGCCTGGGAACGGATACCCGCATTACGGGCTAAGCCTAAGGGTAGCAACCCCAACGGCCTCGGCAGACATTTCGGACCGGTGTTCGTTGTGTGACGCGGCCGCCAATTTCACGGTGCGGCCTCGCGAAACCCTCGATTGGACTGACCAAAACTGTGAGGTTTGTTTACAGAAGTCGTTCGCTTTTTACACACCGCCCTCGAGCTGAGCGAACTGGTAATCGGCGATACCGATCTGCATGACGCGGACGGGACGCTGACCGTAATCGAGCAGTTCCAGCTCGGCATTCGGCTCCAGGCGCGGCCCGGCTTCTATGCAATCGGGGCAACCGGGCCCACCTTGCCCGGGCAAATTACTGTCGAGTTCGAGACAGTCTTAGGTGACCATTTTTGTTAGCGTGGGGCGTCGTGGGCAAGCTGGATGAGCCACCTCCTCCAGTTCAGAATGAAACCAAAACTGCAGCGAGTCAAACCAAGCGTCCCTTTCGACCCGAAAGTATTTCTGGACACTGCCGGCGTGGCCAGGAAGGTCACCGAATTTCGTAAAGGCCAATCGATCTATTCACAGGGTGAGGCCGCCGATAGCGTCATGTACGTCCAGAAGGGCGGCGTGAAATTCTCCGTGGTGAACGGGTCGGGTAAGGAGGCGGTGGTCGCGATGTTTGGCCCGACGGATTTCTTTGGTGAAGGTTGCATGGCAGGTCAGTCCGTGCGCATGGGTACGGCCACCGCGGTTACGCCGTCGACTATCCTGATCATGGACAAGAACGAGTTATTACGCGTGCTCCACGCGGAGCACGAGTTGTCGGACCATTTCATAACCTACATGCTGGCGCACAACATCCGGGTCGAAGAGGATCTGATCGATCAACTCTTCAACTCCAGTGAAAAGCGCTTGGCGCGCACCTTGCTGCTGCTTGCGCGTTACGGAGAAAAAGAGCACCCGGAGCGCATTCTGGCCAAAGTTTCTCAGGAAACCCTGGCGAAAATGATCGGCACTACCCGCTCCCGCGTTAATTTCTTCATGAACAAATTCAGGAAACTGGGCTTCATCGAATATAACGGCCACATCAAGATCAACAAATCCTTGCTCACCGTTGTCCTGCACGAGTAAGGCGCCTGGACCCTCCCTTTCGCCGGAGCCTGTGTTTTTCCGAAGATTGGCAGCATGCCGGGAGAAGATAATCCCGGCATTGCTGCTAACCGGCTACTTCGTCGAGGCGCGTTCGGATTCGTTGTGCGGCGCGCTCTTTTCCAGCGTATTGACCAGATGACGTCCGGTCGCCGGCACGCCCATCGTTTCGCTTCTCACGATTTCCTTGGCCTTGATGGCATGACCATAGATTTGTTCGCTGGCTTCATCATCAGGGCGAATTGTGGAGCCCTCCAGGGAGATGCCGGCAAACACCCCGCGCGAACGCGAGTAGCTGAGGATCTCAGCACGCATCCAAGCATCGGTGTCCGCGGACGCGTCACGTCCCTTGGGTCCACCGGCGATGGAGGCATCCGCTCCCAGCTTGACCTTGCTGCTGAGAATGGATTCCATGCCGCGATCGTTCATGACCAACAGGATCAGGTCCGTAGCTTCGCCGCCGATTTGAAAGCCGACGCTGCCACCCTCCAGCGCGTACATCGCTGGCGATCCCCAATGTCCGCGGAAGTGCTCGCCCGTCCGGCACACCATGGCTCCGCGTCCGTAGTCTGCGCCCACTCCAAACGCCAATTTTTTAACCGAAGGGATAACGATCACGCACTCGGCCTTGTCCAAAAGGTCATGGGGAATGTTGTCGGGCATGTTCAACACTTCCTGCATGACAACGCCGCATTCTTCGAGCCGCTTCTGCTCCTTGTTCAGTTTCTTGGCGCAAACTACGCCACCTATGAGAGTAAGACATACTGCGCCTGCTACATATCGTTTCATTACTGACCTCCACGGTCAAAAATGCGTTTGCTGACGTTTGCTCCAAAATTCCCGGCTGAAGGACCTTCAACGCGGTTTCAAATGACGAGAGGGCTATGCGTTACCCGACTCTCAGGCGGGATACTTTCGTAGTTTCACCATGAAGACTTCTCTTACGCTCCGGTCGCGAGCAAAACAGCTCCGCGTCTCCATTCACCTGCGCTAAATACCCCCGGCGCACTTGTGCTCCTCTGGGGACCACCTAACCTATGTGGATTCGGGACAGGGAGTGGAACAGTCCAAAGGCGTTGAGCAGCCAAAGCACCACGCAAATGACCACCACTGCGTTCAAGATGGACTTGATGCTCCCCGCCATGGGGATGAATTGGTTCACTAACCACAAAAGGACACCGACCACGATCAGGACTAATAGAATCTGAAGGAGAGGCATGCTTTGTACCTTTCTGTCTTGTTGCGAAGACACTGCTACGTTGGCCCCAGGAATTTCTGTGGAGTGTCTGGGCGAAAAGTGATGAACCACTAAATCAGCTAAGACATGTCCTGGGAGGGATATTGCGGATCAGCCGCATGGGCTTGCGTAGTGAATCCTAGATATTATGGGGCCGCGTGTCTGTGCTGTTGTATACAATTTTGCGCTTTTTTTTGATGGAAGGAAATGGAAGGAAATGAACAGGGCCCGAATGTCGGCGCCGCTATAAAAACCGAAATACGGAACGCGGAACGTCCGGCGGTGTTCTTACTCGCTCACGTTCCACACGTACAAAAACGAGGCATCGCTGGCGGTCGCAACTTTGCGCCCAGACTTACGGGTCGCACGATTCAGCGCGGAACGAACTTTTTCTTTCGATTGCACCAAGTCAGCCAGCGGGACTTTGATCGCGGAACCAGCTTTCAGACGGTCCAGGTCCTTCAAGACGGTGGCGACAATCAGTTGATGCTTCCCTTTTCGGCCTTGCGGCACTTCTGCCTGCACCATGGTTTTAAAGTGCAGCGGAGCCATTTTAGCCTGCGTGTTGCCCATGGGACGTTCCTCCGAGAGGATTCGCTAAACGAACGTAACACTAACGTATCCTATCGTAACGCACCCTGCAAGTAAAAAGTGAGGGCTGCCGGGGGGTGGCGGTTCGTGAACGAGCGGATGGACCCGGCTGCGGGGCGAGCTAGCGTTCCTAAAGATATGACCCGTATGACTTGCGATCTGCTAGCTTCTAGCTTAAGGAAGCAAGGAATGGCCCGATGCATAAAACTACAACGCATTTCGAGCAAGTCCCGCTGGAAACGGTTCGCAGGATAATGGAACAAATCCAGAAGGAAGCAACAAACGCTGACAGGATCAACAACGAAACGCTGGAAGCTGGCTTTGCCAAGGTGGAAGAACCATCCGCGGCGGTGTTCGCCAGTTTTCTGATGGGGAGTTATGAAACGAGTCATGCATCCCGGCAAGAGAAGAACCAAGAACGGATCCAGGAGGAAGGACGGATTTAACGCGCAAGCCTTCCTGGATTCGGCGGGCGTGGCGAAGAAAGTGAAGCACTTTAAGAAGGCCGAGATTATTTTTTCTCAAGGTTCGTCGGCCGATAGCGTCATGTATATACAAGAGGGCGCGGTCAAAATATCCGCGCTTAGCGCCGTGGGGAAAGAGGCCATCATTGCCATCCTGCATCCCGGCGACTTTTTTGGCGAAGGGTGCATGGCCGGGCAGCCCATACGTGTGGGCAATGCAACGGCGATTGCCCCCAGCACCGTGCTGGTGATTGAAAAGAAGGAAATGGCCCGTGTGCTTCACGACCAGCACGAGCTATCCGACCTGTTCATCAATTTCGTGCTGACGCGAAACATTCGGATCGAGGAAGATTTGGTGGACCGTCTTTTCAACTCTACCGAGAAAAGGCTCGCGCGTACGCTGCTATTGCTGGCCCGATACGGCAAGCAGGAACAGCCTCACAGACAGCTCCCTAAAGTGTCGCAAGAGACCCTGGCCGAGATGATCGGCACCACCCGCACGCGAGTCAATTTGTTCATGAACAAATTCAAGAAGCTGGGTTTTGTCAAATACAACGGCGGAATCGAAGTCAACACCTCTCTCTTGAGCGTGGTGCTGAACGACTGACCGTTGTCCTCCAGGACAAGAATTCTGTCCCGGCCTGTGCAAGGGCCTGGCTTATGCTGGCCCGCTTCGCTGCCGCTCTATTGCGATGGCGGCCAGCCAGGTGGCCCGTTCGATCAGTTGAGCTTCGCCCGCATGCGGGCGGCGGGCAACGCTGCAATACATTTCCAGAGTTCCCAGCTGTTCGCCGTTCCCGTCCACAACTCCCACGGAGCAGAATTTGTACAACCGGAAAAGGGTCGCGCTCTTGGCAATCGCGTCCAGACCAGGTGCGTCGTCATCGGGCAGCGAAAAAATCGAAATCATGTTGCCTAGTTCCGAGTCGAGCGCTTCACAGATCCTGGTCAGCACTTGCGGAAGCGGCGCCCGGCCGGAGATGGCTTGCAGCAGGTCCCCTTCCGCTCTCAGCAAATAGGGAATTTCGTCTTCACACTCGCGATCCGGCCCGTCTTTTCGCCACCCGTCGCGTGACGGGAAATGATGATCAGCCACAAGTACCTCCTTCCCTCGCCGAGTTTCCCGATTCCATTCCGCCCGTCAACGCCCGCGGGTTCAGGCGTGACCGCTCCGTGCCGCTCTGGGCGGGATATCCTTCATCGCATACAGCTTCTTGTCGGCGGCATAGAGAAGGGACGCCACGGTATCCGCGTCGTTCGGGCAGCAGGCAACTCCAAAGCTGACGCTCAGGCCTGGCTCTTCCGAATCCTGAGCCAAAAGATCGCGAACCCGTCGCGCTACCATGCTGGCCGCAACCGCGCTGGTTTCGGGCAGAACCAGCGCGAATTCATCTCCGCCTTGCCGCGCCGCCGTATCGATCGACCGGCAGCAGTCTTCCAGCACACGCGCCAGCCGGCACAGCGCGCGGTCGCCGCTGAGATGACCCAATTGATCGTTGATTTCTTTCAGGCTGTCGAGATCCAGCAACAATAGACAAAATTCCCGGCCGGTGCGCTTCGAGCGGCTGATTTCCGCGTGCAGCACCTCGAACAGACGCCGATGATTGGCCAGGCCGGTCAGCGAATCGCTGGATGCCTGGTGTCGCAAATGTTCTTCCAGTGCGCGCTGCTCGGTAACGTCGACCGCGATAATCTCATAACCGACGAAATCTCCCGGTTCGCTGTAAACCCCGCGCCCACTCACCTTGACCTTCAGCGCCGTGCCGTTCTTCCGTTTCCACTCGATTTCGACTGGCTCGATACGCATCTTTTCGTTTGCGCGGGTGGCCGGTGATGCTGCCGCACCGAAGTCCAGTACAAAGTCAAATCCTTGGTTGGCTGACAGCAGTTCCTCTCGAGAGTCGTAGCCCAGCATGGCCACCAGCGCGCGATTCACGTCCAGGAACTTTCCCTGTGCGTCGCACCGGCATATTCCGTACGTCGGATTGTCCGCCAGCGCACGGTACAGGGACTGCGAGTGTCGCAACGCCTTCCCCGCCGCCTCCAATTCCGCGCGTAATTCCCTTTCGTTCAGAGCCCGCCGAACCGCCATAGGCAACTGGCCGATATGCTCTGCTTCCACGTAATCGAAGGCGCCACACGCCACCAGTTCCGCGATGGATTCGCTTTCTATGGCGGAGGTTACAAAAACCAAGGGAGTCTCCTGCAGGGTCTGCTGGAGAACTTTCAGGCTCCGCGCTCCTTGCCAGCTCGGGCTGGGGTATTCGGCCACAATCACATCATAGGACTGGGATTGAACCCGCTCGGCACACTGTGCCACGTCCAAGCCAAAATCCGCTGTAACGGTGAATTGCGCTTTCTCCAGCTCTCGCATGCAGGAGTCAATCGCATCCGCATCGCGGTGAATGAAAAGGGCGCGCAGAGGCCGGCGCCGGTGCCCGACCCCGTTCTCCGAGCGCGGCGCCCGGAAATCTACAGGCGGTTCGTTCTGACCGGATTTTAAAATCGAAGCCATACCGGGAACACTCGCGCCGTCTACCAAGGAATAGTAGCGGCTAGCGTGTGCACCCCTCCACGGTAAGCATAAGGTGGCCAGAAAAACGAAGTCTGTCCACTTTCGGACACCTTCGCGGTCCTTGCCCGGAAAAATACCTACGGTGCCGATAGGAATCAGTTGCGGAGGCTGGAGCCCAAATTGGGCAATTATGCCTCGATGATCTGATTGCGCAGCGCGTAGCGGACCAACTCTGCGACCGAGTGGCAATCCAATCGCCGCATGACGTTGGCGCGATGGGTCTCCGCGGTCTTAACGCTGACTTGCAGCAAGGTGGCCACTTCTTTCGTGCTGTGGCCTTCCGCTAGCAGCTGGGTCACTTCCCGCTGTCGGAGAGTCAAGCGGCCGGGGAGCACGCTGCCCTCTGGCGGTCGCGCACGATAATGTATGAAGCCGTCCAGCACCACCGCCGCGACTCTCGAAGTGAAGAACGTGTTGCCGTTCTGCACGTCCTTGACGGCGTTGACCAGGTCGGTTGCCGCATCCGTCTTGAACACGTAACCGCGAATCCCCACCGCCAAAACCTTGCGAATCATGGCATCGGAATCGTGCACGGTAAGCATCAGGATCTTCGCCCGGGAGCCGCTCTCGACAATCTGCCAAGCGGCTTCCAGACCGTTCAGAACCGGCATTCCGATGTCCAGTAGCACCACGTCCGGGCGCAGCTCCGCGGTCTTGGCCACGGCTTCGCGCCCGTCAGCCGCTTCCGCGACCACCTGCCATCCCGGCTCAGCTTCCAGCAAAGACCGAACTCCGGCTCTGACGATTTGGTGATCGTCAGCTACCAACAGGCGCAGCGATCCCACGTTCACCCCCAGGGAAAGGATCCCGGAATCGACACAAAACACGCACTCAAAATATACGGGACCTGAACCGGCGGTCTGTCTTGTTATGGACAGTCACCGGGGCAAGGTGCCGAGGTTACGATGTCCGCTAGTCGTATGTGAATCGGCCCCGGCGCGAAACCGGGAGTGTCCACAATGAGACAGACTCCCTTGACCGCGTTCCTCTAATATCGCCATCGTCCATCTCAGTCTGCATCCAGCCATTCCTGTATGGACTTTTTGCTGCATTGATTTTTGCTCCCTTCACGGAAGGATCTGGCTATGCTCCCGGCCCGCCAGAGAGTTCTTCGGGACGGCAAGAAGGAAGGCCAGCCCATGACAACAGAAACGCATCTGCTTGAAATGCTCGGGCAGGGCGCCCCCATGTTGGAAGTCTTGAACGAGCTTTGCAACTTTATTGACCTCCAGTCGCCGGGTGCCATCTCCACGGTCTTTTTGCTGGATAGCGAGGGCAGCCGGCTGCGGCCGGTTGCCGGGCCGAATGCCCCAAGAACCTGGAAGCAAGAAATCGACAACCTGGAAGCGGAAACGTACGCGGGATTCTGCAGTACGGAAGGTCCTGGCCGAGCGCTGATGCTGGGGGACATCAACAGCAACCCGCTATTTGCGGTTCACCGCCAGGCGGCGGCGCGCGAAGGCTTACACATGGCCTCTTTCCAGCCGATTTTATCGGTGGAAAAGCAAATTCTGGGCGCCCTGGCACTCGCCTATCCGCAGCGGCAGCGCTGGCCGCAGCCAGACTCGGAGCTGATGGAACGGGCTATCCATCTGGCGGCCATTGCCATCGAGTGCTATCGCAACGAACAAGAGCTGCGGGAGTTCGCCCGGCGTTTGGGCCAATCACAAGACGATGAACGGCGGCGCATCGCGCGCGAACTGCACGACAGCACGGGCCAAAAGCTGGCCGTCCTGGCCATGAATCTGGCCTTGGTGGAGAAACATACGACATCGGCGTCCGCCGAAGTCCGCCAGACGCTGCGCGGCTGTGCGGATCTCACCAGAAATATTTCCGACGAAATTCGAACCCTTTCTTACATGATGCACCCGCCACTCCTCGATGAATGCGGGTTGGAATCGTCGCTGCAGATGTACTTGCGTGGAATAAACCGGCGCGAGGGCCTGGAAGTGCTCTTGGAGATACCGCGACATTTGCAACGCTTATCCGAGGAAGCGGAACTCGCGGTCTTCCGAATTGTGCAAGCTAGCTTGACCAACATTCACCTGCATTCCGGAAGCGACCAGGCCGTCGTCAGAATCGATTACGTCCCGGAGGGATTATCCGTAACCATCAGCGATCGCGGGCGGGGTATACCCAGCGGGGTGCTCGACCGCTCCGCAGTGGGCAAAGGCATGGGCGTAGGAATCGCCGGAATGAAAGAAAGGCTAAAATATCTGGGAGGCCGGCTGGAAATTGAAAGCAGCGAGTATGGAACGCAAGTGCGAGCCATGATTCCGAGCTGCCACTTTCGCCCCGCAACATCCGTCGTGTCAACCGCGGCAGCGGCGGGCTGCAATTGAGATCTCGAAAACAACGGTGAACGTTCTCGCGCCCTTCCAGGAGGCGCGGCGTGTGTATTTTTTGGTCAGAGCGGAGCGTTAAGCGCTTTCTCCAGGTCCGGAACAATTCGTACAACTGGGCCACCCCAGAACGCGGACGCCGGTTCATCGTTCCAGCTCGTATCCGGCGCGTAGAGAATCGCGTCGTCCCAGTAGAATCCTTTTTGAAAACAGCAGCTTGGGGTGGTCCCCGAGGCCTTTCTCTTCGCGAACTCATTCAGTTTGCCGGCCACCACGTGTTTCGGATCCCAGAATTGCCGCGCCCTCGGATCTGAGATGCGTCCCAGCGTGCTGCCGCTCGGCGCCTTCCAATCCGAAGCCAGGATCGGTTCCCACACAACCAGGACTTGCACCTTCCGACTCGCGTGCTGTGCCAACACTTGCTGGACTGCGGAGGCCCCCCGCAGACAAGTGGGTCATGTCGGGGAGAGAAGCAAGACCAGTCGAGGTTCCTTTGCCGCCTTGTCAAAGGCCTGCTCGAAAGGACCGAAATTCGCTTCAGAGAGCGTCGCCAATGCTTCCTGACCTGCGGGCACGGAGGAAGAACCGCGGAGGTAAGCCGCCACCAACACGATGACCGCGGTGACGATGGCCAGAAGAACGATTCGTCTACGGCTCATTTTTCGCTTCCGTCAAAACCGGTCCGCAAGGAACCCCGCTATCTGCTGCGGAAAAAGAATCATCACGCAGACCACCAGCACGGCCGCCCACAAGAGCAGCGAACCAATCCACCGGCCCCGAATGGCGCATTGCTTTGCATGCTGCTGCTGCCAAAATCCCAGCGCTATCAACACGATCGAAGCCCCCAGGAGCCAGGGACGTAAAACCCCGAAGAAAGCGCTTGCCGCGCCGGTTCCAAGAGCAGCGGCAAAAGTAAGCGGAAGGCAGCAACCCAGCGTTGCAAGAGAGCTGAGAATCGCGGCGACCGACGCTGACGCTCCCGTTCCCTGCTTCATCGCCGCTTTCCACCTTGCGCTTCACTTACGGCGCGGCTGACCGCCTCGCTGGGGGGCACGCCCAGTCGATTGGAATTCGCGTACAGGCGACAGCAAAGAGAAGCGACTTCCGGCTCTCCCGACTCCACCACAACGTCACGTCCATCAACGCGGATCGTTGGGGAACCCCGGAATCGCAGGTCGCGCGCCATCGCTTCATCCGTGACCAGAATTTCCTGGACTTCCGCCGTCACGCCCTTCGCCGCCAGAACACCTCGAACAAGGCTGACGGCTTCCGCATGGGTTGGGCATTCGGCGACGTACAGCACTTCGATTCTCATTCTATGCCCGTACCTTTCTCTGCTTGATCTCTCGAAGAATCGGGCAATGCGCATCTCGTTTGCGCAGTTCTTTCTCACAACTGCCCAAAGCCAGACGCAGTTCGTGCTCGAGTTTCTTGAGGTTGGCCAGTTTGTGCCGAACGTCGGCGAGTTTCGCTTGCAAGCGAAGGCGGACCAGCGCGCACGGCTGCATCCGGCTTCCGCGAAGACTCAAGAGCCCCCGGATTTCGCTCAATTTGAAACCCAGACCTTGTACCCGCCGAATGAACGCAAGCGTCTCGAGCTCGCGCTCGCCGTACTGTCGAAACCCTCCCGGCGTCCGGGCAGCCCGGGGCAACAGCGCGTTGCGTTCATAGAAGCGAATGGCGTCAACGCTGAGCCCGACCTTTTTGGCTACGATGCCGATCTGCATGGCATGGCTCCTATCCTCAACCTACACCCTGGAGCATAGTCCAGAGTCAAGGGCTCAAACTCAAGTGTTTGATGAAGACTTGGCCTTGTGGTCTCCCGGCCCCTCATCCTCCGTACTTCGCGGCATCAAGCTGCATGCCTTGTCCCGCATGCCGCTCTCTCTGGAAGTTCGGTCGAAGGTAGGTTAGCTGAAAATCAGGGAGGTAACCGGGCGACTGAGGTCAACGGATTCAACGGTGAGCGTTCGGATTCTTCCTTTACAAAACGTTCCGAAGACATGGTTTACACCTCCAAGCTGGACTAGTCCAGCTTGGAG
>DATGEY010000033.1:0-30497 GCA_035309625.1 Candidatus Acidiferrum sp.
GGTCTCCAACTGGGGCGCAGCAGTGCTGCGCCCCTACACGATACAGGATTTGGTGGTGGTGAGAGCCGGATTTTCGAGCTGCGTTTCGGACTGGCGCAGCATGCTGCGCCGCTACAAAAGAGGCCACTACACGAAGGCGGAGATGCCGGTGATGCGCTCGCCGATTACGAGCTTGTGGATGTCGTTGGTGCCTTCGTAGGTCGAGACGCTTTCGAGGTTGTTCATATGACGCATGATGGGATAGTCGTCGACGATGCCGTTGGCGCCGAGAATGTCGCGGGCTTTGCGTGCGGTTTCGAGGGCGATGGCCACGTTGTTCATTTTGAGCATGGAGATGTGCGAGGGATCGACTTTGTTTTGGTCTTTGAGGCGGCCCACGTGGAGGGCGAGGAGCTGGCCTTTTACGATTTCGGTGATCATCCAGGCGAGCTTTTCTTGCACGAGTTGGTGCGAGGCGATGGGCTTGTTGGCGAATTGCTTGCGCGTCTTGGCGTACTGTAGCGCGGTGTCGTAGCAGGCCATGGCCGCGCCGAGCGCGCCCCAACCGATGCCGTAGCGGGCTTGGTTGAGGCAGCCTAGCGGGCCTTTCAGGCCCACGACGTTGGGGAGAAGATTTTCCGCGGGAATTTCGCAATCGGAAAACGAGAGGCCAGAGGTTACCGAGGCGCGCAGCGACCACTTGCCGTGAACGTCCCAGGCTTTGAAGCCGGGCGTGCCTTTTTCCACCAGGAAGCCGCGAATCTTTTCGTCTTCGCACTTGGCCCAGACGACGGCGACGTCAGCGATGGAGCCGCTGGTGATCCACATTTTTTCGCCGTTCAGGACGTACTTGCTGGCTTTTTTCACGGCGCGGGTGAGCATGCCGCCGGGATTGGAGCCGAATTGCGGTTCGGTGAGGCCGAAACAGCCGATGGCTTTGCCCTGTTGGAGCAGGGGAAGCCATTTCTCTTTTTGCGCGTCGCTGCCGTAGGCATAGATGGGATACATGACCAGGGCGCTTTGCACCGAGACGAAGCTGCGCAGGCCAGAATCGCCGCGCTCTAATTCCTGGGTGACCAGGCCGTAAGCGACGTTGGACATTCCAGCGCAGCCATAACCTTGCAGATTGGCGCCGAAGAAGCCGAGCTCGCCTAGCTGGGGGACCAGGTGACGGGGAAAGGTTCCCTCGCGGCTGTGCTTTTCGATGATGGGGATGATTTCGTTTTCGACGAATTGGCGGGCGGTCTGGCGGACCAGCTTTTCTTCGTCGTTGAGTTGGGAGTCGAAGTCAATGAAGTCGACGCCGCTGTATCCGGCCATGGTGCTCCTCGGTGGCTGCTGCGCGGTGACTTGGTATGGTGGCGGGCGCGATGCGTCCGGCTCCGTCGCGGCGTTTGCCAGGTTATTGTAGCAATGCGGCGGAAGCGCCAGCAACTTCAGACCTGCGCGGCGCTACGCGGGCGCGGCGTTTTTCAAGCAGCGGCTGATTTCAGCCCTTGTTGTGCTTGAAGTATTCGACTTGCTTTAACCGCTTTTCCGCTTCCTTTTTGGTTTTGTAGGGACCGCCAAGATTTTTCTTGCCGTTTTCCGAGACGACTTTATAACCGCCTTCCACTTTTTGATCATTGGGCACCTCGAAGATTTGGATGCGAAACCGTAAGAGAGGTTGACAGAGAATTGAAGGAGACAAGGCTTGACAATCACTTGAGCGGGCCCTAGTCTGCTCGACTCTTGGCGGAGCGTAGGCTTCCGAACGAAGTAGGAAATTCGCGAGCGCGGAGGATGGCGATGAAAATGGAACGAGAAACTCGCGGGGAGATTGAGATTTGGGCCTGGCGCGTTTCCATCCTGTTCCTGCTAATGGCCCTACCTGGCCGCTTAATCGCGCAGAACTATGCCATCACGGTGGAGCGCAACGCGGTGGTCACCATGCGGGATGGGGCCAAACTGCGCGCGGATATTTACCGGCCGAAGGACGAAGGCAAATTTCCGGTGCTACTGGTGCGCACGCCTTATGACAAGACGCAGGAGATGGAATTTGGGGTGAGGGCGGCGACGCGTGGGTATGTAGTGGTGGCGCAGGACGTGCGTGGGCGGTTTCAGTCGGAAGGCGAATGGTATCCGTTCAAGAACGAGTCCCAGGACGGATACGATACGGTGGAGTGGGCAGCAGCCCTTCCTTACACAAACGGCAAGGTGGGAATGTTTGGCGGGTCATACGTGGGAGCAACGCAGTATCTGGCAGCCATCGCTAAGCCGCCGCACCTTGCGGGGATTTGCCCGAACGTTACGGCCTCTAATTATCATGATGGCTGGACGTATCAGGGCGGAGCGTTCGAACAGTGGTTCAACGAATCGTGGTCTACGGGTCTGGCGATGAACACCATGCGGCGGCGGGTGGAAGATGGGCAAAATGCGGCGGCGGGGACGAAGACGCTGCCATTGACGAAGTATGCGGTGCTGGAGGCGCCGCCTGCGGCCGGGCTTGCACCGTATTTTGCGGATTGGCTGGCGCATCCGAATTTCGACGAGTACTGGAAGCAGTGGTCGATCGAAGATCACTACGCGCAGATTCAGGTTCCGGTGTTCAGTTTTGGCGCGTGGTACGACATTTTTTTGGGCGGAACGCTGCGGAATTACCAGCGGCTGAAGAAAGAGGCGGGAACCGAACAAGCCCGACGCGTGCAGAAGCTGATGGTTTATGTGGGAGGACACGCGGGCGGGTCCGACAACCGGAAGGTGGGCGCAGTAGATTTTGGGGAGAAGTTGCCCTTTGATTTTAACGGGGAAATGCTGAAGTGGTATGACGCGCTGCTCAAGGGGCAATCGAGCACCACGACGGAAAAGCCGGTGAAGCTTTTTGTGATGGGCAAGAACGAATGGCGGGAAGAAGACGATTGGCCTTTGGCGCGAGCGAAGAATACAAAGTACTATCTGCATTCGGCAGGAGCTGCGAATACCGCAAGCGGAGACGGTGCTCTGAGCACGGTGGCTCCGGGAGCGGAGAAAGCCGACCAATTCACATACGATCCGAGCGACCCGGTGCCCACGTTAGGTGGGCCGCTGTGCTGCGGGCCGTTTCCGCCCGCAGGACTGGGGCCGCAGGACCAGAGCAAGGCGGAATCACGCCAGGATGTGTTGGTGTTTACGACCGCGGCGCTGGCGAAGGACTTAGAGGTTACCGGTCCTGTATCCCTGGATCTGTATGTGAGCAGTTCGGCGGTGGATACGGATTTCACCGGCAAGCTGGTTGACCTATGGCCGAACGGATTCGCGCAGAATCTTACGGAGGGAATCATGCGGATGAGGTATCGCGATTCGCAAGAGAAGCCGGAACTGGCCAAGCCCGGCGAGACATATCACATCGCCGTGGATCTTTGGGCCACCAGCAATGTGTTTCTGGCCGGTCATAAACTGCGATTGGAAATCTCCAGCAGCAACTTCCCCAGGTTCGACCGCAATCTAAATACGGGCGAAGAGCAAGCGGGCGCCACGCGCATGAATCAGGCGACGAACGTGATTTACCACGACAAGGCGCACCCTTCGGTCCTGGTGCTTCCACTGGTTCCTTAGCGCGGCGAATCGCGGCAACCAATCGGTGAATCGCGGAGGCGGTATGCAGCATCTTATTGCGCGGACTAAATTCTTTCCTCTAGGCGCGTGCCTTGACAGTGAAAAACACGCGGCCTAGACTATGGAGTTTTTAGATGGCCCCCAAAGGGACAGAGAAGGGCCGGGAACTGGCGATGGACAAGAAAAGGCTCGATTACTACAAGAAGAAGCTGGTATCGCGGCGTGAAGAGCTGATGAAGACGATCGCGCGTACGGAAGAAGAAGGACGGCAGGCCGACGACGACCAGACCGTGGATCTGGCGGACAAAGCGGCGAACTCCTACACCAAGGAATTTTTATTTGGCATGACCAACACGGACCGCACCATCCTGAATATGATTGATGCGGCGCTGAAGCGCATTCAATCGAACGAGTATGGCCTGTGCGCGAACTGCCAGGAAGAGATGCAGCAGAAGCGCTTGGAAGCAGTGCCATGGGCCAAGCACTGCATTAACTGCCAGGAAAAAGCCGAACAGGGTTTGTTGTAAGCCCGGCCATTAACTTCCCTTGATGTAAAGTTACCTTAAAAATATACTCGAAGCTTCCCTATCCCGTGGCGGGGGAGGAGGCTGGCTCCGGCGTGGCACCAGGACGGAGTTTCGAAAAACGCATGGGCGCCTGGCTAGGCGGGGCCAGCGACGCTCTGGTCAGCGTGTTCTTTCCAGCCGATTGCCGGTTGTGCGAGCGGTTATTGGCGCGCGCCAGTACCGTGCCGATTTGCGAAGAGTGCCTGGGCGCATTCGCGGCGCTTGGCGGAACGGTGTGCGAAGTTTGCGGGCTGCCCATCGCGGCGTGGTCGCTGAACGATGCTGAGGAAGACGCCGAGATCGCTTGCCCGGCGTGTCGAAACAAGAGGTTCGGGTTTGATCGGGCGCGAAGCTACGCGCTGTACAAGGCGGGGCTGGTGCGGGCGATCCTGTTGCTCAAGTTCCAGCGCGTGGAGCCCCTAGGCAGGTGGTTTGCAGACCGGCTGGCGGAGGTCGCTGCACGAGAGAAGGTGGTGGCGGACGTTGTGGTCCCAGTACCCCTGCATCGGCAGCGGCAACGCGAGCGCGGGTATAATCAGGCGGAGCTGATTGCCAGACCCTTGGCACGCCAGCTGGGCTTGCCCTACCGGGCGGTGCTGCTGGTGCGCACCAAGCCACGCCCGGATAAGCACATCCTCAGTTTAGAGGAGCGCTGGGAGTCCGTACGTGGCGCTTTTGCCACACGTTCGGGCAGCAAAGTTGACAACTTACGCGTTTTGCTGGTAGATGATGTAATGACGACGGGAGCCACCCTCGACGCTTGTGCCAAGGCGTTACGGGGAGCGGGAGCCAAGTCGGTTATCGGGCTGACGGTAGCCCGGGCGGCGCGGCATCCAATGTTAGGCTCGAGAGAGTCTCAGCCGAGGGACGCGCGGTGATGGGAAGAAGACCAGAATCGATGGAGTCCCGGGGGCGAAGAACCCCGGAAGCTTCGGGGACGGTTTCGGCCGGTTCCGAGAGTCCCGCCGGTAGTAGGGTCCACAACTCAATTCTGATGCGGCGTCCGTCGCTGATGCAGGAGCCTGTACTGGTCCTGAACGCGACCTACGAGCCGATCAATGTGACCGCCGTGCGGCGGGCCATGGTGCTGCTACTGAAGGGCGTGGCGCAGGCGGAAGAGATGCACAATTCGGAGGTGCATTCTGCGGCGCACGCGCACCGGGTGCCCTCGGTAATCCGGTTGCTGGCGTACCGGCATATACCGCAGCAGAGCCGGGCGCTTTCTCGAAAGAATATATTGTTGCGGGACCGGAACACCTGCCAGTTTTGCGGGACGGTGTTTCCGAGCTCGGAGCTGACGCTCGATCATGTGGTGCCGCGATCGAGGGGCGGCCGGTCGTCCTGGGAAAACCTAGTGGCTTGCTGCTACCGGTGCAACAACAGCAAGGGAGATCGGACGCCGGAAGAGGCCGGCCTGAAGCTGGCGCGTCGACCGCGGCCGTTTACGTTGCATACGTCGCGTCAATTGATGCGATTAATTGGGCACCGCGACGAGCGTTGGCGTAAGTATCTTTTTTATTAACGATTTTCGACTAATGGTTTTGAGTTATGGGGAATATTTGAAAAATTTTGGGTGCGGTGAAACCTTTTTCGCTGGCGGGCATCTAAATTAATAACTAACCACTTCGAGGACACACCCCGGGAAGCAGTTAAGGCCAACACCTTAACTGCTTCTCTTCTTTGAACGAGCTAGTTTTTATCAGGGCGGACAATTTGTAGGGTAGTCTTGCGAGGAACATTTCCCGGAAAGCTTTGTAGAGCGGCGGCTTCATCCTGAAATTCCTGAAATACTTGATAGAGCTGGGTTATTTTCAGGACCTCCTCTACTTTGTCGCTCAAGCCGACCACTTTCATTTCCCCGCCGCGCTTGATCACACTCATATAGGTGTGCACCAGATCGCCGATTCCGGAACTGTCGAGGTATTCCAGACCGCATAAGTTCAAGATGATGTGCTTGCGCCCTTCTTTCAAAAGTTGCGCGATGCTGTTGCGCAGGGCGCCGGCTTCGAAGGAGGTAAGTTTGCCGGTGACCTCGACGATAGAAACCTGTCCTACTTGCCGAATTGTGGCGGAGAATTTCACGATATGGCCTCTTGGATTGGGACGCTCTAATTCTACTTGGGAGGATGAAGAGGGCAAAAGGAAATGTGAGGCCGGGAGGCATTCTTAAAGGACGCGCTCGATTTCGTCACTGGCGCATGACCACGCGCAGACCGCGTCGCCAGCTCTGCGCCAGGCCGACGCGGACTACTTCAACTTCCGGAGAGAGATAGCGGAGCAATTCGCCGGTGGCCGGATGAAAATGCAGAGCCGGAGCCACCAGGTAAATCAACGGCGGAGCGGATTGGAGCGACAAGCCGGGAAAGTATCCGCAACGCGACAGCTCCTTATTCGCGAGATGGTGGCAGACGTGCCGCCAGTAGCCGGCCGCTTGCAACGGGAGGTGAATATGCTCGGCGGCTTTCAACTCCAGAATGGCCAGGCGACCGCCGCGGGTAACGGCGAGCAGATCGAGGATGCCGTGCTCGCCGCCAGCATTGGCGAAAACCTGCGAATAGACGAAGCGAGCGTCAAGAAGGGTATCCACGCGAGTAACATCCTCGCGAATAATGGCTTCCAGCCAGCGCTCCGGTTGAGCCCGGTACAGCGGGTGCCGGGTGTTAATGGCCAGCGGATGCCGGCGGACATCGAGATCGTTCAACAATTCTTTCAACTCCGGCCAGCAAGCCGCGCTGAGCTCTTTTCGGGGTTCACCGATTCCAAAGCAAACCCGGTCCTCGCGCCATCTGGCGAACGCAAGACCGCGAAAGCGCAGCCAAATCTCCGCAGACGGCGCCGACGGATGCAAGGAGATGCCGCACGGAGCCAGGGCGATGACCGGGTCGAGCATCTTGCGGGCACGCTCGAGCAGCGACTGCGTTTCGTGTTGAGGCACAATCCAGCTGTGGATATTTCCGGCGGCTTGAGGCTCAAGTCGCCGGAGCGTCTCGCATACCGGATCGCGTTCGTAAAGCTCCAGGAGGAGCTGCGGGTGGAGAGCGGCCATCCGTTGGGCTACGATGCGAGCGCCCCCGTCAGGGAGAATGAGGCGCAAGCCCACGATAGTTGGGCGCGCGGATTGGCGCGCCCGCTCCAGCCACAAGAGCGCAAAGGTGAGACTGTTTTCGACGGTGTCCGAGGATTCACGGTCCGCGACAGCCAGCACGGCCCATCGCGCTGCACCCCGGCGGAGAATGCCGCGGACGTAATTGCCGGAAAGAGAATGTTCCAGGTCGGCGGAGACCAGCAGCGACTCCACGGTTTCGTCCGGAAAATGCTCCGCGAGAATACGCCGCAGGTGCTCGCAAAATGCCTGGCGGGTCAAATCGCGAGCCGAACGGTCAAAGTTCATCTTCACAAATTCGAGGCGGTCCGGCTTGTTGCGGCCGAAACGCTCGACAGCGAGAGTCAGACGATGTTCGGACTGATCAGTGATGGCCAGGACGCGGCGAGTGACGTTGTGTTCGGAGGACCACAGATGGAGGAGAGGTTTCTCAGCAGCGCCGCGTACTTCCCAGCACAGACTGGCTAGAGGGGCCAGGCGTCCGCCATTTTCGCGCACTTCGACGGAGGCCGCGGAGGCCAACTCGCGGAGCGAGGCTTCCAGTTCCGCAGCGAGTTCCACGCGCGAGATTATAGAGCAAGTTATCTTCGATAGATATTAACAAGAACAATTTATCGTGGGGAGGCGAACAGCAGGCCGGTGACGCGAACGGCGGGCTGCCGCATGTTCCAGGAAGTAGGAATATGCTCGAAGGAGACCTCGAAGGCCCGGCGTTCGCCGGGAGCCAGGGGCAAGCCGGCGGAGGTCAACGCCAGGCGCGATTCGCGCAGGGCGATTTGATTCATGTCGTCATAAAACTCCACGGTTAGTTGGAGTTCCCGCACGGTGCGCTGGCCGGAATTAACCAGCTCTCCGGCAAGAATGGTGACTTCCTGATTCAAAAAATTCTCAGCGCGGCTTAGAGCCAGGCTTTCCATTTTTATTTCGGGGGCGTAGGAGCGTTCTTCCGGACCGAAAGGCAGTTGAATATCCCGGGCGGTTCCGCGCGAGGGCGATTGCCTGCCGGGCCACAAGTAGAATCCTCCGAGGACGATTACCACCGCGGCGGCCGCTACCATTATTGCAAAGCTAAAGGGGCCGCGGGCGGGCGGCGGCTGGCTGGGCAATTCGATGTGAGGCTGCTCGTGCACGTGATCCAGAGTAAAGCGGGCGATGGGGATTCGCACTCAAATTTTGTGAAAACATTCCCGGCGTCAACGGCCGAGAGCGAGCCGCTGCGCCAAGGCCTCCGGCAGGTGCGCCGAACGCATACGCGATTGGACCTCCGCGATATTGTAGGACACGCGCCAGAACTCGACGACATTGTGTTCCAGATCGGCAATCGCGAATCCGGCGCGGGGATCGCCATCGCGTGGCTGCCCGATTGATCCGGGGTTCAGCAGATAACGGAGGCCGTCGGAAATGCGCAAAGCCACAAAGGATTCTGGGGCGCGCGGACGCAGGCTCAATAGTTCCAGATTGCTGGTGGCGTTGGAGTAAGAGAAGCCGCCCTGGTGATGGGTATGGCCGAAGAAAGTAAGGGTGGCGCCGGAATCCAAAAGCCCTTCGAGGGCTTGCGCTGGGGTAAACACATACTCGTCCTCGTCATGCAGCGCGCCGTGTACCAGAAGGACGCCGCCGGCATCCAGCGGACCGTGGGGTAAATTCGTGAGCCATTCGAGATTGTCCGGCGAAAGTTGCGAGCGGGTCCAATCTACGGCCATTTTGGCGACCGGATTGAAATCGTCGGTGGACATCAGGCCGGTGGCGGCTTTGTCGTGATTGCCGCGGATCGTTTGAGCGCCGAGTTCGCGAATCCTGGTTGTCACTTCATTGGGGTCCGGCCCATAACCCACGATGTCGCCCAAACAAACGACGCGTTGCCAACGACCGTCGGCAGCCGCTAAAGCCGCGGTGAGAGCCGTCGCATTGGCGTGCAAATCACTAAGTATGAGGATGCGCATTTGCGGAAAAAGAGCAACTGAGTATAGATGAAGTGATTGGTAATGCACAGAAGGAAGGCAGAACGCAGGGTCAAGCGAACGCGGGCGGGAGGTACGGCGGGAAACGGCGAGCAGCAAATAGTTCTAACTCTTTAGCAAAAGTTGATAACCGCGCGGGCGATCGGCCGATTCAGCTACGGTTGGGCCCGGAAATAAATCAACATGAGCAGGAATTTCACTGGCTCCCGCGAAACATTCGATGGGGAAGCTTCGTCTATACGAGTGCAGCCGAATAGCAAAACGCCACTGGGTCTGTCAGAGCAAATGGCAAAAACCCCGCGGTGGCAGCCGCGGGGCGGTGACACGCATCTTTCCGGCGGTTAGTCCAGGAAGAGGAGGTGTCGTTCGAGGAAATCTACTCGTTCGCTCGCCTGCATGTCAACTCCCCCGACTTCCAGCGGCGTTGGTTCGGTTGACTCGACTCATGGAAAGGAAGTTGACACTCATGAAATCCAATTCGTTTCTGCAAAGCGCGGTGCTGTTAGCGGCGGTTGCGGTGGCAGTGCCGGTGTTTGCCAAACCCGTCAGCAAGACCATCAGCATCACGCAAGCTGCAAAACTAGGCAAAGCGGATCTGCAGGCGGGCGAGTATCGCCTGCTGATTGACGGAAATAAAGCAACCGTCCGAAAAGGTAAATTCGTGGTCGCGGAAAGCGAAGGCAGGTGGGAAGATCGCGACACCAAGTCAAATTCCGACGCTGTGCTGCTGGGCGACAACGGGCAGGTGAAGGAAGTGCGGTTCTCCGGACAAAAACGCGTTTTTGTGTTTAGCGAATAGCGAGAAGGCCAACCAAAATATTTGCATGAGCAAGGGGAGTCTGGGGTCTCCCAGCCTCCCCCCACCCAGCCGGCCCCCTCGTTTTTTGATCTCGCAGCAAAATCCTCAATAGTCCTTCCTATCGAATCAGCATGCAATCTCCGTAACTATAGAAACGATATCCGGATTCCACGGCGTGGCCATAGGCGGATAAAACGCGCTCGCGCCCGGCGAAGGCGCACACCAGAGCAAGCAGCGTCGACCTGGGAAGGTGGAAATTCGTAAGTAGCGCGTTTATTACGCGGAAGGTGAATCCCGGGAGAATAAACAGCCGTGCCTCCGCTTTGCCGGGGTGCAACAGTTTTTCGGAGTTGCTTTGTGCCGCACGCAACGCCGCATCTTCCAATGCACGCACCACCGTCGTCCCCACGGCCAGAATGGGCCGCAGGGCAGCATGCGCGGCCTGAATCTGGGCGGCACAGTGTTCGGGGATCTCATAGTTCTCACCGTGCATGGTGTGGCCTTCGAGGGTGTCACTATGAATGGGCTGAAAAGTTCCCAGACCGACATCGAGTGTCAACTCGCATATTTCGATCCCGCGGGCGCGAATGGCTGACAAGGTGGCCGGAGTGAAATGCAATCCTGCCGTGGGAGCGGCGACGGCGCCGGGATTGCTAGCGAAAACCGTCTGGTACCGTTCGCGATCCGCCGCTTCATCGGCACGATCAATATAGGGTGGCAGCGGAACGTGCCCGAGGCGCTCGATCTGCGCAGGCACCCCGCCTGGTTCGTGCGACGTGAATCGGACGGTGCGCTGGCCGAACTCGCCGCACGCGATGATTTCCGCCTCCAGCTCGCCTGCTCCAAAGACGATACGTTCGCCGGTCTTCATCTTGCGGCCGGGACGCACTAAAGCCTCCCACACGTCGGGTCCCACCAGGCGCGCCAGAAAGACTTCGACGGTTCCGCTCAGGTGTTCTTTACGAGTCGAGCGGGCCGGCCTGTCCGAGAACACTCCGAGCCGCCGCCCGAATAGCCGTGCGGGAATCACGCGCGCATTGTTCAGCACCAAGAGCTCGTCGCCGCGAAGGAGGCCCGGGAAGTCGGCGAACTTGCGGTCGGCTAGCCTTCCGCTGGAGCGATCCATGAACAATAAGCGGGAGCTATCGCGCTGCCGAAGCGGACGTTGGGCGATTTGCGCGGTAGGAAGGGCGTAGTCGAGTTCTTCAAGGCGCATGGCCAGCGAGTCTAGCAAATCTAGGTGATAGCTGTCCGCGGTTGTATCTTCAGGCTTCCCTTTATGGGGGAGCTGGGGGGAGCGGCATAGCTAACTGTAATATAATTATTAGGTTACAGGAGTCGAGAGGATGCATTTTATACTTGACAATATAGCGCGCATATTTTATGATTTTGATGCAGTCATATAAGGAGGCCAAATTCCAATGAAAACTTTGAGCCGTTTTGAGCCCTTTCGTGGGGCTGCTTTGCAAGACCAAATCAATCGGTTGTTCAACGACGTGTTTGAGCGTCCGGGAGGCGAATCGAACCTTACCAGTTGGGCGCCCGCTGTCGATATCTTCGAGACCGAGCACGAGCTGGTGGTGAAAGCCGATCTGCCGGAGATCGATCCGAAGGAACTCGACATCCGGGTGGAGAACAACATTTTGACGATTCGCGGAGAACGCAAGTTCGAGAGCAAGGTGAGCGAAGACAAGTATCTGCGTGTGGAGCGCGCCTATGGCTCGTTCAGCCGCAGCTTCTCGCTGGCCAATACCGTGAATTCGGAAGCGATCAAGGCCGATTATCAGAATGGCGTTCTGACCCTGACGGTTCCGAAGCGGGAGGAAGCCAAGCCAAAGCAGATCAAGGTCAACGTCGGCACGCCGGCGATCGCTGCCGCGGCTGGGGTGAAGTAAACGATTCGCGTTCGCGCGGTAATATCAACGAATGTTGGCTTAGGGGCTGGCTAGGAGGCCGGCCCCTTTTGCCAGCCATAGTAGTGAGGTGTAGTGATGTTGCGATTCGACAAAATGACGATGAAAGCGCAGGAAGGGCTGCAGAGCGCGCAGGAGATTGCGGCTCGCCATGAAAACCAACAGATTGAGCCGATCCACTTGCTAGCAGCATTGGTAGCGCAAACCGATGGTGTAGTGCCGCCGCTGCTGGCCCGCCTCGGGATTCGCGCGGAAGGGTTATCCCACGACATCGAAACGGAGACAGGTAGGTTGCCGCGGGTTACCGGATTTGCCAAGCAGCACATGGGCAAGCCATTGAATGACGTGCTGGAGCGTGCGTTCGATGAGGCGCAACGTTTCAAGGATGAGTATGTTTCGACCGAGCACATGTTCCTGGCCATTGCCGGAAGCGATCGAGACGCAGCCGGACAATTGCTGAAGAAGCACGGAGCTTCCCACGAAGCGATCTTGCAGGCGCTTACGAGCGTGCGCGGCACGCAGCGAGTGACGTCGCAGAATCCGGAGGCGACGTATGAAGCGCTGGAGAAGTACGCCCGCGATTTGACCGAATTGGCGCGCCGTTCCAAGCTCGATCCGGTCATTGGGCGCGACGAGGAGATTCGCCGAGTGATGCAGATCCTGGCGCGGCGCACTAAAAACAATCCGGTGCTGATCGGCGAACCTGGAGTGGGCAAGACCGCGATTGTGGAAGGCCTGGCGCAAAGAATTGTTTCCGGCGACGTTCCCGATGTGCTGAAAACCAAACGGCTGGTGGCCCTGGACCTAGCGGCGCTGGTGGCTGGCGCAAAATTCCGCGGCGAATTTGAAGACCGCTTGAAAGCGGTGTTGAAAGAAATCACCGAGGCGGAAGGCCAGATTATTCTGTTTATCGACGAACTGCATACCCTGGTGGGCGCCGGCGCCGCGGAGGGCGCCATGGACGCTTCCAACATGCTGAAGCCGGCGCTGGCGCGCGGTGAATTGCGAGCTATCGGCGCAACGACGCTGAACGAGTACAAGAAATACATCGAGAAAGATCCCGCGCTGGAACGCCGCTTTCAGCCCGTAATGGTGGAAGAGCCCAGCGTCGAAGACACCATTTCGATCCTGCGCGGCTTGAAGGAGCGTTATGAGGTGCACCACGGCGTGCGCATCAAGGACGCCGCGATTTTGGCGGCTGCCACGCTTTCGCACCGGTATATTTCCGACCGCTTTCTGCCAGATAAGGCCATTGACCTGGTTGACGAAGCCGCCGCCAGCCTGCGCATGCAGATTGATTCCTTGCCGGTGGAAATCGATGAAATTGAGCGGCGCATCATGCAGCTGGAAATTGAGCGGCAGGCGTTATTGAAGGAAAGCGACGCGCATTCCAAGGCGCGGCGCGCGCAGATCGAAAAGGAACTGGCCAAGCTGCGCGAGGACTCAAGCGGGCGGAAAGCCCGGTGGCAAGCGGAAAAGGAGGCTATCGGCAAAATCCGCAAGTTAAAGGAGCAGATTGAACAGCTGAAAGCGGAAGAACAACGCTACGAGCGAGCCGGCGAACTCGCCAAGGTTGCCGAAATCCGCTACGGCAAGATCGCGGTGGCCGAACGCGATTTGAAGCAAGCAGAAGAGCGTTTCCGGTCGATACAAAAAGAAACTCCGATGTTAAAGGAAGAGGTCGACGAAGAAGACATCGCCAAGCTGGTGAGCAAGTGGACCGGCATTCCGGTAGGACGCCTGCTCGAGGGCGAGGCGCAAAAGCTGGTGCATATGGAACAGCGGCTGCGACAGCGCGTGATCGGTCAAGATGATGCCCTGGCCCGGGTGGCTAACGCGGTGCGGCGCAGCCGCGCCGGGCTGTCCGATCCGAAACGGCCGATTGGCTCATTTATTTTTCTAGGGCCCACTGGCGTCGGCAAGACGGAGCTGGCCCGCGCCTTGGCGGAGTTCCTGTTTGACGATGAAAAGCTGATGATCCGGATCGATATGTCCGAGTACATGGAGAAGCACAGCGTGTCGCGATTGATTGGCGCGCCTCCAGGATACGTAGGCTATGAAGAGGGCGGCCAGCTCACCGAACAGGTGCGGCGTCACCCCTATTCGGTGATTTTATTCGACGAAATCGAGAAGGCGCACCCGGACGTATTCAATGTGCTGCTGCAAATCCTGGAAGATGGAAGGCTTACGGATGGCAAGGGTCGCACGGTGGATTTTCGCAACACCGTACTGGTGATGACCAGCAACGTTGGCTCGACGGCAATCTTCGAGTTGGCGCATACCGATCCGGAGCGCGCCCGGAAAGAGGCGATGGAGGCGCTCCGCGCGGCTTTCCGGCCGGAGTTCATTAACCGCATCGATGAGATCGTAATCTTCAATCCGCTGGGCAAGCAACAACTGGAGCACATTGTGGGGTTGCTGCTGCGCGGAGTAGAGCAGTTGCTGGCCGAGCGCCAAATCACCCTCGAACTTACACCAGCGGCGAAAGAGTTGCTGGTTCGCGAAGGTTATGACCCGGCGTATGGAGCCAGGCCCTTGCGGCGGACAATCCAGCGCCTGGTGCAAGATCCGCTGGCGCTGCAAATCCTGGACGGAAAGGTTCTTCCGGGTCAGCACATCCGCGTGGATCGCGACGGTAAAAGCGACGCCATGCGTTTCGAGCGGGTGCCCGCCAAAAATCCCGCGGCCGCGGCATAGAGATCGCTAGCGCGACCTCCGGAGGCGCACGAAAGAAATACGCCCCGGTTTACGTATATATTGGTAGGGACAATTCTATGAGAGTTCTACGCACAACATTTCTCTTGACCGCATTGACGCTGGTGCTCCTTACGGTCGGTGCATATTTTGGCGGCCGCAACGGCATGACTATGGCGCTCGTCTTTGCCGGAGTTGGCAACGCGTTCGCTTACTTCTTCTCCGACAAAATCGCGCTATGGTCCAGCGGCGCGCAACCGGTCAGCCGCGAGCAGACGCCCAGACTCTATGACGTCATGGAGCGGCTGGCGGCCAAGGCCAACCTGCCGGTGCCAAAGTTGTATTTAGTCCCCGAAGCGGCGCCCAACGCTTTCGCCACCGGCCGGAATCCGAGCCACGCCTCCGTGGCCGTTACGGAAGGTTTGTTGCAGTTGATGAATGACGATGAGCTGGAGGGTGTGATTGCCCATGAGCTTTCGCACGTGCGCAACTATGACATCCTGATCAGCTCGATCGCAGCCACCATCGCCGGCGCGATCACCTACGCTGCCCGCATGGGAATGTGGTTTGGGCTTGGAGGACGCGACGACGATCGCGAGGGTGGCGGTTTGGCTGGGATTCTGATGCTGATTCTGGCGCCACTGGCGGCTATGCTGTTACAACTCGGTATTTCGCGGCAGCGCGAATATTCAGCGGACGCCACCGGCGCACGCATGGTCGGCCAGCCGTACGGTCTGATCAGCGCGCTGCAAAAGCTGGGAGCTTACAATAAACGCATTCCGACGACTTCGGTGTCTCCAACTACTGCGGCGCTGTGCATTGTAAAGCCGATGTTCGGGTCACAAACTTTGTCATCGCTGTTCAGCACGCACCCTCCACTCGAAGACCGCATTGCGGCTCTACGCGAGATGACGGTAGTGCCGCAACGCTAAACGCTTCGCGCGCGACATAGGCGCCCGTTGTGCGTTTTCCCTCGATTACAACCACCACTAAAGCGGGTTCTTGCGGTAAATCTTGCAAACTCTATATCCCCATACGCCTTGAATGATGTAGAGTTTAGGGCCAATAAGCAGCGAGCAGGTGGGCCGCTGCATCTTATCAACTTTGCGTATTGGCCGGATTCCGGGGAGTTTTGCGCCCATTAGGTAGGGGAAAAATTTGAGTACAAATCAGACGGCTGTGCGCACGCCGCCGCATCAGACGAACTCGACATCGTGCTCCATCGCGGCGACGGCCACAGCGCTTCCCCCGCACACTATCACTCGCGACGACGTGAAATATTACATGGGGCGGGTGTTTGATATTCCCGAGCGCAAGCTCGAGGCCATGATGAGCATTGTGGACAATGCCCAGGTGCATAAGCGTCACGCGATTTTCCCGATCGAATACACCGTCGAGCCGCGAGCTTTATATCAGACCAACCAGGAATACATCCAGCACGCCATCAAACTTGGGAAAGAAGCGGCGGAAAAATGCCTGGCGCGCGCCGACCTGCGTGCGGACGAAGTAGACCTGATCATTACCGTTTCCTGCACTGGATTCATGATCCCCTCGCTCGACGCTCATCTCATCCATTTGATGGGCTTCCGCTCCAATGTCCGGCGCATGCCCTTCACCGAATTGGGCTGCGCGGCGGGAGCTATGGCTCTGGGCCGGGCGGCGGATTTCTTGAAGGCACACCCGGGCGGCAACGTTTTGATTATTGCGGTGGAACTGCCCTCGCTGACATTCCAGCGCAAAGACATTTCGCAGGCCAACTTGATTTCTTCGATTTTGTTCGGCGATGGCGCCGCAGCCGTGCTGGTAACCGGGAGGCAATCGTCCGGCCCCAAAATAATGGTATCCGAGACCTACACGTTTCCGGATTCCCTCGGCGCCATGGGCTTCGATCTCCGCGATTCCGGTTTCCACATCCTGCTGGCCAAAGACGTTCCCGAAATGATCGGAGCCAGGATCCGCGATTTGATCTACGGATTTCTCGATCGGCACGGCAAAAAGTTTCAGGATATCAAAGGGTGGATCCTGCATCCGGGCGGGGCGCGCCTGCTTGGCAATGTGGAGACGGCCCTCGGCCTGACAAAATGCCAGACACAGCCATCCTGGGATATCCTTGGTACTGTAGGCAACCTGTCGAGCGCTACTATCCTCTTTATCCTCCAGGAGTGGCTGGAAAAGCGGCCTCTGAAGCCGGGTGACTATGCGCTAGCCGCCGCTTTCGGGCCCGGATTCAGCGCGGAGTTTTTGCTGCTGCAATGGACATAAGCGTCATTGCGTTCCTCGGGTTGTTGCTGGCGGTCGGGGCGTTGCGCATCTTTGAGCTGGGCGTTTCGCGCCGCAATCAGCAGCGGATGATCGCCCAGGGCGCGACGAAAGTGAATGAGCCCCGGTTTGGCTTCCTTGTATTCGTGCACACCGCTGTACTTACCGGCTCCGGCGTGGAAGTTGTTTTTCTGCATCGCCCATTTATTCCCGTGCTGGCTGGCGTGATGTTGTTGCTTTTTCTTGCCGGGAACGCGATGCGCTTCTGGGTGGTTCGAACCATGGGCAAACATTGGAACGTGCAGGTGATGAACTCCGCGGACCTGGGAGTGGTTACCTCCGGTCCGTTTCGGTTTGTGCGGCATCCAAATTACGCGGCGGTCATCGTGGAGATGTTTTCGTTGCCCTTGATCCACACCGCGTGGATCACCGCTCTGCTGGGCAGCGTGGTGCACTCAATAGCCATCTCGCAACGCATCGCGATGGAAGAAAGCGTGCTCTTGTCCAATCCGCACTACCGAACCGCGATGGGCGGCAAACCGAGATTTTTGCCCGGGCTGTTCTAAGTTGGAAGTGAATCGTGCACAAGAAAACTTGGTTCTTGATACTTTTCGCGCTGCTGGGACCGGCCGTGGGCGCCGGCCAGGAGGCCACGCCGGCGTCTACACCGGCGTTTTACCCGGTGCCCGAGCTGATGGCGGGATTCAACCTGCTCTATCAGCAGAAATTCACCGAAGCTCGCGAAACTTTTAGCAACTGGCAGTCTCAGAACCCAGGGGAACCGTTTGCCGAAGTGGCCGTCGCCGCTTCCTATCTTTTCGAAGAATTGTATCGCCAGGGCGTATTAACCAGCGATTTTTTCCTAAATGAAAAACGGTTTCTGCATGGCATCGACGGCAAACCTGATCCCGATCGCATGGCAAAGTTTCGCGGCGCACTTTTGCGCGCGCGAAGCCTGGCGCGGGATCGGCAGAAAACGAATCCGAAAGATCCCGAGGCCTTGTTTGCTTTGACGTTAGCCGCCGGAATGGAATCTGACGCGGATGCCATCCTCGAAAAGAAGCAGCTGGATGGGCTGAAGCGAATGAAAGAAGCCAACGAATACGCGAAACAACTGCTGGCGCAGCGCCCTGACGCTGCCGACGCTTATGTTGCGCCGGGCATAGCGAATTACATCATCGGATCGCTGAATCCGGGCTACCGCTTCGCTTTATGGTTTGGCGGAATCCATGGCGACAAGAAATTGGGCATGGAGGAAGTTGCCAAAACCGCGGACAATGGCCGGTATCTTCGTCCCTTTGGGAAGATCATGTTGGCGTTGGCGGCCCGAAGAGAAAAGCAGAACGTCCTGGCGCAAAAATTGCTTCGTCAATTAACCGAGGAATTTCCTACCAACGATACGTTCGCAGCCGAATACGCCAAGGCCATGGGGCAACCTATTCCCGCGGTCTTGACTCGCTGAAAACCACCAGTTGAATTACACCAGGAAATCCAAGGCATCGGGGCCGGAATGCACTAGAATCCGAAAGCCGTATAGATCGGTCTGGGGGGCGCGTGTTTCAACGAGACATGTTGAAGGACCGGGCAATTTTCTTGACCGGAGGCGGCACCGGCCTTGGCCGGTCTATGGCCTTACACTTCGCCATGCTTGGTGCGCGTCTGTTTCTCATCGGCCGTCGCGAGGAACCCCTGAAAGGCGTCTGCGACGAAATTCGCCGTGGGGGAGGCTCAGCGGCTTATGCTAGCTGCGATGTCCGGGACTATGGGGCGGTGGAAACCGCGGCAAATCTGGCGTACGAACAATGCGGACGCATCGATACGGTCATCAACAACGCCGCGGGGAATTTCATGGCCCGCACCGAAAAACTCACACCAAATGCTTTTAACGCCGTGGTTGGCATCGTTCTCCATGGTACGTTCAACTGTACGCAGGTGTTTGCCAAAAAATGGATTGCGGAGAAGTTAGGCGGCAATGTCTTGAACGTCGTCACCACCTACGCCGCAGCGAACTGTGGATCCGCATTCGTGGTGCCGTCGGCCTGCGCCAAAGCCGGCGTACTAGCTATGACCACCTCGTTGGCGGTGGAATGGGCCAAGTATCACATCCGGTTAAACGCCATCGCTCCCGGCCCATTTCCCACGGAGGGCGCATGGTCGCGGCTCATGCCGTCCAAGCAATTCGAGGAACACGCCAGGGAGTCGCATCCGATGAAGCGATTCGGCCGCCACGAAGAGCTAACCAGCCTCGCCGCATTTCTGCTCAGCGACATGGCCGAATACATAAACGGGGAGTGCGTGGTTATTGACGGGGGCGATTGGCTGCGCGGTGCCGGCGAATTCAATGACCTGCTGCTGATCCCCGACGCGGCCTGGGAAGGTATGGAAGCTGCTCGCGGCAAGAAATAACTGTCACGCGCTTGTTGGCCGGCGGCAGTCGAGACTACTGCGGCAACGCGCTTGAACGTAGCGAGACGCTCAGTCTGACCTCTCCGATCGATTTTTCCCCGGCCGTCCCGGTTACGACGATGGGATCTGCCGCTCTGCCTCTTAAGTCCTTGGCGGCGATTTCCGGCGACTGCAACTCTACGCGCAAGTAGATTTTTTCTTCGTCCGGCAGCGCGAACTTGCCCGCGCCACTGATGACTCGCCATCCGCTTGGCGCAGTGACGTTTACCACCGCTTCGCGTGCGGCCCCCGGTTTTCGGACGATCATCAACGGCACTCCCATGACGCTGCCAGCCTTTACCGCGATTTCCGGAGTGTGTGCGGTAGGCAAGTTTGTCAGCTGGTGCGCTTTCCGGAATCCTTCATAAAAATGCCACGGGCCCCCCAGCGTCATCCTTATCGGCGGCCCCACGCCTTCATCAGGTCGCATAGCTTGGTTCGGCCGGACCAATGCGGATGACTCTTTTTGCCGAGGTTCCTCAGCCGGAAAAATCGCTTCCCAAGGCTGCGCCGGAACCGTAGCCTTGCCAAAAATCAAGGTCATTGGCTCCGACCACCATGCATGCTGCGGATCGCTCATCATTTTTTCCAACTCCGCGTCACTGAGTTTGGAAAGCCGATGAATCTCTTCTGGAAACTGCGTAAGATGCGGTTTCGCCGCGTCCAGCGCGATTCGCCAGTACGGTTTTTTTTGCGATGGTGAAATTTCCCGAATAGAGTAAGCGGGTCCCGTCCCCACGAACTGCTTATCGTCGCTGGCATCACTGAAGAAATAGATCTTCTTCGGTTGCCAGGTGGTCAAATTTTCAAGATAGGGCTCCAATCGCGTGGAGGCGCCCGCTACCTGTGCCGGAAACGCGACCGGATCGCCGGCCAGATCGAACGCCTCGGTCGCCAGCACTCCTGCGGCTTGGTGATCACCGTGGTTCTCACCGACAAAAATGCCCGGCAGCCAGCTGATCATGACCTCCGGCCGGGTCAATCTCACGATGCGCACCAGAGCTTCTAGATTTGAACCGTGCCCCCAGTTGGCCAGCGAATTCAACACATTCTGCGACGCGGTGTCCTTCCCGTCGAGAAACCAGACATTGGTGATGCCCATGGCCGCGCAGGCCTGGCGTGCTTCCTGTTCGCGAATGTCGGAGAGCGCAGGCCCGTGCTCTCTCGAATAATCATTCCCGCCGCTGCCGCCACGCGTGGCGAATACTACCGCCACCCGTTTGTGTTCGTCGAAAATCGCGCGCGCCAGATAAGGCGTGGCCCCTCCTTCGTCGTCCGGGTGCGCCACTACTAGGAGAATGTCGGCCTTAAATCGCTCATCAGCCGCCGGCAACGGCTTCGTCTCTTGCGCCACACCGCGCAATGGAATGGAAACCAGGAGAAAAACCGGAATCGCCAGGCGTCTCAAAAATTGGCACTGAAGGTTTAGAGCACGGTACGGCAACAGAGAATGTTTCATGGGCTAAGGAGTGTACCCCGTGGCCGGCTTCGCGTATTTCAGCAAGTCTGCTGGCCGCGAATTAAAACACACATATCGCCCTCCGCGAGAAACAAGGTTGCGACGAACCCGGCTTTGACCGCGTAAAGGCTCGGAATCGAAGACTTGCGCAGGGATGTGAGGTTGCGCGCGTCCTCCCTGCGTTGGACACCGCCGCTAAACACAAGTGTCCGCTGACGCCGTATGGAAAAGGGCCGCCGAATGTAAAGATTTCCGAAAGTGGCACGCTCCCCGCCCGGCATCAGCCTCGCACTAAGCTGATTCCATGCGAGTTACGCTCCGCGCACCTCTTTGGTCCGGCAAGTGCACTCACTTCCGCCACCAGGCGGGGCGTTCATGAGGGGCGCCAGGGGACGGTACAATGAGTTGCAGGGACACTATTCATCTGATTTGTTGGTACTTAGAAGGAAAACTATCACCATCGGTGGAGGGTGAAATCGAGAAGCATCTCCGCGATTGCCCCGATTGCCATTTGGTATTAGACGCCGCTAACAGCACCTTGGACCGCTATTTCGGTTCTGCCCGTTCCGACGAAACGGCCGCCGATATTAAAGCTGCCTAGCCAATTCCCGCCACAAACCTAGTCCTACCAGCCGCTTATAGGAAATTTTGAATAACGATTATCGCCTCCAAAAATCCTCTTCGGAAAGCGGCATAAGTTACGCGCCAGCAGGCAACTACGTAAACTTTACTGGTACTAGTACCTTACAATCTGCTCTACTTATCCACCGCTTTGTCACATAAGTCCCTTATATTCTTCGATTTCCAGCGTGTATGGCTGCCTACGTTAATTTGGTGTAGCAGGTGCTCGTTTCCATCCAGCATTCGGAACTCTGTACAAGGAGACGAAGTCCATGAGCGAGTATCAAGAACCGATTCAGGTGACCTCCACAGCGACGCCGCGGTGGGTAGGAATTGCCCTGGTAGCCCTGGCGGCTGTTTCGCTGCTCGGTATCGGAATTGGGTGGAGTGCCCTCAACCACGCGAACAGCGTGGAGCAATCCACGCAAACCTCGGTTAAGCAGGCCAATGACGCATTGGCGCAAAAGCTCGCCAGGGAAGATGAGATTAATCAGCAGCTCGAGAGCGATCTCAAAGTAGTCACCGACAAACTCAATGTAACGCAATCCGATCTGGTCAAAGCTCGCAAACAGAACAAGCAGTCTTCGGTGCTTGTCGATAAGAAAATTGCCGGCCTGGAGACCTCCGTCAACACCCAGCTCGCCGCCAAGGCTAGCGCTGACGATGTCAACAAACTGAACACCGACGTTTCCGGCGTGAAGACCGATCTTGACGCCACCAAAAACAATCTGCAGATGGCTCGCAGCGAGATGGGCACCCTCATCGCCCGCAACCACGATGAGATCGACCAGCTCCGCCGTATGGGCACGCGTGACTACTATGAATTTACCGTCACCCGTAAAGCCGGCGCGCAAAAGGTGGGTGCCGTTCAAGTTGAGCTGAAGAGCACGAACCAGAAGAAGAATCAGTTCACCATCAACGTCCTGGCCGATGACAAGAGCTTCGAGAAAAAGAACCGCTCGGTCAACGAGCCAATCTTCTTCTACACCGGCGGCAGCCACGCGGCCCTCGAGCTGGTCATCAACAAAGTTACCAAGTCGACCGCTTCGGGCTACCTCAGCGTTCCCAAGTCCGCCGGCAGCACAGCGGCCAGCGCTTCCACCTCGGGCCAGTAATCAGCAGTCGCATTTGTGTTGTATCTTGGGGGAGGATTCCAGAGCATCCTCCCCCTATTTTTTTGCCTCTCTTCATTCCCGTGCTGGAAAAGTCGTACCATATTCGGGTTGGGATAAACCGGGGCAGGCGCCCTGCGCCCAGCTCGGCAGGATGTTCTCAGGAGGCATGATGAAGATACGATTCGCATCAGCAATAACGCTCGCTCTTTTCGCCAGCGCTCTGGCGTTCGCAGGCAATGCCAGATGGACCGGATACATCACGGACAGCAAATGCGGCGTCAAAGGAGCGCACGAAGGCGCTTCCGAATGTGCCGTGAAATGCGTCAAAGAGGGCGCAAAATACGTCTTCGTGAACGACGCAGACAAAAAAGTCTACGCCATCGCCGACCAGGACAAGGTCGCGGCCCATGCCGGCCATCATGTTGCCGTCCTGGGCTCGGTCGAGGGCGACACCCTCACGGTCGCCAGCATCGACATGGCTCCGGCCAAGAGCAAGTAGCAGACGCCGGGATTTACGCTTAGCACGGGCGGGATTTACCTTCCGCCCGTTTCGTTTTGTCTCTTGTGAAATTTCCGCTACGATACTAGCCTGCTCATGTCCACTATCCTGCTCCACGCCGCTCGCGCCTTGACTCCAACCGCGGAAATATCCGATGCCGGAATTCTTTTTCGCGACGGCGTCATCGAAGCCATCGGCTCTCGTAAAGATATGACCCTGCCTGCCGGCGCGCAGGAGATTTCTGCGCTCGGCCAGACCGCCATCCCCGGCTTCGTCGATGTGCACATCCACGGCGCGGGCGGCCACGACGTGATGGAAGGCACCTCTCAAGCCATGGCCGCCGTGGCGCAAACTCTGGCCCGTCACGGCACCACCTCCTTCGTCGCCACCACCGTGACCGCCAGCCCCGATGAAACCTGCCGCAGCGTTGAAGGAATCGCCCGCTACATCACCCAGCAGTTTGAAGCCCTGCAGCCCAAAGCGGAAGTTCTCGGCGTCCACTTCGAGGGCCCCTTCATCAACAAAGTGCGCCGCGGCGTCCATCCCGCCGAATGGATTCAACTGCCTTCCGCCGAACTGCTTCAGCGCTTCCTTCAATGTGCCGCGGGCCAGGCCCGCATCTTGACCATTGCTCCGGAGGTGCTCGGCGCCATTCCCTGCATGAAGGCGGCGCGCGAAGCTGGCGTCGTGGTCGCCATGGGGCACACCGACGCTACCTACGAGCAAGCCCGCGCCGGAATCGCCCATGGCGCCCATCACGCCGTGCACTGCTACAACGCCATGCGCCCCTTTTCCCATCGCGACAGCGGCGTGATCGGAGCCGTGCTCACTTCCCCCGAGGTCACCGCCGAGCTCATTGCCGACGGTGTCCATGTCGAGGAAGCTGCCATGCGCCTCCTGCTGCAGGCCAAAGGTCCCGGGTGCGTGATCCTCATCAGTGACGGCCTTTCCGCCACCGGCATGCCCGATGGGAAATACATGCTGGGTCAGTTTGAAGTCACCGTATCCGGCGGCGTCTGCCGCAATGCGGAAGGGAAACTTGCCGGCAGCACGCTCACCCTCGATCGCGCGCTGCGCAACGTGGTTGCGCTCGGCATTTCCTTGCCGGACGCCGTGCGCATGCTCACCGCCAACCCCGCGAAATTGCTGGGGATTGAGTTCAAGAAAGGCGCGCTGCGCACCGGTGCCGATGCCGACATCGTGCTCCTGGACGAAAACCTGCAAATTACCAACGTCTGGGCTCGCGGCCTGCCGCTGAACTAAGTATCATCACGCCCCACAACATCCATCGCTTTGAGCGCCCCTGCACACGCCGCCGTCCCCGGGCGCAAGCGAAGGATCTCGACGCCAGCCAAGCCCAGCGCGTGACAGCGCGATCTGTTTTTAGGGATTCAGCGGAACGTTCAATTCCATCGCCAGTTGCACCGCATTGAACGGGCTACACGCAAAATAGCGTTCGCCAATTTTAAGGGTGGGCACTTTCATCTTGCCGTTGTTCGCTTTCAACACGATCGCTTCGGCGCTCTGGTTACCTTCGATGTTCACTTCCCGGTACGCAACGCCCCGTTGCTGGAGAAAATATTTCGCCCGCCGGCAGTCCCGGCACCAGGTCGTCGTGTACATCGTAACCGGTTCCATGGCATCATTCGTTCGAAACAGGCACGCCACGCCGCTTTCTTCCGACTTGAATCCGAATCAGCGACCTCTGCAGCGCGATGGCCGCGCGGCCCCAATCCACTTCCGGATCGCTGGCCGCCTTGTTCAGCCGCTCTTCGGCTCGTTTCTTTGCTTCTTCCGCCCGCGCCACATCAATTTCTTCCGGCCGCTCCGCCGTTTCCGCCAACGCCGTCACCCGATCGCCCAGAATTTCCGCGAATCCGCTGATGATGGCCAAATGCCCTGCCTCGCCGGCCTTCGCGCGATACGTCATCTCGCCGATGCCCAGCTCCGTAATCAACGGCGCGTGGCCGGGCAAAATGCCCAAACAGCCATCCGCGCCCGGCAGCGTGACCTCCACAACTGTCTGGCGCAGCAACTGCCGCTCCGGCGTGACCACAATCAGCTCGATGGATTCGGGAAGCATTGCTCCGCTTAGGCGCTCACCTTCATTTTCTCCGCCTTTTGCAGCGCTTCGTCAATGGTGCCAACCATGTAGAAGGCTTGCTCCGGTACGTCGTCGTATTTTCCTTCCACGATTTCCTTAAAGCTGCGCACCGTGTCTTCGATCTTCACGTACTTGCCTTCCAAGCCGGTAAACTGCGCCGCCACGAACATCGGCTGCGACAGGAACTTTTCGATCTTGCGTGCCCGTGCCACTGTCCGCTTGTCCTCGTCCGACAGTTCTTCGATGCCCAAAATGGCGATGATGTCCTGCAGATCCTTGTAGCGCTGCAGAATCGATTTCACCCCGCGCGCCACTGCGTAGTGCTCCGCGCCCACGATACGCGGATCGAGAATGCGCGAATAACTGGCCAGGGGATCGACGGCCGGATATATGCCGCGCTCCACGATTTGCCGGCTGAGGTTGGTGGTCGCATCCAGATGCGCAAAGGTCGCCGCCGGCGCCGGGTCCGTGTAGTCGTCCGCAGGAACGTAAATCGCCTGCACCGACGTAATTGAACCGGATTTCGTCGAGGTAATCCGCTCCTGCAACTCGCCGATTTCCGTATTCAGGTTTGGCTGGTAGCCCACCGCCGAAGGCATGCGCCCCAGCAGCGCCGAAACTTCGGAGCCCGCCTGCACAAACCGGAAAATGTTGTCGATAAAAAGCAGCACGTCCAGGTGTTCCTCATCGCGGAAATATTCCGCAACCGTCAACCCCGTCAGTCCGACCCGCAGCCGCGAACCTGGTGGTTCGGTCATCTGCCCGTAAATCAATGCCGCGCGCGACTTCTCCGAATTCCCCGGAACGATCACGCCGCCTTCCGACATTTCCAGCCATAAGTCGTTGCCTTCGCGGGTCCGCTCGCCGACCCCCGCAAATACGGAAACACCTCCGTGCTTCATCGCCACGTTATGGATCAATTCCATGATCAGCACGGTCTTGCCTACGCCTGCCCCGCCGAACAAGCCAATCTTGCCGCCCTTCAAATAGGGCTCAATCAGGTCGACAACTTTAATTCCCGTCTCGAACATTTCCAGCGTCGTCGATTGATCTTCCAGTTTCGGCGCCGGCCGGTGAATCGGATAATGCTTGTCGCTCACCACCGGACCCAACTGGTCCACCGGCTTGCCCAATACATTCATCACCCGGCCCAGCGTCGCTCGCCCAACCGGTACCGTAATAGGCATTCCCAAATCCGTTGCCTTCATCCCGCGCACCATGCCCTCGGTCGGCTCCATGGCCACCGCGCGCACGCGCCCTTCGCCCAGGTGCTGCTGCACTTCCACCGTCACATCCAGGGGCTCCGGTACGTTGTAACCATCGCTGGTGATGCGCACCGCGTTATAAATCGCCGGCAAATGCCCCGACTCAAACTGAATATCCAGCACCGGTCCAATAACCTGCACCACCTGCCCCACCGCCCCTTGTTTCTCCGCCATTTAGTGCTCCTTCGCCGTGTTCCTGATGCCGCAATTCCATTCACTGATTGCCGTACGCCGCCCCGCTGACAATTTCAATAATTTCCTTGGTGATGGCGGCTTGCCGGACTTTGTTCATGTGCAGCGTGAGCGCTTCAATTACATCACCCGCGTTCTTCGTCGCCGATTCCATCGCCGTCATGCGCGCCGCGTATTCCGAAGCCGACGATTCCAGCATCGCGCGCAAAATTTGCGTCTCGATATAACGCGGCAGCAATTTGTCCAGCAATTGAGCGGGCGGCTGCTCGTAGATGTAATCCGCCTGGACTTCCGCGGCCTTGCCTGATCCTTCCTTCTCCGCGCTGCGCTTTTCTTCGCCAATCGCTTCCACCGGCAGCAACTTCTCCATCGTCAAATGCGGCGCCATCACGCTCTTGAATTCGCTGAAAATGATGTAAACCGAGTCCACTTTTGCTTCGGCATACAAATCCGTCGCTAATTTTGCTATCTCTCGCGCGGTCTTGAACTCCACCCGTGCCAGCACGTTGATCCACTCCCCGGCAAACGTGAATCCTGCTTTCCTCAGCGAGTCCCTGCCCTTCTTGCCCACCGGAATCGTCAACACCCTTTTCTCGCGGTTCGCGCGAAAAAACTCCCCTGCTTTGCGCAAAATGTTGGCGTTGAACGCGCCCGCCAGCCCGCGCTCCCCGGTCAGCACAATCGCCAGCAGTGTTTTCTCTTCCCGCCGTTCCAGCAGCGGATGCTGCTGCTCCTGAATCCGCGCCATCGTCGAGCGCAGAACGCGCACCAGCTCTTGCGCGTACGGCCGAGCCGCCAGCGCCGCTTCTTGCGCGCGCCGCAACCGCGCCGCCGCCACAAACTTCATCGCCCGCGTAATCTGCTGGCTGTTCTTCACCGAGCGGATGCGTCGCCGAAAATCGAGAAGTGTGGGCATGATCTCCGTTAAAAGCCGCTGTTAATGACGCAACGCACGCTCAGTTCGATGCCGCCGCAACCGCCGCCGTAAACCGCTCCTTGAACGCGTCCACCGCTTTCTTGATCTCCACTTTGATTCCGTCGTCCAAAGCCTTCTTCTCTTTAATCGTCTTCAAGATCGATCCCTGATTCGTGTCCACAAATTGCAGCAGCTCCCGCTCAAATCGCCGCACTTCGCTCACCGGAACGCTGTCAATCTGCCCGCTGGTGGCCACATAAAGAATCAGCACCTGCTTTTCTACGGACAGCGGCACGTATTGATCCTGTTTCAAAATCTCCTGCAAGCGTTGCCCGCGCGCCAGTTGCGCCTGCGTGGCCTTGTCCAACTGGTCTGAGCCAAACTGCGCGAACGCCGCCAAATCGCGATACTGCGCCATATCCAAACGCAACGAACCCGCTACTTGCCGCATGGCCTTGATCTGCGCATTACCGCCCACGCGGCTCACCGAAATACCCACGTTAATCGCCGGGCGAATGCCGGCGTTGAACAAGTCCGCTTCCAGATAGATCTGCCCATCCGTGATGGAAATCACGTTGGTCGGAATGTATGCGGAAACGTCGCCCGCCTGCGTCTCAATCACCGGCAACGATGTGAGCGAGCCACCCCCCAATTTGTCGTTCAGCTTGGCCGCACGCTCCAGCAAGCGAGAGTGCAGATAAAACACGTCGCCCGGGTACGCCTCGCGTCCCGGCGGCCGCCGCAACAGCAAGGAAATCTCTCGATACGCTTGCGCGTGCTTGGAAAGATCATCGTAAAACGTCACCGCGTGCCTTTTGTTATCCCGAAAAAACTCGCCCATCGCGCAAGCCGCATACGGCGCGATGTACTGCACCGAAGCCGGCTCCGAAGCCGACGATGCCACGATGATGGTGTAATCCATCGCGCCGGCATCGGTCAGCACCTTCACCACCTGCGCAATCGTCGACCTCTTCTGCCCAATCGCACAGTAAATGCAAATGACGTCCCCGCCCTTTTGATTGATGATGGTGTCCAGGATTACCGCCGTCTTCCCTGTCTGCCGGTCGCCGATGATCAGTTCGCGCTGCCCGCGCCCGATCGGAATCATCGAATCGATCGCTTTGATTCCCGTCTGCAGCGGTTCGCGCACCGGCTGCCGGTCCAGCACTCCCGGAGCAATCTTCTCCAGCGGGTTCCGCTCCTTGGTATGGAGTGGCCCCTTGTCGTCCACCGGCTCACCCAGCGGATTTACCACTCGCCCGATCAGCGCATCGCCCACCGGCACGGACATAATCGTATTCGTGCGCTTGACGACGTCTCCCTCCTTCAGTTCCGCGGACTCGCCCAGCAGCACCGCGCCCACTTCTTCCTCTTCTAGGTTCAGCGCGATCCCGAAAATATTGTGCGGAAACGCCAGCATCTCCCCGGCCATCACTTTCTCCAGCCCGTGGATGCGCGCAATTCCGTCGCCTACACTGATGATCGCTCCGACCTCATCGACAGAAACGGTCTGCTCGTAGTTCTCGATCTGCTCGCGCAGTATCTTGCTGATTTCGTCCGCTTTGATATTCGCCATTCCGCTCCTGCTCCCTATTCCGAGGCCAGCCGTGCCCGCAATTCGTTCAGCCGGCTGCGCAAAGACCCGTCATAAACCGTATCTCCCACCCGCACCACCGCGCCGCCCAGCAATTCCGGCTCCAGCGAAAACTTCGCTTCCACCCGCTTCCCGGTCAGCCGCTCCAGCGTGAATTCCATCTCCGCTTTCTGCGCCTTGTTCAGTTCCACCGCAGATGACACCTGCGCTTCCAAGATCCCTTGCCGCTGCCGCATCACTTCCTGGAACGCCCCGATCATTTCCGGCAAAACATGCGTGCGGTGATGGTCCACAACCACAAACAAAAAATTACGGACGATTTTGCTTCCGCCCACCCGCGCCAGCAATTTCTCGATCACCCGGTGCTTCGCTTCCGGAGGCGCCGCCGGGCTCGACAAAAAATTCCTCAGTTCCGCGGACTCCGCGTACAGCGCGCCAAAACCGATCAGCTCTTGCGTGGCTGCTTCCGCCGCGCCTTGCGCCATGACAATATCCGCCAGCGCATTGGCGTACTGCAGGCTTGCCGACTTCAATTCGGCCTCTCTTCCAGGTTCTTGACGAACGCCGCCAACAGCGATTCCTGCGCCCGCAGCGTCAATTGTTTCGCGAGCAGCGATTCCGCCCCGTCCACCGCCAGATTCGCCGCGATCGCTTTCAACTCCAACCTGGCCGCCCGCTCCGCCGCCTCCACTTCCGCTTTGCCCGCTGCTCCCGCCTTTTGCACGTCGCTTTTCGCCATCGCCCGCAGCCGCTCCCCCTCCGCCGCCGATTCCTGCTGCGCCGTCGCGCGCAGTTGTGCGACTTCCTGTTCCAGCCGAGCCAGCTTCTCCTCCGCTTCGCCCAGCTGCCGCTCGGCCTCCGCTTTGGCAGCCGTGGCCTTGCCGATCGCCGAGCTGATCGTTTCCGCATTCTTCCGGAAAAACGCCGGTGTCACCTTCAGAAAAACCCAAGCCAGCAACCCCGCAACGATCGCAAAGTTGATCCACTTGAAGATCTCGTTGGCGCGTTCCGTCGTCGCATTGCCGCCTTCTTCCGCTCCATGCGCGCTCATCGCCGCGAAAAGCAGAGTCACCAGCGCGCCAGCAGCCACCTTCCATAAGCCGCGTCGCGTCATCGCGCCTCTCTCGTCGGGCCGCCAGGCCCCGGCGCAATCTCTAGCACCCGCCGCGCAATTTCGGAAGCCAACTGCCCCACTGAGCCCTCGATCTCGCGCCGCGCCGCAGCCAATTCCCTGTCAACGCGCTCCTTGCCCGCCGCCACTTCCGCACCCGCTTTGCTCCGCGCCTCTTTCAGCAGCGCCGCGCGCTCGTCCAGCGCTTTCTTTCGCGCCGCTTCTTGCTCCGCGTACACTTCCGCCCGCGCCTGCTTCAGCTTCTCAAGATACAGTTTCATTTTTTCCGCGGCCGCCGCTTCCGCCGACGCTGCCGCCTTGCGTGCTCC
>DATGEY010000034.1:0-5668 GCA_035309625.1 Candidatus Acidiferrum sp.
TTCCACTGCACTTCCGTCAGCAACGGACCCGACCGGGCCATCGGCCCTCCTTCGGCGCTGCTGACTTTGCTTATCTCTCATCCGAGAAAACTCAACTACCTTCTTTTCAGGAGCCTGTACTAGGTTATGCAACAGCTTCTAAGTAGTTCGGACCGCGGACTCGACACGAACATACGAAACGGGCATAATGTGGCGCCAATCTCCCCTTATGACACGATTAGCTTTCGATCGTATTTATGAAGCAGTAACAAATCCGGAGCAGCTACAAGCAGCCTATAATGATGTTTTGGGGGACCTCTTCTGCAATCCGTTCTGGGAAGAGGGATCAACCGCGCTTCGGCGGATCCTTTGGAACAAAGGTCAGCAGGCGCGAGCAGCCGATCCTAAAGCGTTTGGATCGCCGGGACTTTATCTTTGGGGAATCGAAGAACGCCCAATATATATCGGAATGACCCGGAGTTCCTTCAGCCATCGTTTTTCCCGGTATATCTGGAGCAAACAATCGCAGTGCGAACTTGCTCGACAACACGAAGCCGAACTTATTTCAAAGGGTATCGATGGGTTTCCGATGGATATTACAGTCTGGTACGCCAAGAATTTCAGAGGCACAAAGGTTCGACTGCTAGGTGCTGTTCGATTTGCCCAAGAAGGCGTTCATAAAATTTGGTTTGTACTTTTTCCTCATGCTAAGGTCGATGAAATCCGTCCACTAGAGAAAGCGCTCATTCCGATTGCTGAAAAATGGAATGAACGTGGCGGCCTGCGACCTCTCCTCAACATAGAAAGCGCCCATCTCTAAAACCAAACTTGACAGTTGCAGCAGAGTTGTCCAGAATTGTTTAAGGCGAACACAAAGCGAATCCTACCCACCGCTCGCTCCTCGCCCCAACCACCATGCCTGCCACTTCTCTCGCTACCCTGCGCTCTAACATCGAAGCTCATCTGCACGGCCGGGTCGCCTCTCCCTTTGCCTATCGCCAGTGCAATGTTTTCCACCTCGTCTCCACCGGCGTTCCCCAAGTCGATGCCCTGACCGGCGGCCTGCCGCGCGGGGCTATGACCGAAATTTGCGGCGCGCCGTCTTCCGGGCGCACTAGCCTGCTGCTGGCGGCTCTGGCTTCGCGCACCGCGGACGGAGAAGTCTGTGCGCTGGTCGATGCCCGTGACAGCTTTGATCCGCTGACCGCTGCTGCCTCCGGCATTGCGCTGAAAAAATTACTCTGGGTGCGTTGTCAGAATATCGACCAGGCATTGCGGGCCACCGATTTGCTGATCCAGGCCGGCGGCTTCGGCATGGTGGCGATCGATTTGAGCGATGTCCCGGCCAAAATCGTTCGCCAAGTCCCTTTAAACGCCTGGTTCCGCTTCCGCCGCGCCGTCGAAGACACTCCAACAATTTTGCTGCTCCTGGAACAGGAAGCGAACGCGAAAACGTGCGCGTCATTAGTTATGCGATTAGAAGCCGAAGAGGCAAAATGGACGCAAGTAGCACAGGCACTCTTGCCTGTGCCCCCTGCAACCACGCCTCGACCTTCCTGTTCGCCACTCACCCATCCAGTAGCCCAATTGCTAAAAGGGTTTGCAGCGCGAGCAGAGGTCCTACGATCGCGCATACAAATACCAGAAAAACACATCATTGATATTCGCGCAGGAACACAGTCAAGGGCCCATCGCAACGTTTTTGAGACGGAGACGATTTGGAGCAAATAAAGCCGAACGGAATCACGCCTGCCTGCGTAAAGCAGCGGCGTCCCTTCGACGCCGTCAACGATTATGGGATTTGCGTGCATTTACATTCCGGACTTTTTGCTGCAGGCCGTGGTGCGCGGGCAGCGTTCACTTGGTGATGGCGCACTGGCGTTGCTTGGCGGCACGCCACCATTGTGGAGCGTAGTGGCGGCCAATTCGGCTGCCTTCCATGCGGGAATTCAGTTAGGCATGACCAAGGCTCAGGTAACTCAATTCGCCAGCGAAGCAGGGGTACCGGATTCCCCGGCCCGTCCGCCCCAAGTGCAAATCTGCATGCGTTCCGAAGCGCAAGAGCAAGCCGCACACGCGGCTTTACTGGACACCGCCTGGAGCATTTCTCCCCGCGTGGAAGACACCGCGCCAGACACGTTGGTCCTCGATCTCCAGGGGCTGACAACTCTTTTCGGCTCTGAGGAGAAAGTTGCGCAGGAACTGGCGTGCCGCATAGCCAAGATTGGCTTGGCGGCGCGCATCGCCGTTGCCGCGAATATCGAAACTGCTATTCACGCCGCCCGCGGTTTTCCCGGAATCACGATAATTCCGCCGGGTGAAAAACGCCGTCGTCTCGGCAGTTTACCGCTGGGTGTTCTTACCGCCGAGCCGGAAACCCTGGACATTCTGGAACGCTGGGGCGTTTCCACGCTGCAAGCGTTGGCGGCGCTGCCGGTCCTGCAGCTTTCCGAGCGCCTCGGGCAAGAAGGCGTGCGCCTAAGCGAACTGGCGCGCGGCGCGCGCCGGCGTTCGCTGCTCCTGGCCCAACCGTCCGCCAGTTTTGCCGAGGAAATGGAACTGGAGGATGCCGTCGAAGAGTTGGAGCCGCTCTCGTTTTTGCTGGGGCGTTTGCTTGACCGGCTTTGTGTGCGCCTCGATGCCCGCGCTCTTTCCGTCCGCGCCGTATATCTCCGCTTCGAGTTGCAGCCTTCCTTTGAAAAAGATTTTCAGGTGCGGGAAGAAGCCCGCAAAAAACCGGAGCCAAAACACTACCGCAAAGTTTTGTCCCTGCCCGTTCCTATTCGCAGTTCCAAAACTCTCCTGAAATTGCTGCGCTTGCAATTGCAATCCGATCTCCCTCCCGCGCCCATCCAGAAAATCCGCATGACCGCCGATGCCGCGGCACCGCGTGTCACACAAAACGGATTATTCGCTCCCGCCGGCCCCGACCCCGAAAAACTTGAGCTGACCATTGCCCGCCTCGCAAAATTGGTCGGCCAAGGCAATGTCGGCCGCGTCCACCTGGAAGACTCCCATCGCCCGGAAAGTTTCCGTCTGGAGCACTTCGCAGCATCGGCAGAACAATCCCGTAGGGGCACGGCACTGCTCTGGCCGCGTAAGCCATCGGCAACCAATGCAATAGCCGTTGGCGCTCTGCGCATAATTCGGCCTCCCGAAGCTGTGCGCGTGGAGCTGCGAAATGCGCAGCCGGCGCGAGTGTATTTTCGAGGGGTGCGCGGGGAAGTGATGGCCGCCTCCGGCCCCTGGCGCAGTTCCGGCGACTGGTGGCAGGAAGATCCCTGGCAGCATGACGAATGGGATCTCGAAATTGAATTTTCTTCCCCGGTAGAGGCGCAGCACCGCTGCGCCCCATCCAGTCAAGAGGTAAACCTCACTGCCTCCCAGCAATCTCCTCCGTGCGCCCTTTATCGAATCTATTTCGACAGCCTGCGCCAATCCTGGTTTCTCCGCGGCATCTACGATTGATGTACACCGAACTTCACGCGCGCTCGGCTTTCAGCTTTCTCGAAGGCGCTTCCGTGCCGGAAGAACTGGCCGGAGCTTGCGCCAAGCATGGCATGACCGCGATGGCCGTGCTCGACCGCGACGGGGTCTACGGCGCGCCGCGCTTTTATCTCGCCGCCAAAAAACTCACAGTGCAAGCGCACATTGGGGCGGAAGTCCCTTCGGCGTTTGGCTGGCGCTATCCGCTTTTGGTGCAATCGCGCGCAGGCTATCAGAACTTGTGCCGCTTGATCACCCGCATGAAATTGCGCGCCCGCAAGGACCAAGGGCACGTGGATCGCGATGAGGTTGCGGAGTTGCGCGCCGGCCTGATCTGCATGACCGGAGGAGAAGAAGGGCCGCTCGCGGCAGCGGTGGCGCAAGGCGGAGTCGGTGCGGGAACGGAGTGCGTGCGTCAGCTTTGCGATTTATTTGGACGCGAAAATATTTATGTCGAGTTGCAGCGCCATCATTGCCGGGAAGAAGAGGCCCGCAATCAGGTCGCCGTGGAAATCGCGCGCAAGCTGTCGCTGCCGATGCTGGCCACCAACGGAGTCTGCTACGCGACGCCCGATGAGCGTGAACTGCTCGATGTCTTCACCTGCATTCGCCATCACCGGGTGCTGGCCAACGCCGGGCGGCTGCTGTCCCGCAATTCCGAGCGCCATCTGAAATCCCCGGCCGAAATGCAGCGCCTCTTCGCCGATTTGCCGGAAGCCATCGCGAATACGCGGGAGCTTTCCTCCCGCCTGGAATTTACCTTGAAGGATCTGGGATACGAGTTCCCCAGGTATCCGGTGCCGGCAGGCAGTTCGCAGATGCAGTTTCTGCGGGAGCGCACACTGGACGGGGTGATTTCTCGGTATGGCCCGGGCAATGAGAAAGTTGGCAAGCAGATCGATCGCGAACTTGCGCTGATCGAAAAGTTGGATCTGCCCGGATATTTTCTGATCGTTTGGGACATTGTGCGCTTTTGCCGCGAGAAAAATATCCTGGTGCAGGGCCGCGGCTCGGCGGCCAACAGCGCCGTCTGCTACGCGCTGGGCATTACCGCTGTCGATCCCGTAGGCATGGAACTGCTGTTCGAGCGCTTCCTCTCCGAAGAACGCGGCGAGTGGCCGGACATCGATCTCGATCTTCCCAGCGGCGATCAGCGCGAGCGAGCCATCCAGTATGTGTACGAGCGTTACGGAAAATTGGGCGCGGCCATGACCGCCAATGTCATCACCTATCGCGGCCGCTCCGCCGCGCGGGAAATAGGCAAAGCTTTGTCCTTCGATCCGGAAACGCTGGCTCGCCTGGCCAGCCTGGTCGGTGCGTGGGAATACAAAGACGAACACGACACCTTCGAACGCCATTTCCATGACGCCGGCTTTGACGTCCGCCATCCCAAAATCCGCAAATTCTTCGAGTTGTGCCTGAAGGTGCAGGATTTGCCGCGCCATTTGGGGCAGCACTCCGGCGGCATGGTGGTGTGCCAGGGCCAACTCGATGCGGTGGTGCCGCTGGAGCCGGCCACCATGCCCGGGCGAGTGGTGGTGCAATGGGACAAAGAAGATTGCGCGGATATGGGCATCGTAAAAGTGGATTTGCTGGGACTTGGAATGATGGCGGTGCTGGAGGATTCGCTGAAGCTGATCCGCGAGCATCAGAAGGAAGAAGTCGATCTGGCGCGATTGCCCGCGGATGATCCGGTGGTTTATGGCACGCTGCAAAAAGCGGACACCGTGGGAATGTTTCAGATCGAGAGCCGCGCGCAGATGGCTTGCCTGCCGCGGCTGCGCCCGGCGAAGTTTTACGACATTGTGGTGCAGGTGGCCATCATCCGGCCGGGACCGATTGTGGGGAAGATGGTGCATCCCTATTTGAAGCGGCGGCAGGGGCGCGAGGCGCCGGAGTGTTTGCATCCATCGCTGGAGCCGGTGCTGTCGCGCACGTTGGGCGTGCCGCTGTTTCAGGAGCAATTGCTGCGCATGGCCATGATTGCTTCGGGATTCACCGGGGGAGAAGCGGAAGAGTTGCGGCGCGCGTTTGGATTCAAGCGTTCGGAAAAGCGCATGAAAGAAGTGGAAGTGAAATTGCGCCGCGGGATGGAGAAAAACGGGATTACCGGAAAAGTGCAGGACACTATTGTGCAGTCCATTACTTCGTTTGCGCTCTATGGCTTTCCGGAATCGCACGCGGCCAGCTTCGCGCTGCTGGC
>DATGEY010000035.1:0-4294 GCA_035309625.1 Candidatus Acidiferrum sp.
CGATGCGCATCGTTTCGGGATCGCGCATTTCGCCGACGACGAGCACATCCGGCGCCTGGCGCAGAGCCGCCCGAAGTGCGGTGGGAAAATCCGGTGCGTCGGTGCCGATCTCAACTTGTTCGATCACGCTACGGATGTGCGTGTGCTCGTACTCGATGGGGTCTTCGATGGTGACGATGTGGCGCGCTTCGCGGCGGTTGATGTCGTCGATCAAGGCAGCGAGCGTGGTCGATTTCCCGGAACCCGCTGGCCCTCCGATCAAGACCAACCCGCGGGGCAAATGTGCGAGGGATTCCACCGAAGGAGGAAGGTTGAGCTCACGCAGCGCGGGGACCTTCTGAGGCAAGGCGCGAATGGCGGCAGCGGCGCGTCCGCGTTCGCGATGCAGATTAATGCGGAAGCGGCCCAAACCGGGGACACGATACGAAGAGTCCGCGATTTGAGACTGGCGATACCGCTGCAAAGCATGCGACGTCAGGGCAGGGAGAACCGCTGCCTCGATTTCCGGGCCATGAAGGGGAGCGGCATCGATTTTTTGCACGGCGCCCTTTGTGCGAATGCACGCGGGTGCGCCCGCAACAAGCAGCAAATCGCTTCCGCCACGGGCAATCAGCGCCTTGAGCCAGGCATCGAGTTGAAGCGTGCTGGCGGGTTCGGAACCTTCGCGCTCGCGAAGCTCGTTCAATTCGTTGACGATGCGGTCGATTTCCGGCGCTTCATCCATGCGGACCCTCAATTGTCTAAACGGAGCGTTGCCGGAAAATATTGACGCAGCCAGAGTTTTTCGTCCAGCACGAAACGCAGGGACACTCTTCCATGGCACGCGCCAAGGAGTGCGCCAGCTCGATGACGGAAGAGACGAGGAGTCTCTTCCGTCTGCTTTATTTCAACTTGCCGAGTGGACGATCTTGCTAATCTGCTGGTCGCGTCCTCCGAGGCAGCCGAAAAGGATACTGTTAGAGCCGGTTTAAGGCGCAACCGTGATCATGCCAAACAATCCGTCGGCGTAATTATTGGGACCGGCGGTAAAGAATAGTTGATTAGGTTGGCCACCATTTCCACCGTTGCCGAATTGTATGGCCCAAACCTGGTTGATGACGATGGCCTGGCCGTTGGCGTCTCGCAGCGTGCCGAGGAAAGCGCCGGAGGTGGGATCGAAAGCGTTGATCCGCCCGTCGGGAACATTGTTCGCAATTAGCAAGGTGTTGCTGAAGGGGCCGAAATCAGCAGGTGCCATCGCGAGACCCCAAGGCGAATGAAGAGGGCCAGTGATTCGCAGAAGAACATTCCCAGCGGTGTCAAATTCGTCCACGAAGCCGGCTGCCGATTTGTTGCCACCGAAGGTCACCCAGAGCTTGCCACCGATGTTTTGAATGCCGTAAGGGGCAAAGCCACCGTGGATCGCCGGGTCGGTAAAAGAACGTACCCACTTGAAGTCTCTGTCGAAAACGTCGATGCGGCTGTTGGGGCCGTTGTCCGCAGCGTAGAGGAAATCGCCGGAACTGTCGCTAGTGATAGCCAAGCCCGTATAGACGGCGCCGAAACTTGATCTATCCACCGCGATTAAGGCGTGAGTCGGGTCCACTCCGGGATTCCAGCCGCTGATGGTGCCGTCCAGGGTGTCAAACAAGAAGATGGCGGTGCCGGACGTGACGCCATTCGAAACAGGAAACGAAGCCATTGGATTTCCAATGGTGATGTTAAAAACGTCGCCGGTTGGCGAGCCCGGGACGGTAGTTCCCGGCGCAGGGGGTATGGTTACGACAGTTGGCGACTTAGGCGGAAGTGGAAACTTTTGGCCGGCCCCATTGTACAGGGTGGACTTGCCGGTAACGTTGTCGCTGACCCAGAAAGGACTGCCACTGGCAGAGCGGGTTAAACCCCAAGCATTGACCAAGTCCGAGTCGGTAGCATTGGTGACCAAGTCGGTCCGTTTGTATTGCGCGAATGTTACCGCGGGAAGAACAAATAGCGAAAGCGCGGAAGCCGCGAGGAGCTTCCAATACTTCATTGTGAACCTCGTCATTTTCTTATCCTCCAGAGAGACATTTCAGAAGCGAAACAAGTTCCATGTGATCACCGTGGATTTCCCGTCTGGCTGAGCAAAGGATTTATTACCGCAAGTTTGATTCCAGCTTGTTTTATTGCTCTTAAAGTGAAACCACCGCTGAGAATAAGGAACTTAGTAGAGTCGAGCCCGGGGGACAAACCACAGCGCTCCTATTTCCCGTAGACAAACACTGGTGCGGATACCGAAGTTGGTAGGCTTTTATTCCCGGTAGCTATTCACAACGCAAACCGGTGTCGTGCCGCCGGCCTCGATTGGCTAGGCCCTGCGGAGAGTAAGGAGCGTGATTTCCGGGGGCACCCCGATGCGCACAGGAGCGCCGACTGTGCCGAGGCCGCGATTCACGTAAATCGACGCCAAGGCCGAGGAACGGTTGGGAAACAAGGACCCGTGCTTCTTTTCAAACACGGAGCCGTTCGAGGAGGCGCGGTCATTCGGCGCAGGCGCGAACATGGGGCGGTGAAACAGCCCAGCTACGTAGTCGGTAATGAACCGCGCGGGGCTCAGCCGGTGGTCGAGAATTTCGACTTGAATTTGTCCGCCATGAGTGTGGCCGGCAAGCGTTAGCTCGATGCCCATCTCCGCGGCGCGATTGAAGGCGTTGGGATTGTGCGAAAGGAGAATATTGGGCATGTCGCGGCGCACCAGAGGTTCGAGATATGGAAGCATTTGCAGTTTGCGGCCGCCGGGCGTGCGCTCGCGCTGATAATCGACGCCGATGAGATTGAACTGCGCGCCCTTAAAGTCGATTTGCGCATTCTGGTGCCGCAGCAATTTCATTCCGGCCTGCGCGAAAAGGACCTGCGCCTTGTTTTCCGCGCGAGCGTAAATTTCGTGATTGCCGTTGCAACCCCAAACGCCCAACGGGGCGCGCAGCCCTTTCACTTCGTCGATGCAATCGGCGATTGGGTCGCTTGGGCCGGTAATGAAGTCTCCCGTCACCAGAGCGAGGTCCGCGCCCAGATCGTTGGCCATGTTGACGGCACGGCGAACTTGCAGGCGCGGCATGTAGCTGCTCAGGTGAATGTCGCTGATCTGCACGATCTTCATGCCCTCGAGCCCGGCAGGTAGATTGGGCAAGGGGATTTCCACCCGCCTCACTTGATAGTCCAGACGCTCCGCGGCAAAGCCGTAGACCGCGGTAAGAAACGGCCCGGCTCCGGCGAGCACGGTGGCCGTTTTGAAAAAGTAGCGGCGAGAGGGGTTGGGAAGGAGTTCCGCGGCGGCTGGCGGTGGGTCGTGCGGAGCTGCGACCGCAGAAGCGGCAGAAACCTCGGGGAGCTTCGGATTGGACTTAAGCCGGTAGGCGGAGCGCAGCCAGGCCCAGATGCGGTCGATTCCGTGCACGATCTTTACCGCCAAGTACGCGAAGAGGGCACTGAAAAACCATAAGCCGGCGAAAACTGCGATCATGTTGCCAGTCGGAATCAGGTAGCCGCGCCGGCCCATGCGGAAGCTGTTCGCTGTTGCGGCGATACTCAGCAGCAGCATAATTACGTATATCAAGCGCGTTGCAACGCGGAGCGGCTGGCTGCCCCAATTGGAAGTCACCCGCCAGATGGCGCGATACCAGAAGCGCTGTGAGAAAAACAGCAGTCCCAGTACGCCGAGGCCAATCGCGCTACGCACTAAAAGCCAGGTCCAATTCAATGAGAGCGTCCCCCTAGGAGCCAAGATATAAGTTTAGCATGCCTGCACCGGGAGTTTCTCCTGACGCGGGCAATCCTCTCGCGTAAGATGAACCCGGCCAAATGGCCAGCTCTTTGGCTGCCCAGGAGCGAAACGCTTCGCCGCGCGGGCCGTCAGAGAGTGTGAGCCTGCGCACACCAGCCCGAGTCGGGCCAGGCGGCTTGCTCAAAGGCAGGTCAAGGATAAGGATGAGGAGAGAAACGATGAAGAGTATTAGCAGATGGGGGGCCCTGCTGGTTGCAGCAGTTCTCGCGGCGATGCCCGCATTGGCGCAGGAAGCCAAGACGGCCGCTACGCCAAAACCAGTGGCAAGTCCGTCACAGGCCGTGTTGGAGTCTTGGAATGAGATCGGGAGAAAGCTGATCGCCATGGCCGAGGATTTGCCGGAAGACAAGTACGACTACAAACCACATCCGGATTCGCGGACGTTTGTGGCGCAACTGCTGCATGTTTCCGCATCAATGTATTTCTTCACAGACGACGCCGTGGGCAAGAAAGCGCGGTTTGGCGATGATCCAAAACGCGACGAACTGAAGA
>DATGEY010000036.1:0-62819 GCA_035309625.1 Candidatus Acidiferrum sp.
TTTGAGGATGGCGGCGCGAGCGAAAAAACAACGGGCCAAAGCCGGCTATATGATCAGCGCGGTGGCTGAGTTGTATAAGCTGCACCCGCAGACGCTGCGACTGTATGAGCGGGTGGGCTTGCTGAAGCCGTCGCGCTCGCAGGGGAATACGCGGCTGTATACGGACAGCGATCTGGAGCGGCTGGATGTGATCTTGACGCTGGCTCGGGATATGGGCGTGAACCTGGCGGGAATCGAGATCATCCTCAATATGCGCGAGAAGATGATGGAGATGGAGCATCAGATGGAGGAGTTTGCGCATGTGGTGCAGCAGGAGTTGTCTCGGGTGGCAGCGCGGAATGAAGAGCGGCCGCAGCGGCATGCGATCGTGCGGGCGAACCCGCGGGTGATGCGGGCGCCGGGGAGAGAGAGTTAACAGCGAGTCGCGCCTCCCAAAGAAACGCCGGCAGGATGCCAGCGCTACGAAGAAACGGCGACGCGATGGCACTTCCACAGTTTTCCAAAAGATGATGGCTTGCCGCGCGGCCCACTCGCCCTTATCCTTTCCGCAGGCTGGATGCGTCGGTGAAGATTGCCTGCGTTAGCGGCCCTATTACATGGCACTGGAAAATTGCACGCTTTGCAGGGGAACGGGATGGAAGTTGGTGCCGCGGGCGGATGGTGCGCGGGGCACGGTGGCGGTGGCCTGCGATTGCGGGATGGAGGAGCGGGCTTCGCGCGTTATGGAGCGGGTGCGCATTCCTAAGCGATATGAGCACTGCGATTTCGAGAGCTATGTTACGGACCTGACGGATGGGAAGACCTGGACGGCGCAGCATTCGCAATCGTTGAAGCAGGCTAACTTTTTGACGCAGGCGTTTGTTCGCGATTATCCGGGGTCGGCGGAGAAAGGCTTGTTGTTGATGGGGCCGTCTGGAGTGGGGAAGACGCACCTGGCGGTGGCGTCTTTGAAGGAGTTGATACGACGCGGACATGGCGGTCTGTTCTGCGATTATCGGGAACTGCTGAAGGAGATTCAGGGGAGCTATAACCCGGCGAGCGAATCGACGGAGATGGGTATTCTGGAACCGATTCGCAATGTAGAGGTGTTGGTGCTGGACGACCTGGGAGCCAGCAAGCCATCGGCTTGGGTGCTGGACATTATTGGGCTGGTGTTGAACGCGCGGTATAACGATCGGCGGGTCACCATTCTGACTACGAACTATATTGATGAAGTGGGGAGTGCGGAGCCGGCGCCGCGTTTACCGGGCGGGCAGCGGGTGGCGGTGCACGAAGATGGATTAGCCGATCGCATCGGGTCCAGAATGCGCTCGCGGCTCTATGAGATGTGCCGGACGGTGGAAGTGTCGGCGCCGGATTTTCGCCGGGAGGTCCGGCAGAGCGGGCGCGCGCGGGCCTGAAGGCACGGCAAGGGCGTTGGGATTCATTGACAGCGGGCGAAGGCGGCGCGTATCATTTTCAGGTTGCAGCGGTTAGAACGCCCGCAGCAGTTTTGTCCTCGGTGACCGCTCGGCGGTTAACCTCCTTGCACAAACCCCGATAGGGATATCGCAAGGAATCTTATCGACATAAGGAAGCCATCTCCCGGAGGCCATCAACCATGTTCCCTGACCATGACAACCCGCCCACCGCGGCAGCAGCCGCACCCGCCCACGATTCGGAAAACGAAAAAGCAAAGAACGAGGGAAATCCCGCGAGTGGCGGCGCCAGCGAAGTGGTAGCTAACGTGACGGCGGCTACCGAGAACGCTACGGCTGCGCCTGTTCCGCAGGCTGATGGCGATCCCCGCCCGGAGAACGCCTCCGCACCAACTCCGCATGCCGGGACGCAGGAACGCCAAGAAAAAGAAGCTGCCGCTCCGGTGGACGCGGAAGCTGCGGCTGCGGCCGAAGAGGCGGCCGGCTCCGAAGAGATGAGCAAGTTGATGGAGCAGTACGGCGAGCCGCAGGAGACGGCGTCGCAAAACGAAATTATAGAAGTAAAGGTGGTGGCGTACACCGAGCAGGGCGTGGTCGTTGACCTGGGACAGAAAACGGAAGGGTTGATCCCAGCGGTGGAGTTTTCCGAGACGGAGATTCCGCGCCCGGAGCCGAATGCCACCATTGAGGTGCAGCGCACCGGGGAGCACAAAGAGGGCTACCTGATCGTTTCGTATCAGAAGGTGCTGCGGCGGCGGACCTGGGAGCGGATTGACGCGGCTTTTAAGGGCAAGGATACGGTGACCGGTAAAGTGGTGGACCGGATCAAGGGCGGGCTGGTGGTTGACGTCGGAGTGCGCGCGTTTCTTCCGGGCTCGCAATTCGATCTGCGGCCGACGCAGAACCTGGACAACCTGCTGGGACAAGAAATTCAGGTACGGATTACCAAGTTGAATCGCCGGCGCGGGAACGTGGTGGTCAGCCGGCGGGCGCTGCTGGAGGAAGAGCTGCATAGCAAGCGCGCGGCGTTGATGGAAACGCTGACCGAGGGGCAAGTGGTACACGGGCACGTGAAGAACGTGACGGAGTACGGGGCTTTCGTGGATTTGGGCGGAATTGATGGGTTACTGCATCTGACGGACTTGAGCTGGGGCCGGGTGAAGCATCCTTCGGATGTGGTAAAGCCGGAGCAGGAGCTGGACGTCATTATTCTCAAGTTCGATAAGGAAAAGCAGCGGGTGTCCCTGGGGTTGAAGCAACTGCAGGCCGATCCGTGGGTGAACGCGGCGGAAAAATATCCTGCGGGCGGCAAGGTGCGGGGCAAGATCGTTGGGGTAGTGGACTACGGAGTTTTCATCGAGCTGGAGCAAGGCATCGAGGGACTGGTGCATGTTTCGGAGATGAGCTGGAACAAGAAGGTGACGCATCCATCCAAGCTGGTGAAGGTGGGCGAGGAAGTGGATGTGGTGGTGCTGGACATCAAACCGAGCGACCGGCGGGTTTCGCTGGGGATGAAACAGGCGCTGCCGGATCCGTGGCTGCAAGTGGCGGAGAAATATCCGGTGGGCACGGTGGTTACCGGGAAGGTGCGCAACATCGCGGAGTTTGGGGCCTTCGTGGAAATCGAGGATGGATTTGACGGGCTGGTGCACGTCGGCGACGTGAGCTGGACCGGGCGAGTGAAGAATCCGCATGAGGTTTTCCGCAAGGGCGAGCCGGTTACGGCAAAAGTGCTTAAGATCGATCCGGAAAATCGGCGGGTGTCGTTAGGCATCAAGCAGGTCAATGATATCTGGGGCGACTGGTTCAAGTCGCACAAGGTGGGGCAACTGGTGAAGGGCAAGGTTTCGCGAATCGCCACGTTTGGCGCGTTCGTGGAGCTGGGCGAAAATATCGAAGCGCTGTGCCACAACACGGAGATCGAAGACCGGCGGCGGCGAGACGAAGGAGGGTCCATGCACCGGACATCGACGGGTCCGCTGAAGAGCGCGGGGCCGTTGGAGCCGGGCAAGGAATACGACTTCAAGATTATAAAGATCAGCCCGGAAACCAGGCGCATCGGGCTGAGCTATCGCGCGGCGGTCAAGCAGGTGGAACGACGCGAGATCGAACAATACAAATCGACAACGAAGTCCTCATCGACGGCGACCATTGGGGACGCTATTCAGTCCAAGCTATCGGCACGCTGAGGGTTGCTAAGCAGCAAGGTCGGCCCAGCGGCGGGCGGTATAATTTCGTTTACCTGCGGGTCGTTTTAGTGATAGGAAGAGGGGCACATTCGGTACGCTGCTCTGCTAAGCCGTTTGACATCAAGTGCTAGGGTGACCGCCAAGCATTGGCGTGGCGACTTAAGGCGAGGTTACGAGGCGACGGAACGATGACCAAGCAACCCACATTAACGAAAGCCGACCTCATTGAAGAGGTGCTGCGAATAACCGAGCTGCCGCGCAAGGAATCGGAGACGATCGTCGAGACCATCTTCGACAGCATCATCGGGGCGCTGCAAAAAGGGGAAAAGATCGAGATTCGCGGATTTGGCAGCTTCCGCACGCGCGAGCGGCGCGGGCGAGTGGGACGCAATCCCAAGACCGGGGAAAAAGTGGAAGTGCCGGCCAAGAAGATTCCTTTCTTCAAGCCCAGCAAGGAACTGAAGGATTTTGTGAACACCTCTGACGGTGAAGGCGCGTCCGTACCGGCGCCGTCGACCAACTAGGCGGCACTGCTCGGCGAAGGCGAGTTCGCGCCTACATATCGCAAGAGCGGCGGCCCAATGAGGGTCGGGATCAACAAGAGCGCCGCGCTCCAAAAAATCGGCAGTATTATACGTTGCGAGGCAATCGCGGGCTGATGGACTACCTATGGTCGCCGTGGCGTTACCAATATATGAAGGAAGCGGCGACCGGCCGCCAAGCGGATTGTTTTTTTTGCGATGCAGCGGCCGGCAAAGATGATGCCGAAACGCTGGTGGCCTATCGGGGCGCGAAAGCGTTCATCATCCTCAATCGCTATCCGTATACTTCCGGCCATGTGATGGTGGTTCCCTACGCTCACGTTGCGGAGCTGGGGGCCTGCGATGCGGAGGCTTTGGGGGAAATGATGCGGCTGGCGCAACGCATGGAAGCCGTTTACGCCAAGGAATACAAGCCCGACGGCATGAACCTGGGCATGAACCTGGGGCGCGCCGCGGGCGCCGGAGTGGTCGGGCACATCCATCTGCACGTGCTACCGCGCTGGTACGGGGATTCCAACTTCATGGCCGTGGCGGGCGAAACGCGGGTGCACCCGGAAGATTTGAAGACGACCTATCAGCGTTTGCGCGCGGCACTTTCCGCCTAGCGCTTTCTTCGCCGTGGCACCACGCTCGTGAGCGCGCCCAATGAGAACAGGGGAAGGAATTGAGCGTAGATGGCGCTGCAAGGTTAGAATGGTGGGCGCTTCGTCAACACGATCATGAATCTGGAACTGACCGAAGAACAAAAGCTGCTACAGAAAACGGTTCGCGAATTTGCCGAATCTGAAGTCAAGCCGCTGGCCAAAGAGCTGGACGAGACCGGCCGATTCCCGCGGGAGACATTCAAGAAGGCGGCCGAGCTTGGGCTCACCGGGGTGGCATTGCCGGAAACGGAGGGCGGGGCCGGTTTCGACCACGTTGCGTACAGCATTGTGATCGAAGAAATTTCGCGGTGCTGTGCCTCGACCGGCGTGATTTTGTCGGTGCAAAACTCGCTGTATTGCGATCCCATTCATCGGTTTGGAACCGAGGAGCAAAAGCAAAGATTTCTTATCCCCTTCGCGCGGGGAGAAAAGATCGGCTGCTATGCGCTTACGGAACCGCAAGCGGGCTCCAACGCGGCTGCGCTGCAGACCAAAGCGGTGAAACAAGGCGACACGTACGTGATCAACGGGACGAAAGCGTGGATCACCAACGGCGGGGCGGCGGATGCGGCCATCGTGTACGTGAACACCGAACCGGCCAAGGGCGAGAAAGGAATAACCGCGCTGGTGGTGGAGAAAGGGACGCCAGGATTTAAGGTCGGCAAGGAAGAAAAGAAGCTGGGCATCAACGCCACAGCCTGCTGCGAGCTGGTGTTCACCGATTGCGTGGTACCGGCTGGCAATCGGATAGGCAACGAAGGCGAAGGATACAAGGTGGCGCTATCGACGTTGGATGGCGGACGCATCGGGATCGCCGCGCAAGCCACCGGCATTGCGCAAGGGTCGTTCGAAGCGGCGCTGGCGTGGTCGCAGGCGCGCATGGCTTTCGGGCATCCAATTTCACAATTCCAGGCGATACAGTTCATGCTGGCGGACATGTGCACCGAAATCGACGCGGCGCGCCTGCTGGTTCGGAAAGCGGCGTGCAAGCAGGACAGCGGCGGACGCTTCAGCATGGAGGCCGCCATGGCCAAGCTGTTTGCCAGCGAAATGGCTACCCGAGTGACGCACAAAGCGATCCAGATTCACGGGGGCTATGGGTACAGCCGCGAATATCCGGTGGAGCGCGGGTACCGCGATGCGCGGATCACGGAAATTTATGAAGGCACCAGCGAAATCCAGCGGCTGGTCATTTCCTCCTGGGTTCTGAAGTCCTGAGCCGCGTAGTATCCTGACAGTGTGCTGGAACTGGATTGCGGTCTCGCTTTCGACTTGGCCCACGCCGATGATCTCTTCTCTGCCCTCCCGCCGCGCCCTGCCGTTTGCCTGATCGAACTGAAAGACGAAGGCGCCGAGCCGCTGCTGATCCGCACGCAGGATTTGCGGCGGCGACTGCAACGGCTGCTGGGGCCGCCCGATCCGGCGAGCAAACGATTGAATCTCCGCGGAGTGGCAGGCGGCGTGCGGTATCGCTTGACCGGATCGCGCTTCGAACAAATCTTCACCTACTATCTGCGCGCCAGGGAGCTTTTTCCCCAGCGTTACCAAAGCATGCTGCGCCTCCGGCCTCCCGCGGTCCTGAAGGTGAGCCTGCGCAATGCTTATCCACGCTGCTACGTCACTCGGCGCATCGCGGTCGACGATTCCGGGGTACCCACCGGCGGCGCTTACTATGGGCCCTTTGCTTCGCGACGTTCCGCCGAAGCTTTTGCCAGCAGCGCGCTCGATTTTTTCAAGGTGCGGCGTTGCCAGATCAAGATCCGCCGGGATCCTGCATTCCCGGGCTGCATGTACTCGGAAATGAAAATGTGTCTGGCGCCGTGCTTCGCGGGCTGCAGCAAGGAAGAGTATGACGTGGAGGTGCAGAAGCTGGTGCAGTTCCTGGACAGCAGCGGCGGATCGCTGCGCGACGCGCTGGAGCAGGAACGGGAGACGGCCAGCGAGCAAATGGATTTCGAGCGCGCCGCCAGCGCGCATAAACGCATTGAGAAATTGGACGATGCTTTGCGGGGCTCGCCGGAACTGCCACGCAGGATTGAGGAGCTGGATGCGGTGATTCTGCAACGCAGCGCCGAAGAGCAAAGCATCGCGATCTACGCGGTGCGACGCGGTTGGCTTGCCGAGCCGGCTTTCATACGGTTTGCGGAAATCGCCGGACTGCCGCGCTCGGCCGAACATATTTTCCGGGAATACCTGGAGGGCGCGGGAGCGAACGCCGAGGCAAGAGCAGCTTCAGGCGCTCCCTTAGGCAAAACCGTTCTGAACGAACATTTGTGGTTGGTGGCGCGATGGTTTTACAGCAATCCGCGGGAGGGCGAGATTTTCTTTCGTGGAAAGGATTGGCCGTACCGCAGGATCATGCGCGGGTGCTCGCGCCTGCTGGCCCCGCGCGAATCGCCGGCGGCGGAATAAAATCGCTCACGGTCCTATAGCGATTACGCGACAGCTCAACGTTGTGCGGCTAAAATTCGTTTGGGCGAAGTTGCCGCATCGCGCGCAGCGCATCCGCGTCGTTGGGGTCGAAGAGTAAGACGACCCGGTATTCCTTTTCGGCTTGATCTTTGCGGCCGCCGGCAAAGTACAGGTTGCCTAATGAAACGTGAGCGTGAAGGTCAAAGGTGGATAGACGCACGGCCTCGCGCCACGCTGCTTCGGCTTCTGCGAGGGAGTTTTGACGGAGATAAAAGTCGCCCAGCCCGTCCCAGGCATCGGCGTTGGGAAAACTTTCGATGGAGGCGCGATACTGTTCCGCGGCCCCGGTGAGATTCCCCGTTTGATAATAGAATTTTCCGAGAGCATTACGCGTCTGCGTGCTGAGAGGATTAATTTCGACGGCACGGAGCAGTTCCGATGCGGCGCGGGCGTTGTCGCCCTCGGCGGCAAAGGTTTCGCCCAAGTGAGTGTGCGGAGCGGCAAAATTGGGCCGTAAGGAAATGGCTTGCTGCAGGTAACGTTCGGCTTCGCCGTACTGCTTCTTTTGAAGAACAGCCATGCCCAGATTGGAAAGCGCAACGACGTTATCGGGCATATCGGCCAGTGCGCGGCGCCAGTCGGCTTCCGCTTGCGCTTCGTGATGCTGGTTCCATTCCAGTACGGCAAAATCGGTGCGCATGTAGGAGGCATGCGGCTCGACAGCCAGGGTGCGGGTAAGCAACGCCATATCGTCGTGCCAGTCGCGATTACGCGCAACGATTTCGCCGGCTGCAAGGAGACCAAGAATCGTCGCGGCCGCGGCCATCGCCCACCGCAAGGCCACCGGGCGATTAAATGCACGAAACAGGAATACAAATCCGCCGGCCAGTAATGCGCAGAAACCCACGGATGGCAGATAAAGATAGCGCTCGGTAAAGACGTTGGTGGCCATCCAGCGGGCATTCAAGACCGGCAAGAGGGTCACCGCCATCCAGAGGAGCGCGAAAGAATAGATTCGCGCACGGCTGCAAAGATAAACGAACAGTACGCCGGCCGCTATTGTGGCGCCGATGCCCGCCAGGACGCGCGGGTCGCTAAACGCAGCGCTCTTGTGGAATACATAAAACGCCAGCAAAGGATGGGGCCAGAAAAGCTTGCTTACATACTGCGCCACCAGGGCGAAAGCCGAAAGAAAAGCTTGGGACCAATGGACATCGGCATGCTGGCGCACGGGAGCGAGGCCGCCCAAGATGGAAAAGCGAAAGACCAGGTACGCGGCGGTTATGATCCAGAATCCGCCGTAGCGATGGGCTTTGGTTTTCAAACCGGAGGTGGCGCGGTCAGAACGATAGAAGTGTTCGTAAATCGTCACTAGCAGAACCAGAGTTACGGCCTGCTCTTTCGAGAGCAGAGCCAGAACATAGGTGGCGGCCATAAGGATCGCGTTGGGCGTTTTCTGGCGAGGCGATAGTGAATCGAAGCGCAGAAAAAAGATAAACGACGCGAGATAGAAGATGGTCAGTTCCAGCTCGGTCACCGAGGCAATCCAAGCGACAACTTCCGTATGGATGGGATGAAGCGCGAAAATGGCGGCGGCCAATAATGCGGTGGTATGGTCCTGGAGCAGCATCGAGAACATGACGAAGACGAGCCAAACCACCGTGCAGTTCAGCAGCACGTTGACGACGTGAAAACCGGCGGGAAATCCCTGAAAGATTTTATTGCAGACGATAAAACCCAAAGTCATCAGGGGGCGGTAGTAATTGGTCCGGCCTTCCAATCCCTGGAAGGACCAAACGGTAGTGGTCAGAATCTTTCCGACATACTTGAGACTGTGCACATAGGGATTCTGCTCCGCCTGAAAATGATCGTCGTATACAAACCCGTTCAGCAGCGTATTGCCATAAAGCGCCAACGCCAGGAATAACAGCAGGCCCAGCGTAGTAGAGCACTTTTCGCCTGCTAACCATGGATTTGGGCCACTCATCGTTTCGTACTTTTCATCATACCGGGAGAGTTGCTGTTCCCGCGCGGCGCTGCACAATCCTGTGTCCGGAGACAAATGGGCAGCCTGCACGAACGAGTGGGGAGGTAAGCTGTCTGCTATACTCACCCTTCCGCAAAGGAGAAGTGACGGCAACGAATGACCATGCGAGCTACGTCCGAGGGCACCCAACACTACGCTACCCGATTCCGGAGCCTGGCCGCCGGCGGGCATTTTCGGGAGGCGCACGGGCTGACGCTGTCTTCGCTGGGCATCGGAACCTACCTGGGCCAGCCAGACGACAAGACGGACGGCAACTACGCCGCATCGGTAATGGCCGCCGTCGAAAACGGCTTGAACGTGATCGACACGGCGATCAACTACCGCTTCCAGCGGAGCGAGCGCAACATCGGCTCGGCGCTGAAACAGCTGGCGCAAAAAGGTTTCTCGCGGGAAGAGGTGGTGCTCTGCAGCAAGGGCGGCTATCTCTCCCCGGACGGCGCCATGCCGGCGGACCCCAACGAATACTTCTACCGCGAGTACATCCAACCCGGCGTCTTCAAGCCCAACGAAATCGTGCAAGGCAGCCATTGCATGACGGCGCGTTTTCTGGAGGATCAAGTAGGCCGCAGCCTGCGCAATCTGGGGGTCGATACGATCGACGTCTACTACCTGCATAACCCCGAAACGCAATTGAGTGAAGTATCGCGCCCGGATTTTCTCGAGCGGGTGCGCGACGCATTTATTTATCTGGAGTCGGCCGCAGCCGCGGGAAAAATTCAGTTCTACGGCATGGCTACTTGGAACGGTTTCCGGCAGGAAGGCGCCGCGCGCGATGCCTTGCAGTTGGGCGAGCTCGAGCAGTTGGCGCGCGATATTGCCGGGGACACACACCACTTCCGGTTCGTGCAACTGCCCTTCAACCTGGCCATGACGGAAGCGCTGACTCTCGGCAATCAGAGCGTAGCGGGCAGCATGAAAACGGTGATGGAGGCGGCCACAGAGCTCGGAATTACGCTAATGGCCAGCGCTTCCCTGTTCCAGGGCCAGGTGGCGCGTAACCTGCCGCCTTTTGTGGCACAGGCGCTAGGCTTGCAAACGGATGCGGAACGCGCGCTGCAATTCGTGCGCTCCTCTCCCGGGATCACTACGGCGCTGGTGGGCATGTCGCACCCCGAACACGTCCGAGCGAATGCGCGACTGACCGGGATTCCGCCGGCGACGGTAGAGGAATTCAGCAAGCTGTTCAGTCGCGGCGAATCCGCGTGAAGCTAGATTATTTCAGGGTATTAAGATGATAGCGAAACTTTCGAATCTTGCTCTGTAATCCAATCACGGATCGCTTGATCTACCTGGTGCAGTTTTCCGGCAAAAAAATGGTCGGCATCGGCCACCACCACTAACCGGTTGTCCCCAGGTAATGATTCCACTAACGACTGGACCCTGGCGATATTTCCGAACTGATCGTTCGCACCGTGCACGAACAGTTTTGGCTTCTCGCACGTTCGCAAGAAGGAGAAGTCAGTGTTATTCACTGGCGTGCCCAGGCCGATCAATCGCGGCACGCGCGCATCGGCGCATCCCACTCGCAATCCCACCCAGCAGCCAAAACTGAACCCGGCCACCAGCAGCGGAATCTCCGGAAACTCGGCGGCCAGAAAATCCAGTGCCGCTTTCGCGTCTCCTTGCTCCCCATGCCCGCGGTCATGCGCGCCCCCGCTCAATCCGGCGCCACGAAAATTAAATCGCAGCACCGGCAGGCCAAGGGAGTCCAAGGATTTCGCCGCCTGGTAGACAACTTTGTTGTGCATGGTGCCGCCAAACAATGGATGGGGATGACAGACGAGGGCCGCGAAAGGCGGCCGAGCCGCGCCGAATGGTTTCCAAAGAATTGCTTCCAGCCGTCCCGCTGGCCCTTCGAGAAAGAGATTGCGCGACTCATGCCTCACCTTGTTATCGGTCATGGGCTCTCGTGGAGAAAAAGAAGGCGCAACTATATTGCAAAGATTATTGGGGCTCCCGAACCATCGCGACAGACAGCGCCGGGCTTTCCGGCATGGTCTCGATTCGCAAAACCCGCGCGGCCACCTCCGCGCCGGATGGCCAGGGAGCCAGAGTCGCCGCCTCAAAAGCAACCAGCAGCAGGTCGCCTGGCTGATACTCGCGACTGCTCAGAAAGCGAACGCCGTGCGCGGAAACATCCAAGGTCATAGCTTGTTCAAACCAGGGAATATGCCGGGGTCGCACGCGAAAAGGGAGGGCCAGCACACGTCGCGGGCTTTCCCGCCGTTCCTGCTCTTTGGTGTGCCCATTGCCGTTGCTTTCCGGCCGGCCCGGGGGCGAGAAATGCAACGCAATTGTGCACTCGTCCGAGGTGCAGGCCGAGTTATTGCCGCTGTCGACGTCGCCCTTTAGTGCTGCGCGCACCACTCTCGCGAGCATTTCCGGCTGGCCATCGCCTAACGACGTATCGTAGGGAAAGGTCACCCACAAGGGAATACCCGGCGCATGCAGTTCGCCCGAGGGCACCAGCAGGCCGCCGCGCGAAATATCCAAGGTCTTGCAAACTTCGATTTTCTGTCCAAATGGAGTGTTCCAGCGAATCCGCACTGGCAGGCGGAGCTGAGCGCGATGGTGCTCCCGTCGGTCCATAAGCCTAATGCTGAGTCTCATTTACGCGGGGCAAAAGAAAGTATACGCCAAATCGCGGGCCCGGCGTACTAGGACATAAATGCCCATCATTATGATTGCGGAATACAAAAGCGGGTGTTAGCGTCGAACCACTGCACCACACAGGGGATTTGATGCCGGACGGAGCCGATCGACGCGAAGCGCGGCGCTTTTCCATGAGCCTGCCCTTGCGCGTGCTGGCAGCGGAGACGAATCGCCAAGGTCTTCGCGCCACCACTCGCGACGTCAGCTACCGTGGCTTGTACTTTCTTTCCGAAACTAAGTTTGATGTGGGCAGCCAGATTGATTTCGTTCTCACCCTGCCGCAAAGCATCTCACCCTCCGGAGAAGTGGATATCCGCTGCAGTGGGCAAATAGTCCGCGTGGAAAACAGAAATAACGGGAACCAAGGTGTGGCCGCCAAAATTGAACGCTACGAGTTTCTGCCCGCCAACGCTACGGCCGCCTGAGCTCACCCCAAGATTGCCGATGTTTCGGAGTGAGGCGAGGGCATCCAAGCGGCCCGCTTCGCCGTGCGGCTGTCCTCGCGCAGGCTTCGGCGTGCGAGTACAATGATGCTTCGCCGGAAGCGCCCTGGTTGCGGCGGCGGCTCGATATCGAGGAAACCATGTATCACTACGACGCCAAAATCGCTCTCGAAGAACTGCAGGAAGACGCGCTGCTTCCCCATCCGGTTAAGCTCCGCGATATGATCCTGCGCGTCCAGCTGGGCGCCCAGGAGGCGCAACGAATGAATTCTGAGTTTCAGGATTACCTGACCCGTTTCGGAGAACTGCAGAGCGTTGCGCGGGGCATTCTCGAAAAGTTAGCCGCCGGCAAAGCGAAGAACTGACGAGCATGCGCGACTCTCCCATCTATCGGCGCGCATGAAGACCAAGCCGCGGGTTCTCCTCTTATCCGCTTCCTCCGGCGCTGGTCACTTGCGCGCCGCGCAAGCCCTGGAGAAGGCCTTCTCCGCGCGCGGGGACTGCGTCGTGGAACACATCGACGCCATGAAATACGCGAGCAAGCTGTTCCAAAGCCTGTATCACAGGAGTTACATCGCCATGGTGCGCCGCGCACCGAGTCTGATGGGCGTGCTCTACGATCGCACCGATCAGCCTTGGGATCATCCCCGGCGGCGCCTGGCACTCGACCGGCTTAACGTCCAACCCATGATCCGCATGCTGCAGCGAGTGCAGCCGGACCTGTGCATTGCCACGCACTTTCTACCGGGCGAGATTCTGGCCTGGCTCATCGCCAGGAAGAAATTGCGCGCGCGCAACGCCATCGTAATCACCGATTACGATGTGCACGCCCTTTGGCTGGTGCGCACGGTTGACCGCTACTACGTCGCGCTTCCCGAATCCGCCGAATACCTGGCGGCCATCGGCGTGCCGCGGGAAATAATCCGCATCACCGGCATCCCGGTCGATCCCCTTTTCGCTAGCCCTGTGGAACGCGGCGCGGTCCGCAAGCATCTCAGTCTGGATGGCGCAGCGACCATTGTGCTGGCCGCTGCGGGCGGCGAAGGCGTCGGGCCCGTCGAGCAACTGGTGCGCGGCTTGCTGGATCTACGGCGTCCCTGGCAGGTGGTAGCCATTGCGGGCAAGTCCGAAAAAATGCGCAAGCGTTTGCAGGAATTGTCGCGTCAGGCAGGCACACTCCCCGGTGGCGCACCGAGACTTTGCCCGGTAGGCTTCACCACGGAAATGGATCAATACATGGCCGCCGCCGATCTGCTGGTTGGCAAAGCCGGAGGCCTCACCACTTCCGAGGCTCTGGCCCGCGCGCTTCCCATGGTCCTGATTGAGCCTATTCCGGGCCAGGAAGAACGCAATGCCGATCATCTGCTGGAAGCCGGCGCAGCTATTCGCTGCAACAACCTGCCGGTGGCGGCCTGGAAGGTGGCCACGCTTCTGGACGATCCCGGGCGGCTGAAGGAGATGCAGGAGGCCGCCCGCCGCATGGCCCGGCCAGGGGCCGCCGCGGATATCGCCGAAGACGCGCTGGCGCTGGTACACTGACCGGTGCTCGGGCATAGGGCCGGGCTTAGCGACAGCGCATGCGACGCAAAACTCTGCTTATCGACGCCGACGATACCCTTTGGGAGAACAATGTCTTCTTCGAGAATCTCATCGAAGATTTCATTACCCTGGTGGAATCTTGCGGATTCACCCGCGCCTACGTGCGTCATATTCTCAACGAAACCGAGCGCAAGAATATTCGGCAATATGGATACGGAGTGCGCAGCTTCGGCCGCTCCCTGGAGGAAACCTACATGAAGCTGGCCGAGCACATGGCCAAACGCGAAGTGCTCGCCCAAATTCACACCCGCGTCGTCGACCTCGAGCGTACCCCACCCAAAATCCTGGACGGCGTTCCGGAGACACTTGCTTATCTAACCCAGCGCCACCGCTTGATTCTCTTCACGAAAGGCGAACCCGCCGAGCAAGCCGCCAAAGTAGAGCGCTCCGGACTACAAGGCTTCTTCGAATTTATTGAGATTGTCTCGGAAAAAAGTACGGACACTTACGGGGAACTGGTGCGCAAACACAAAATCGTCAAAGCCCACGGCTGGATGATCGGCAACAGCCCGCGCAGCGACATCAACCCGGCCATGCAGATCGGCCTCAATGCCGTGTACATCCCGCACCAACATACCTGGCAACTGGAGCACGAACCGGTGGTCTCCGGTTCCGGCAAGCTGGTCATCCTGCCTGCGTTCCGCGAACTTCGCGCCCATTTTTAGCAATCGCCCGCGCTCCGTCCTCCCGGCTGCCGCTAATAAGCTCTTTTAATCATTAAAATAAATTAATACTTAACTACGGGAGCTGATTTCGTGTTTCCATCACCGTGGGCTTCGCGCCCACATTTCTAACGTTATGGAGACATAAAATGAAAACTATCCGATTCCGCGGTTTGGTGCTCGGCTCGTTTGCGCTGTTGGTTTTGTCAACGTCGTGTTCAACCCCTCGCTGGCAACCTAATCAGGAAAACTCGTTCGCCCCTATGCGGGACGGTGGTGGACCAGTTCCTCCGCTGCCGCCTTCATCGCTGGCAATGTCCAATAGGGACGGCGGCGGGCCGGTTCCCCCATTGCCCCCTGCGGCAGCCGCACTGTTGAGCCGTGATGGTGGCGGGCCGGTTCCGCCGTTGCCTCCGCTGCAAGCCTAACGTTTGACACCAGCAACCGCGCCGGCCCAGCAAGCCACGGGGAAGGGCGTGCCCTTCCCCGCTTTCGTACCGTTCATGGTATATTGAAACTGAGTTAACCCGTTCGTGTTCACCAATCTCATCTGGGGCACCAGTATTGCGCTCGAGTCCCTCCTTCTGCTGCGGGCCGCAGGTCAGGGACTTCTGAAAAGGTACCCACTTTTTTACGGCTATGTGGGTTGCGTGCTGGTCAGAGAGATCATCGGCCTGGCGGCCCTACGTTTGTACCCGGCTTCCTACGATTATCTGTACTGGCCAGCCGAGCTGGTTACGGTTCTAGCCAGCTACGCGGTGATGATCGAGATCTTCCGTAATTCCACACGGCACCATCCCGGTATTCGGCGACTGTCGCAAAATGCCTTGCTGATCGTGCTTGCTTTCACCACGGCCTACTCGGGTTCGAATCTTGTTCACACCCGGTTTCGTTCCCTGTCGGGAGCTATTGCAGACCTGGGCCACGACCTCCGCTACGTGGAAGGCGGACTGCTCGTAGTGATGCTGTGGTTGCTGACACGCTATAGAATTCCCCTCGGACGTAACCTGATGGGCTTAATCATTGGCTACTCCTTCTGGGTGGGCATCAGCATAGTGAACCTGGCCTTTTGGTTTCAACCTGGCAACGAGTCCTCTTTGCTGCTGCGCAACTTCCTATCGGTTTCCTACGCACTGACGCTGGGCATCTGGTGCGGCGCTCTGTGGTTCGCCCATCCGGAGCCGGTGCCTCCCACGGAAACCGCGCTGGAACGCGACTACACACTTCTTGCCGCTCGCACTCAGGAAATCCTCGTTCGCACCGCCAGCCGCGTTGCCAGAAGCAAGAAGCCATGACCGGATTGCTAGTCATCACCGCTCTCGCAGTATCGATCCTGATATTCGGACTACGCCTGACACTACAAACGTCGGCTGCACGACGGAGGTCTCCCACCGTTACCATCGAGGAGTTTTCCAGCGCACGTCAGGCGCTCGATTCCGTATTCATCGAAGCCGTGGCCATCGACCGGATTTTCTCCGCCGAGGATATGGAATTCATCTACGAAGCGGGACCGCCCCGAGTGCAACGCGTTTTCCTGAGAGACCGCAAGGCGCTGGCCATTCAGTGGTTACGCAGAACCCAGAAGCAAGTGGCCCAACTGATGGATCTCCATTTGCGCTTGGCCGCCTATACCCACGAACCCAGTCCGCGGTTTGAACTCAAACTGACGGCCCACTATGTCAGGTTCATCCTTACCTCCTACATCCTGTTACTTTTGTTATGGCTGCACGGGCCATTCAAGGCCCGCAGCATCGTCAGCTATATCTCGCGCGTCGCAGGACATTTCTGTACGGTATTCAGCCTGCGCCTAAAGAGCGTGAATGCCGCTGACTTCGATTCCCACCGGCCGAACCTTCCTGCGCAAAGCTAAACGTCTCTTACATGGACCTTGGGGCGCAATTGCAGGCAACTGTTCTTGTGCGACTGAAGATTCAGTTCGTCCACCGAAGCGTGCGTTCACTCGTCCGGTGCAGGACGCCAATTAGGAAGAAGGGGGCCAGCTAAGCACGGAAGAAAATATACGGGCTCCTCAAGCAAATGCGGAATTGCAGGCCCGGCAAGGCAAAGAGCGGGTGCGTAAGGCGACGCCAGTCCGGAAAAACCGCGGGGGTCGCAGGATTAGATCGCCGGGTCGGTTGGAAACCGCTTTGACGATTCCCGTGGGTGTCTTGGAAGCGGCGCGCGCCCTGGCCAAGCTGAACCTGAAACCCAAGCGCACGATTCGCTTCGTGCTGTTTTCCGGCGAAGAGCAAGGGCTGTATGGCTCGCAGGAATACGTTAAAGCGCATAAGAACGACCTGGAAAAGATTTCCGCAGTGTTGGTGCACGATACCGGAACCGGGCGGGTGCTGACCCTGGGATTACACGACAATTATCAGGATCGCGAGTTGGTGGACCAGATCCTGTCGCCACTCCGCGAATTGAAATTACTGGAGCCGCGCATGGCGCGCTCTTTCGGAACGGATCATCTTTCATTCGATGAAGTGGGCGTGCCGGGGTTTTACTGCATCCAGGACCGCGCCGAATATAGCCTGACGCATCACAGCCAATCGGACACCTTCGACAAAGTCTGGAAAGACGACCTGAATCAAGGAGCAGAAGTGCTGGCCGCCTGGGCCTATAACACCGCGAACTTGCCGGAAATGTTGCCGCGCCGCCGCTGCCCTACAATCCGGGCACGGATGCGAAGAATCAGGAAATTCCCAAACCCGACCCGCTAGCGGAGATGGATACAAAAATTGTGGAGCAGGTGAAAGCGGATGCGCCAAAATTAAAGGCCGACCTGACCTACTTGACCGAGCACATCGGCCCGCGGCTCACCGGCTCGGCAAAACTGGAGCAGGCGAGTCACTGGACCGCGGAACAGTTCAAGGCGGCGGGACTTTCCAATGTCAACCTTGAACCGTGGACCATTGCGAATAGTTGGACCCGCGGACAGGCCAGTGGGCGCCTGGTTCTTCCTGCCGAGCAATCTTTGACCCTCGCCTCCGCAGGATGGTCACCGAGCAGTAACGGACCGGTGCGAGGGCCGGTGGTCGGCGTCACCTTCGAAAAGATTGCGGACCTGGACCAATACAAAGGAAAGCTCAGGGGCGCTATCGTCCTCCTGGGTCGGCCACGCCAGATGGAGGCGCCGGGATTCCCGCTCTCCACTCCCTGGGCCCAAGGCACCATTCCGCTTGCCCATCCCGTGAATGAAGTGCCCATCGATCCTGCGGCGTACCGCCAAGCGCGAATGGCGGCGATGAAAATGTTTGCCGAAGAGAAAGTGAATGCGGTGCTGATCTCCTCGGTGAAGGAATTTGGACTGCTGACCATGTCTGTCGCCTCCCGGGAGTATCAGTCCGCGCTGGTCCCCACCGCTTATTCGGCTCGCGAGAATTACGAGCTGCTCTGGAACCTGCAGGAGCAAGGGCCCGCCCAAGCGGAAGTCAGCATCGGGGGCAGTTTCAGCGGCAAGCCGGTGGAGGTGTACAACACCGTTGCCGAAATCCCCGGCACAGAAAAGCCGGAGGAGATAGTGATCCTTGGCGCCCACCTGGATTCCTGGGACCTCGGCACCGGCGCCACGGACAACGGAACTGGATCGATGGCGGTCCTGGCGGCCGCTCGCGCTTTGCAGAAAGTCGGGGTAAAGCCCAAGCGCACCATCCGCTTCGTGCTGTTCACCGGCGAAGAGCAGGGCTTGAATGGCTCGCGCGCCTACGTCAAGGCGCACAAGGACGAATTACCCAAGATTTCCGGCATTCTGGTACACGATTCCGGCACCGGAAAGGTGCTTACCGTCGGATTGATGGGAAATTACGCGGTCCGCGAGACAATCGATCACGCGCTATACCCGCTGGCCAAGGCCAAGGATATCGGCCTGGTCGAACCCAGCTTGCGTCGCGAGGGCGGCTCCGACCACGTGCCGTTCGACGATGCAGGCGTTCCGGGATTCTGGTGCGTGCAGGACGTTGCGGATTACGACAAAATGCACCATTCACAATCCGACCGGCTGGAACACGTGCGCTGGAGTGATTTGACCGAAGGCGCGCAAGTGCTGGCGGTGTTTGCTTACAATGTGGCGAAATTGCCGGAAATGTTGCCAAGGAAGCCGGCAAAAGAGACGAAAACTGAATAATAGGGCGAGGACAGCAATGCATTTGTGCTGAGGTCTTGCTTACCGCGGATGAAAAGACTTACACGTCATCTATGAGAGTGGTGGTGCAAAGGGTTAGCCGTGCGCGGGTTACGGTGGAAGGACGTGTGACCGGGGAGATCGGCGCGGGGCTCATGATATTGCTCGGGGTAGGCCGGGAAGATTCCGCCGAAATAGCGGTATCCTTGGCCGAAAAGACCGCCAACCTGCGAATCTTTGAGGACGAGCAGGGAAAAATGAACCGCTCGTTGCTGGACGTGAAAGGGGCCGCGCTGGTAGTTTCGCAGTTCACGCTATACGGCGACGCGCGCGGGCAGCGACGCCCCAGCTTTATCTCCGCGGCGCCGCCGGAGCTGGCCTCCGCACTGTATGAAAAATTCGCCCAAGCGTTGCGCGGTCTCGGTGTAGCCGTGGCCACGGGCATCTTTCAGGCTAGGATGTCGGTCGAACTGGTCAATGAAGGTCCAGTGACCATTCTCCTGGACTCCGACAAAAAATTTTGAAGGCGCTCAGCCTATGGCCGACAGCACCAGCTTAAGAATTCGCAGGGCTCGCCGCGGCGATGCCGAGCGGATCGCGCGCCTGTCCGGCGAGTTAGGATATCCGGCTACCGCGGCGCAAATCAGGGACAGGCTGCGACAACTTACGCCAGCTTCAAAACATGCGGTGTTTGTGGCGGAATCGGCTGCCGCGGGAAAGGAACTTGTTGGCTGGCTGCATATTAGCGTGTCGGCTTTGTTGGAGAGCGATATCCGCGCCGAGGTGAACGGGTTGATTGTCGCGCAAAGTCAACGCAGCGCGGGAGCCGGCGCCAAACTTCTGGAAGCTGCCGAGGACTGGGCGCGAGAACGCGGCTGCCGCGCCGTAAATGTCCGGTCCAACGTAGTTCGCGAGCGAGCGCACGTCTTCTATGAGCGCAACGGCTACGAACATTACAAAACGCAAAAAGCCTTCCGCAAGGCGCTCTAGCCTCAACCGCCGATAAGACCTTCAATAAAACGGGACAGCCAGAAATCGCCCCTCTACAGGGTTACCTTTGCACAGCTACCCGTCCGCATACGGCACAGGTATATCGTAGTACGATATACTGGAGGCATGACGGAGATTACGACCGAGGAGTACCGGGCCCTGGCCGAACTGCGCTATCGCATCCGGCATTTCCTGCAAGCGGGCGACGCCAAGGCCCAAACCGCGGGCCTGGAGCCTCAACAATATCTTCTTCTGCTCACCATTCGAGGGTTGCCCGCCGGTGAGGAGGCCACCATCCGGAATTTGGCGGAGCGCCTGGCCCTCAAACATCACAGCGTCGTGGAGTTGATCGACCGCCTGGAGACCCACGGCTATGTGCGTCGTGCACGCGGGCGCGATGACCGCCGCCGCGTGCTGGTATCCTTACTCCCCCGCGGCGAGCGCCTTCTGGAACACGTGGCACGGCATCGTATCGGTGAATTGCGATCCAACGGGCATGAGCTGGTTCGCGCCATCTATCAATTGCTGGAAAAAACCCCGAACGTAACCCTCAAGCATAGCCCCCCAAAGAAAGCCCGAAATGGATGACCAGATACTGTCCGCGAAGCTGAGTCAAAACAAGACGGGCAAAGCGTGGAAGGAATTGGGTGATTTCACCACCACCACCCGGACTCTGCCGATTTCGGCCCTGGCCATCGGCATTGGAGTAGTCGCCGCCTTCGTCGCGCTAGCCCTGCTCCGCCTGATTGGCCTCTTCACCAATCTGTTTTACTTCGGCCGCTGGAGCACCGCGATAGTTTCGCCGGCGGGCAATCATCTAGGAATCTACAGTGTGCTGGTGCCCATCGGCGGGGCGCTGATCATTGGAGTGATGGCCCGCTACGGTTCGGAGCGCATCCGCGGCCACGGCATTCCCGAAGCGATTGAGGCAATTCTGATCAATGGCAGCCGCGTCGAGCCCAAAGTGGCCATTCTGAAACCGATCTCGTCGGCCATTTCGATTGGTTCGGGCGGCCCGTTCGGCGCGGAGGGGCCCATCATCATGACCGGCGGCGCATTCGGCTCGCTGATCGCGCAGCTCTTCCACCTCACTAGCGCCGAGCGAAAAACTTTGCTGGTCGCGGGAGCCGCCGCGGGCATGTCCGCCACGTTCGCCGCTCCGGTGGCTTCCGTGCTCTTGGCCGTGGAACTCCTGCTGTTTGAATGGAAGCCGCGCAGCCTAATTCCGGTAGCACTGGCCAGTGCGACGGCGGCGGTACTCCGCCGTTACCTGCTGGGCCTGGGTCCCTTGTTTCCGGTCCCCGAGCATCCTCTATTCATCGGGCCCAAGGGCCTGCTGGGTTGCGTTCTGGTCGGTCTGCTCGCCGGAGGGTTATCGGCGCTGCTAACCATTTCTGTTTACGCCGCCGAAGACCTGTTTCAGCATCTGCGCATTCACTGGATGTGGTGGCCGGCCATCGGGGGCCTGGCCATCGGCTTGGGTGGCCTGATTTTTCCGCAAGCGCTGGGCGTGGGCTACGACATGATCGGCGGCCTGCTACAAGGCACGGTTACCACCCACGTAATTCTCGGCGTGTTGCTGGTCAAATGGTCCATCTGGGCGGTCTCGTTGGGATCGGGCACCTCCGGCGGCGTGCTAGCCCCGCTGCTCATGATGGGCGGCGCGCTAGGCGGCCTGGAGGCCATGATTTTACCCAACGAAGGCATGGGGTTCTGGCCGTTAATCAGCATGGGCGCGGTGCTCGGGGGGACCATGCGTTCACCCTTCACCAGCATCGTGTTTGCGTTTGAGCTAACCCACGACGCCAACGTATTTCTGCCGCTGCTGGTGGGGAGCATGGTGGCCCATGGATTCACCGTGCTGGTGCTGAAACGCTCGATTCTGACCGAGAAAGTCGCGCGCCGCGGATTCCATTTGAGCCGCGAATATGCCGTCGACCCGCTGGAAATCCTGTTCGTACGCGAAGTCATGCGCACGAAAGTGGCTGTGCTGTCCGCGACCAGCACCATCGACCAAGTGAAGCATGCGCTGCGAACCGAGCACCGCCAGGCGCAACGCCTTCTGCCGGTAGTGGATTCCAGCCGCCGCCTGGTAGGCGTCGTGACTCGCGGAGATATCCGCGACAGCCTGGCCACCAACGGAGATGCCAAACGCGAGATCCGCGAAGTGGTACGCGAGGAAAGCGTCGCCGCTTTCCCCGATGAACCGCTGCGCCTGGTCGTTTATCGTATGGCGGAGAAGGGGTTGACGCGAATGCCGGTGGTCGAACGCGACACCGGACAATTCCTGGGCTTGGTTTCACTCGACGATCTGCTCAAAGCGCGCGCCCGGCATCTGGAAGAAGAGCGCCGCCGCGAGCAAAGCATAAAACTAAAGTTCTTTATTCCCGGCGATGGAAACCCGAAGGATACAACCGTAACCCCGGCATGAGGACTCGGCGAATCTCTGCGTCACTCTGCGCCTCGGCGTTGTCTTCTTCTTGCCGGCAGCTTTCACCAAACCCGGGCGGTACGACGATAGGTACAGGTATACAAGCGTGCTCCATGCGCACCAATCAGGCATCCAACGAGCAACAAGAAAGCAGGCACGGAGTACCCGATGGGCGCTGAAGGCAACGAGCAAACTGTCCCAAGCCGCTGGTGGACTCCCTCGCAGTGCTGGGCCGCGCTGCTGAAGCAGCGCGAGGAACAAGTCTTTCTGCTGGTTACGTTGCTAATCGGCGCCCTGGTCGGCGCGACCGTTGTTGCTTTCATCGTTTTAACCGAAAGATTTGGCGCCCGCATCGATGCCACCGTGGCCGCCGCTTGGCGCCGGTTCCTTGTCCCCATCGTCGGCTCGCTATCCATGGGCTTCCTGCTTTACAGATATTTTCCGGATGCCCGCGGCAGCGGCGTGCCGCAAACCAAAGCGGCCTTGTTCGCGCGCGGAGGCCGCATTTCCCTGCGCACCGTGTTCGGCAAGTTTTTCTGCACCTCCGCAACTTTGGCCAGCGGCATCCCGCTCGGGCGCGAAGGCCCCTCCGTGCAAGTCGGCGCCGGCATCGCTTCGTTACTGGGGCGCGCTCTCGGTTTGAGTCCGGAAAAAATTAAGGCCCTGGTTCCGGTCGGCGCAGCAGCGGCCGTCGCGGCTGCATTCAATACCCCGCTGGCTGCGGTGCTGTTTGCCTTGGAAGAAGTCGTCGGCGACTTGCATGCGCCGGTTTTGGGTTCCGTGGTCCTGGCTTCGGCCACCTCCTGGGCCATGCTCCGTCTTTTGCTGGGCAATGACCCGCTGTTCAAAGTTCCGCAATATCAGTTGGTCAGCCCCGTGGAGTTCTTCATCTACGCGGTGCTCGGCGTCCTCGGAGGCCTGATCTCCGTCGCCTTCACGAAACTGCTGCTGAACTTGCGGCAGCGCTTCCTTCGCCTGCCGCGAAAAACCATGTGGTATCAGCCGGCGGTCGGCGGGTCGGTATTATGGGCTGGTTCGTCCCGCAAACTTTGGGCGTGGGATACGGCTATGTCGGAAAAGTGCTCAATGGCCAGATGGTCCTGCGGCTGATGATTCTGCTTTTGGTGTTCAAGCTTTTCGCCGTCGTCATCAGCTACGCATCAGGCAACGCCGGCGGCATCTTCGGTCCGGCGTTGTTCCTGGGCGCTATGCTCGGCGGCGCCGTCGGCACCATGGCGCATAATCTCTTCCCCAGCCACGTAGCCACCGCTGGCGCCTACGCTCTGGTCGGCATGGGCACCGCGTTCGCCGGCATTGTCCGCGCTCCCATGACTTCCGTCGTGATGATCTTCGAGACCACCCGCGATTATGCGGTCATCGTTCCCCTGATGATCTCCAACCTGGTCAGCTTTTTTATCTCCTCGCGTCTGCAACCACAACCTATTTACGAGGTTCTGGCCTATCAGGATGGCATCCATTTGCCCACCGCCGAGTCCCGCTCCAGCGCGAGCCACCGGCGCGTGATTCAGGCCATGCGTCCGGCGAACGATGTGCTGAAGGCAGACATGACCATACGGGAAGCATTGGAGAAAGCGGAAGTCAGCGGACTGCGCGCCTGGCCGGTCATTGGTGAACGAGGCTTGATCGGCATGGTCACCCTGGCGGTGCTAAAGAAAGCGGCGGCCGATGGGCTTTCCAACGCCAAGATAATGGATTGGATCGAGCACCGGGAATTTCCGCATTTACATTCCGATCAGTCGCTTACCGTAGCGTTGGAACGCATGGGTGCCGCAGGACTGGACACCTTACCGGTAGTCAGCCGCGCGAATGTGAATAAGCTGGAAGGTGTTGTTGCTCTACAGGACGTGCTCAAGTTCTATGGATTCGCTTCTCAGGTCGAACCGCCCGCACCAGGTGCGCCGTAGGAACAGCGCAACCCCATTGTCATGGCGGCCTAAAATCCGCCGCCACCGCCGCCTCCAAATCCTCCCCCGGAAGATCCCCCGCCGGAGAACCCCGATCCGCCCGAACTGCGCGGCGCCGAAGCCATAACACTCCCGGCGCGCGACGACATCGAGCTGAGATCGTTGGTAAACATCATGGGATAGAAGTTCGGCCCGTACGTGGAACCGCGATACCACTGCGGCGGTTGTGTCAGGATGCCCTGGAACGCCCGGCTCCAATTTTTCTCGACTCCCAGGGCCATCGCGAACGGCAGAAATTTCTCGAACATTTCTGGCGTCTTGATCGTTCGATTGAAGCGATCCGATTCCACGTGCACCAGAAAATCCTCAAATCCCAGTACCCCTTCCAGAGCCCTCGTTCCTTGCTCCGTATGCGCGGGCATAAACCATCCAAATCCGCAGATGATCGCTCCGGAACCGATTCCCGCGGCGATAAATGCCAGCGGCGCCATGCCTTGGCTGACCGCGATCTTCACGCCTCCAAACACAAGCAGAAAGCCGATTACGATACCCGCCCCGATATATGCGGAACGCACGCTGTCCGGCCGCCGGGTGTAATAGCCATCCGTTACCAGCGACGCGAAAATGTCGCTTTTGATGCCCGGCAAATTTGTATAGAAATGATTTTCCAGGCTGGACATGGACACGGTTTCGCCCACCACTCCCGACGTGAACAAACCCTCGAGCAGGGTTTGCTCGTGCGGTTTCAGCGTTGCCCAGGTCCCGCGGTCCTTTTGCACGATGAAGTTATAGTCCTTGTCGTGCATTAGCCCCAACATGCGGTCCTTCTGATGTTCTTCGATGACGATGTAACCGCGCACCGCCAGGTCCACAATGGACGCCGTAATGTCGCGCATGTCCGCCGAGTTATCCACCAGCGTGCCCACTTCCCCGGGCGTGAGCTGGGCCGGCGGCTCATATTGCGTGGCAATCGGACGCAAACGCGGATCGCGCCCGCGCGTCCACCATAAGTACGACATTATGACAAATACGGCGATAGGAATGCCGAGCGGCCAATTGCTGCGAATCAACTGCGCGATTTTGCTCGCTGTCGAAGGCTCGTGCACAAAGCCTTTATCGAACGCCACCGCTACCGTCATTCCCTCGTGCAGCCGCAGCGGCTCACGGGTCCGTACCTCCACGCCATTTCCTGCGATTTCCACGTCCGCGTTTTGCCCGTGCGAGCGGTAGGCGCCGGTAAACACATTGGCGCGAATATTCGTGGTCCCTTCCGGAAGGACGATGCGCGCGCTGGCCGCCTCGATCGGGATGTCCCATTCATCCCCAGTCACATTCCAGTACAGCTCGTCGTGGTCCTCAAAAAACCGCAACGCATCGGAAACCCAATATTCGATGGAAATGTTTTGCGTGGAATTGTCCGCGTCCGGGACATAAATCTTCAGCTTGAGGTAATGCCGCTCCCGGCTGGTTTCATACTTCAGTGCGTGCCCGCTGCCGTCCGTGATGTGCTTCACGTCCAGGAACAACGAGTAATTCAGCCCCTGGGGCGTGACGTATTCGACCGGAATCGTTCGATACAGCCCGTGCCAGGGACCCCCAAGAAAGTGCGCTTGAATCGTTTCGGTGACGTCGATCGAACCGTCCGGCATCACCATCGTGTCGGACTGGAAATTCTCGATGCGCAGTTGACGCGTACTGATCGCCCAAGCCGCGGAAAAAAAGAAAACCGCGCTTGCTGCGATGAAGAGGAAGGCCCGTATCGCAGCGCAGCGCACGCCCGTCATTGCAGGTAAGCCCCGTTTACTCATGCCGTCGGCGTGCTGAAGCTGACCTTGGGCGCTTCCCGTTCCGCCGCCGCCGACACTTCAAAGAACTCGCGCGGCTTGAATCCCAGCATGTTCGCGAAAATATTCGTGGGAAATTGTTGGATTTTTGTATTCAGGTCCCGTACCACCGCATTGTAATAGCGCCGCGCGTTCTGCAGCGTATCCTCGATCTGGCTCAGCGAATTCTGCAGCGCAGTGAAACTCTCGATGGCGCGCAGCTGCGGATACGCCTCGGAAAGCGCAAACAAACTTTTGAGCGCTCCGGAAAGCATATTTTCCGCCTGCGCCTTGTCGCCCGGACCGGTCGCGGTCATGGCCCGGTTGCGCGCGTTGATCACCGCTTCTAACGTGCCTTTCTCGTGCCCCGCATATCCTTTGACCGTTTCCACCAGGTTGGGGATCAGGTCATAGCGCCTCTTAAGTTGCACGTCGATGTCCGCCCACGCGTTGTCGCAGGCGACTTTCAGCCGTACCAGGCTGTTGTACATCCCGATCGAGAAAAGAAGGATCAGGACCAGCGCAATCAAAATAATCCAGCCAATCATTGGCCCACCCCACGCGGCGAGATGTACGTGCGTGCTGCCGTAACCTCAATATACGTGCGCCCGCCAAGCGCTGTAAAGAACCGCCGCGCCGGCCCGTGTGTGCCCGGCGCTGCATCCACAATGTTACCTCTGGCATAACGTCGCCAATTAGTTTATGCTGCGCTTGGCTTTGCGACGGCTTTCCCCCCATGCTCTTCAAGACGCTCAGCGCTTCCGTCTATGGCATCGACGCCTACGTGGTTGAGGTCGAGGTCGACGTCGGCTCCGCCCGCATGCAAGACTTCAACGTCGTCGGACTCCCGGACAACGCCGTCAAGGAAAGCCGCGAGCGCATCAAGTCCGCTCTGCGCAATTGCGGCTTCGAGTTCCCTCATGGCCAGGGTGTGACCATCAACCTCGCGCCTGCCGATGTCCGCAAAGAAGGCTCCGCATTCGATTTGCCGATGGCCCTGGGCCTTACCGGCTGCATGGGCCAGTTCTTCGGCAAAATGCTCGATAAATGTATGTTCCTCGGCGAGCTCTCGCTGGACGGCAGCGTGCGCCCGGTACGCGGCGCATTGTCCGCGGCCCTGGCCGCCCGCGAGGTTGGCTTGAAATCCGTGGCCGTTCCGGAAGCCAACGCGCGCGAAGCCGCGGTCGTCGAGGGCGTGGAAGTCTTTGGTCTCAAGTCGCTGCCGCAAGCCGTGGACTTGGTGAACTCCCCTGAATCCTTCCAGCCGGTGCGCGTCGATGCCCGTCAACTGCTCACCGAAGCCGCTCAATACTCCGTCGATTTGCGCGACGTTCATGGCCAGCAGGCCGCCAAACGCGCGCTGGAAGTCGCCTGTGCTGGCGGTCATAACATTCTTTTCATCGGTCCTCCCGGCGCAGGCAAGACCATGCTGGCCAAGCGCATCCCCACCATTCTTCCGCCTATGTCGCTCGAGGAAGCCATCGAGACCACCCGCATTCACAGCGTGGCCGGCGTGCTGGAGGATGCCCGCGGCCTGGTGGGCACCCGCCCCTTCCGTTCGCCGCACCACACCATCAGCGACGCCGGTCTCATCGGGGGTGGTGCCGTACCGCGGCCCGGTGAAGTTTCACTTGGGCACAATGGCGTGCTCTTCCTCGACGAACTTCCCGAATTTCAGCGCAACGTCCTGGAAGTCATGCGCCAGCCGCTCGAAGACGGCTCCGTCACCATCGCCCGTGCAGCCGTTTCCGTAACCTTTCCCTCCCGCTTCATGCTCGCCGCCGCCATGAACCCGTGCCCTTGCGGCTATTTCGCCGATCCTACTCGCGAATGCCATTGCACCCCGGCCATGATTCAGCGCTACGTCTCCAAAATTTCCGGCCCCTTGCTGGATCGCATCGATATCCACATCGAAGTGCCCGCCGTCAAGTACAAGGAGCTTCGCGCCCCAGCTTCGGCGGAAGATTCTGCCGCGGTCCGCCAGCGTGTCATCGACGCCCGCAACCGCCAATCCGATCGTTATCGCGCCGACAAGAAAACCTATTCCAACGCGCAAATGATGCCCAAAATGATCCGCAAATTCTGTGCAATCACTCCGGAAGGCGAAAAATTGCTGGAGAACGCCATCACTCGCCTGGGCCTTTCTGCTCGAGCGCACGATCGAATCCTGAAAGTCGCTCGCACCATCGCGGACCTGGACCCCTCCGAAAACATCGAGCCCCGCCACTTGAGCGAAGCTATCCAGTACCGCACACTGGACCGCTCGTATTGGGCGTAAAGCTTGCCGTCTGCATGCCGTGCACCTTTCGAAGCCTGCCGCCTACAGCGAACCCCGCACCCTTACAGCGACAACCGCCCCGCCCTCGGGCGCCTGCTCCATTGACTCCGTTTCCGTACGTGTGTTACCCATAAGGCGCCCACAACCGGGCTCATTGGGCGCTGGTGACGCTCTCCGCATGACTCAAGACGCCAAGCATCTGGAGATGACGTTGGAAACGCAGGTGGAAAGCGTCAATCTTGCCGAGGAGATGTGTCTGCGCGTCGCGGAAGCGGCCGGATTTGGTGAAGACGATTGCTACCGCATTGGGATGTCCGTGCGCGAAGGCGTAATCAATGCCTTCCACTATGGCAATGAAGAGCGGCCGGAAAAAAAAATTCACCTGGCTTTGGATCTGACCTCGGAAAAAATGATCATTCACGTATTGGATGAAGGCAAAGGTTTCGATCTCGGCCGTGTTCCGGACCCTCTCGCGCAAGAAAACCTCCTCAGCACTTCCGGCCGCGGCATATTCCTGATGCGCGCCTTCATGGATGAATTTCAGGTTGTTCCCGGCCGCACCGGCGGAGCCGAAATTATCATGTCCAAGAGGTTGCCGCGGTCCGGCAATCCCGGAACCAATGGCAAAACCGGTCAGGGCGCTGCGCCGAAAAAGGAAGCTTGAGCTTAAACTCATGGCACTGCGAGCCACATATCGTGAAGCGGCGGGTGTGACGGTTGTTGACATCGGTGGCCGCATCACCCTGGGTGAAGGTAGCGCCCTGTTGCGAAAAACCGTCCGTGAGTTGCTGGAGGAGCAGCGTACCTCGATTCTGTTGAACCTGGCCGACGTCGACTATATCGACAGCTCCGGCATCGGTGAATTGGTCAGCGCTTATACCGGAGTCAAAAATCGCGGCGGCAATCTCAAGCTCCTCCACCTCACCAAGAAAGTTCACGACCTCCTCCAACTCACCAAGCTCTTCACCGTCTTCGAAGTCTATTCGGATGAGGGCATTGCTTTGCGCAGTTACCGCTAGTCGCGTCGGCCAGCTTGCGCGCTAACCAATCCTTACGCCCCCTCCCTTCAACTGCGCCCGCTCGCCAGTCGCCTCCGGATGCGGCAGAATCGAGGCAACGCCAAGGAACCATGAGCACCAGGTCTGACACCATTTGGGTCGAGTCTCGCGCCAGGGAACTGGGTTTTGATCTTTGCGGCATTGTGTCGGCCAAACAGTTCGATTTCCCCGAACTGCGGCATACCCAAGAGTGGCTGAAGCGGGGATTCGCCGGGGAAATGCAATATCTAGCCGATCCGCGGCGGAGCGCCACCCTGGAAGCCTTTCCGGAAGTTCGCAGCGTGATCGTCTGCGCTCTCAACTACAATACCGATCTGCCCAGAAGCGTCGATGTGGTCCATCTCCCACTGGATCCCGAGCCCCGGGCTTGGATTTCCCGTTACGCCTGGGGTGATGACTACCATCAGGTCCTGCTCGAAAAACTAAGCCAGTTGACCGCTGCCCTCCGCGAGCGTTTCACCGAGGCCTTCGATGCCCGCGTGTACACCGACACCGGGCCATTACAGGAGCGCATCTTCGCCAAATACGCGGGGCTCGGCTGGTTGGGGAAAAATACCCTGCTCTTGAATCAACGCCTGGGTTCATGGATTTTTCTGGGCGCCGTTCTCACTACCCTGGATTTGCTTCCATCCCTCGAGCAGGGTGCTTTGCCTCCGCCAGATTTGTGCGGAAGCTGCCGGCGCTGCATTGACGCCTGCCCCACTCAGGCTTTCGTCGAACCCTACGTCATGGATGCCCGCCGGTGCATCTCCTATCTGACCATCGAGTTGCGCGGCCCCATTCCCCACGAATTTCGCGAGCCCATGGGTAGCCACGTCTTCGGTTGCGACATTTGCCAGGACGTTTGCCCTTGGAACCGCCGCTCGCCCACTTCTGCATCAGAACAATTTCGCCCCAGGATTTTCCCCTCTGCCCTCGAACTCCCGCCCCCAGAACACGCAATCGCCGAAAGTTCGGACCTGGCCCCCGAACAGCAATCGACATCGGACGTAGCCGAGGATTCATTGTTTCTGCCTCGGCTGGAGTGGCTGGCGGCCATGAACGAAACACAGTTCCGCCGCCTGTTCCGCGGCAGCGCCATGAAGCGCACCAAATGGCGCGGCTTGCTTCGCAATGCTTGCATCGCTCTGGGCAACGCGGAGCTTCACCCCGGAACGCTCATTCATCACCGGATTACCGGCCTTTTGCGCCGATTGTCGACCTCGCAAGATGCCCTCGTCGCGGAATCTGCCCTTTGGGCTCTCACCCGCATCGAATAAGCGGGCGAACGCAGACTCGCCTTCTAAAAATAGTCGCACTTCCGGCCCGCCCTTTACCTTCGTCAACGGTAAAGCGGTATAATTCGCTGCGCACGTCGACTCGTCTGCCTCGCCGAACAGCTTCCGGTGCATCACCGCAAGTCAACTCGGCCCTAGCTCGCCGGCGCCGCAACTGGTTTTTGCAATACATCTCAAAATGGAGGAACAACCGTGGCATTTACCGTGCCCCCGCTGCCTTACTCATTCGACGCTCTGGAACCCCACATTGACGCCAAAACCATGGAAATCCACCACGACAAGCATCATGCGGCCTACGTCACCAATCTCAACAAGGCCCTCGACGGCCATGCCGATCTGCAATCCAAATCGCTCGACGATCTGCTGAAAAACCTCGATTCCCTTCCTGAGAACATCCGCCAAGCCGTCCGCAATAATGCTGGCGGCCACTGGAATCATTCGCTCTTCTGGACCCAGCTAAAAAAGGGCGGCGGTGGCGAGCCCAAAGGCGACCTGGCCGCCGCCATTAAATCCGCGTTCGGCTCCTTTGCGGACTTCCAGGCGAAATTTGCCGCCGCTGCCACCGGCCGCTTCGGGTCCGGCTGGGCTTGGCTGCTGGTCAAAGACGGGAAGCTGGCTATCGACTCCACTCCCAATCAGGACACCCCCATCTCATTGAAGGCTAAGGCCGTGCTCGGATTGGACGTTTGGGAGCACGCCTACTATTTGAAATACCAGAATCGCCGGCCCGATTACATTGCTGCATGGTGGCATGCGGTCAACTGGGATTCCGCTGCGGAACAATTTGCCAGCGCCCGCAAATAACCAAGGCCGCAACGTTAAATCAAAAACGAAGAAGGGCCCGAACCGCGATGCGGTCCGGGCCCTTTGCTCCTGCACTGTGAAAGAAATTACGCCAGCATCTGTCGTTTGGTAAGCGCGATCGGCCCAACGTTGCGAGCGACTTGGCTATACGTATGCGGTGCCGGAATCGTGGGACGAGCGTCACGCGCCGCCATGGTCGGCTGCGCCGCCGTCATGGGCGACGCCGTATGGCGCGCGGCCTCCCGCACCAGTTCCATGCGGCCTCGTACCCGGAACTTCGCCAGCAGCGAGGACACATGAAACTTCACCGTTCGTTCGGAAAGATTCAGCGACGCGGCAATCTCTTTGTTGGCCAGGCTGCGCATCACTCCGCCCAGCACTTCTTCTTCGCGCCGGGTCAGTTTTACAGAACTTCCCACCGAGTGCCCCGCCTGCAGCAACTGCTCGGCCTTTTCGGTTAAACCTTCCAGTGAGTCCGGAGCGGCTTGCACCATCACCACGTAGTCGCGGGGACATTGGCCCCGGACCAGGCAGTGCATGGCCAGCAACCCGGCCGCTTGTTCCACCGGGAATTGCCCGTCGGATCCTGCTTCCACGTGAAAATGAGAGACCCCGGTGTTCTTTTCATAGAAAAAATACAATTCTCGAGGAAGACTTGCCCGATTTACATTCAGATTCCCATGGTCGTTCCTGCGGATTACTTTCACATGCACCCCTCTATATGCAGCCTCGACTCGGAACCGAGACTTGGATTTTGGCTTGATTACCCCTTGGCGGGGCACAGTTCCACTGCAAGGAGCAAGCGCTGCGGCAAGGAGCCAAGGTTTGGGACGAGCGGGTAAATCCTCAAAACCAGCACGGCTCGGGCGCGAGAAGGAGCCCCCTGTCATTCGCTTGCGACGAACTACGCAACCACTGCGACGCAATTACAGTGCAAACCTCGAGGAAAATATGCCTTGGCACAAACCCCTATAGGGGCAGGACTTAGGTACTAGGAAATCCTAGTCCCGACCATATTTGCCGGTAGGATTTTCACAGTCTGCGAAATTTTTCCCCCGTAGATGGCTTTTCTTCCATAAGCTTACACTCGGTCTGCTGTTGTGTGGCGCCCTACATAGACCCTGGAAATGCATTTGATGGGGCTAAACCTTAGTACTGGCGATGCCGTGGCCTCTCTCAGTAGGCCACAATGCGGGTCTGTTGCGGCGAAATCAGCTCATACGTCACGCCCCGCCACCGTATTTTCCGCGTGAAGAGCGACATCAGGAAGTTCAGCAAAAATAGGTAAGGGACAAAAACCCCCAGCACAATGTACATCCAGGCTTGACTCGCAATCTGCGCCCGCAATCCCGGCAAAACTTCCGTCACCGCCGCCACCCGCAGGCCCCCTCGAATCGCCGCCAGAAGCATCGGCGCAAACGTAAGTACTGCCAGGTGAAATGCCGGCAGCGTCGCAACCAGATTCCTCAGCGTCACTGCCAGTCCTAGCGGTAGCGTCACCCCGTACAAGAAATGGGTCATCGCTCCCGCCGCCCACGTCTTTTTGGCATACACCTTGGTGATCAAAATCTGCCGATTGGTGAACTCCAGCAGCCCTCTGTAGTCCACCTCCGCATACGTGGCCGTAAGGCATTCCGGCACAAACGAAATGGCGCGTCCCGCACGCTGCAGCGCCCGGGTCATCGAATAATCGTCGCTCACCGAGTGCGTCCACTCGTCGAATACGCGAATCGCATCGAACACGCTGCGCCGAATCGCCGTTCCCCCGCCCCAGCAAAAATTCTTGCCCTTCTCGCTCAACATCGTTACCACCGACGCGTTCCATGCCGCCAGGAGCCCCGTCGCCAAATGGTGTCCATTCGGAATCAACCACCGCATCGTGGTGGCCGCGCCGGCCTGGTTGTCATGCAGCGCCCCTACCAGCCCGCGCAGCCATAATTTCCCCGGCCGCCCGTCCGAATCCGCGAAAGCCAGCACCTCGAAGTCTTCCGGCAGTTGCTCGATCGCCACTCGCAGGTTGTGCACCTTCTCCCCGCAGCCTTCCGGCCGCTCGGCGATCACCACGTGCGCCGGCGCCTTCGAATGCTCCGCAACCCGTTTCACCGTGCTGTACGCGGAATCGCTGGCCGCCGCCAGTACAAAAAATATTTCGTAATTGCGGTAATCGAATTCAGTCAACGCCGTGAGGTTTTGCTCCAGGCCTGCTTCCACGCCCTTGCACGGACACAGCAGCGCCACCCGCGGCGCGTTAAATCCTGGGTCTCCCTGCATCCGCCGTCGCGCGAAGGCCAGCCACTGCATCCCTTGCCACACCAGATACACCCCTACGCCGATCTGCGCGATCGCCAGGTAGTAGAACAGTGTCTCCACGCAGTTTCGAGCCTAGCAGAACCATTTATCTCCCGAAAATTTCCGTACGCAGGTAGAATCGCACAGGTAAACATCCCTCCCAGGAGCGTGGCAATGAATCGCGTCGATACTTCCATGGTTACCACCGCCAATGAAATTCCCGGTTACCGCATCGTCAGGAATTTCGGCATCGTCCGCGGAATCATCGTCCGTTCGCGCAGCGTCATCGGAAATCTCGGCGCCGCTCTCCAGACCATCGTCGGCGGCAATATCACCATTCTCACCAACCTTTGCGAGAAGACTCGGGAGGATGCTTACGAGCTGCTCCTCCAGCACGCCGCGCAGCACGGAGCCAATGCCGTCGTCGCCATGCGCTACGACGCCACCGAAGTCATGCAAGGCGTCACCGAAGTTCTCGCCTATGGCACCGCCGTCCAGGTCGAGCGCAATACCCAGTAATAGCGTGTGCAACGCGGCTTACCCCCCGTGGGAGACCGGGAGCGGTTCGCGAGCCTCTACCGAATCGTCGAAACCAACTGTTCGGTCAGTTGCTCCAGCGTCGTGAGCGCCGCGCTCGCCGCCACTCGCGCCTTCTCCAGGAATGACGAGTCCAGCAAAAACGCGCAGCGGTCCACAAACGGATGATTGGCCGCCTCAAACGGCTTCCGCCGCCGTCCCGCGCCGCTCCGCGCGATCAACTCCTCATAAATCTGGAAATCCCGCTGAAAATCCAGAGCATCCCCCATCGACCATTTCTGCTGTCGCGCCAGCGCACCCAAATACTTCCTTCGGTACGCCGCCGCATCCTTCTTCGCCATCGGTCGCGGCTTCGACTTCGCCGTCGGCTGGAAATCCCGCGTCACCGCTTGCACCGCATGCACGCTTGCCGCGATCAGCGCCTCTCTTTGTAATAATCCCAGCAAATCGCGATACAGCGCCGCGTGCACCTGCAACCCGTGCCGCCCGTGTTCCACCACGTACGAGTCCACAAACCTCGGTACCAGCCGCTCGCGCAGCAGCGCTTCGCTCAACTGCGCCGCCAATTCCGCCGCTCCATTTGTCCCCGATTGCTTTGCCCCGCTCATCCCTGCCCATGGTAGCAGGACTCCCGAAAAAGAAAGGGCCGGATTGGTGTCCGGCCCCGGTGCTCTGCGAGAGATTACTTGTGAACGATCCGCTGGATTTAGAACTTGCTCCAGGTGAACGTGTCCAGCGTCCAGTTCCCCACCGTCATCAGGTTCCGCTGCAGCGCGCGGTCGTAGTGGATGGCTACGCTCGCATTGCCGCTTGACCCGATCGTGCTCCCGATCACCGATCCGTACCAGTTCGCATTGCCGGTGAACGTGATCGGCGCGTTCGGCGCATAGAGCACCGCCGACGATTGCCCGTTGCCATGCAGATCGATTGTGCCGGTCCCCGCGTACTGAATCTGCAGCAGCGTGGAATTAAAGCTCGTGTTGCTGATCCCGTTGCCGCCGATATCCAATGGCGTCGATTGGCCCGCGCCCACTACGTTGATGATCACCGGCTGGTATACCGCCGCAACGCCCGTCCCCGGACCGGTGCCCGGGCACGGTCCAATTGCGATCGATGCGTTGCCCGCCAGGCTGATGCTGTTCACGTAATACGTTCCCGGCACGCAAGCGCCGCTCGAGTTGATTCCTGGGACAAAGGTCACCACATTGCTCGCACCGCCGGTAACACCGATGTTTCCATAATTCCCATTCGCCGCTCCAGTGGTCCCGTTGGACGGGCAATTGACGATGCAGGGCGTTAACGTGATGGGTGCACTGCCGTTATTAATATTAGTTGCCGGCATCGGCACCGCGGTCGGTATCTGCGGCGTCACCATGGTCACCGTCTGCGGCAGCGTCACCAACCCTGGAGCCGCTAGGCAATTCGTTGGGCTGGTACCGCAGCCCGTCACGGCCGTCGTGTTCCCGGACAAGGCGTCCACGCCCCCTCCCGCTCCGCACGCTCCTACGCCAGTATCGGGACTCGAAAAAGTCCCGTTGATCACCGTATTAGCCGCGGTATTCACGTTTCCATTGGAGCCCAGGTTGCCCTCGTACAATTGCGTTACCGGGTTTCCCCCGGACAACGTCATGTTGGCGGAATCGTAGCTGTCAATCGTTCCTCCGCCATTGAAGGAAATCGATCCACACCCGCTCCCCGTCGCGAATCCCGCGTAGTTGTAGCACGGCGTTACGTGCGACTCCAGCAGCGCCGAAACCTCTAAGTCCGCGTTATGTACGCTGGTCATGTCTCCATGCGAAGTCAACTTCCACAATTGCGCGGTGAGGTTCTGTAAATTCTGGCACTCCTGCACCTGCCTCATGGACATCAGTTCCGCGGAAACCGTATAATTCACGCTGGTATTCCCCGCTGGCAAACTCTTCTGCGTCGCCGTGTCAAACGCGCTTAGCGTGGACGCCACCGGATAATTGGGGCTGATGCCGTTCATGGTCACGCCCATCGCGATTGGGGCGACCCCCGCCGTCAGCGTCACTGGGCTCACATTCATGTTGTATGCCGTTATCGGGTCCGAAGGCGATACGCCTGGCTGCGGATAGCTGGTGATCAGATAGTTGGCCGCCGCATGCAACCCGGCTTCCGCTCCGTAGCGCGATTGCGTCATCAACCGGTAATTCATGCTCGACCACGTTTCCGACTGCGACAAAAACATCATCGCCGCCGCCGTAATCGAAAGCACCAGGATGAAAATCATGGCGAAGATCAGTGCCACGCCTTTTTGGTTTGCTCGTTTCCTGTTCAATTTCATAATCAATTCTCCTAGCAATCCTTTACGGCAATAACAAATTGGTCACCGACGGCGGCATCGGCTGCGCCCGGGTCGGATCCACCAGGCTCGCCGTGTCGTATACCTCCACCACGTTTCGCGGAGAAACGTTCAACAGCGCCTTCGTTTCCAGCTGAAACTGCTGCGTTTGCGGGTCCTTATTCTGCGTTTGCACTGTCAAGGTGACCGCCACGTCGGTTACGCACGTGCCGCTCCCCAGGGGCTGAACTTGGTACGCAAAACAAGGCACCGGATTGCCGCTGTTGTCATTCGGATTGGGCAGCACGTTGCTAAGCAAGATCATGGTGTTGTCGTTGGCCGGCTTGGTTGCCTGCGTAATTGGCATCTGGTTGCGGTACAGGCTGCCCGGAGTGCCATTTGTGCCGGTGCAGGTGTATTCCACATACACCATATTGCCGTCCCCGTTGATGTCCCCGTAGATCTTCAGCACAGTCGCGCTGGAACCGCAATTCCCTCCGCCGCAAGTGGTTGCCGGCGGCACAATCCCGGTGGCAAACGCTCCCAATGCCGACACCGGTGCAAGCGCCGGGTGCGGGTTTGTGAATGTCGCTGTTCCGCTGGCCCCGCTCCCAGACACCACCTGGACCGCTTCCCGGTTTAGTCCCACATCAAACGTCAGCCACTCACCGGGATATATGCTTGCGCTCGTTCCCGTGGAATCCAGTGCGAACGAAACGGGCGCCGTTGAGGCCACCACCGCCGAATGCAACGTTACATTCGCCCCCGTGCTGCTAAGCGCGATTCGTCCCGCTTGCCCAATTTCCTGTTGCAGCAGTTCCGTAGCGCTGCGCACGCTGCTATGCATCTCCGTACGGTTGGCAATGCTTCCTTGCGTCCTCAGCAGTTGCCCCATTCCGGACATCACAATGCTGCCCACCACGAACAGCACTGCCAGCGAGACCATCGTTTCCAGCATGCTGAATCCAAACTGTTTCTTGCGCGTCATAGACTCCTCAATCAAAACGGATATGTCTTTAATGCCGCCACGGTAGACTGCGGAACGATCCCGTTTCCCACCGCTCGTCGCGCTTGCGACAACACCGTGATCTGCTTCAGGTGCGTGGTGCCGGCCGGCACCGTAATTTGCCAAACCCGGATGTACTCCCAGTTGGCGGCCGCCGTCACCAGGTTTCCGCTGGCATCCAGGTAATCCACGTAACCCGTCGTCGGCGCTGTGGTACTCAAGCTGCCGCCCGCCTGCGGAACTCCGTTAACCATGTCCGAGCAGCCTGCTAGTCCGGTTCCGGTCCCCACTACTGCGGGAAACACCGTCGTATCCGTCCCGGCTGTGCCGGTCGGGCCGCCGTCGCAAAATTTGAGCGCCAGTAGCTGTTCCATCTTGTCCTGCCCATACTCGGCCGTGCGCGCCGCCAGGTGCCCTTGCGTCTCCGTGGTGGATACCGCTACCGCCGCCAGCCCGATCACTCCGCTAGCCACCACCAGCAGCATGGCCAGCGCGACCATGGTTTCCATCAGCGTCAAGCCGGCTTGCGTCTTCCGATTTCTTTTTGCCACCGCTTGGCTATCCAATCTCATGCTTTCACCCTCACTGAGCTTGCCAATTTGCTGCCCCCAACGGGCTCGACCATGCCTGAATAGAGCCGGTCGCCGAAACCGTCACACCATCCACGATTTTTCCGTTGGTCAGGTAAAACGCGCCGGTAGCCACTGGCGCTCCGGTGTTATCGATTGGGATACCTCGCGAGTTGAACACCACGCAGGCTGTACTGCCCACCGAGGATCCACCGTTGTCCAGGCACGGGGCGGCTTGCGCCATCGTTGTCTGCCCGGGTGTCGGCCCACTCGTCAGGCCACCTAGCCCGAATGTGTCGCCCTGTGCCAGAACGTAAGACTCTCCGCTCGGCTGCCCCCCGCCATAAGTCAAGCAGGCGCCGGTCGGATCGGTGTCGGCAAACCAGCATCCCTCGCCTCCGTTTGCCGTCTTGCTCCAAACTTGTAATTGATAGGCATTGCCGGTCAGGTCCGCATACACCCGCGCGTGGGTAAAGCCCGCCGCCGCGCGCATTTTAGCCTGCCCCACAAGGCTGTTGATTGTGCGAAGGTCTCCGGCCGCACGCAAGTACGCCGTCGTATTCACATAAGTCGGCACCGCAATCGCCGTAATGATCACCGACATCGCAATCACCACCAGCATTTCCAATGTCGTGAATCCTGCTTCTCGCCTGTTCTTCACCGTTATCCTCATGCACTCCGCCATGCGATTCGGCATCCACAGGTGCAGGTCCAAGGCCAAGCCGCCTATCCTCGCAACTCCTTAAAAAACCTAAACTTAATCCGGCCTTCGAGGCTTACCTCCAAGCCCCTTCCAGCCCCATGGGTAGAAACGAAACAACTTGAGCATCCATTGCAGTCGTTCCCTTTCGCACCGAACCGCCCGGCGAAACCCATCGAAAATTTCTATTGACAATTCGGTATAAGTCCATTATTATACTCAACGGATAAGGTTGTGCCCGGCTCCTTCTCCCATTCCAATTCCCAACTAACCCTTGATTTTTAGCGAACTTACCAAGAATAGTGCGGCGTGCGTCGTTTTTCTTCTACGATCCGCGCCATTCGGCGGAGCCGTCGGCGAAACCCATAAGTCTTTTAGAATGTGCAGTTACAGCGGTTTGTTCCTCTAAGTCCCGTAGAATGAACAGTTCCACGAAACCAGGGGGGGAGGGGGTACCTACGGCAATATTTTTGCGCCCGGGCCCACTTTCAAATTTCCCGCACCGGGTCCAAATCACCAGGCGCCAACCGCTCGCTTGCTGCCGCTGTCGCAGGGTACAGCCGGTGCAACACGTAGAAAAGCAGAAGTAGCGCCACCGGCTCTAGCACACTGGCTTCCGGCCCGGTGTTTCCCCCCGTGAGCCACGCGGGCCCGGCCAGAACCGCATGGGAAAGGTGCCCAGGAAGCAAAGCCCCGCTATCCGGAACCGAATAGACAAATGTTTCGCCGAAGTCGAAGCTGGCGTGCATGCCCACTGCAAACCACAGATTCCCGGTGCGCCGCAAACTGAAGCACCACAGCAGCCCGGTCAGCACCACGTCCACAATGCCCAGCGGGCTTTCCCCGGGATTGGCCAAGTGAACAGCTCCAAACGCCATGGACAGCAGCACCGCCGCGGGCCAGAAGTGCACCGCACGCGACAAAGTGAATTGCACATAGCCGCGGAACGCAAATTCCTCGTACAACCCAACCATCAGGAACAGCACCGTCCAAAACGCCGCCCAGCGAAAAGCCGAAGCTCCATGCACAGCCAGGGATCCGAAATGATAGAAACCCAGCGCCGCAATTGCCCCTAGGACCGCGCTGATCTCCGCCAATCCGAACAGCGCCCCTTGCCAAAACAATTTTCCAAACGCGCCGCGCCATGGAAGTCCATAAGCCCCAAGGGAGTGCCCTTCCACGCGCGACAACGCCAGTCCCGCTGCCAGAGCTCCCGCCAGTAAAGAGCTTTCTGCGATGGCAATGTTCTTTGCTGAGTGGAGAATGGGATCCAGCGGCGATACCGACACCATAATCCACTGCAGAACAAAGGTGATTCCCGTGGACACCAGCACGTAAATGAAAATCCGCAACAGCGCCAGCAGGAAGGATTGGCTATCGAATGCAGGCTTCTCCGCCGCCGGAGGGCTGGTCTGCGGTGAGCCTGATTCCATGTAAACGCTATCGCTCATTGAAAAATTCCGCCGCCCATCCTGCCAAAGCCCGGTTCTGATGCGAAGAATTTCTCGTGATAACGCGGCAACTGCGATTCCGTGACTAACCCTGGAATGCTCGAATTTCCGCTGGCCTTCGCGCTCGGTCTACGGTTCCATGCGCACCAGCGTGGAGCCGATAATACGGTGACTTCGCTTCTCCTGCACCAGAGCCACCACACGCAAGTTATTCGTCTTCCACGCCGGCTCCAGCTTCACATCCGCTCCGCCGGAGAAAGCTGGCTCCGCATCCGGATGGGCGCTGCCCAGTTTGTGCAGCCAGCGCACCACCGGCGCGTGATGCAGTTCGCGCCCGGCATTTTCTCCCGCGGAAACCGCCGAATGCAATCCCGCTTCGGCAATCACCAGCCACACCTCCGCGGTGTCACCCGGCTGCGCTCCCTGCAACCTTCCGGCTTCCACGTTCACTTCCTCGTGGCCGCGCTTCTCCGCTTTTTTCATGGCCATGGAAATATTTGTTCGCGGTTGCGCAACAGCCGCGGCGATGGCCCGATACGCGTCGCTTTGGTGGCTGCCGACAAATCCAGAGCGTCCATCCACCACCAGCTCGGGCGTATACACACCATGATCCGGAAATGCCAGGGCATACGTCTGCTGCCTCTGCGTCCATTGCGCGGCAGAGAACGGATCAATCCATCCCTGGTGATCCCAATAATCTACATGCTCTTCCAGCGCGATAATCTCCGCTCCCGCGACAGGCTGCCGCTCGTCCAGACTGGCCAGGAAAGAATCGGCTGGAGGACAGCTGGAGCATCCCTCCGAAGTGAACAATTCCAAAACCACCGGCACGCGCTTGTCCGCGCCCGATGCGGAACGCACAGCGTCCTGTGACGCTACAGATGGTCCCAACCCGGCCAGGGTCAAGACCGCAACCAATGACAAAAGACAATTCTTAGGCCCCATAGACATTTAGACGGCTCCCAAACTCATTACATACTACGTTTCGGGGTGTTTGGCGGACGAATTTGGCGTAAATCCGATGTCAAACCGATGTTAAACACTAGCTAAAGGTTATAACCCCTATGCTATAGTAAACCGGTTATCGGAGGTTGCCCTTGGCTACTCCTCTCGCCGCTCCCCTACTCTTTGGCGGGTCCTTGGCCATCGATTTCGCCAACGTCCCCTCCTACCCCGGCGTCCCCGCGGACCAACTTTCTTGGGAGGAGTTCATCCTCTTTCTCCAGGCGGCGCAGGTGATTTCCGCTGAGCGCAGCGCCAGTCTCCTGGAACTTTCCGGGTCTGACCCCGAGGCTGCGGAAGCGCTGCTGACCCGCTCCTTGCGACTGCGCAATGCGCTCCGGAAAATTTTCCGAGCCATGGTGAGGAACGAGAGCGTAGCGCGGGAATGGATTGAACCGGTCAACCAGATTCTGCGCATTACGGAAGGACACGACGAACTGGTGCTTTCGGGCAACTCCTGGAAAATGGAATTCCAGGCTCGCGAAGGCGGCTTGGATTGGCTGCTGGCGGCCATTGCGCGTTCCGCCGCGGAGATCATTGTGGAGGGACCGCGAGCGCGCTTGCGTGTCTGCGCCAATCCGGATTGCGCCCTTTTCTTTGGCGACCATTCGCGCACGCGCCGGAGACGCTGGTGCACCATGGCCATTTGCGGCAACCGCCACAAAGTAGCCAGTTTCGCTCGCCGGCATGCTTCTTGAATTTCGCCGACGCTAGCGTTTCACGTACTTTGGCGATTCGCCTTTCGACCACGGATCGTAGCGGTGCGCGAATACCAATCGCTCCGCCAAGGGAGGATGGGAGTACAACCAAAAAGTAATAAAGGCGGGCGGATTGGGATCTTCCAGATCCACTTCGCCCATCACCTGGAAGGCATGCGCGGCCACCTCTTCCGAATTCGGCACAATCCCGTGAATCACTTCCAGACCGTACACGTCCGCGTCATGCTCTTCCATCCGGCTCACGCCGTTGACCACCGGCGAAGCAAAAAACATCACGATCTGCAGCAATAAAAGAAACGCGGCCAGCGAAGCCCAGTCTTCCAGGCCATAGAGTCGCCAGGCCCGGCCCCAGCGTCCCAGCATCCAGTGCAATCCGCGAAAAATAATGTATAGCGCCACCAGCAAGGCGATCGCGCCGAACACGAACGCCTTCCACACGTGCCCCAGCACGTAATGACCGAGTTCATGACCGATGATAAAGAGCGATTCGTCGCTGCTGGTTTTTTCCAGGGTGGTATCCCAGATGACCACGCGTTTGGAAGCACCCAGGCCGGTTACATAGGCATTGACCTCGTTGCTCTTTTCGCTGGCGCGCATCAGGAAGATGCGCTCTCGGGCGACCGGTACGCCGGCGTGCGCGGTCAGCCGTTGAATGGCGTCCGCCAGTTGCGGATGGTCTTTATCGAGCGGCTCAAATTTATGGAACAGCGGATCGAAGACCAGCGGGTTGAGGAAGATGATCCCCAGCAGGACCGGCAGGGCGGCAAACCAGAAGTACAGCCACCACCGCCGCGGACTGCGGCGAATCACCGCAAAGAGAATCAAGACCAGCACTAAAGTAAAAAAGGTACTCAGCAGCTCTTCCTTGGTCCAATCCCAAAACCAGGAACCCCAGCGCTGCACCGACTGTTCATAGCGCAAGGACAGGGAATGCCAGTACAAGCGCACCGGTAAATCGAAAAAATCCAAAGTCAAGATCAGCAAGGGCACGAACAGGAAAGCCTGCAGCCAGCGCCGGCCGGTCGCGCGCTCGGCAAAATCGCGGAACCGTGCGGCCACGCCCGAGCGCAAGAGCAAAATTAGAGCGGCAAAGCTGACCAGGTACGACACAAAATAAAGCGTGTAGGCTGCTCGAGAGTAGGCCACGGCCTTCTCATAGCGGTCCTCGGAAAGAGTGTATTGTTCGGTTTTCCCCCGTTGCGGTTCGACGTGCTCGGACTTAGGCAGGCCGGGGACCGGAGTGGGTGAGGAAGAGGGGGTTTGCGGCGAGTTTTGTAGGCTGGCAGTTCCAACGGCCGGCTGCGGCGCGGGCACAGCATTCGCACTCGCGCGCAGCGAGAGCGATCCGCAGCACAGCATGGCTACGCAGAAAAACCGAAACTTCCGCATCCATTCCTTTCCATCTCGACCGAACTGCCGTTCCGGGAGTATGCGCGCCCGCGCGAACCGCTGCAACCGAGGTGGCGCCACACGCAGCGTAGTCGCCTGAGGTAGGACGTACTAAAATCTCTGCGCGTTGCTAAGCGTTAAACGTTGCCTGACTTCGCACAGCTCCTACCTGGAACATTGCCACGGCAAAAGCCGCGCGGTATTCTAAGTTTTGCCCAGGCGGTAACACGAGGACAGATACTTATGTATCAGTCAAAGTCATTGCTAATAGTTGCGCTGCTCGGTATGGGACTGTTTCTGCCGATGCTGGCCGCGGCGCAGTCGCAAGACGCGCAAGGGCAACCCGGCGATGCGCAAAGCTCCTCCGTGGCGGATGCCGCACGGCGCAACCGGGACAAAAAAAAGAACGCAGCGGATGCTCCGAAGCCCAGGAAAGTAATTACCGACGATGATCTGGACCGGCAAAAGGTTCAGCCGGGCCAGGAGGGCTTGGACGTGGGCGCTGCGCCCAAACTGGAAACGGAACCGCCCAGCCCGCAAGCCGTGGCCGCCGCCGAGGCTGACGACAAAGCGGCCGAGCAGGAAGCCACGGATCAGGACGCCCAGGTGGCCAAGCTAAAGTTGCAAATCACCGAAGCGGAGAAGGATTTGGATCTTTCGCAGCGCCAGCTCTCCCTGGATCAAGACTCCTACTTTGCGCAGACGGATTACGCGCATGACACGGCGGGCAAGGCCAAGCTGGACGGCGAGAAACAGCAGATCGCCGACAAGCAGCAGCAGATCGAGCAGCTAAAGATTCGCCTCGCGGCTTTGGAGGAACTGAAGAGCCATCGCAAGGCCCCGCGAAAACCAGCCCCGCCGGCGCCGCAAGCGGAGGCCCCCGCCAACACTCCGCCGCCAGCGCCGCAAACCGAAGCTCCAAGCGGTACACCTCCGGCACCGCCCCAGCCGTAGCGCCCGCTACTTCGGCTCCAGAACCAGCGGCAGCCCATTTTTCGGATTGCCGATGATTACCACTTTCGCGTTGGAGCTGGTGGCCAGTTTTTCGGTCGCTTCGATACCCTTCCACTCCAGCAATTGCGTACTGATGCCTTGGGCCACGATTTTCTGGAAGTCCGCAATGCCCTGGGCTTCGATGCGCTTGCGCTCGGCTTCCTGTTTTTCTTTCTGCAGGATGAAGCTCATGCGCAAGGCGTCCTGCTCGGCTTGTTGCTTGGCCTCGATGGAGCCCTTGAGCATGGCGGGCAACTGCACGTCGCGCAGCAGCACATTTTCGACGATGACGCCGCGCGGGGCGAGTTGCGCAGTCAGTTCTTCCTGAATCTGGTGCTGCACGAGTTCGCGTGCGTTGGTGTAGAGAGCGTTGGCGGTGTGTGCGGAGGTCGATGCGCGGATAGCCGCGCGCATAGTGGGCTCGATGATTTTCTCGGCGTAGTTTTCTCCAACGGTCTGGTACACAAACGCCGCCTTGCTCCTATCCAGGTGAAATAACAGCGAGGTGTCTAACGCCAAAATCAGGCCCTCGTTGGATGGAACACTTGCGCTTTCCTTCACCGACTGCGTCTGCACTGAAAGCTTCTGAACCGACTTCAACGGATTGATGAGGTGAATGCCTTCCGGCAGTGTTTCTCCGGTGACCCGTCCGAAAAGGGTGAGCACGCCGACGTTGCCGGTGGGAATCGAGGTGGTACTCCACAGCAAGAGCACGATCACCACGATGGCGACCCCAATCTGTAAAATGCGGGAACCTGCCAATCGAATACTGGGCATTGGCGGTAAGGAACCGCCGAAGTCCGCTCCTCCGCCTCGCGTTACATTCGCCATCACTGCCTCCTGTAGCGCGGTGATTTTCCGCGCGTCCGACCTTAACCGACCCTGGTTCCGTGCCGATGGAACCATCATCCACCCGTTGGACGGGGCCACGATGACTGTTGGGCCGGGCGGCATCGAATGTGCCAACGGCCCGCCGCAACCGGGCCCCTATATATTGTGGTGTTTTTACTTGACACCCCCGCACCACTGGGCCAGAATTCGCGCCAACATCGGTCCGTCACAGGGGAATCGGGTCGCGCCAAAAGGACGGCCGCCGCGCAAGGCAAACGGCGGCCGCTGAGGAAAAGACGAATGCACTATCTGCCCGGCTTCACCGTGCAATGCATTAATCCGGAATGCGAAGCGCGCGGCCAGTGGCTACGGGCGGATGCCACTCGGGCGTTCAGCGCAGAGGGTCACTGCCCTTGCTGCGGCGATTTCCTGCGCAACGTCCCGCCGCCGCTGGGCCCGCGATTCCGCATGCGCCCGCGCGCGCTGACCGCGCGACCGCCTCTACGACCCCGCGCCCGCTAAGCTCACGAACGCTCTTAAACAAATGAACGCCGGAGAGACATGCGTCGGAGACGGAACCCCCGTCGCCTCTAACTCTCTTCCAGACCCTTTTCGATTAGATCTTCGTCGCTGAGCCAGAGACCTGGAATATTGGCGGAACCGAAGCGGAGAACGTCTTCCAGCGCGCCGCGTACTTCGCTCTGGCGGAAATCGATTCCGATACGCTCGAGCAATTCAATTAAGGCTTGCGAACTTTCGGCGGCCACCGGGCGCGGGCGGGAGACTTCGTTTTTCTCGAGGCGGTGATAAGTGATCACGTACATGGCGGCGGGCCCCACGCCATGGCGGGCGATGCGTAAAAAGCCGTGCGTTTTGGGTTTTGCAGGAGGAGCGGTTGCGGGGGCGGCTGCCGAACCAGTGGGCATGGCGCTCATCGAGTTGCGGGCCCCTCCTTCGGGCTCATCTCGCCTGTGTTGCTGCGGCCGGGCACGGGTGTCCCGTACCCCTACAGTTGGTCTCGCACAGTGGCATTCGCAATCGCCACGCCTAGCTGCAGCCGGACGTGCTGCCGCAGTTCTCGCACTTGTAGCAGGCGCCGTTGGGCACCATGAGCATGCCGCATTCGGAGCAGGTGGGCGCTCCTTCGTGCTGGTCGCGGGGCATGGAGGATTGCGGATTGGTGAGCGGTGGAGCGAGGCGCATGGCTTCGGTCAGCGCCGGCGTTTGCACGGATGACAATGTTGCCGGAGCGGGAGCATGCGCTACCGCCGCATGCTCGCCGTTCAGCTTCAGGTAGTCGGAAGAAATAAAACGGCCGCCGAGCCAGCGCGCGATGTAATCGAGCACGGAAGAGACGAAGCGGATGTTGGGATTGGCGGTGATGCCAGAAGGTTCGAAGCGGGTGTTGACCAGCTTGTCGACGAAAACCTTGAGCGGAACGCCATACTGCAAACCCAGCGACATGGTGAGCGCTAAACCATCCATGATGCCGGAGAGAGTGGAACCTTCCTTGGACATCTTTATAAATACTTCGCCCACCCGGCCGTCATCGTATTTGCCGACGGTGATGTAGCCTTCGTGGCCGCCAACGCTAAATTTGTGGGTTACGGAATCGCGCTCGACGGGCATTTTCTCGCGTTGCGCGCGTGGGAAAAGTTCGCGCTGCAAGGACTCAACCGCGCCCAGCATCGCAGCCACCGGGGCCGCAGGAACTTCAACTTTCTTTTCGTCTTTCTTCTGGCCGGCGGCGGAAAGCGGCTGCGAGCGCTTGGAATTGTCGCGATAAATGGCCACGGCCTTCAGCCCCATTTTCCAGGAGAGCAGATAGGCCTGCGAAATATCGTCGATGGTGGATTCCTCGGGCATGTTGATGGTCTTGGAGATGGCGCCGGAAAGAAAAGGCTGCGCGGCGGCCATCATCTTGACGTGGCCGGTCCAACTGATGGAGCGGCCGCCGCCGGCCGGGGCCAGCGAGCAATCGAAGACGGGCAGATCTTCGGGTTTAAGGTACGGCGCGCCTTCCACGGTGCCGCGCTTATCGATGTGCGAAACGATTTCGCTGCTCTGCTCCGGGGTGTAGCCCAGCTTCAGCAGCGCTTCGGGCACGGTGTTGTTGACGATTTTGATCAAGCCGCCACCGACCAGCTTCTTGTGCTTCACGAGCGCGAGGTCGGGCTCGATGCCGGTGGTGTCGCAATCCATCATGAAGCCGATGGTGCCGGTGGGGGCGAGCACGGTGACCTGGGAATTCTTGTAGCCGAACTTTTCGCCGTGCTGCAACGCAGTGTCCCAGGATTCCTGGGCAGCGAGATAGAGATCGGATTGCACGTGGTCGGGCTGGATGCCGCGCATGGAATCGCGATGCATGCGGACGACATCGAGCATGGGCTCGCGGTTGGGCTCATAGCCCGGGAAGGGGCCCATGCGCTCGGCAATGCGCGCGGATTGCGCGTAGGCTTCGCCGCACATCAATGCGGTGATGGCGCCGCCTACGTCGCGGCCTTCATTGGAATCGTAGGGCAGGGCCATGGACATGAGCAGCGCGCCGAGATTGGCGTAACCGAGACCCAGCGGGCGGAAGGCGTGGGAATTGTCCGCGATTTTGGCGGTCGGATAGCTGGCGTTGTCCACCAAAATTTCCTGCGCGGTGATGGTGACATCCACCGCATGGCGGAAGCCGTCCACATCGAACTGGCCGCTGGAGGTGCGGTATTTCATCAAGTTGAGGGAAGCCAGATTGCACGCGGTATCGTCCAGGAACATGTACTCGCTGCACGGATTCGAGGCGTTGATGCGCGCGGTGTTTTTGCAGGTGTGCCAGCGGTTGACGGTGGTGTCGTACTGCATGCCGGGATCGCCGCAGTGCCAGGTGGAATCGGCAATCTTGGCCAGCAGATCGCGGGCGCGCAGCTTTTCATTGGGCTGCCCGTCGGTGACGTTGCGGGTCCACCAGTCGCGGTCCTCTTCGGCGGCGCGCATGAAGTCGTCGGTAACGCGCACGGAGTGGTTGGCGTTCTGGAAGAAAATCGAGCTATAGGCGTCGCCGTCGATGCCGGAATCGTAGCCTTGCGCGATGAGCACGTGGGCTTTGCGCTCTTCCTTCATCTTGCATTCGATGAATTCGACGATGTCTGGATGATCGATGTTCAGGATAACCATCTTGGCGGCGCGACGGGTCTTGCCGCCGCTCTTGATGACGCCGGCGAAGGCGTCGAAGCCCTTCATGAAACTAACCGGGCCGGAGGCGATGCCACCGCCGGAAAGCGTCTCCTTGCTGCCACGAAGGGTGGAAAAATTCGTGCCGGTGCCGGAGCCCCACTTGAAGAGCATGCCTTCGGTACGGGTCAGGCCCATGATCGACTCCATGCTGTCTTGCACGGAATTGATGAAACAAGCGGAGCATTGCGGCTTAGGCTGCACGCCTACGTTGAACCAGACCGGCGAGTTGAAGGCCATCTTCTGCTCGACCAGGAGATGGGTGAGCTCGTCCTTGAAAGCGTCGCGCGACGCGGCGTCGGCAAAGTAACCGCCCTCTTCGCCCCAGCGAACAATGGTGTTGGCGACGCGGCTGATGAGCTGGCGCACGGAGTTTTCGCGCTCGGCAGTGCCGGGCTTGCCGTGAAAATATTTGCTGGTGACGATGTTGGTGGCGGTTTGCGACCAGTTCTTGGGAACTTCCACACCTTCCTGGCGGAAGATGGTGGTGCCCTTTTCGTTGCCGATCAGCGCGGTGCGTTTCTCCCATTCAACCATGTCGAATGCGGAGGTCTTGCCGTCGGTGAAGCGGCGCTCGAACACCAAGCCTTTTTCCACGCTGGCCTGATCCGTGCGAGTTCCCGATTCCATCGATTTGCCGTTTAGTGCCGGCTTCACTGTAGCCATCCGAGCCTCCGCGCTCCAGGGCGACCTCCCGCAGAGGCAACCCTTCTAGTTTACTACCACCGCTGGGTTTCGACCGGCTCGCAGCGCTGTAATCGATAGAGCCGTAAGGAAGATACGCTTGGAAAAAAAGTGCATCCACCTTACGAATCCAGAATCCGTTCGACGCTGGCGAAAAACGCAAATAGGCGACCTGGCCTCGGAATTCACAGAGGCTTCACGGCAGCTGCCTGACGATGCCGGTGGACATCGCGAGGGGGCGCGTTATTTGTAATTTGGTCTCGGCGAAAGCGTGGGTTGTAAGCCGGCCGTCCCCTGAATCAGAAAAACCGGCTGGGCATCACCACGTTTTCGTCGAAGTCAGCGATGCGCAGTATCAACTTCTGTCAAAACGGTGTCAAGGGAAAAAACGCAAAATATGGTTGACCTTTACGTAGCATGTCTATTTGTAGTGGTTATGTTGCATGTACCGCCTTTGCCTGCGAAATTGCTTTTCTTCCTTCGGCACCAGCACAGTAAAGCATGGCCGCGAGAATGAATAGAGGGCTGGCGGTTTGAAATTGTGCAAAACTTTTGTTGTTGTGGAATGGCTGCTCGCGTGTTTCGCGCCCGCAAGAAATTTCTCGGGGTCACGATGAGTTTTACCGCGATGACTTTTACAACGCCTTGACGCGCAATCGTCGAATCCAGACCGGCTTCTTACGGTTTGGATTTGTGCTGCTCGAACCAGCCCGCGACGTACAACATTTTGGCGATGTGATGGCTGGGGCGGCGGCCGATGCCATGGGGTTCTTCGGGTACGCGAACCAGCACGGACTCGACGTTGAGAAGTTTTAGCGCGGCATAAAACTGCTCGGCCTCCGAAATCGGAGTGCGATAGTCCTCTTCTCCGGTCATGAGCAGCGTGGGCGTTTTGACTTTGGCCACTTCGTCGGTCAGCGAGCGCTTCATGTATTGATCGGTGTTTTCCCAGGGGTTGCCGGGAAACCAGTATTTGGCGGTCCATGGAATGTCGGAAGTGAGCACGAAGCTGTACCAGTTGATGACCGGATAGAGCGCGGCGGCGGCGCGGAAGCGATCGGTGTGCTCGATGGTCCAGGCGGTGAGCACGCCGCCGCCGCTGCCGCCGGTGACGAAGAGATTGTTGGTGTCGATGTAGCCTTTGGCGACGACGGCATCGACGCCGCTGTTGAGATCGTCGAAATCGTCGCCGGGATACGCATGGTGGATGAGGTTGGCAAATTCCTCGCCATAGCCGGTGCTGCCGCGCGGGTTGGCGTAGAACACCACGTAGCCCATGGAAGCCCAGACTTGTTTTTCAAAATCGAAGCGATCGCCGTAATCGCCGAACGGGCCGCCGTGAATTTCCAGGATCAACGGATATTTTTTAGAGGGATCGAAGCCGGGCGGCTGAACGATCCAGCCCTGGATTTTGCGCTTGTCCTTGGAGGAGTCGTACCAGATTTCCTCGACCCGGCCGGGAGCTTTCTGTTGCAGCAACTCCTGATTGACGGCGGTGAGAACGCGGATGGCGCCGCTGGTGGAGACAGCGATGTCGCCGGGATTGTCGGGGCGTCCGTACGTAAGGGCGATGGACCCGGTGCGCGAAACGGAGTACGAGCCGCCACCGTAGGCGCTGGAACCGGATACAACGTGGTCGGCGATCTTCTTATAGTTGCCGTCCGGCGTGGAGAGGCCGATTTTGGTGTCGCCCTGATCGTTGTAAAGGAAATAGATTCCGGAGTTGTCGGGCGCCCATTGCGGAGATTGGATGTCGCGGTCGAGCTTGTCGGCAACCGAGCGGGAGCCGCTGCCGTCGCGATTCATGATGTATAGCTTGGTGGTCTGGTGGCCCTGGTAGCGGTCGTCGAAGCCGGTGTAAGCGATGAGTTTGCCGTTGGGAGAGATTTGCGGATTGTTGTCCGGGCCCTTGCGATTGGTTAGAGCGCGCAGGGCGCCGTCGGCGACGCCGAATTCGTAGATCTCGGTGTCAAAGGTGTCATGGTCGGATTCCGGATGGCGATTGGCGGAGACCAGGAGAAACTTTCCGTCCGGGGACCAGGCGGCACGAGTAGGGCCAAATTCATTGCCGCCATTGGGGAAATTTCCGTTGGTCACCTGGCGCGGAGCTCCGCCTTCGGCGGACACGACGAAGACCTGCGAGTAACCGGGCTTCAAATAGCCGGCGCCGTTGAAGCGATAAACCAGGCGATCATAGGCCTTTGGCGGGTCGGCCCATTTCGCGCCGGAGGGTGGCGTGGGCAGATCGGCAAGGTGCGGCCCTTTGCCGAGGACCAGGGCGGTGAACGAAATCATTCGCCCGTCGGGAGACCAGACAATGGCGTCGGGCGATTCCTCGAGATTGGTGATGCGCGCGGTTTGCCCGGTGTCCATCCAGCGCACGTAGATTTGCTGCTTACCGTCCACATCGGAGAGAAAAGCGATGCGCGAACCGTCGGGAGACCAGCGCGGCGAGAGGTAGGAATGATTGCCGGAAGAAAGCGGGCGATGGTCGCTGCCGTCGGCATTGATGACCCAAAGATTGGAGTAGCGCTTGTCGGTCATAGGATCGGCGAAGCGGCGCACGTAGACGATTTTCTTGCCGTCGGGAGAAATTTGCGGATCGGTGGCGAGTTGAAGCTGGAACTCGTCCATGACCGTGAGATGGTGGGAAGAATCCTGCGCCCGAGTGAGAACAGGAATCGCAAAAAAGGATACCGCAGCCATGCCAACAGCAGCACGCCAAGGAATTTTCATAAGACCAGGCCTCCTCGCAGGCGGGGAGTTAACAACGGACGATGGTTGGTGTCAAGGTGACTGAAGCTGTACGGTAGGCGATTTGGGAAGGCACATCCGCTCGAACTATTTCCAACGCGGATAAAAAAAGGGGCCTGATTCAATCAGACCCCCTTTTTGGTTCCTGTGAAACAAGCTCAGGAACTGGTGTCCTTTAAGTCTTCCGAAGCTTGCTGATTGGCTTTTTTGGTCTCGGCTTTGGAGTCGGCATTGGGCGCGAATCCTTTGATGGCCTTGCCGAGGCTCACGGCACCGTCGCCGGTGGTCTTGGCTTTCAGGGCGTCGAAGCCGCCAGGAATATCCAAGTTCTTAGCGACGTGTGCGGCGGCAACGCACTGACCGATATTCTTGAACCCGTTGCACGCGGTGGCGGCGTCTTCACCGGTCAATGTTTTGATCTTGCCGGCGATGGCAGTGTTGTGACTCAGGACGTCGCTTGGCGTGCCGTGCGACATATCCGTATGTGTTCCGTTGGAAGTAGCATGGGAACCGCTCATGCCGGAGTCGCTGCCAGATGCACGTCCCGCAGGCGGTCCGCCCGGGTGGGAACGTTGAGCGAAAGCCGGCGCAGCAAACGCAAACGCCATTGCAAGCACGGTAGTCAGAATGGAACGTTTCACGGGTATTCCTCCTTGCGATTTTGGAGCTGGCAGTCCACGTCAGGGTTGTCACCTGCATGGACCGAGGATTGTTTCTATGGATTTAGGATGCGTCGAAAGCGGGACGGGATGCAAGGCCCCGTGCGTAGTAAGCCACTCTGATGAGGAGCCGCTTGACCTGTGCGGTTCGGTTGCCGGGCATTGGCACGCGCCGCATAATGAGGGCCGGGCGGGAGAAACACTGGGAGGTGTTATGCCGGCGAGAAAATTGAGTGATAGCGAAGTGAAAGAGCGATTGGCACAGGTGAAGGGATGGAATTTGCAGGAGGGCAAGCTGCACCGCGAGTTTCAATGCAAGGATTTTTCGGCAGCGTTTGGGAACATGACGCGGGTGGCGCTGGCGGCGGAGTCGATGAACCATCATCCGGAGTGGTTCAACGTGTGGAACAAAGTGGTGATCGATTTGAACACGCACAGCGTGAATGGCATCAGCGATTACGATTTCACACTGGCGCAAAAGATAGACGAAATCTTCGGTAGCTAACAGGTTATAGTTTCGGGATTACCGCGCTTGGTTGCCGGGAAAATTCGGTCTGAGCGCTTGGTTGCAGATAAGGACGCCTGGCCGGCAGGACTATTGACGTCCGCAGGGCCGCAGTTCAAAATCAGAATCCCTTCCTGCAGGTCCGTATTTCGAGGACTGTCCTCTCCAGTCTCACAGATAAACCTGCGTATCGGTGCGCCCGACAGCGCCGGAGCAGCCGTTTGCGAGCCCGGCCATTTCCGGGCGAAAGGGGCGCGCGAGTTTGCGGGAGCCGAGCCTTATGACACGAAGAAGACTGCGAGTGCTGCTGGCGGAGGGCAGCCCCGGGGAAGTGAGCGAAGCCCTGCGGTCGCTTTACGCCAACACTGATCCCGGGCTGGAACTGACCGTAGTGTCCACCATCGCAACGTTGATGCCCACCATAAAGATCGTGGACCCGGAAGTGATTTTGCTGGACCTGTCGCTGAGTTTGCGTGAGGCGCGGGACGCGGTGCACCTGGTGCATCGTACCGCCCCGGGCGTGCCGTTGATCGTATTCGTGGACGCCAGCGAAAAAGCGCAAGGCATGCGCAGTCTGACGGAAGGGGCGATGGACTTCCTGTTGAAGGGGCACATCGACGCGCCTACCCTGGAGCGAGTGCTGCGAGCGGCGCTGGAGCGCAACACGCTCAGCGGCCTGACCGATCTGCTGCGCGACCAGGTCACAGGTCTTTATACGCGAGACGGCTTCCTCACGGTGGGCGAGCGGCGGCTGGAGGAAGCCATGCGGGCGGCGAGTTCGCTGGTGTTGATCTGCGCGCTGATTGAGAACTTGCAGGCGTTGCGCCAAGCGTTTGGCCCTGGCACGGCAGATCGGGCCTTGAGCGATGTGGCCAGGCTGCTGACCGGATGCTGCCGGCGAAGCGACGTGGTAGGGCGGCTGGGCGAATCGCAGTTTGCGATTCTGGGAGTAGGCGCCGCGGCCCCCAGCGCACCGGTGATGCGCAACCGGCTGGAGCAGCACATTGCGGTGCACAATCAAACGCGGTCACCGTGGGGACCGATTGAAATTCGTACCAGTATTGGATCCTGGGCCCCTCCGGATGGCGGCAATTTCGCGGACTTCCTTGACGGCATCGAGTCACGTTTGCGGACGGATGCCGACAAAATGACGGGGGAGCGGTTGTTGCAAACCTAGCGACCGTGGCGCGCCTAAAGACACGCGGAAGTGCGGAGCCACCATATGGCGGACCGGTAATGAAAACGGAAACGCAGACTCGGACTTTGAAGGGCAAAGAGCTGCGGGATGAACATGCCCGGGCGCAGGAGGCGCTGCGACTTTCGGAAGCGCGCAATCGCGACCTGGTGGAAAACTCAGCTTACGCCATCTTCCGCGTCTCCCCGGACGGCTCTTTCCTCGACGGCAATCCCACCATGCTACGCATGACCGGTTGCGCCAACGCAGAGAACCTGTTGGCCCTCAATCTGGCGCGAGACATTTTTCGATTTCCGGAGCAGTACGCGGAACTTAGCGACGCTTGCCGGGAAAATGGCCAGGTGCAAGGAGCGGAGGCGGAATGGCGGCGGCGGGATGGCGGGCTGGTTACGGTGCGGATGAATATGCGGCAACTCTCGCTGGAAGGCCGGCCCAACGGGCTGGAGGTGATTGCCGAGGACGTTACCGAACTGCGGGCCATGGAACGGCAGCTGCGGCAGTCGCAAAAGTTTGAGGCGGTAGGACAGCTGGCCGGCGGCATCGCGCATGACTTCAACAATGTAGTGGGGGCGATACTGGGCTGGGCGGAATTGGGGTGCGACCAGAACAAGGATAATCCCAAGGTAGTAGAGCGCTTCACGCGCATACGCGAACAAGCGGAACGCGCGGCGGCGCTGACCCGCGAGTTGCTGGCCTTCGCGCGGCGCCAGATCCTGCAGCCGTGCGCGGTGGATCTCAATACGGTGGCGCACGGGCTGGTGAGCTTTCTCGACAAAGTGCTTGGCAAGGATATCGAGTTCAAGTTTCTGAATGGCAAGCTGGATGCGGTCAAGGCCGACCCGACACAGATTGAGCAAGCCTTGATGAACCTATGCCTCAATGCGCGTGACGCGATGCCGCAGGGCGGCCGGTTGGTGATCGAGACGGAGATGGCCGAAATGGATGATTCGTATTGCCGCTTTTATCCCTACGTAGTGCCCGGCCGCTACGCGGTGATTTCCGTCTCGGACACTGGCGTGGGCATGGACACGGAAACGCGCGAACGAATTTTCGAGCCTTTCTTTACCACCAAAGAGCGGAGCAAAGGAACCGGGATGGGACTGGCCACGGTCTATGGAATTGTGAAACAGCACGCCGGCTTTGTTCACGTTTACAGCGAGCCAGGGCACGGCAGCCTTTTTCGCGTGTACCTGCCGGCGCTGGAGAACGCGCAGGACAACGCAGACGAAAAGGCGCGGGTTCCGCCGGTAACCGAAATGCGCGGCAGCGAGACTATCCTGCTGGCCGAAGACCACGAATCCATACGCGAGATGTCGCGGCAAGCTCTGCTGAGCATGGGCTACCGGGTGCTGTCGGCCGCCGATGGACACGAGGCGCTAAGCCTTTGCACGCAGGAAACGCCGGCGCTGGCGATTCTAGATGTCATCATGCCCAAACTGGGGGGACCGGCCACCGCTAGCAAACTTCTGGAGAAACTCCCGGGACTACCGCTGGTGTTCACCAGCGGCTACTCCCCGGACGCTCACAAGCTCTCGGCTGTGGGACGGGAAGCGCGTTACCTGCAGAAGCCCTACAGCCCTCGCACGCTAGGGAGGTTGGTGCGGGAGACCTTAGACCGGCACGCCAGGAAAAACAAGCGACGTGAGTAAAGGGAAGCGACTGATCGCGCGCCCCTTAGTAAAATATCCTGACCGGTTTTGCGACAAGCCGTCCCAAAATCGGTCGGTGCAACGATCCAGTTTTGCCATCACCGCTAGAGATATGTCTTTTTATTTGTTATATATAGACGAACACTTGGGCTTGGTGCTTCAACTGCCGGTTGGAAATGCCGGATATGAGCGCCGCACCCCTCACACTTCGCCTTAATCCTGGCCCGCGCCAGTCTAGTCTGCTAAACGCCGCGCGGAAGGGAAACCCCGAGGCCTTTGCCGAAATGGTTTCCCCCTATATCCCGACGCTCTATCGGAGGGCGCGGGGGCTTACCGGCAACGCGGCCGATGCGCAGGACGTGAGTCAGGAAGCGGTATTGAAGGCGTGGTCCCGGCTGGACCAGTTTGCCGGGAAACAGGACGAGTCGGTTGATGATTTTCGCGCGTGGATCTCGCGGATTGCGGCGAATACCTCGATCGATTTACTGCGGCAACGCCGCGACGGAAAAATCGCTTCCCTGGATCAACCCAAGGGGCAGAGTGAGGAAACGCTAGGCAGCGGCATCGCTTCCGAGCAGCAAGATCCGGAGGAACGTTGCGCCCGCCGGGAAATGGGCCGGCTGCTGGCGAAAGCGATTGTGCAACTGCCGCCCGATCTTCGGCAGGCTTGCCTGCTTCGCGATGTGCTGCATTATTCGACGCAGGAGGTCGCGACGCGCTTGCAAATATCCACTGTGGCGGTCCGCCTGCGGCTTTTTCGCGCGCATAGGCGGCTGCGCGAAAAATTGGAAGAATCCTTGCGGCCTGGGGCGCGCGGCGAGGTCACCGCCCGGCGGCGGCTGGAATACCGCGGTCAGCCCGCGCGCCGCTTCGCATCCTTGGCCGCGCCGCGTTTCGCCAGCGGGGATTGACTTGCTTTACTGCCCTCTTCTTTGCCTGCGACCACCTGCGCATGATTCAGGAATGCAACCAGGGAAACTCCTCCGATGATGTTCCCGAGCAGGGTGGGGGTAAAGAATCGCAGCAGGAAATAACTCCAGGACTCCGCTCCACTAACTACCAGGAAAAAGTTCTTGTTGGAACCGGCAATGATGTGGTTAAAGCCGCCCAATCCAATCAGGTAGGTGACCAGAATGATGATGCCGACGCGCGACGATTCCGCACCCGGCATCAGCCAAACCATCAATGCAATCAGCCAGCCCGCAAAGATGGCTCTGGTTAGAGTCACACCGAAGGCGGCACCCGAGCCCTCGCTGCTTACGCTCAGCAAGGTCTGCTGGACGTGTGGGCTGAATACCGCGATCTTGGCGAGGCACAGGGCAAAAAGATAGGTGCCCACCAGATTGGAGGCCAGCACCGCGCCCCATAGCTTGGCTACGCTCGCTAAGGTCGCCGCGTTCTTGTGCAGGAGTAACGGGAGGATGACGGTCAGAGTGTTTTCGGTGTAGAGCTGCTGGCGCCCCAGAATCGCCATCAGGAAGCCGACGCTGTAACCCAGCTTGGAGATGAGCGGACTCCAGTCGGCTTGCGGAAGGTGGGCAGCCAGGAGGCCCTCGGCAACCAGCGAGAAGCCCATCGCCAAACCGGCCGCGAGCCCGGACCAGGCGAGGGCCGAGGTGGGGCGCTTGAGCTCGTCTTCGCCTTCCCGGCAGATGGCTTCATAAACCACGCCGGCGCTGATAGCAACGCGTTCTTCGACCTGTTTTTTTTCCGCCGGACTGCTTACCGCGGAAGGCACATGTTCGTCGTCTGGTTTCTGAAGCTTGGGGGCAGTGGCCATGCATGTACGCGCGGAGGCGGGGGACGAGCATGGGTGGCGTAGCCGGGAAATCCTATCCGCTAAAGGCTGTAACCGGGGATGGGGCGCAGTGTAGGCCCAATAGCGGACCTGGCCACGCCGGGTGCCCCGTTACGAATGCGAGAATTACGTTATTTAATTGAATTTTTGACGTTGACACGTGCGGTTTGGGGTGCTACAAAACGCGCAGACAAGCCCTCTGGTGGTAAGTCTCTTACCGCAATGCGGCGAAATCAACGCGAGTGAGCGTCAGACCTGCCTGGCAGGGCAGGCCTGTTCTGCCGCTGAGGAAATGTCAGCAACACCCCACCACCCCGGGAGGTGAGAACCTTCGTTTTCACCTCCTTTTTGTTTGCCCGCCCGGCGAGCTAAACTCCTGAGCGGACACCGTCATCGATGACTTCCTATCCACGAGGGCCCGCGCTGCTGGCTTTGCACCGCGTCACGGTGATGAGAGGAGAGCACGCCGCGCTGCAGGACGTGACCCTGCGGGTTGAAGAAGGCGAACATGTGTGCATTCTGGGTCCCAACGGTTGCGGCAAATCCACGCTCATCAAGACCATCACCCGCGAGTGCTATCCGCTGGCGGTAGAAGGATCGTCGCTGCAGATTCTGGGGCGCGAACGCTGGAACGTTTTTGAGCTGCGCTCGCGGTTGGGCATCGTGTCGCCGGACCTGCTGGCCTGTTGCACTACCGATGCCACCGCACGCGATGTGGTGCTTTCCGGATTTTTCAGCAGCACGCGAATCTTTCCACATCACGCGCCGGGCGCCGAACTGCTGCAAAAAACCGATGCGGCGCTGTCGCGATTGGGGATCGCGCACCTTGCGCAACGCCCCGTCGCGCAAATGTCGTCGGGCGAGGCCAAGCGCACGCTGATTGCTCGCGCTTTGGTGCATGAGCCGCAAACGCTGCTGTTCGACGAGCCCAGCAACGCGCTGGATATCGCCGCGCAGATGCAATTGCGCGACACCATGCGGGAACTGGCGCGCAGCGGCCTGGGCATTCTCCTGGTTACCCATCACGTTGCGGAGATCATTCCAGAGATGGAACGCGTGGTATTGCTGCGGGCGGGCCACGTTGTCGGCGATGGGCCAAAGCAGGATGTACTTACATCCGCAACGCTTTCCGCGCTATTTGGCGTCGATATTCAAGTCACTCGCCGGGACGGCTATTATTCGCTGTCTTGAATAGACCAAGCCGGACAGCGGCAGAAGTAATGGAAGACCGGCGGGAACCTAAGATTTGTCCCTGCGCTGGTTGGCTACGGTGCGCGCTTCGGGGGAGCGGGGCGTCCAGTCTTCGGGGGGAAACGCGACGCGCCAGAAGGCCGGGCGCGGCGAGGAAAATTCCAGGCCAATTTCCGCTTTGCCGGCGCGCACCGGACCGAGAAAGGCTACGTGACATTCCTGTTCTTCCTGGGTGCGCTTGTGCTGCAGTAAGACTTTGCTGCCGCTGGTAAGCCGTGCCTTCATCAGCACCAGGGCGCCATGCGCGTTGATGGCCAGGGTTTCCGTTTCTTCTTCGATGTTCTTGCCCAGGACGTCTTCGCCGCGAATGCAAACGGCCACTTGCATAAGCACCCGCTGGCTTCTGCGTCGCGCGACTGGGTTCATGGATGGGTTGGAGCCTTGAGCCATCGATCTCTATGTTCCACTATACCGGGACAGCGATAGTTGTCGAGCAGGTTGCTGGACGGCGTATCCGAAAGTGTTACTGCTACACCCTAAACGTAGTGCGAAATCGTTACGTGGCCGTTGAATGGGAGGGCTTAACTGCGCTGCTCGATAGGCACGTAATGGCGAGTGTCTTTGCCCAGATAGATCTGGCGGGGGCGGGCGATTTTTTGTTCCGGATCCAGGAGCATCTCTTCCCACTGCGAAATCCAACCGGAAGTGCGCGGAATGGCAAATAGCACTGGGAACATGGTCATGGGGAAGCCCATGGACTGGTAGATCAGCCCGGTGTAGAAGTCCACGTTGGGATACAGCTTGCGCTTGATGAAGTATTCGTCTTCCAGCGCGATGCGCTCGCACTCCAGGGCGATTTCCAGGAGCGGGTTCTTGCCCATCAAGTCGAAAACCTCGTAGGCCACCTTCTTGATAATGCGGGCGCGCGGATCGTAATTTTTGTACACCCGGTGGCCGAAACCCATCAGCTTGGTTTCGCCGGTCTTCACTCGCTTGATGAAGTCCGGCACCTTCTGGACCGAGCCGATTTCCATCAGCATGCGCAAAACTTCTTCGTTGGCGCCGCCGTGCAGCGGTCCGTACAGCGCGGCGATGGCCGCCGCCGTGGCCGAGTAGGGATCGACGTGCGAGCTGCCCACGTTGCGGATCGTGCTGGTCGAGCAGTTCTGCTCATGATCAGCGTGCAAGATAAACAGCACATCGAGCGCGTGCTCCAAAGTGGGGTTTGGGCGGTAACGGCTCTCCGTGGTGCGGAACAGCATGTTCAGGAAATTTCCGGGGTAGCTCAGCTCATTGTCCGGATAGATGAACGGCATGCCCAGCGAGTGCCGGTAAGAAAATGCGGCGATGGTCGGCATCTTCCCAATCAGCCGGTACGTCTGCTTTTTGCGGGATTCCGCGCTGAAAATATCCTTGGCGTCGTGATAGAAGGTGGAAAGCGCGGCGATGGTGGAAATCATCATGCCCATGGGGTGGGCGTCGTAATGAAAGCCGTCCAGAAATTTCTTGATGCTCTCGTGAACGAAGGTGTGATGAGTTACGTGGTAGGACCAATCCTTCAACTGTTCGGAGCTAGGCAGTTCGCCATGCAGCAGCAGGTAGGCCGTTTCCAGATAAGTGCTTTTTTCGGCCAGATCCTCGATGGGATAGCCGCGATACCGCAGGATGCCGGCATCGCCATCGATGTAAGTGACCCGGCTGATGCACGACGCGGTGTTGTTGAACGCCGGGTCGTAGCTCATCATCCCAAATTCCTTGGCATCGACCTTGATTTGCCGCAAATCGCTGGCCCGGATGGTGTCGTGCGTAATGGGAACTTCGTAGCTGCGCCCGGTGCGGTTGTCGGTGATGGTCAAAGTGTCGCGGGACACAGGGGAACCCTCGGTTTTTCGGATCGTCGTGGTGGTCGGAGCGGAATCCATTGCGCAAACCTCGAAACGCAGCGGCAAAACTGAACGCTATCACTTTACACCCAAAGGGCGAATGGCGGAAATGGGAGTGGCGAGGACAGGTAAGTGCAGGAAAAGGAAGGGGATGATCGGGCGCGGAGTGCAGACCGATCCGCGTTGCGACGGCGCCGGTGTGCCTCTTGACACTAGTCGTTACAACGAGTATTATGCCGGCCTGGCTCCGGTTCTCCCCGGGGTCGAGAAGCCTGGGCTACCGCTTCCCGCGCCGGGCTGCTCCAACGAGGAACTCCATGATTACCATTCGCAAGAGCAACGAACGCGGCCACGCCGACCACGGCTGGCTGAACACCCGATTCACTTTTTCTTTCGCCGATTATTACGACCCCAAGCATGAGCAATTCCGCACCCTGCGAGTCATGAACGATGATCGCGTGGCCGGCGGCGGCGGTTTTCCGATGCACCCGCATCGCGACATGGAAATCGTTACGTACGTACTGGAAGGGGCGCTGGAACATCGCGACAGCATGGGCCACGGCTCGGTGATCAAGCCCGGCGACATTCAGTACATGAGCGCGGGCACCGGCGTGACGCACAGCGAGTTCAACGCCTCGAAGACCGAGCCGGTGCACCTCTATCAGATCTGGATGTTCCCGGAAAAGCCGGGACTGAAGCCGGCTTATGACCAGAAGAATTTTGCCGCAGCGGAAAAGCGCGGCAAGCTGCGCTTGATCGCCTCGCCAGACGGCCGCGAGGGCTCGGTGAAAATTCGCCAGGATAACGAACTGTATGCCACGGTGCTGGGCCAAGGCGACGCCGTAAAGCACGAGCTAAAGCCTGAGCGCTACGCGTACGTGCAGGTTGCGCGCGGCAGCGTCAAGCTCAACGGCAAAGATCTAGTCGAAGGCGACGGCGCCGCCATCTCCGCCGAGAAGTCACTCGAGTTAATCGGTGTAACTAACGCAGAGGTGTTGCTGTTCGACTTGGCTTAATCGCGAGCGCGCGCCCCTCGAAAGCGGCTGTCCTCTACCCGTCCGCACGGTGAGGGAAGCCACGCGGTTGTTTCCTGGAGTGCGCAGACTTGCTACCGCTTTCGCGTCATCCAGCGATAGCGCCCTAGCCGTGCGTGCGCTGGAATTCGCGCATGAAGGCCACCAGGGACCGCACGGCGTCCAGCCCCACCGCGTTGTACAGAGAGACGCGCATGCCGCCGACCGAGCGATGTCCCGGCGTGCCAACCAGCCCAGCCTTCGCCGCTTCGTCGGCGAATTGCTTTTCGACGGCTTCATTGCCGCCCGCTACACGAAAGACTACGTTCATTCGCGAGCGCGAAATTTTCTCGACGGGGCAGGAGTAGTATCCGCCGGCGTCGATCGCGTCGTAGAGCAGCCGGGCCTTGGCTTCGTTGCGTTTTTCGATGGCGCTCAGGCCGCCTTCAGCTTCCATCCACTCCATCACCAAGCCTAGGATATAAATCGCAAAGGTCGGCGGCGTGTTGTACAGCGAGCGCTCCTTGATGTGCGTGCGGTACTGCAACACCGTCGGCAAAGCCTTGTCCGCTCGCTCGGCCAGATCTTTGCGCACGATCACTACCGTGACGCCGCTGGGCCCCAGGTTTTTCTGCGCCCCGGCAAAAATCAATCCGAATTTCTTCACGTCAATCGCGCGCGAAGCGATGTCCGAAGACATATCGGCCACCAGCGGCGCGCTGCCGGTCTCCGGCACGGTCTGCCACTGTGTGCCTTCAATCGTGTTGTTGGTGCATATATGTACGTACGAAGGCTCCGCCGAAAGCTTGATTTCGTTCTGCCGCGGCACGCGCGTGAATTTCTCCGCTTCGGTCGATGCCGCAATCGTGTGCAGCACGCCTTTCTTCAGCTCGCCCAGCGCCTTCGCCGTCCACGTGCCGGTGTGCAGCAAATCCACCGGCTTCCCGGGCAAGCACAAATTCATCGGCGCCATGGTGAACTGCATGCTTCCGCCGCCCTGCACAAAAATCACCGCGTATTCGTCGGGAATCGCCAGATGCTTGCGCAGACCGGTTTCCGCCCGCGCCGCGATGCCCTCAAACTCCGGCGAGCGGTGGCTCATCTCCATCACCGACATGCCGCTCCCGCGCCAATCCAGCAACTCCTCGCGAATGCGCTCCAGCACCGGCA
>DATGEY010000037.1:0-73894 GCA_035309625.1 Candidatus Acidiferrum sp.
TTGGTGCAGTTCTACGCGGGACGCCGTAAGCGTTACACCGCCGGATTCCGCTTCGGCTTTGCCACCGACACTTACGATTCGGATGGCGAAGCGCAAGGGCCGGACACCGCGCCCGTTCTGGACGCGGCGGTCCTCGAGAAATTAGCTTCCGAAGGCGTCGGGCGTTTTCAGCAGATGCCGCCCGCTTTTTCCGCGAAAAAAGTGAAAGGGCGGCCAGCCTATGAACTGGCGCGCAAGAAACAGGAGTTCGAGTTGAAGGCCGTGGAGGTGGAGCTGTTTGAGTTCAAATTGCGGCAGATCGAAGGCCGCATGGCACGTTTCGTCATTGAGTGTTCCTCCGGAACCTACATCCGCTCGCTGGCCCATGAAATGGGAAAAAAACTCGGATGCGGCGCGCACCTGGCGGAAATCGAGCGCACCGCGGTGGGAGAATTTTCTCTCGAGCAGGCCGTCAAGCTAGAAGAGCTGGCCGAAGGCGCGCGCGGGGGAAAATTCGCGGACTATCTGATCCGGCTGGAAAATCTGCTGCCCAATTTCCCGCGCGTGAATGTGTTGCCGATTATCGAGCGGCGCGTCCGGCATGGAACCAAATTCAATGTGCTGCTGGCACAGGTACAACCCGGCCGAATGGAACCTGTGCCTGGCGCCACGTCGGAACTTGACGGGGGCGAGCCGCGACCGCCACGTCTGCGCGTTTTCAGCCAGCAAAACAGTTTGATCGCCATCGCGGAAGCGGTGGTGCCGCGCACCTACCAACCCATCGTGGTGTTTGAACCGCTGCCTTAACAGGTTTCCTGAATAAAGGCGTGCTAACCCGCCATAACAAGCATATATATTAATGATACTGATGGTGGGGCTGGCGAGAGTCGAACTCGCGACACGCAGTTTAGGAAACTGCTGCTCTATCCATCTGAGCTACAGCCCCCACGCGACAATTCTACCTTAGAAAGATAGCCACATACGCAGGACGGAACGCGGGGAAAGAGGCCTGCTAGCCGGTGGCATGGGCAAGGCTGGCGCGGTTCACCACTGGCATGGTCACGGTTATGGTGGTCCCTCGGGAGCTGGAATCTATGCCAAAAGAGCCCTGAAGTTGGCGCACACGTTCTTCCATCCCGCGGAGTCCGACGCCAAAGGAGCGGCCCACGGGCAGGCCCTTGCCGTCATCCGCCACAGTAAGGACTACGGTGGCCTTGGCACAGTGGATGGAAATGGCCACCGATCGAGCACCGGCATGTTTGTGGATGTTGGTCAGTGACTCCTGCACGATGCGGAAAATGGAGATCTCCAGATCCTGAGAAAGGCGCGGCAAGTCGTCAGGAATGTCGAGCTTAGTTTCCACCTTGCTGCGCTGCGAGAAACCATCAACGTAAATCTTCAGGGCCGCACCCAAGCCGGCTTCATCGAGCAGCGGAGGATGGAGAAGGTGGGAAATCGTACGGATCTCCGTGGATATTTGTTCCACCAGCTGCTGATTTTCACCTAGCAGACGGATCGCATCCGGAGCGAGATTTTCGCTCTCAAACGCAACGAGATTCATGCTAATCACTGCCAGCAGCTGCCCGACGCTATCGTGCAGGTCGCGTGCGAAGCGCCGCCGCTCTTCGTCCTGCAGGTGCATCAGGCTGCGGGTCAACTGCCGCAGTTTTTCATTGGCCTCCGCGAGTTCTGCCGTGCGCTCTCGCACCGCGGTCTCCATCGCGTCGTGGGCCTCATTGAGCTTGGCCTGGGTGCGCCGTGCACGCTCGCCGATGGTGATGATCACTCCGGCAAAGAGCGTGAATCCAAGCACGCCGAAAACCTGAGATGTGCTGGTGGCCCAGAAACTGGTTCCATGCGGAATGAACCAGACCCACACCCCGAGGAGCATGATCGCCGTCGCCGCGATGGATGGGCCGAGGCCGCAGAACCACGCGCAGAAAACCACCCCCAGCCATGCCGTATGGTACGGGTTTGCCGAACCCAGCAGCGGCGTCAAAACGGAGCGCAGAAAAAGCGCAAGGGCTGCCGCCGCAACGGCCAGTAGGTATCTAAATGTGGTTTTCCCTAGAAGCGATGACGTGGAGAATCTGAGCAATGGGAGCCATGCCTCCTGGGCACGCCACCGAACCAGGCATTTTAGCATGCGCGGAATTCGCAGCGTAAAATAAAGGCTTCGATGCCGGCGGTAACCTACGGCCCAGTCAGGTAGGATTTGCGATGGCGAACCTGGTATTTGCCGGAAACTTTGATTTCGATCTGGCGATAGCTGTTGGCTGGACCGCGGGGAAGCGGGTAGTAACCCAGGCGGTATTGGGTGCGCAATTCGCGATTGATCCGGTCGAAAATGCCATCGAGCTCGCTGGCGGAGTCGGGGAAAAACATAGCTCCGCCCATGGTGTCGGTGATGGTCTCCAGGGCATGCTCGCCGGCGGTATTGCGGCCGCTCTCGTTTTTAACCGGGCGGATAACGATGGTGTAGAGAAGTGAGCCAGAGCGTACCGCTTCTTTTCGGGCGGCATCAAAATCGGAGTTGCTGGTGGTCTCGCCGGCGTCGGTAACCAGGATAATGACGCGGCGCCGGTCCTCGGCACGCCGTTCGAGGGTGCGGGAGCCCAGCAGAATGGCGTCATAGATAGATGTGCCAGCGCCGGCGGGCAGGCGATGTACCGCCGCCTGCAAGGAAGCGACGTTGTCGGAAAACGCCGCCAGCTGCGTGACGTTTTCGTCGACCGCGAACACCGATAAGCGGTCTCCGGTTCGCAGTACCTGCCGAATGAAGTGCGCGGCGGCATCCTCTTCGAATGCGATCTCTTTGTGAGCGCTCAGGCTGGAATCGATCATCAGGGCGAGGTCGAGCGGCAACTGGGTTTCGGATTCGAATACTTCAATTTTTTGCTCGACACCCTCTTCAAAGAGCTGAAACGACTCCCGCGGCAGGTCCGGCGCAGGACGATTATGTTCGTCAAGCACGCTGACCAATACATTGACCAGGTTGACGTCCACGCGAATGCGACCGCGTTGAGGCGTACTGTCCTGCGAATCGCTGGCTTCGGCAGGCTGCTCTTTCTCCGGAGTAGCGCTCTTGGATTTCTTGGCCCAGGGCGGACGGTCGGGCTTATCCTGCGCGGCGATGGCCGGTTGCGGGAATGCGCTGGCAGCAAATAAAACGACGCAAGAAAAAGGTAGCGCTAGGTGGGCGGCAGTAAACCTGGCTGGCATCGGTAATTAGGATGCGCCTTTGCGGTTCTGCGTATCCTCGCGGACGGGTGGAATTTCGCCGTCGGCCCACACCGCGCCATCTTCAAAGTATTCCTTCTTCCAGATGGGCACGGAGCGTTTGAGAGTATCGATGGCAAAGCGGCAGGCATCGAAGGCCGCAGCCCGGTGCGGCGCGCTGACCGCGATGAACACGCTGGTGGCGCCGATTTCAAGGCGGCCCAGGCGGTGAGCCATGGCCACCCGGTCGACCTCAAATTGAGCGTGAACCTCCGCCGCAATCTCGCGCATTTTGGCCAGGGCCATCGATTCATAAGCTTCGTAATCGAGGTACATCGTAGCGCGGCCGTGCGAATGGTTGCGCACGCAACCATCGAAGGTGACTACCGCGCCGTCGCCAGCAGCGCGCACATGTTGAACCAGTGCGGCGGCGTCAATGGGTTCATGGACGAGCGAAATCAGGTCGCTGTTGGTGGCGTCGGTAAGCATGGATGGGAACTTAACCGCCGCTAACCGGCGGCAGAAAGGCGATTTCATCACCGGACAGCAGCGGTGTGCTCCAGGCGACGAACTCTTGATTCCGGGACGCTACCAGGGAGCCGCGGTATCGCGCTAGTTCCGGCTGGCGGGCCGTAAAGTTGGCGAAGAGTTCTTCGATACGCGTTCCGGGAGCAAGTTCGACGAAGTTTTCCGCCCCCGCGAGTTCCTTCAGGCGGCCGAAGAAAAGAACTTTTACCCGGATCGACGGGGTCATGCTGCTCACGGAAGAATTGTAACCCGCGGCACGGCGGCGAGGCCAGCGCCACCAACTGCTGGCGGTACAGGTTTATCCGGCTTGACCGAAGCAGCCGGGCTGCGTAACGTCATGGAAGCGAGCAGGATACCGAAACGGAACCTAAGAAAAGCGAGAACCGCATGAGGGTCGTGATTACCGGGTCGAGCGGGCTGGTGGGCACCGCCCTGACCGATTCGTTGCTGCGTGAGGGTCACACCGTAATTCGGTTGCTGCGCGCTGGCGGTGGTGCGAAGCGGGACGCCCGCAAAGTTTCCGGCACAAAGCAAAACAAACCGGCCGGAGATCACCAGCCGACGCCAAGGTCGGGAGAACTGGTCGACGTCGAGTGGAACCCGAACACCTGCGGCCTGGAAGGCGAGCCGTTTGGCGAGGAGCGGGAGAAGATGGAGGGCGCCGATGCGGTAGTAAATCTGGCGGGAGCTTCCATCGCGGGGGAAGGTTGGACCGCTGAGCGCAAAGCGCTCCTGCGTTCGAGCCGGGTGCACATCACTCGCGAGCTGCTTTGCGCGCTGGAGAAGCTGGAGGATGGCCCCAAAGCGCTGATTTCCGCTTCGGCGATAGGGTACTACGGCAATCGGGGCGACGAAGTGCTGACGGAAGAAAGCAAGCCGGGCGATGACTTTTTGGCGCACCTGGCGCAGGAATGGGAAGCCGAGGCCTTAAAAGGCGAGGCGTTGGGAGTGAGAGTGGTACGCTTGCGCTTCGGGATCATCCTGGCCAAGCATGGCGGCGCGCTGCCGCAGATGATGCGGCCATTCAAATTTGGCGTTGGCGGGAAATTGGGTTCCGGGCAGCAGTGGATGTCATGGATTACTCTGCAGGATGTAGTCGGGGTGATCCGCAGAGTGCTGGAGGACCAGGCCATCAGCGGGGCTGTCAACGTCGTCGCCTCGGAACCGGTACGCAACGTCGAATTCGCGAAGGCGCTCGGGCGGGCAATGCACCGGCCTGCCATCGTGCCGGCCCCGGCGTTTGCCCTGGAGTTTGCGCTGGGTGAGATGGCTGACGCACTGCTGCTAACGAGCCAGCGGGTGATGCCTTTGCGTCTGGAACAGCTGGGCTACCGATTTTCGCAGCGACAATTGAGTTCGGCACTGGCCAGCGTGCTATGCGACGAAGCCGGCGCAGGCCACTAGATTTCGATGGTGCCCTCGAAGACCCTTACGGCAGCACCGCTCACCCGCGGAACCAGTTTCTTTCCCGTTTGCGTCACTTCCACTTCGATATGGCTCGGGCGGCCCATCTCTTCGCCTTGCAGGATGTTCAGGGTATGGGCCGGGGAAAGGCGCCCGTGCTTAACCAGGTAAGCGCCTAGAGCGCCTGCAGCGGAGCCGGTGGCGGCGTCCTCGTAGAGCTCCCAGGGGAGCATGCCGCGCGAAAAAACTTTGCCGTTGTCGCCAAGCGCGAAGCAGTAAGCCATCGTGCCGTTCTTGCCGAGCAACTTGCGCAGATCGGCCATATTCATGACGATCTTGCCCAGCGCCGCGCGATTGCGCAGCGGCACCATCAAATTAAATATGCCGGTGGAGACATACCCGGGTTCGAGCTGGGGATCGAAGTCCTTGGCCGATAATCCCAGGGCCGACGCCAGCGCCTTCTTGTTGAGTTTCGCATTGCGAAACGCCGCTTCTTTTTGTGTCATGGTTACGCGTTGCGGACGCCCATCCTTGAAACGAATCTCGACGGGAAGAACGCCCGCGCCAGTCTCCTGCAAAACATGCACGCCGCCTTCCTGAGCGGGTACCACCCCTAGTTCCGCCAGCAAGAACCATGTGCCGATTACCGGGTGGCCCGCAAGTTTTAGTTCTTCCCGAGTGGTAAAAATGCGCAGCCGCGCCAGGGCCTCTTCCTCCGTGGGCTTCTGCACGAAAACGGTTTCGGAAAGATTCATCTCCCGCGCGACGGCGAGCATGGCGTCGTTCGACAAGCCATCGCCGTCGGTAATTACCGCCAGGGGGTTGCCCTCAAAGCGCGTGGTGGCGAACACATCAAGAGTGTAAAAGCGGCGTTCCATTGGGGATTTGTCTTCGACGCGAGCGAAATTGCCGGGCCAGTCAAATGCGCTCGAGTGGGGCGACGTTCCTTTCTCTCAAGATAGTACCCGGATTTAGAGCGGATGTGGGAACCATGCGCTACAAATCCCGGACCACCCTGCTGACTGCCAGGAGCGCGCGCTCGGTGGTTCGTGGATGGGACGTTTCCGAGTACACCCGCAAGAGATTCTCCGTTCCGGAGGCCCGCACCATGACCCACCCGATGTCGCCGAGATAAATCTTGATACCGTCCATGTTTTCGCGGCGGCTTACCGGCCAATCGAGCAGCTGCTTGAGCTTGCCGTCGGAGAAATGCGCGATGGCTTTCTCCTTTTGCCCTGGCTTCACGTCGAGATCGACCCGGCCGTAATGAAATTCGCCGAATTCCGCATGCAAGGCGCCAACCAGTTGGCCCAGGGATTTGCCGTGCCAGGCCATCAACTCCGCAAGCAACAAAGCGGAGACGGTGGCGTCGCGCTCCGGAAGATACAGGCTGGTGCCGATTCCGCCGCTCTCCTCGCCGCCGATCAAGACATTTTGTTCCAGCATCAACTCGCAGATATATTTGAAGCCGATGGGGACTTCATGCAACTTGCGGCCGAACTTGGCGGCCAGTCTGTCGATCAGCTTGGTGACCGAAAAGGTCTTGGCAATGTCGCCGGGAAGATTGCGAGTGCCGGCAAGATGCCAAACGAGGAGAGCAAAGATCTGATGCGGGTTAATAAACGCGCCGTCGCGATCGATGGCGCCGATGCGATCGCCATCGCCGTCCGCGCAGAACGCCGCGTCGTATTTGCCGTCACGCACCGCCTGGCGGGCCGCTTCGATGTGCGGCTCAATGGGCTCGGGGTGAACATTTCCAAAGCGCGGATCGCGGGTGCTGCGGATTTCGTCGCAGGCGATGCCGTTGCGGGTAAACAATTCGTGGAGCAAGCCGGCAGCCGAACCGTGCATGGGATCACAGACAAATCGGAACTTGGCTTCGCGGATTCGCCGCCAGTCGACCAACTTTTCCACCGTATCAAGATAGGGGGCGCGCGGCTCCAGCGGTTGGATCAAGTCCTTGCGTGGTGGAAGAGGTGAGACGCTCCCGTGCTGCGCCTTCTCAAGTTCACTTTCAATTTGCGCCACAATCGAAGGCAGGGCGCTGCTACCGTAGCTCGCTTTGTACTTGATGCCGTTCCAGCTATAGGGATTGTGGCTTGCGGTGACCACGATGCCGCCCGCCGCGCGGCGCTGCCGGACCAGCAGCGAAATAGCAGGCGTCGGACAGGGCTTGTCCGCCAGCCATACCGGCGTGCCGGTGGAGCTAATGGCATCGGCGACCGCTTGCGCCACGCTGTCCGAAGCGAAGCGATGGTCATAGCCGATCAGCACGCCCTTGCGCGCATCCTCGCCCCGCACCACATAGCGGGCGATAGCATGCGCAACCATGCGTGCATTGGCGAAGGTAAAATCTTCCGCGATGATGCCGCGCCAACCGTCCGTGCCGAAGCGAATGGAGTGCATGCGTTTTCGAGTATACGCGAAGCCTGATTCCAGCAGCCGGCTCACGCTTTTAAGCTAGAGCAAATCCTTACGCCGGTTCTCTTCCAGCCATTTCACCACTTTTCCGGCATCCTGAGCGCGTTCGCGCGGGCAAATCAGCAGCGCGTCCGCCGTTTCCACCACCACCAGATCGCGGACACCGATGGCGGCCACAAACTTGGATTCGCTCCATATAAGATTTCCGCTGGCATCCAGCGCATACGCTGCACCAGGCAAAATATTTTCGCCGGGAACTTTGGCGAGCAGTTCATAAACGGCGGCCCAGGAGCCGATATCGCTCCAGCCGACTTCCGCGGGAATCACGTAGACGCAAGGGTCGCCGGGCTGGCGAGTAACCGGCTCCAGAATGGCGAAGTCCACCGAGATGTTTTGCAATTTTGGGTAAATCGCGCTCAACTTGCGCGCGTAGCCGCTCTTGCCAATGCTTTCCGCCAGGGTTTCGAGCGCCGCGTACGTTTTTGGCACATGTTTATCGAGGCTTTCAAGAAACGTCGACGCGCGCCAGAAAAACATGCCAGCGTTCCAGTGATAATCGCCGGAGCCGGCATATACCTTGGCGACGGATAGCGCCGGCTTTTCCGTGAAACGCCGCACGGCATAAACCGGAAATCCTTTCGAATCCAGCGCCTCGCCCATCCGCTCGATATACCCGAAGCCGGTTTCCGGCCGCGTCGGGGGAATGCCCAGCACCACCATGCGGCCCTTGCGGCGAGCCACCTCCAGCGCCGCGCGCACGATCACCCGATAGCGCTCCGGATTGGCGATGTAATGATCGGCGGGAAGTACCGCGAGCAACGCATCTCCTCGCGCGGCATGTCGCACGTGCAGCGCCGCAAGGGCAATGGCCGCGGCGGTGTTGCGCCCCAACGGCTCGGTCAAGACGCGCTTGCGGGCGGCGGCCGGCAGTTGCTTTTTTACTGCCAAGGCCTGCTCCGCATTGGTGACCGTCCAGATGCGCTCGGCAGGAATCAACGGCCGCAGCCGAGCCACGGTTTGCTCCAACATAGTTTGCTTTCCCACGATGTTGAGCAACTGCTTGGGCATGCGGGTACGGCTGCGTGGCCAGAAGCGGGTACCGCGGCCTCCCGCCAGGATTACCGCGTGCACCGTCAGCGACTCTGTTGCCATGCGTCTCTTGTACTAAGCAAAAACCGTTTGAGCAAGTTGCGAATCGGAGACCGCGCCGCGGCGGAGTACCGCGCGAAGACGCGTCAGATCTGGCACGTAAGCGCGCATCACCGTCGTGCTTTGCTCCGGCTGCAGAGAGAATTCGCCCAGCGACGCCGGGATAAACCAGCATTGGCCACGTCGGTACGCCCGTGCCGGTCCGTGTCCATGTATGTGGCCGGCGCCCTCGAGGATCACCAGCACTTCGAAACTTTCCTGTAGGGATTCGGTTTGCACTGTGCTGCGAAACTCCCATCGTTCGGCGGCGAAATAGGGACATGCGGCGAGCAAAACTTTGTGAACCCGATCGGCCTGCAAAGGCAATGGCGGAACTTTAGCCGGGGCCGGCGCGCCGAACTTCATCACCTCGAGCGCTTTTTCGATGTGCAGTTCGCGCGGTTTTCCCTTTCCATCCACGCGCCCATAATCGTATACGCGATACGTAAGGTCTGAATATTCCTGGACTTCGCACAGAATCATGCGAGGACCGATGGTGTGGGGCGTCCCTGCGGCAATAAAGAAGGTGTCCCCCGCATTTACCGCATGCGATTGAAATACCTCTTCCAGACGATTTCCTTTCATCGCGTCCAGAAACTTCTGTTTGTCGATCCCCGCCTTTAACCCCAGTAATAAGCTGGCGCCGGGATCGCAGGAAACCGCATGCCACATCTCCGTTTTTCCTCTGCCCCCAGCGGCTTGTTCGTGGGCCGCGGCGTAAGCGTCGTCCGGGTGAACCTGGATGGATAGTTTGTCCTGCGGAAAAATAAATTTGACCAGCATCGGAACGCGATCGCAGGAAGCCAGCCGCGTCCCCCGCCACTCCGGCGGCATGGCGCTCCAGGCCTCTCCCAGCGTCTTCCCCGCGTGGGGGCCGCAGGCGACTGGGCAATCGACGCCGGTGAGCCAAGCCTCGCCCAAAGGCTCGTCCAGATTGGATTTTTCAGGGAACAGAGGGGCCAAAGAACGCGAGCCCCAAAGTCGCGGACTGAACACCGGCTCGACGCGAAACGGTTCAGGGCCAATCGTCCGCCCGCTCACGTTCAGGCGGCAGCTTCGGCGCGGCTGAGGAAGCGTTCCAACCGGCGCAGGCCTTCTTCGATACGCTCGATCGAAGTCGCATAGGACAGCCGCAGGTAGCCAGGAGCGCCGAACGCATCGCCAGGCACCAATGCCACGCGCGCCTTGTCGAGCAGCAGTTTTGCCAATTCCGTGGTGTTCTTGGCCAATGCGCTCCCGGCGCTACCGTTCGCCAGATGTGCCGCTACATTGGGAAAGGCGTAGAACGCGCCGCCGGGATCCTCGCAAGTCACTCCGGGAAGAGCGCGCAACCCGTCAACGATGCGCCGCCGTCGGCGCGCGTATTCGGCCAGCATCACCGGTATCGAATCCATCGAACCGCGCATCGCTTCCAGCGCGGCGTACTGCGCGATGGAAGTAGGATTGGAAGTGGACTGGCTCTGCAACTTGACCGTAGCTTGCACCAATGCTTCCGGCGCCAGCGTATAGCCGATGCGCCACCCGGTCATTGCAAAAGTTTTCGACATCGAGCCAATGATAACGACGTGTTCCTTGGAATCCGCGACGCTGGCCACCGAATAAGGTTTGTGCGGATCGTAAGTGAAATGCGAATAGCACTCGTCGCTCATCAGCCACACATTGTGTTTTCTGCAGACGGCCAGAATCCGCTCGTATTCTTCGGGAGGTACGACGCCACCCGTCGGATTATTCGGGGAGCTCAAAATCACCATGCGGGTTTTCGGCGTAATAGCTTTCTCGATCACCCCGGCTTTCACGCTGAAGCCGTCTTCCGCACGGGTTTCCACGTGAACGGGTATCCCGCCCGCATACTTCACGATGTCCGGATAGCTGACCCAGTAGGGCGCGGGAACAATCACTTCATCGCCCTGCTGCACCAATACGCTGACCACATTGAAGATGGAATGCTTTCCGCCGACGTTGACCACGCATTCCTTCGGATCGTAGTTCGACTTCAATTCGCGTTTATGCCAGGCGCATATCGCTTCGCGTAACGGCATAATGCCCCCGGTCGCCGTGTACTTCGTGCGGTTTTCCTCGATGGCTCGAATCGCCGCTTTCTTGATGTGCTCCGGCGTGGGAAAGTCCGGCTCGCCGGGACCGAAGTCGGCGATGTCCACGCCTTTCGCTTTTAGCTTTTCGGCTTCGGCGATCACCGCCGAGGTCGGCGAAATTTGTATGCGATTGATGCGTTCTGTCAGTTGCACGCGTTCTCCTCTTGCTGGCGCCGGCACCTGCTGGCGCGTCCCATGAAATTCGTCACGAAACTTTGGCCCGCAATCGTTCTTCCACCACCGACGGCACTAACCCTTGCAGCGGGCCCCCAAGTTGAGCAATTTCCCGCACCAACCTGGAGCTTAAATAGCTATAAGTCTCCCCCGGCAGCATGAACACAGTTTCCAGGCGCGGCTCCAGTTTCCGATTCATAAGCGCCATTTGCAATTCGTACTCGTAGTCGGAGATGGCTCGAATGCCGCGCAGAATGACTCCGGCGTGGCGTTTACGCGCATAATCCACCAATAAGCCATCGAATACTTCGACTTCCACGCCAGGCCATTGCCGGGTCACTTCCCGCAGCATCTCCACCCGCTCGGCCACCGAAAACAGCGGCGCCTTTTCGGCATTACGCAAAACCGCCACGATCACCAAATCGAACATCTTTTCGCCGCGCTCGATCAAATCGAGGTGGCCGTTGGTCACCGGATCGAACGATCCCGGATAGATGGCAATAGACGTTTTCATGCGAGCCGCTCGGTGCTTGTATTCTAACCCAGGCTTTCCTGATAGCAGGAGCAAACTTTAATCGGCTTAGGGGCGCCAATATGGTTTCGCGAAATTGTTTCGCACTATTTTCCGGATGTGCCAGTATGCAAGGATTAGTCGCGCAAAAGATTCGCAGCGACTCTCCCCGAGGAGCTCTGCACGAATGATTATGAATCACTGGACTCACGGTTTGTGCCTGATCGGGCTGGCGCTGCTGCTGGGCGTCGCCCAGGCGCGGGCGCAGGAACAGTCGCGGCTGAACCTGATGCCCTGGCCTTCCAACCTGCAAATGGGCAGCGGCAGCCTGCGCATCGACTCCTCCTTCTCGGTCGCTCTGACCGGCCACTCGGAAGCGCGAATGGATCGCGCCGCGCGGCGTTTTCTCCGCCAACTTTCGAGCCAAACCGGCATACCTCTCTCCGCGCAGCCTCAGGCAAAGCCAACGCTGACCGTGCACACCGCCCATGCCAGCAAGGAAATTCAGGAGCTAGGCGAGGACGAATCCTACACGCTAACGATCTCCTCCGGCGGCGCCCAAATCGAAGCCCCTACGCCACTCGGTGCGATGCACGGGCTGCAGACTTTCTTGCAATTGGTGGAAGTCTCGTCCGACGGTTTCATCGCTCCCGCGCTCACCATCCAGGACCAGCCCCGTTTTCCCTGGCGCGGCCTGATGATCGACGTTGGCCGCCATTTCATTCCGCTCGATATCCTCAAGCGCAATCTCGATGGTCTCGAAGCGGTGAAGATGAACGTGTTCCACTGGCACCTTTCCGAAGACCAGGGTTTTCGCATCGAGAGCAAAAAACTTCCCAAGCTGCACGCCATGGGTTCCGGCGGTCTGTATTACACCCAAGACGAAGTTCGCGATCTGATCGCCTATGCCCGCGACCGCGGCATCCGGGTCGTGCCGGAGTTCGACATGCCCGGCCACAGTACCGCCTGGTTTGTCGCTTACCCGGAACTGGCCAGCGGCCCGGGACCCTACGAAATCGAGCGCAAATGGGGCGTTTTCGATCCGGCAATGGATATCACCAGCGAGAAGACCTACAAGCTTCTTGATGAGTTTATCGGCGAGATGACCAAGCTCTTCCCCGATCATTATTTTCACATCGGTGGCGATGAAGTGAACGGAAAACAATGGGACGCCAACCACAAAATCCAGGAATTCAAGAAGTCTCACAATCTCTCCAGCAACGAAGCCCTGCAAGCCTACTTCAGTGAACGCATCCAGAAGATCGTCACCAGGCACGGAAAAGCCGTGGTTGGCTGGGACGAAGTGTTCATCCCCGGCGTGCCCAAGGACATTGTCATTCAATCCTGGCGGGGCCAGCAATCGCTCGCCAAAGCCGCCGCTGAGGGCTACCACGGCGTCCTCTCCAACGGTTACTATCTCGATCTGGGCTGGTCCGCGGCCCGGCACTACGCCGTCGATCCCTTGAGCGGCCCCGCAGCCAACCTTACGCCGGAACAGCAACACCTGATTCTCGGCGGCGAATCCTGCATGTGGTCCGAATACGTGAATCCGGAAAACATCGACTCCCGTATTTGGCCGCGCAATGCTGCCATCGCCGAGCGTTTGTGGTCGCCGGCATCCGTTACGGATGCCGCTTCCATGTATGCACGCTTGCATGCCGTCAGCGGGCGGCTGGAAGGGCTGGGGCTAACTCATCGATCCTATTATTCGCCGATGTTACGGCGCATTGCCGGGCCGGGAGCGAGCGCGCAGGAACTATCGGCGCTGCGCACCTTAGCCGGCTTGCTGGAGCCAGTAAAGGATTACACCCGGGAAAGAACGGCCTCCGTGGAGCCCACTAGCGCGACCCCGCTCAATCGGGTGGTCGACGCTATACCGCTCGAAAGCAATGTTGCGCGACGCTTCGGCGAGTTGATCGATACCTTCGTTTCGTCTTCCTGCCACGACGCGGACTCTGCGGCGCGATTGCGGCGGCAATTCTCGGCCTGGCGCGACAACGACAACCAGCTCCAAACCCTGGCCCAGCGCTCTTTTCTGGTAAAGGAAGTTTCCGCCACTTCGCGTGACTTATCGGTTCTTGGCGCTGTCGGATTAGCCGCATTGGATTTCACCGCCAAAGGCACAGTTGCGCCGGACGATTGGAAAACTCAACAACTTGCCGTCGTCGAACAAACCAAAGCCCCCAAAGCACAATTGCTGCTCGTTCCTGCGGCGGCGGTCCAGAAACTGGTGGAAGCGGTAGCTGCGGGCGGGACCTGTTCAGCGCCGTGATGATGGAGCAGCGGGCCCGCGCATGAATCCGGCAGGATTCCAGCCAGACCATTTTGGTCCCACCATAACTAACAGAAACTACAGATGTTAGCTAAGAGCACACCCGTCGAAGATCGTTTGACTTTCGCGCCTTCTTGGAGTATCTTCGATTTCAGACTAAAATAGTCGTATATGACTTGCTTCGGGCGGTAAGCCAGCAATGTTTAAGTTGTCGAAAAAAGCCGACTACGGTTTGATTGCGGTCAAGCACTTGGCCAATCATCGCCAAGCCCATGCCTGTAGTGCTAACGAAATCTCCGAGGAGTACGGCATCTCCTCCACGTTGATGGCCAAGGTGCTGCAACGTCTGGCGCGGCATGGAGTGATTGCCGCCAAGCACGGCTCCAGCGGCGGCTATCAACTGGCTAAAGACCCGGGACAAATCAGCGCGCTGGACGTGATTTCCGCCATAGACGGCCCGGTGCTGATCACTTCCTGCGTAACCAGTCACGGAAATTGCGACGCCACCGATCGCTGCTCGGTGCGCGAGCCGTTACGCCGGGTAAATGAAAGCATCTTACAGGTGCTGAGCACCGTCACGATTTCTCAGATGAGCGAGGAACCGCAAGAGGCGGTTCTCGTCGAGTTGCGGACTTAGGAGACAAGAGATGGCTGTTAAGCTGCCGATTTACATGGACAATCACGCGACCACCCCGGTCGATCCCAGGGTGGTGGACGCCATGCTTCCCTATTTCACTGAGAAGTTTGGCAACGCCGCCAGCCGCAATCACTCGTTCGGCTGGGCTGGCGAAGAAGCCGTGGAGAACGCCCGCGCCCAGGTCGCTTCGCTGATAGGTGCCACTCCTAAAGAGATTATCTTCACCAGCGGCGCCACCGAATCCGACAACCTGATGATCAAGGGCGTCGCGGAAATGTACCGCGAAAAGGGCAACCACATCATCACCCAAGCCATTGAGCACAAAGCCGTTCTCGATACCTGCAAGCGTCTGGAGAAGTACGGCTACGAAGTGACCTATTTGCCGGTGCAGCGTGACGGCCGTGTGGATCCCGAAGATGTGCGCAAGGCCATTACGCCGAAGACGATTCTGATCACCATCATGTACGCCAACAATGAGATTGGCATCATCAATCCCATGGCGGAGATTGGCAAAATCGCCAAGGAGCACGGCATTATCTTTGCCGTCGATGGGGTCCAGGCAGTGGGCAAAGTTCCCGTGGACGTCCAGAAAGACAATATCGACCTCCTGGCCATCTCCGGGCACAAGATCTATGGACCTAAGGGCGTTGGGGCTCTTTACGTTCGCCGGCGCAATCCTCGCGTGCAGCTCTCCGCCATTATCGATGGCGGCGGCCACGAACGCGGTATGCGTTCCGGCACCCTCAACGTGACCGGCATCATCGGACTTGGCAAGGCCTGCGAACTGGCTCAGCAGGGCATGGCCGAAGAGTCCAAGCGTATGCGTGCTTTGCGGGACCGGCTGCGCGCTCGCCTGGAAGCCAAGCTCGACGAGGTCTACATTAATGGTTCCATGGAGCACCGCCTACCCAACAATCTCAACATGAGCTTCGCCTATGTCGAAGGCGAATCCCTCCTGATGGGCATTAATGATGTGGCCGTTTCCAGCGGTTCGGCATGTACTTCGGCAACCCTCGAACCCAGTTATGTACTCAAAGCTTTAGGCGTGGGCGAAGACCTGGCGCACACCTCCATCCGTTTCGGCTTGGGCCGCTTCAATACCGAAGAAGAGGTCGATTACGTCGCGGACAAGATGGTTCAGGTGGTCACCAAGCTTCGCGAGCTTTCGCCGCTTTACGAGATGGCCAAGGAAGGCATCGACATCTCCAAGGTGAAGTGGCAGACCGCGTAAAACACTTAAGGATAGAAGGACACCCAATGGCTATTGAAGGAACAATTCGGATTCATCGCTCCATCGGAGGTACTGGCGCCGCGTTTCGCGTCTCCTTCGTACCTTACGACGCGGAGAGCGAGAGCACCGCGGCAGTGCGGTCCTTTCATGAAGTTCAGCAAGTGCGTGCATTCCTGAAGAGTCTGGGAGTGCCCACGCAAGTTTCCGCGGATGCTTTGCGGCAATTGGCCGCCGGGCGTTCCGCATCCATTCCCAGCGTCTCGCTGGCGGAAGAAGACGTCAAGGACGCCGGTTTGGTCAGCACCAACCTTGCGAAAGCCAAGGCCAGTTAGGACTTCAAGGAGCAGCGATGGCATACAGCGACAAAGTCGTAGATCACTACAATAATCCGCGAAATGTTGGCAGCCTGTCCAAAGAGGACCCCAACGTCGGGACCGGCCTGGTCGGCGCGCCCGAATGCGGCGACGTCATGAAACTGCAGATGAAAATCAATCCCGATACCAAGGTCATTGAAGAAGCCAAGTTCAAGACCTTCGGTTGTGGTTCGGCCATTGCCAGTTCATCGCTGGCCACCGAATGGGTCAAGGGCAAGACCGTGGAAGAGGCGTTGAGCATTAAGAACACCGACATTGTCCGCGAGCTTTCCCTCCCGCCGGTCAAGATCCACTGCTCGGTGCTCGCTGAAGACGCCATCAAGGCCGCTATCGTCGACTGGAAGAAGAAGCACGGCGTTGCCGTCCCGGTGGCCGAGAAGGTAGCGCATTAAGGCGTTCCGTTAAGCGTGTGGATGATGGCAACCGAAATACTAAGCCCGAGTACTGCGAAAATCCACTTGACCGAGCGCGCCGCGCAAAAGATTCGCGCCCTGCTCGAAAAGGATGGAGTCTCGCCGGAAGCAGGCGGCCTTCGCGTCGGGGTGCAAGGCGGCGGGTGTTCTGGCCTGTCCTACGCCATGCGTTTGGACACCAAGGCCCGCGACCGCGACAAGGTTTTCGAGGAGCATGGAGCGCGTATCTTCGTCGACCCTAAGAGCTTGCTGTACCTGAACGGGACGACTCTGGAATACGAAGAGACGCTGATGCGCCAGGGATTTGTTTTCCAGAATCCCAACGCAGCCCGCAATTGCGGCTGCGGCAGCTCCTTCACGGCCTGATCGTAGTTCGTCTATGCAGTGGCCGGCTAAGTACTTTTAGAATCAACACTTACAAAAGTGTAGCAAAACAAAAGACTTTAAGTCCCTTTAGAATCAACACTTACACAAAACCTAGGGGGGAGGGGGGTATCCGACACCCGCTCAACCCGCTACGCCATGGAAGCGATGGCGGAAAGACTTTAGATGAGCGCTCCCTCGACAGCATGGGGAAAAGGCGATTATTTCTTGCTCTTCGGCTTGCCCCGCAAGCTGTGGATCGAGATGGCCACGCTGGAAAAGCGATTCCTGGAGCTGAGTTGGAAGCTGCATCCCGACAAATTCGTCAATGCCAGCGCGGCGGAGCAGGAGCGTTCCCTCAAGGGCAGCTCCGACCTCAATGACGCCTACCGCATGCTGCGCGATCCGGTCAGCCGCGTCGAATATTTGCTGGAGCTCGAGAACATGCGCAAGGAGGGGGAGCACAAGCAACAAGCTCCGCCCGAACTCCTGGAAGAAGTTTTTGAACTGAACGAGTGGCTCGACGAGCTGCGCGAAGCGAAAGCATCCGGTGGTGACTTGGGTTCCCTCAGATCGCGACTGGAAACGGCGGAGAAGAACTTTCAGTTCAAACTCGGCCAAGTGGACACACAGCTCCAGGAGACGGCGAAACAATGGGACGCCGCGATCGACGCGCAAGTCAGCGACAACGATCGCAAAGCGATAATGATCCGCCTGAACCAGCTGTTGAATCGCCGCTCGTACATAAGGAACCTGGTAACCAACGTCCAAAAGGAAATTGGGTAACGCAGCCGCCATGGGACGCACCGTAGGAATCGATCTGGGCACGACAAACAGTCTGGTCGCATACATCGACCCGCAGACTGGCGCGCCGAAGTGTATTTCGGGTCCCAACGGTTCAACGCTCTGTCCGTCCGTAGTAAGCCTTGACGCGGATGGCAGCGTCATCGTCGGTGAACCTGCGCGCCGCCGCTTGCTGACGCAAGCGGAGCGCAGCATTTACTCCGTCAAGCGTCTGATGGGCCGCGGCGTCGCCGATATCGAAAATGAGCTGAAGCTTTTTCCGTTTCGTGTCGATCCCACCAGCAGGAATATGATTCGGGTGCGGCTGGGCGACAAATTCTTAACGCCTCCGGAAATTTCCTCTTTCATTTTGCGCGAACTCAAAAACTGGGCCGAAGCGCATTTCGGGGAGACCGTCGATCGGGCCGTGATTACCGTGCCCGCCTATTTTAACGACGCGCAGCGCCAGGCCACCAAGGACGCCGGCAAACTCGCCGGCCTCGAAGTCCTTCGACTGGTCAACGAGCCAACCGCGGCGGCCCTGGCCTACGGCTTGCATGAAAAGCAGCGCGGCTACGTCGCCGTCTACGATCTGGGCGGCGGCACCTTCGACATTTCTGTGCTTAAACTCATTTCCACCAGCGAAGGCGATATCTACCAGGTGCTCTCCACCAACGGCGACACCCATCTCGGTGGCGACGATATCGACAACCTTCTGCAGGCCTTTGTCCACGAGCGAATGCTGCAGCATCATCGCATCGACTTTTCTCCACACTCCGAAATTGCGCAGGAACTGCGCAAAGAGCTTATTGCCGTCAAGCATTCCCTGTCCGAAAACGAATCCGCCACGCTCCGTTTTCCGTTGCCGAACGGCGCTGTCTTCCTTCAGGAATTCGAGCGTGACGCTTTTGAAGCGCTGGTTCGCCCGATTGTCGACCGGACCATGGGCCCGGTCCGGCAAGCCCTGGCGGACGCCAAGCTGAAGCCCGGCGAAATCGACGAAGTCGTTCTAGTCGGCGGTGCAACGCGTACACCGCTGATTCGTCGCATGGTTCAGGAATATTTCGAGCGCAAGCCGCATACCGAACTGAACCCCGATGAAGTGGTCGCGCTCGGCGCTGCCGTGCAGGCCAACACTCTCGATCGCGGCGTCAGCAATATGCTCTTGCTGGACGTGACTCCGCTCTCGCTCGGCATCGAAACCTACGGCGGCGCCGTCGCCAAAGTCATTCCGCGCAATTCCACGATTCCCGCCAGCGCGCAGGAGATGTACACCACCGGGGTGGACAACCAGACCGGCATCGACATTCACGTATTGCAGGGCGAGCGCGAACTCGCCAAGGATTGCCGCTCGCTGGCGCGGTTTACATTGAAAGTTCCGCCAGCTCCCGCTGGCCTGCCGCGCATCGAAGTCAAATTTCTGATCGACGCCAACGGCATTCTGCAAGTCGGGGCAAAAGACACCCGCACCGGCGAGCAGCGCAGCATGGAAGTGCAACCCAGCTACGGCATCAGCGACACGGAAATCGAACGCATGCTCGAAGAATCCATCGAATATGCCGAGCAGGACTTCGCCGAGCGCCAGGCCATCGAAGCGCGCACCGAGGCCGAAGCGATTCTGACTGCCACGCAAAAAGCGCTGGCGACTCCGCAAGCAGCGGTCCTTCCGCAGGCCGAACGCGAAGCCATTGACGCGGCGGTCGCGGCGCTGAAAGAATCGGTGGGCAGCAGCGACTACAAATTAATGCGCCAGCGCATCGATGACTTGAACCAGGCCACCATGCGCCTGGCGGAATTAGTGATGAACAGCGCCGTCTCGACGGCGTTACAGGGACGCAAGCTGGCGGAAGTATGATTTTAGCAGGGGCGCAGCACTGCTGCGCCCCAGTTCAGCAACATTGAGCAGGAAAGCGCAAGATCTTAGTAGGAGAACAAAATGGGCGGCAGCAACCCCTATATCGAAGAAGTCAAATACAAGCCGGCCACGAAGAAATACAAAGTCACGTTTCTTCCCAGCGGCAAGACCATCGAGGTCGATCCGGAAAAGATTCCGTACGGCCACAATGGCATTCCCGGCAGCATCCTGGACATTTCCGAGGGTATCAAGGCCGGCCTGGATCACGCTTGCGGCGGCGTGTGCGCCTGCTCCACCTGCCACGTCATCGTGAAAGAAGGCTTGGAATCGTGTAATGAAGCTACCGACGCCGAACTTGATGAACTCGACGAAGCGCCCGGCATCACGCCGAAGTCGCGCCTGGGCTGCCAAACCGTGCCGGACGGCACCACCGATATCGTGGTGGAAATTCCCGAGTGGAACAAAAATTACGCGAAGGAATTAGATCACTGACATGCCCGCAACCTTCGATTGGGACAACACGGAAGATATCGCCATCGCGCTCACCGACAAATATCCGGACACCGATCCGCTCACCGTCCGTTTCACGGACATGCATAAATGGGTCACCGAGCTGCCCGGTTTTTCCGGCGATCCCAAAGCCTCCAATGAAGGCAAGCTCGAAGCCATTCAAATGGCCTGGCATGAAGAATTTCAAGACCGCCAAACCTAGACTTGGGACTCCGCGTCGCCCGTCTATCTCTCAGCGCCGGAAATTTGAGAAGAACCAAAACAAGGCAGACAGCACGATGCTGATCACCAGGCAAGTCACCATCGGAAAGTAAAACGTGCTGTGCTCGCCGCGATGAACCATATCGCCGGGCAAGCGCCCCAGCCGAAACGGCAACCGTGCGCCGAAATAGAGCAGCGCTCCCACCGCGGCGATCAGGGCGCCGCAGAGCAAAAGGGCCCGGCCGAGTTCGCGCAGAGGATCCACCACATAAGGTTAGAAGGTTGCCGGCGCGGAAGTCAAAGCCGCGGACTAGCGAGTCAGATCAGCTCGTGCCCAGCGAAAAAGTAGCCGATCTCGAACGCGGCGGTGTCCGGCGCGTCCGAACCGTGCGTGCAATTATTGCCAATGCTGGTGCCCAGATCGCGTCGAATGGTGCCCGGCGCGGCTTTCTTGGGGTCGGTGGCTCCCATGGCGTCGCGCCATTTTGCGATGGCCCCTTCCGCTTCCAGAACCATGGCGAAGATTTTTCCGGAGCTCATGAACTCGGTAAGCTCCCCGAAAAATGGCCGCTCTCGATGCACGGCATAAAAGCCGCCGGCTTCCTCCTTGGTCAGCCGCATGGACTTGATAGCCACAATGCGGAAGCCCGCTTCATGAATGCGGCTCAGAATGTCGCCCTGCAGGCCGCGGCCCACCGCATCCGGCTTGATAATCGCAAACGTACGCTCGATAGCCACTGCTGATCCCTCCAAGTAAGGAAAGTCGCCGGGAAAATGCCGGTACTACTTCAATGCGGCGGCTACGGTGGAACCCAGGTCCGCCGGAGTCTCAACGCAGCGGATTCCTGCCGCGCTCATGGCCGCGTACTTGTCTTTGGCGGTGCCCTGCCCGCCGCTGATGATAGCGCCGGCATGACCCATACGCCGCCCCGGGGGCGCGGTCTGACCGGCGATGAAGCCGATCACTGGTTTCTTCACATTCGATTTAATGAATTGGGCCGCGATTTCTTCGGCATTGCCGCCGATCTCGCCGATCAAAATGATGGCCTGCGTTTGCGGATCGTCGTTAAACATCTGGACGGCGTCGAGGAAGGAGGTGCCAATGATTGGATCCCCCCCGATGCCGATGCAGGTGGATTGGCCGATGCCGAGGCGAGTCAACTGGTCGACCGCTTCGTAAGTGAGCGTGCCGCTGCGGCTGACCACCCCGACGTTGCCCTGCTTGTGGATGCGTCCCGGCATGATGCCAATCTTGCATTTGCCCGGGGAGATGACGCCGGGGCAATTGGGACCGACCAGGCGCGTTTTTTGGCGGTCTACCGCCAGCGAAACGCGGATCATGTCGAGGACAGGAATACCCTCGGTAATGCAAATGACCAAGGGAATTTCCGCTTCGGCCGCTTCCAGGATGGCGTCCGCCGCGAAAGGCGGAGGAACAAAAATTACCGACGCGTTCGCGCCGGTGCCGTTAGCCGCATCGGCCACGGTATTGAAGACCGGACGCTCGAGATGCTTGGTGCCGCCCTTTCCGGGAGTTACGCCACCGACGACATTGGTGCCGTACTCGATCATCTGTTGGGCGTGAAAGGTGCCTTCGCGGCCGGTAAAGCCCTGCACCAGCAGCTTCGTTTTTTCGCCCACCAGCACGCTCATCGCGCGCCTCCCGCGAGAGCGACTACTTTTTGCGCTCCGTCTTTCATGCCGTCTGCGATCGTAAAATCGAGCCCGCTGTCTCGCAGTATTTTCTGGCCCATTTCGACGTTGGTGCCTTCCATGCGCACCACCACCGGAACCTTTAGTCGCAAGTCTTTTGCCGCGGCCACCACTCCGGTAGCGAGCACGTCACAACGCAAGATGCCTCCGAATATGTTGATGAAGACGGCGCGCACGCTGGGATCGCTCATCAAAATGCGAAACGCGTTCTTGACCTGCTCGGAAGAGGCCCCGCCGCCAACATCCAGGAAATTCGCGGGTGATCCGCCCGCGTACTTAATGATGTCCATGGTGGCCATGGCCAACCCCGCTCCGTTGACCATGCAGGCCACGCTGCCCTCGAGCTTGATGTAATTCAATCCGTACTTGGAGGCCTCGACTTCCAGGGGATCCTCTTCGTCAAGATCGCGTAGTTCGCGAAGATTCGGATGGCGGAACAGCGCATTGTCGTCAAAGGTCATTTTGGCGTCGAGCGCGACCAGCCTCCCGTCGCCGGTCAGCACACACGGATTAATCTCCAGAAGCGAAGCGTCGGTGTCGATGAAGGCGCGATAGAGCGCCTGGAAAAACGGCGTGGCGTGGGTCGCGACATCCCCGGGAAGGCCCAACCCGAATGCGATCTTGCGGGCCTGGTAAGGCTGCAAGCCGACCACCGGCTGAATCGGCTCGCGCAGGATGGCCTCCGGATTGTCCTTGGCCACTTCTTCGATTTCCATACCGCCCGCGGCGCTGGCCATGAAAACCGGCAGCCCGCTGGCGCGGTCGACCAGCAAACCGAGATAAAGTTCGCGTTTAATATCCAGCCCTTCCTCGATCAGTACCCGCTTCACGACTCGGCCCGCGGCGCCGGTCTGCGGCGTCACCAAGGTCATGCCCAGGATATGCCCGGCAATGTCTTCGGCTTCGTCGCCGGAACGGGCCAGCTTTACGCCGCCGCCTTTGCCGCGCCCTCCCGCGTGGATCTGTGCTTTCACCACCACCACGTGGGATTTGAGACGTTGTGCAGCTTCGCGCGCTTCTTCCTTGGTGTAAGCGACTTCGCCGCGCGGCGTGGTGACGCCGTAGCGGGTGAGAATGGCCTTGGCCTGATACTCGTGAATCTTCATCGTGCTTCCATCAGTGCTAGAATTTGTGCATCCGCAAAACAGAGAAGTTTACTCGGAAGGCGCAAGAGGAGCAAGGACGCCCCAAAAATGGCCGCAAGCACGCCGTTGTTGCTGATCGAACAACTCGAGACGGGCCGGCTGCTTTCGCGGGCGGAAGCCGAAGCGGTGATGGAGGAACTGCTCGCCGGCCGCCTGGAAACAGGCCTGATTGTCCGCTTGCTGCGGGCGTTGAACGCGCGGCCGGTGCAGGCCGCGGAGCTGGCGGGATTCGCTGCGGTCCTGCGCCGCCATGCCGCTTGCGTATTTGCGGATGGCCAGCCCCGCCCGGCGCACATGATCGACACCTGCGGTACCGGAGGCGACGGGTTCGACGCATTCAATATCTCGACGGCGGCGGCCATCGTGGCCGCGGCTGCCGGCGCGCAAGTGGCCAAGCACGGCAATCGCGCGGCCAGTTCGCGCAGCGGCTCCGCGGACGTGCTGGAAGCGCTGGGCGTGCGTGTCGACCTGCCCTGCGAACGCGTAGGAGTGGCCATCCGCAAGCTGGGCATCGGCTTCTTGTTCGCGCAGGCGGCGCACACCGCCGCGCGCCATGCGGCTCCCGCGAGGAAATTGATTGGTTCCCGTACGGTTTTCAATCTGCTCGGACCGCTGACCAATCCTGCCGGCGCGCAGGCACAGGTGCTGGGAGTGTTCTCCGCGGACGTGCTGGATCTGATGGCTGCGACTGTGGCGGAACTCGGAATCCAGCGGGCCTTCGTTGTTCACGGATGCGGCGGGCTGGATGAAATTTCGCTGGCCGGCGAAACGCAGGTCGCGGAAGTTTGGGCAGGAGAAATTCGGCGCTATACCGTGACGCCGGAAGATTTTGGCGTTACCCGCGCCCCGCTGGAGGCCATTGCCGGTGGCACTCCCCAAGAAAACGCCGAGATCATCACACGCCTATTCGCCGGCGAACCAGGGCCTCGACGCGATATGGTGGTAATCAATGCGGCCGCCGCTTTGGTGGCTGCCAATCGGGCGTCCGATTTCCTGGAGGGTGCGCAGCTGGCTGCAAAAGCTCTTTCCTCCGGCGCCGCGCAAGAAAAGCTTTTAGCGCTGAAGACCTTCTCGCACGATGCCGCCCACTAGATCAGGGTTTGAATCCGGGCCTGTCCGGGCTTTCAAGCTCATGGATTAAAACTGGAATCGCGACCCCCGCCGCAACACCAATCGCGACTAGCCGAAATGTGCGATGTAGCCGAGTCCCCTTCTTGTTGAATTCGTTCGTTTCTGAGATCGCGCTAATTTCCTTGGTGGAGGGGTCCAGCAATACCCGGTACGCTGCGCCTTCCTGGATCGTTTCGCTATCGCCGTGATAAGAAAGTTGCAGAAGGCCACGCTGCGCGTAAACACGGAGCTCCTGCCGATTTACGATCCTCAAGTGGGCCACGGTCGCAGAGTGGCTTGCTGCGCGGAACCAAGCATCGTTGGCCAGCACGCTGATTTCGCGCATCGGTGCTGCGGACAAAACCAAGGTACCGGCGGTCAGTTCGACCTCCACCCGATCCCCAGAGATGCCTTCCGGAGCGGGCGCCCGGCGGAGCACCATCTGCGATCCTTCCGCCAGCTGCAGGTTCAGCCCGGGGCCGGCGAGGCGCAGGAGTCCGCCGCCCTCGGTGGAAAGCCGGTCGCCGTCAAAAATGGTGCTTCCGGCGGATGCGCCGGCTTCGCCCACGTGCGCGCGTTCCGCGTGGATGACCACGGCCAGCGCCGCACCATTCCCAGAGGAAAATTGGCAAACCAGCAAGGATGCCGCGACTGCCAGCGACTGGCGAGAGAAAGTCGTATGAGCCTCACGGGGACCGGGATTACCGGGAAGCCTGTCAAAATACTATCAGTATTTAATATATATCTTTGATATACATAACTTATTTACGGAACACTATACAGCGGAAGGGCGAGTGTCAAGGGGAAAGGAACCCTAAAAGTGAGGGGCACGGCAAGCTCCCTTGCCGCTTACTACATCGCACTCTGCCGGTCTTTTGTCCCGCTTGGTTCGGCGGTATATAGTGAGAACGGGCCGTGAGCGCAGCGCTTCGCTTCGCGTCATTTTCAGGAACGGCAAAGGCACCCGGAAGAGATGGCCGCAGACGTCAGCAAGCATTTGGATCGCGCCAAGCGATTCCTGGAGAAAAACCGCGTCGAGGACGCCATTGCGTCCTACAAAGCGGTGCTGGACGATGCGCCGCAGCACCAGGAAGCCACGCAGGCGTTGGGGGACCTGTACGCCCGCGCCGACCAACCGGACCGCGCCTCCTTTTATTACGGGCTGCTCTTCGACATGCTGGTGGAGCCCCGCGACGAAAGTAAGGCGCTGGCGATTTACAACCGGTTCCTACGCAGTTCTGCGCAACCTCCCGAACGAATTGCGCGATACGCGTTTTTGCAGCAAAAGCAAAATCGCAACGATGAAGCGATGGAGCAGTATTCCAAGGCGGCGGAACTGTTTACCGAGGCCGGGCGGCAAGAGGACGCGCTGTTTTGCCTGGAACGCACGGCGCAATTGGATCCGGAAAATTCCGCGCGGCAGCTTCGGGTGGCGGAAACCGCCGAGCGCTTGGGCAAGAACGCGGTGGGGGCAAAAGCATTTTTGCGCGCGGGGCAATTGGCCACCGCCAGCGGCACGCCGGAGGACGCGCTGCGCTTGTTCGGGCGGGCGCACAAACTGGCGCCCCAGGAGCGCAGCGTTGCTTTGCTCTACGCGGAAGCAAATTTGCGGGCCGGCGATGCCAAACAGGCTGCGGCGCTACTTGAGCCGTTTGCCGCCGCGGACAGCGACGCGACGTTTCTGGAAACCTTCGCCGACGCGCTGATGCACAGCGGGCAGCCGGACCGCGCGCGGGAGATTCTGGAGCGCCTGCTAAAGGAAAAAAATCACGGCTGGTCGCGCCTGTTCGATCTTATCGATGCTTTTGGCCGGGCCGGACAAGATTCCAAGGCGGTGGAAGTGCTGCGGCTGGTGAAGGACCGCATGTATGCGGACCACAAGCAAAACGATTTCATCGCGCAATTGGACGGCGTGGGCGGGAAACACCCGAACTCGCAAGCCATCCTGGAGTTTTGCGGAGCGTTCTACAACGAGGCCAACCGCGAGACGCAATATTTTGAAATCTTGATCAAGCTCTTTGATTTGTATCTCAACACCGGCAACGGCCAAAAAGCGTGTGACGTGCTCGAGAAACTGCTCGACATCGATCCCTACGACCATCGCAATCAGGAGCGGCTGGAAAAGTTGCGCGGTCAGGTGGATGAATCTTCCTTGCGGCGCTTTGGCGCCCGGCTGCACAAATCCGGCACGGCCTCGCCGCCGCGTTCGGTGCAGTCTCGCTCTTCGACGGCCGACAGCGTGAGCTCCTCCGCCGCACCGGCTGGCGACCCACGGCACATGCAGGCGCTTGAAGATTTAATCGTTCAGACCGAGATTTTCTTGCAGTACTCACTCCAGAACAAAGCTTTGGAACGCCTGCAGAAAATTGCCGCCACCTTTCCCGGTGAAGAGGAGCGCAATACCCGCTTGCGCAGCCTGTATCAGACCGCGAATTGGTGGCCGCCAGGGTCTTTGCGCCCCAAGGAAACGCCCACGCCCATTCGTCAGGTGGAAGCGGTGCCGGAATCGCCTGGGGCCTCGATCACGCAAAAAACCGGCGTTTACACCGCGGAAACCTTGCGGGATCTGGCGAAAATTTCGGAGATTAACCAGAAAATTTTCCGCCAGCAGACGCCTCGCGCCATGCTGAATACCGCGGTCAACGAAGTTGGCGCCTACCTGCATTGCTCGCGCGCGCTGGCCGTCTTTGGAGCGCCCGGACGCCCGCCGGAGATGGCCGCGGAATACTGCACCGCGGAGATGCGTCCGACACCGGGCGCGCAAGTGGTGCTGTTGCTGGCGCAGCTGGAAAAAGCGCAGCCCGATGAGCTGGGAGGCTTTACATTGCAAGCGGCGAACAGTCCGATCCTCAACGAAATGGGCCTCGCTACGGTTCTGGGCGTAAGCATCAGCGACAAGGAAACCCAGAGCCCGGCGGGAATGCTGATCGTGGGCCATGCGGAGCGGCACAAATGGAAACCCAACGAAGCCTATTTCTTGCAAGCTATCGGCGACCAGATGCTGATGAGCGTCAGCCACACGCGGCTGCGCTCCCTGGTTCGGCGCATGGGGGTTTCCGATGAGCGCAGCGGATTGCTCAGCCGCAGTTCCTATCAGAGTTGCCTGCTGACCGAGGCGGAACGCTCGCGCACCCAAGGCACTCCGCTCTCCCTGGCCATTCTGCAAATTGACCGCGGCGCGGAAATCCTGCGGCAGCAGGGCGAATCGCCCGTCGAGCGCTTCCTCGAACAACTGGCGCGCTCGCTACAGCCTATCGTGCGCCAGAACGATGTCGCGGTAAAATATACGTCCTGGTCCCTGGCTTTCATTCTGCCGGACACCGGACTGGCCGGCGCGCAGAATCTGGCCGAAAAGTTGCGGCGCGCCGCGTCTGGGCTGCGACCGCCGTGGGACGCCACGCAGGTTACCCTCAGCGCGGGAATTGTCGAGGCGGTGGCCAAGTCGGACTACGAGAGCGAAGACATTGTTACCGACCTGATCAACCGAGCGGAAGTGAGCGTGGAAGAAGCGCGGAAACGGGGCGGCGACACTGTCGTGGCCCTGGAAAGCCCCAAACTCTAGCTTCAAAATAAGAGAGGAAATTTATGTTCCCGACCGATGTAGTGATTGTTGCCGGAGCACGCACGCCCATGGCGCGTTACACCGGCGCGTTTTCCGATGTTTCCGCGATTGACCTGGCCGCGCACGCGTCCAAGGAAGCCATTCGCCGCTCGGCCGCCGATCCCGCCGAAATCGATCACGCCATTTTCGGCAATGTAATGCAAACCAGCGCGGACGCTCTGTATGGGGCGCGCCACGTGGGCTTGAAAGCGGGGCTGAAGATGGAGACCCCGGCGGTAACCGTGAACCGCTTGTGCGGTTCCGGCATTGAAGCTATAGCCCAGGCGGCGCAGCGGCTACTGCTCGGCGAAGCGAAAATGGTTTTGGCCGGCGGCATGGAGAATATGACCCAGGCGCCCTTTGTGATTCGAGGCGCGCGCAACGGGCTGAAACTGGGGGGCGGCGCGTTGGAAGATTCACTGATGGCGGGGCTGACCGATTCCTACTGCGGGCTGCCGATGGCGCTGACCGCCGAAAAATTGGCGGAGCAGCAAGGCGTCACCCGCAAAGACGCGGACGCGTACGCCTTGCGCAGCCAGCAAGCAGCGGATGCGGCGTATAAGGCGTGCCGCATTCGAGAAGAGTTGGCACCCGTCGAAGTGAAGCAGGGGAAGAAGACGATTGTGGTGAGCGAAGACGATCACCGGCGCCCGGAAACCACTATGGAGATCCTCGAAAAGTTGCCGTCCTCTTTCAAGAAGGATGGAATCGTCACGGCGGGAAACGCCAGCGGCATCGTCGACGGCGCCGCTGCGGTGGTGGTAACCCGCGAGCAAGCGGCGAAGGAACGCGGTTTGAAGCCGGCCGGCCGGATCATTTCCTGGGCTGTCGCTGGTGTGGACCCCAGCATCATGGGCATCGGCCCCGTGCCGTCATCGCAAAAAGCGTTACAGCTTGCAGGTCTGTCGCTCCAGCAGATGGACCGCATTGAAGTCAACGAAGCTTTCGCCGCACAGTACCTCGCCGTCGAAAAAGTTTTGGGATTGAACCGCGACAAAACCAACGTCAACGGCGGCGCTATCGCCCTCGGCCACCCGCTGGGCGCTTCCGGAACTCGTCTGGTCATCACCCTTCTCAATGAACTGCGCCGCAACAACCTGCGCTACGGCCTGGCCACCGCTTGCATAGGCGGCGGGCAGGGCATCGCCATGATCGTCGAGGCGCTGTACCACTAGTTCGCGGCGTTTCTGCTACACTTTTGCCTGTTGGCAAGCGATATCCCTGCGGATGTTTTGCCGCTCCCTCGGCGACGAACCGCGGATTTCCTACAGAGGAACAGAATGGCGATTCAAAAAGTTGGCGTCGTAGGGTGTGGCTTGATGGGCTCTGGCATCGCACAGGTCTGCGCGCAATCCGGGTTTCCCACCGTGGTGCGAGAGGTCAGCGCGGAAATTGTCGACAAGGGTTTGAGAGGCATCGAGAAGAATCTGGCCCGCCTGGTGGAAAAGGGAAATCTGACCGAGGCACAAGGATCGGAAGTCCGCGGCCGGCTGAGAGGCACAACCGCGCTGGACGATCTGAAGGATTGCGACCTGATCGTCGAAGCCATCATCGAGCAATTGCCCGCCAAGCGTGAGCTTTTCAGCGCGCTTGATGGCATCTGCCCCGCGTCCACCATTTTTGCCAGCAATACCTCGTCCCTGACCATCACCGAAATCGCCACCGCCACCAAACGCCCGCAGCGCTTCGTGGGACTGCACTTCTTCAACCCGGTCCCGGTGATGAAGCTGGTCGAGGTTGTCAGGACCATCGCCACCGATCCCGTCGTTTACGAAGAGGTGGTCGCCTTCGGCGGCAAGCTGGGCAAGACCGCGGTGCGCGCGCATGACAGCACCGGCTTCATCGTCAATCGTCTTCTGGTCCCTTACCTGCTTGACGCTATTCGCGCCTTGGAAGAAGGCGTCGGCTCCATCGAAGACATCGACAATTCCATGAAACTGGGCTGCGGACATCCCATGGGCCCGCTCACCCTCCTGGATTTCGTCGGCCTGGACACCACCTACTACATCGCGAATATCATGTTTGACGAATTTCGCGAACGCCGCTTCGCGTCGCCGCCGCTGCTGAAGCGCATGGTCCTGGCCGGCTGGAATGGCCGCAAGGCGGGCCGCGGCTTTTACGACTATTCCGATCCGCAAAAGCCCAAAGCGATGAAATTTTGAGTTTGTGACGAAAAACATGGCCTACGAAAATATCCTGTTCGAGAAAAAAGAATCCATTGCTTACATCACCTTCAACCGGCCAAAGGTATTGAACGCGCTAAACCGCAAAACGGTTGAAGAACTGCGCGATGCCCTGGTGGACGCGCGCGACGATACCTCCGTGCGCGTGCTGATTCTTACCGGCTCCGGCGAAAAATCCTTTGTTGCCGGCGCGGACATCGGGGAGTTGGCCCAGCGCACTCCGGTCGATGGCAAGGATTTTTCGCTGTTCGGCCAAAGCGTTTTCCATCTGCTCGAGACCCTGGGCAAGCCCTCCATCTGCGCGATCAATGGATTCGCCCTGGGCGGGGGTTGTGAACTCGCGCTTTGCTGCACCATTCGCCTGGCCAGCAAGGCCGCCAAGCTGGGCCAGCCAGAAGTAAAGCTCGGTATTATTCCCGGTTACGGCGGCTCGCAGCGGCTCGCCCGCTTGTGCGGCAAAGGCGTGGCTCACGAACTTTGCCTGACCGGAGAAATGATTCCCGCCGAAGAGGCGCTGCGCATCGGATTGGTCAATCATATTTATGAACCGGCGGAGCTGCGGCCGGCAGCGGAGGCCATGGCGAAAAAAATCATCGCCAATGCTCCGCTGGCGGTGAAGTACACCATCGAAGCCATCGAACGCGGCGTAGAAATGGCTCAGGAAGAAGGGCTGTTCCTGGAAGCCACGTTGTTCGGCCTTTCCTGCGCCACCGAAGATATGCGCGAAGGCACCAAAGCGTTCCTCGAAAAGCGGAAAGCGGATTTCAAGGGCAAGTAGCAACCTGGCGATGACCGAAAAACTCCAGCCCGCATCGATCAACGGCGAACTCACCGCTTCCGGCTTGCGCTTTGGCCTGCTGGTGAGCCGGTTCAATAGCTTCATTACCGAGCGCCTGTCGACCGCCGCGGCTGACGCCCTGGAGCGCGCCGGCGCCGCAAGCCAAGACGTCGACGTTGTCCATGTTCCCGGCGCATTTGAATTGCCCCTGGCCGCGAAGAAACTCGCTGCCACCGGCCGCTATGATGCGCTCATCGCCATCGGTTGCGTTCTACGCGGCGAAACAACCCACTATGATTACGTGTGCTCGGAAACGGCTCGGGGATTGCAGCTCGCGCAAATGGATACCGGCCTGCCCATTATCTTTTGCGTTCTGACCTGCGACACCCTGGAGCAGGCTATCGACCGCGCTGGCCTGAAGGGCGGCAACAAGGGCTTTGAAGCGGGCTTGGCCGCGATCGAGATGGCGCGCCTTTCGCAAAAGCTCAGAGGCGGCCAGCGTTCCTCCGCTCCTTCCAAGGTTTCTTCGGCTCGCAAGCTCCGGCGTAAATAAATGTCTCTTCGCACCAAATCCCGCGAGTTCGCCATGCAGATGCTCTTCCAGTGGGACATGAGCCAGCAAGATCCTGCCAAGCTGGAAGCAAAATTCTGGCGCGCGGCCAAAGCCGCCGACACCACTCGCGAGTTCGCCAACCGTTTGTTCGAGGGCACCGCCAAAGAGGTAGTCGTGCTGGACGAGATTATCGTTAAGCACGCGGAGAACTGGCGCTTCGAGCGCCTGGCCGCCATCGACCGCGCCATTTTGCGGCTGGCCATGCATGAGCTGCGCTCCTCGGACACGCCGCCGAAAGTCATCCTCAACGAAGCGGTGGACCTGGCCAAAAAATTTTCCGGGGCGGATTCTGGTGCCTTCGTAAACGGCATTCTCGACGCCTTCCGCAAGTCTATGATTCCACAGTAGTTACTGCCTTTACTGACGCCGGCGTCGGTGCCGAAACTTTCTGGCCAGCTCTGTGTTTTTCTTCCAGAATCCGAAACAGGTCTCGGAATGTTCTCAAAGGAGAGAAATGATGAACGCGATATCATTACTGAGGCGAAGTGCGCTCGTGCTCGGGGTTGCCGGTTTGCTTGCCGGTGGTGCCTGGGCGCAGAGTTCGGATCCGACCCCGCCGCAGCAGGACGTCCACAGCGATAAGAAGGACATTCGCCAGGACAAGACCGATCTGGCGAAAGATCGCGCTGACCGCAACGCCGATCAGCACACCGTCAATCAGGGCCGCCGTGACGTGAACAACGACCGCGTCGACAGGAATCAGGATCAACGCGACATTAACAAAGACAAACGCGACCTGCGCAAGGACGACGCAAAATACGGGGCCAACAGCACCCAAGCCCAGACCGACCGCAAGGACCTGCATGCCGATCGCGTAGACCGCAACAAAGATCAGCGCGATATCGGCAAAGACAAGAGCAATTTGACCGCCGCCCGCAAGGATCGCAACGCCGATCAGCGCGACATCAACAAGGACAAGCGCGACCTGCACAAAGACCGCAAAGACCTGCGCCACGACCGCAAAGCGAAGTAATCGGCTGGATTAAGGACAGTTTGGGCGGGATGGGAACGCAAATGCGCTTCTACCGCCCTTCTGTTTTGCGTCGTGACATTGATCCAATGGCGATTCTTGCGATGACGGCCAAGCGCAAGGGTACAATTTACTTTATAACGTTCAGCGTCACTTCGACCTTCACGACATGTCCGTTCAACGGATCGGTCGCGATTGTGTTTTGGGTTGCTTGTCCGTCGCGCAACATCAAAGCGAGATTGGCTCGGAATTGCCGCACCAGCGGCTGATGCGGCTGCTCATCGGGTTTCGACGCTGCGGGATACTCGCTGGAATTTGGGTAAATCGAAGATCGCTCGAGTGACAGATCGAGTAGGTACCTACCACCTTCCACAGCTTGCGCGAAGCAATCCAAATTCGATCCAACGTCTTGGTACTGGATTGCAGATTCCTTTGCGCCCGTCCAGATTGGCACTCGTACACCCATCCGCACTCTCCCCACAAAATGAGAATTGTCATCCGCTTTCAAAAACAGAGCGTAGGGCAGGCTGCTTAACTTCTTCTCTCCATCATACTCAGTGAATACGACGGTGACTTTCAGAGGCACTATATTCTTCGATGCATCTGGGACCTTGGCATCAGACGGCCTCGCTGCGTGCGAAGGCTCGGCGCTTTTCGCGTCCTGAGCGTTCGCCTCCGTCGCCAGAAACACAAGCGCTGTAGCCACTATAAAATGCTTCAACATTTTCGCTTTTCCTCCCGATCTGATGTGCCCGTTCATTTTGTACCCGTCTGCGCTAGCCCAGACTCCTCGTCCAGGTTTTCGATTTTCAAGTCCCTCACTTCGATCTGCTCGATGACCAGGGGCCTCGGCGGTACTTCGTGGTCTTCGGTAACGACCGCTCTTGCGTCACCTGTTTGACTGCGCCCTGCTGCGTAGAAGCGTTTCAGAAATTCCTCTTCTTCCGGTTGTATCAGCACTTCCGGTTCATGGTTCGCATTACCTGCGAGATTCTGTTTCTCCGGCGCCCCAATGGCTTTCGCGGAGTAACGAGTCTTGCGTTCAGGCGCTAAGCTCAACTCCACTCCGCCTGCCCCAGTAGGCACCCTGTTCGAAAAGGTGATCGCCTCTGTGCGAGCTTGATTGTGAGCGTCACGCGGCAGACTGAGGAAAACAGCGGCCAGAGCGATTGCGGCAGTCGCACATACGAAGGCCCAACCTGGAATGGGATTTCGGGCGGGAATTGTTTCGGTTGCCAAGTTTGCCTTTACATTAACAAGAAAGGAAGAATGCACTTTTGCGTTGGCAGCTTCGTGTAGTCCGGCATCGACCGCGGCGAAGAGAGTCCGTTCGGCGGCTAACCTCGCGCCGCAGAGAGCGCAGGCTTCCACGTGTTCGCGCAAGCTGCTGGGCAAAGCAGCCCCGTCGGCCGCTGCTTCCATCAACGCTTCTTTGTATTTGTCACATAACATTGCAACTTCTCCGCTAATTTCTTGCGGCCTACAAACAGCCGCGATTTCACCGTACCGATCGGCAGCCCGAGCATGTCTGCAACTTCTTCCAACGTGTGCCCTTCCATCGCCGCCAGCAGCAGCACCAGCCGCAGCTTTTCCGGTAAGGCGTCCAGCGCACGATCGAAGTGCGCTTGAAACTCGCCCGAAGCTGCAAGCTCCTCGGCCGTGGCGGGTGCCGGACGCCTCGCCGGGCGCGCCCATTCGGTCTCTCGCAGCTCCCGCCGCTTTGCGGAACGCGCACGGTCTAGTGCCAGCCGAAAAACGATGCGCACCAGCCACCCGCGAAAACGTTGCGCGTCCCGCAACCGGTCGAATCGCCGGTAAGCCCGCAGCAGCGCGTCCTGGGCCACGTCCTCCGCGTCCGCGTCGTTGCGCAGTACTCCGCGCGCCACGCGATAAGCCAGCGGCCCGCACTCCGTGAGCCGCTCTTCAAACTCGCGTCGTTTCGCCGCGTGCGCCGCGTCTCGGCTCCACTCTTCTTCCGCGGCGCGAATTGGCTGGATCAGAGCCAGCTCCTGCATTCGTTCTCACGTGCGAGCCAGCTTCGCTCGCCCTCCCAGTACATTTACTAGACGCCGCGGTGCGTCCCACGGTTCGTCCCCGAGCACATTTGGCACAAATCGCCAACCTAATCCAAACTCCGCTTAGGCCGGACTGTCCAAGAATGGAACAGCGCCCTATTGTCCTGGTTCCAAAACGGGCAGCCAAGCCAAGGTTTCCTCCCCCAAGCATCATCCCTTCGCCCCGGACCTCACATTCCCTATTCGGCTGATAAACGATTTTAACTCTCGCAATTCGATGCGCTTACGCGGCCCACCTTTCCGCGAGCAGAACTTTGCCAGCCGCGGCGTTCTGATCTCCCCTCGTGGCCCTTCGCCTGCATTTCGCCGTGGCATGCGGCCCCTCTCGCAAAATGGCAACAGCGCTTGCGTACTCCAGCGACCGTTCATCGCCCTGCCGTTTCTAGTGCTCCTCGCCGCCGCCGCTTGCAACCAGGGCTGCGCCGCCAGCACGGTGAGCAGCGTAACTTCCCCGGTTGCCACACCGCCACTTCCGCCCCCGGTTCCGGCTGCGATCGCTGTTACGGTAACGCCCGCCGCCGCTTCGCTCCTTCTCGGCACCTCGCAAACTTTCCGCGCGAAAGTCACTGGCACCACGGATACCAGCGTCTCCTGGACCGTCAACGGCATCCCTGGAGGCACCTCGGTCGTTGGCACCATCACCACCGCGGGCGTCTACACCGCTCCTGCCAACCTTCCTTCCAACCCCGGCGTGCAAGTCACTGCCACCAGCAACGCCGACCCCACGAAATTTGCCGCCGCAACGCTGACTATCACCAGCGACATAACCGTCTCGCTCACACCGGTGGCCACCAGCGTAGAACTCGGCGCCGAGCAAGCTTTCCATGCCGCCATCAGCAGCAGCGGGCAACCGAGCAGCGGTATTCGCTGGAGTATCTCCGGGCCGTCCTGTCCCGCCGCCTGCGGCTCTCTCGATGGCAATGGGAATTACACCGCTCCGCAAATACTTCCAGCCTTTGCCACCGCCACAATCTCGGCGCAGAGTATCGCGGATCCCTCGAGGCAAGCTTCAGCCAGCATTACGATCACCAGCAGCTTTTCGCTCCAGCTCACCGCGCCCGCCGCCGTCGCCGCCGGCGGCTCCGGCGTAATCGCGGCCACGCTCACGCCAGTGGCAGGCTCTAATCCCAGCACCTTGCTATCCTGGGCGCTTTCCGGGCCCGGCTGCAGCGGCGCCAGTTGCGGAATTCTCGCGGTGGTGACCACGCAAGCCTTGGGTGGCGGCGCAATATCCGCCTCCGCAACCTATACCGCTCCGGTGACTCCGCCAAGCCCCAACACCATCGTCATCACCGTCACGCCGCAAGCGGACCCCACTAAAAAATCGCAGGCCAGCATATCCATCCAGCCTGGCGTCGGCGTCACTCTCTCCCCGGGCACCTTCACTCTCACCGCCAACCACCGGCTCACCCTCGCCGCCCAAGTTTTTGGCAGCACCAACACCGCTGTGACCTGGACCGTGAATGGCTTCCCCAACGGCACCGGCAACGTGGGACAAATCTGCGTCACCGCCAGCAATCCGTGTCAACCTCTTCTTGCCGGAAACAATCTCCAGGTCGACTACCTGGCTCCCGGCGCAATTCCTACCCCTAATCCCGTCAGCGTTGTCGCCACCAGCGTCGCTGACCCCACTCGCAGCGCCAGCGCGCAGATCACCCTAATCAATCACGACGTCGTAACCGTTTTGCCCTCAACCGTGACTCTAGCTCCACTGGCCGTTCAGCAGTTTTCCGCCACCGTCCTGGGAGCCAGCAACCAAAGTGTCGTCTGGCAAATTCAGGGAACCGCGTGTTCGGTGGCGGGTGCATGCGGCGCCATCGACGCCAACGGAATCTATACCGCGCCGGGTTCCACGCCTTCCCCTAATGCATTCACCGTCGTGGCCATCAGCTCCGATGATCCGCTGCAATCCGGATTTGCCAATGTCGCCATCGCTACCGGCGCGAACATCCTGGCTCTGCACCCTGCCAGCGTCTACGCGGGAGCAGCCAACGGCTTCACCCTGCGCGTGGATGGAAGCAATTTCAGCATTTCCGCTCCCAGCGGAGGTTCCGTGCTGCTGATCGGAGGTTCCGCACGCACGACCAGTTGCAACTCCGTCACCGAATGCACGGCGCCAGTGACGGTCGCGGATGTCGCCGTCCCCGGAAACCTGTCCGTGCAACTTCGCAATCCGGACGGCAGCACCTCCAACAGCGTCTCTTTGATCGTCGTCGCGCCCAACGCCTCCGACGAAGTTATTTCCCTCACCAGTGCCGCGCCCTCTACCGGTTCCCAGGACATCATCGTCGTCGACCCGACTACCGCAGGCATATCTCTACCTAATGCTGATGTCGACTTGAACGTCGCCGCACTGGGAGTCTTCTCTGCTGCCTCCAACTCCTGCACGCTCGCGGGGAATCCGGTTGCTCTTCTACGCCCTTCGACCGGGCTCGCTGCCGCGGACATATGCCTCTTTTCCGCCAGCGGACTGGATACCAGCATGGCTTACACCATTACCGGGTCCGGCGACGTCACCGTAATCTCCCAGCAGCCTGCCGGTCTCGGCATTATCCATCTGACGCTGCAGATTTCCGCCACCGCCATTCCCGGCGCCCGCACCCTGTTCATTCAAAACACAAATCTGGACAAGACCGCCGCCACCGGCGCCCTGGAGGTGCAGTGATGAGCTTCGCGCAACGCCGCAAATTTTTGTGGATCTGCTTCCTGGCCGGCTTGCTGCTGCTCGGCATAACCGCCGCCTTCACCGGCGCCACCACATTCGCAAGGTTGCGCTTCGAGGATCTGGCCCAACAATCTTCCGCCGTGGCCCGCCTCCGTTGCCTCAGCTCCGAGTTTCGCTGGGAGCGCGGCGAGCTGTGGACCGAAACCCGCTTCGAAGTTCTTGAGCGCAATAAAGGCCTGCTTTCTGGAATCATCACCGTGCGCACCATCGGTGGCATCTCCGGCCATCTGCATTCCCACGTGGACGGGGTGCCGATCTTCCGTCAGGGCGAAGAAGTTTATCTATTCTTATGGGAGCGTCCCGGCGAACCTTATCGCGTCCTCGGCTGGGCCCAGGGCACCTTTCGCATCGTTCGAAACGAGAACTCCGGAACGGAAACCGTAACCCAAGACTCCGCCCTGGCTCCCATCTTCGACCCACGGACTCACGCCTTCCGCCACGGCGGCATTCGCAATCTGCCCGTTGCACTCTTTGAATTGAAACTGCGTAAAGCATTGGAGCAAGGAAATTGAGGCAGGAACCCAGCGGGGCGCCTCTGCGAACCTCTGCGCCCTCATCGTCTCTGCGTTATTTTTTTTCTTCACCTGGAGAATTAGAGATGAAACCAGCCTGCCAGACTTTTCTTTACAGACTTTCTTCCATTTTACTTTCCGCGCTCTTTGTCACCGCGACGGCTCAATCCGCCGCCGGCTACGCCTTCAACCAGGTAATCCCCGACGTTCGCCAACCCGTCAGCCTCTCCGGAGGCTCCGCGTGTCCCGTCCGCGCGCACCAACTCAGCGCATCCTCCAGCATCGCCGTTCGCTGGAGTACCGCCCTTAGCACCAGCCCGGTTTCCATCATCACTCAAAATCAAACCACCGCCACGCGCCTCACCGAAATTGAACAAGTCATCTCCGAATCACTGGCCGTGTGGACCGGCGTTACCGGAACCACGCTCAATCCCGCCACCCTCGCTCCGCTAGCTCGCGTCTCCTCGCAAAACGCTTGCGGGTCCGACGGCCTCAATTCCATCTGCTTCGATCAAGCTGACATGGCTTTCACTCCCGGCGTCCTGGCTTTCACGCGCGTCATCACCTCGGACGCTCTTGGCGAGCAAATTGGCAGCGGCCCCATCGCCACCCAACTCGGCCAAATCCTCGATGCCGATGTCTACTTCGATCCCACGGATTCGCAAATTGCCTTCGCCACGCCCGCAGCGCTGCCCACCTCTCCCCAAGCCTACGACCTGCAATCCGTGCTCACCCACGAGCTCGGCCATTTTTTCGGTTTCAGCCATTCCGCTGTGTGGAGCGCCATGATGTACCCCTACGCTCCCGCTCCCGGCACTTTCACCGGCCCGCGTCCTACCTTGCAGCAGCCCGACGCCCCGCTGGCCGACGATGATCGCACCGGTCTCCGTATCCTTTATCCTGATCCTGGCGATGCCGTAAACGTCGGCACCATCTCAGGCCGGATCTTACCTGCCAATCCGCTTTCCTTGCCCTTGTCTCCGCCGAATGTGACCGGCATTTTCGGCGCGCATGTCGTTGCGCTGGATCAAGCCAGCGGCGCGGTCATCGCCGCCACCATCGGGGGCTGGAGCTGCGCCGCCCCCGGCCCCGCCCAATTTGACGGCGCCTACGAACTCGACCACTTGCCCATCAACCGCAGCTACACCGTCTACGCCGAGCCGCTCGACGGCGTCGTCTCCCCCGCTCAAATTTCCCCTGCCATCGCCACCCTGTGCCGTAACTCCGCCACCGACCCCGGCTGGCCCCCGCTGCAAGCCTGCGTCGTCCCCAGCGCCAACATCAGCTTCACCACGCGAACGCGCTAAGAATGTTCGCGCGCGCAGACAGTGTAGCGTTTTAAATTGTTTGTCGAATTACGCGATTTCCCGGCAGAAAACTGAAGCGAAAGAAATGTAAGGCAGAGAAAAAAGCTTACGAAGTCCGAAAAAAGGCCGGCCATGCAAACCCTACCCGACCAGGATACGCGAAAAATTGAACGAAATAAGTTCAGCCGTTCACTCGCAGCGCGCGCTGCCGGCATTCTGCCGGTGCTCGCTCTTACCGCCGCCGCGACTTCGCCAGCAGCCGCAAAATCTCCAAATACAGCCAAATCAGCGTTACCATCAACCCGAACGCGCCGTACCATTCCATGTACTTCGGCGCGCCCATGCCCACGCCAGTTTCGATCATGTCGAAATCCAGCACCAGGTTCAGCGCCGCAATAATCACCACAAACACGCTGAACGCAATCCCAATCGGGCTGCTACTATACAAAATACCGACATTCACATGGAAAAAACCCAACAGCATCGCAACCACATAAAACAAGGCGATTCCTCCGGTGGCCGCGATGACGCCGATCTTGAATCCCTGCGTCGCCCGAATCACCCCGCTCTTATAGGCCAGCAGCAAAACAAATAGCGTCGCGAAAGTCAGTCCCACCGCTTCGATGGCGATGCCCGGGTACGATTTCTCAAAAATCGCCGAAATCCCCCCAAGCACCAATCCTTCCAGCAGCGCATACAGTGGCGCGGTGATCGGCGCCCAGCTCCTCTGGAAGATCGTCACCAGCGCGGTAACCAACCCGCCCAGCAGCCCGCCGATCATCCACGGCATGGCGGCCTCCGGCGTTTCCGAATGCGCCAAGCCCCACGTCCACGCCGCCGTAACCACCACGCACAGCAGCAGGACGCCGGTTTTATTCACCGTGCCTTGCAAGGTCATCGCCCCGCCGGCGGCTACCTCACCGCGAAAGGCCTTTTCGTTCAGCGCAGGATTCGACGTACGAAACGGATTAGCCATGTGAACTCCCTTAAATATATAAACCCAGTTTATACCCGCGAAAATCGCTCTGCAAACGCGCACACTTCCAAATGGAGAATAAAAGCAGCGAAGGAGGACTACAACCAAAGGAGTGGTAGCGCTAACGGGAATCGAACCCGTATTTTAGCCTTGAAAGGGCTACGTGCTAACCGTTGCACCATAGCGCCACGTTTCCATATTAGCATGCCGCCGCTGCAAAATTCCCCTCCGCCATCGCACCACAAGCCGTCCTCGCGGAGCGCGTGCTTCGTCGCTGCGCCCAGTTTTACGGCTCGCCTATGTCACTAACGCCGCCGCCTACTTAGCCGCTTGGCCCATTCGTGCGCTGTCAGCTTCCGCTCGCTTTCCATTGGCATCGCGAGAGTGTCTCACTCGCTGCCGCGCGGCCATTTCTGCGATAAACTCGGGCGCGTTCCGATACCGCGCCACAGCCTGCGCAAAACGGAGGACACCTTGCGATCACTGTTCCTGGCTTTCCTGGCAACCACAGCCTTTCCTCTGTTCGGTTTCGCGCAGTTGGCATCTCCGGCGCCGCAGGCCGAAACAACTAAAGCCGCGAGCGCTGCGCCAGCCCAGCAACAACCCCCGAAGCAAGACCTTTCGGCTCGCGTCCCCGCGGCCAGGGCCGCAGACGTCAATTCCCTGGACTCCATCCTCAAAGCCGTCTACGACGTCATTTCCGGGCCCGCCGGCGACCGCGACTGGAACCGCTTCCGCTCCCTCTTTGTGCCGGAAGCTCGCCTGACCTCCGCCACCAGGAATAAGGACGGCTCGATTTTTCTCACCGACGTGGAAGGCTACGTCCGCGGCGCCGGCGGCTACTTCAAGACCCACGCCTTCTACGAAAGCGCCATCGCCAACCGCGTGGAGAAATTCGGCAACATCGCGCAAGTCTTCAGCAGCTACGCTTCCCGCAACGCCCCCAGCGAAAAGCCCTTCGCTCGCGGGGTCAACAGTATCCAGCTTTTCCACGACTGCGCGCGCTGGTGGGTCATCAGCATCCTCTGGGACGAGGAATCCCCCAGCAACCCGCTCCCCGCCGAGCTAGCCACGCCGCAAAAATAATTTGTCACCCGAAATCCCGCAGTCCCTGCGGGGCGCGGCTTGTCGCCCAGGTCCAAGCCCGTATCTTGGCGGGGCTTTTGGTCCGGAAACCTAAACCGATCCGACCGCCTTACCTTTCAGGAATTTAGTGTCGGCAGCTAGGCCGAAGCCTTCCAGTGCGTTGCCTTGCAATCGCTTTGCGAGGGCGTTGATCTCGTCGACGCCGAAGTTCTGCGGGCTGACGAAATACCGCAACTGCTTCTCTCCCGCGGGAGTCTCGATAATCCGCAGAACGGCGTCCGCCACGTCCTGCGCATTCCCCGCCGTGGAGGAAAGCGCCCCGCCGACCTTCGCAGGAAACTCCTTGACAGCGCCATACGTCTCAGCGCGAGCCACGTCGGCGCCGGCCACGAAATTTCCGAAAACGGCAGTCTCATACTGCCCGGGTTCCAGAATCACCGATTCAATTCCTTGCCCGGCCAGTTCGTAGCTGTACGCTTCGGCCAATGCCTCCAGCGCAAATTTGCTGGCGCAGTAGAAACCCATGGAAGGAAGAACCAGGCGGCCGGCGCCGCTGCTGACGTGCATCAGCACGCCGCTGCGTTGCCGCCGCATGTGCGGAAGCACCGCGCGATTTACGCGCACCGAGCCTAGAAAATTCGTGTCCATCAGCCGCTGCGCTTGTTCCGTGGTGATGGTTTCCGCCAGCCCGGAGAGCAGGTAGCCGGCGTTGTTGATGGCCACGTCGATGCGGCCGGCTTTGCCGATGGCGGCGTTCACCGCCCGCTCCACCGAGGCATCGTCGGTCACATCCATTTCCAGCACGTGAATGGGCAGCGCATCCTTTTCCGCCAGCGCACGGATTTCCGCGGCATTTTTGGCGTTGCGACCTCCGGGATCGCGCATGGTGGCGAAAACGGTATGCCCCTTGCGTGCCAGCGTTTCGGTAAACAGCCTGCCAAACCCGGTGCTCGACCCAGTGATAAGAACCACTTGCTTGGAATTCATGGTTATCGCCTCCTCGTGCTTGTTACCCTGAAACGAGTTGGATGCCGCAAGCAATGTAGCTGATACAGCGGTCGCAACGAAGGGCGAGAGTGAGCAGTGGGTGGTGGGCAGTCGTAGGGAGTGGATGGAGGGATACCCACACCCCGGGTGTTTTGCGAAAAGAGGCTGCAAGCTATTGAAAACAAAGGAAAGGAACGACGGAAAAAAGAGGCAACAGCGTTCAAGAGGCTGTAAACGGTTGAAGGGTGAGGACTTAGGGGCGGAGTCGCGGGAGGACGCAGCGAGGTTTGTTCCAGATAACACACGAAAGGATACCACAGATCTGGACGTATGCCAATAGTAAACTTGTAAGCTCCAATGTTCGAGTGGGTTGCGGAACTTAGCCCACCAGCGGATCCCTAGCGTACTCGCCTATTGCTTTTCTCAACTTCCAGAGATACCTTTGCCAAGTCTTCTTTTGTCAACGAGGTACTTTATGCGCAAGATACCCGCCCTCCTTGCGTTTGTGATTTCAGCATCTTTTCTTCCGCAGATAACGCTAGCCCAAAAACGCGCCAAGCTGAAACTAAACGATGACGTCGCTTTGCCGTCCGACTTTGCTCTCGATTACCAACTCGGTTTATCTGAGCGAGGAAAGATTCGGGGAAGCAACACGATGCTCGAGGGTACCGAGTACAATGAGGCGGGATCGGCGGTCTTCTCCAAACTTGTACAAAATTCGTCTGTGGCTTCCCTAGGTTTGCCTTACAAATGGAACTTCACGATTGTGAACGATGGGTCCATAAACGCTTACTCGCTGCCAGACGGTGAGGTATCGGTGGGCTCAGGTTTAGCAAAGCTTATCGGAACGAATCCAGGCCTCTGGTCGGCTGTCCTATCCCACGAAACCGCGCACACCGCTCGTCGGCATGCCGTTCGCAAGTATCTTTACAGTGTTTACGTGAACCAGATGATTCAATATTACCAATTGAGAGCAAGGGCCGGGGACAACAGTGCAAATTGGGCCCTCGTGGGACTTAGGATTTCGGCGCCGTTGGCTGCGGCCAGGCTCTCGCGGAATTTGGAACACGACGCCGATATTCAGGGAATGATGTTGATGGCAAGGGAGGGCTATCATCCGGATTTCGTTTTTGGCTTACATCACCTGCTAAGGGCGAGGACCGGAGAGCAATCCAGGTTCACGGCTTTTTTCTCAAGTCATCCACGATGGGAGACCCGAGATCAGCGCGATGACCGCGCATATACCGATGCGCTTGCTGAATATACCAAGTTGTGGCCCAATCCGAATGCATCACCTGGCGGCGCTCCCCCATTAGTCGCATTTGTGGGCAAGCCTAGCGCGGAAGAAAATAAGAAAGACAAAACCGCAGATTTGACACTCCCGATTTATTGTCGAAATGCGACCGAGCCACTTCAATTCGTGATTCTGTTCCACAAGGACAAGCAGGCGGTGAAAGCCATTGACGAAGAACATCGAAACGATCATGGAGAATTGGCGTACCGGCAGAGTTTCAATTGCTCCGAAAGGACCGAAGCACAGCCATTGGTCGTGCGGCTGCCAGCGGCACTTGTTGCGAAGAATGATCGCAAGGTCGAGGCCACAACTTACGTTTTGTCTGGAACGGGTCAGTTTGTCGAGGAATACAAAGCAGTCTCCATTCACTTCCCAAAGCCATGATACTTGAGCTCGAGCCTCAGAGCTTGCGCCACGAGACGTAGTTTGGCGATGGTAGCTTCTCCAACACTCGTATCCCTTGGCTGAAGGTCGGTGGTCATCGGAAGTATCTCCTGTAGGAAGAGGCATCAACTGCTTGGGTCTCAATCCCCTCGTCTACCACGCTAGCACGACTCGGGGGGAGGCCCGCTAGGCCAGCACTGACATCGATGCACCTAGGCGCGTTCGACCGGCCAATGCCTAACGGCGGTTATGACTCTAGGCGACGCGGTAATTAGCAACTTTCCGGCGCCTTTTCACAGCCGTTGTGCCGAATGTCACCTTCCGGCGTGATTGGGGTAATTCTGCTAATCTACGCATTCATCGCCGACCATGAGCCAACTGCAATTCAACTTGATGCCGGAGCGCCGGGCCTTCACGGTCAGCGAGCTGACCGCGCGGATCCGCGACCTGTTTGCGCGCAACTTTACCGACATCTGGGTTACCGGAGAAATCTCCAACTGCCACGAAGCGCAGTCCGGGCACATCTACTGCACGCTGAAAGACGAACGCGCGCAGTTGAAATGCGTGTGCTTCAAGAATCAGCTGCGCACCATGAAGTTCCGCCCGGAGGACGGGCTGCACGTCACCGTGCGCGGCGCCCTCAGCGTTTACGAATCGCGCGGCGAATATCAAATTTATGTCGAGACCATCGAGCCGGTGGGACTCGGCGCGCTGCAACTGGCCTTCGAGCAGCTCAAGAAGCGCCTGGAAGCCGAGGGCCTGTTCTCCGCCGACCGCAAGAAGCCGCTGCCGCTGCTGCCCAATCGCATCGGGCTGATCACTTCGCCGAGCGGCGCCGCGGTGCGCGACGTGGTGCGCATCCTGCGCCGGCGCTTCCGCAACGTGCACCTCACGCTCTATCCGGTGCGCGTGCAGGGCGATGGGGCCTGCACGGAAATGGTGCGCGCAGTGCAATTCTTCAATCGCCAGAAAATCGTGGACGTGCTGATTCTCGCGCGCGGCGGCGGCTCGCTCGAAGATCTCTGGGCCTTCAACGAAGAGGCTCTGGCCCGCGCCATTGCCGCCTCCGCCATTCCCATCATCTCCGGGGTCGGCCATGAAACCGATTTCACCATCGCCGATTTCGTGGCCGACGTGCGCGCCTCCACGCCGTCCGCCGCCGCCGAGCTGGTGGTGCAGACCCGCCGCGAATTCGATAAGCACATTGCCGAGCTGCAAGGCGCGCTGGCCGAGCAGATGCGCTACCGCATCCTGGTGCTCAGCCGGCGGGTGCACGAACTTTCCGGACGGCGCGGATTCCGCCGCCCGCTCGATTTGCTGCGCCAGCAGCGGCAGCGCGCCGACGAACTCACTTCGCGCCTGGCCCACGGCCTGCGCGGGAATCTACAGCAGTCGCGCAAGCGCTTCACCACCGCGCATGTGCGCATCGTCTCGTTCGATTTCCGCAACAAAATTGCGGCGTTACGTCTCCGCCTGGAAAAACGCGGCGCGGACCTGGCCGCCCGTTCCGAGCGCCTGCTGCGCGCCAAACGCGAGCGCCTGGACCGCCTGCGCCTGCAAGTCGAAGAGCGCAGCCCGCTGCGCGCCCTCGAGCGCGGCTACGCCATCGCCACGGATGCGACGGGCGCGCTCCTGCGCGATGCCGCGCAAGTCTCCGTGGGAGATGCGGTGCAAATCCAACTCCACCGCGGCGGCCTCCTTACCCAGGTGAAAGCGAAGACCGATGAATGAAATTACCTGTATATGTCCTTGCGGTGCGCGACTTTCAGGACCGTGACAATTTTTTGGGAATCTTCGATTTCGTAGACCACCCGGTAACGCCCGACTCGGATTCGCCAGCCCGGCACGTCGCGCAATCTTCCGAGACCCGGCCGGTCTCGGGTTGTCCTTCAACGCGGCAATTCTGGTTCTAACGGAGTCGTGATCTGGGGGATTCAGTCGAAGAATCTGTTTTTCGGCAGAAGGCAGGATGATAAGACTGTAGCTCACTTACGATTTCGTTGGCGTTCGATTCTCCCCATGGCTTCATCGAACGGGACTCCTACTTCACCAGAGGCTTTCGCCTCGTGGTACTCGCGCAGAGCCTCGGCGTCCTCCAACTCTTCGAGCATCTCTTCGTATTCTTTGATGCTGATGACCACGGCAATTTTCTCGCCGTTTTCATCAGTAAGGAATTGTTTCGGCAGAGTCATGTGGAAACCTACTTCCTATATTACCCCAGTGTCCGGGGAAAGTGGACACCACCTGCAGGAAGGTAGACAGGTCACGGGCCAAAGAGACACGGCTATCAAGCTAGAAGCGACCAGAAAATTCGAACAACCTATTCTTCGTCGCCGGTGGAGGTGACCTTGAGAACGGCGAGGAAGGCTTCCTGGGGGATGTCGACCTGGCCTACTCGCTTCATGCGCTTTTTGCCTTCTTTTTGTTTTTCGAGGAGCTTGCGTTTGCGGGTGATGTCGCCGCCGTAGCACTTGGCCAGCACGTTTTTGCGGATGGCGGCGACCGTTTCGCGCGCGATCACGCGGCTGCCGATGGCGGCTTGAATGGGCACCTCGAACATTTGCCGTGGAATCAATTTGCGCAGGCGGGTGACCAGGTCGCGGCCGCGCTCGTAGGATTGCTCGCGATGGCAAATCATGGACAGCGCGTCGACCGGTTCGCCGCCGACCAGCACGTCGAGCTTGACCAAATCGGATTCGCTGTAGCCGGCCAGGTGATAGTCGAGCGAAGCGTAGCCGCGTGAAACGCTTTTGAGGCGATCGTAGAAATCGAGCACGATTTCGTTCAGCGGCAACTCGTAAGTGAGCATGACGCGAGTGGGCGACAAATACTCGAAACCTTTTTGCGTGCCGCGCTTGTCCTGGCAAAGCTGCAGAATGCCGCCCACGGATTCGTCGTTGGTGATGATCATGGCCTTAATGATGGGTTCTTCGATTTTGCCGATGTCGCTGGGCGCCGGAAATTTTGCCGGGCTGTCCACTTCCATCACGGTGCCGCCGGTGCGGGTGATGCGGTAACGCACGCTGGGCGCGGTAGTGATCAGGTTCAGCCCGAATTCGCGTTCCAGCCGCTCTTGCACAATTTCCATGTGCAGCAATCCGAGAAAGCCGCAACGAAAACCGAAGCCGAGGGCCACGGAATTTTCCGGCTCGTAGAAGAATGCGGCGTCGTTCAGCTTCAGTTTGCCGAGCGCGTCGCGCAGCGGCTCATATTCATCGGCCAGCACCGGAAACAAGCCGGCGAAGACCATGGGCTTGATGGCTTCAAATCCGGGAAGCGCGGGAGCGGCGCGGTCAGCATCCGTAATGGTGTCGCCCATACGTGCTTCAGCCACGTCTTTGATATTGGCGACCACAAAACCCACGTCACCAGCTTCCAGTTCCTCGAGCGCGACGGGCTTCGGCGTGAGGGTGCCCAGGGTCTCGACTTCGTAGACCTGGTTGCTATAGACCAGGCGGATTTTCATGTGCGGCGCGATGCGGCCTTCCATCACGCGCACGAGGACCACGGCACCGCGGTAAATGTCGAACCAGGAATCGAAGATCAAGGCTTGCAGGGGATTTTCCGCGCTGCCTTTCGGCGGCGGAACGCGTTGAACGATGGCTTCGAGCACATGGTCCACGCCGAGGCCGCTTTTCGCGCTGATCAGCAAGGCATCGTGCGCGGGAATGGCCAGCACATTTTCGATTTGTTCTTTCACGAAATCCGGTTGCGCGGCGGGCAGGTCGATTTTGTTGATGACCGGAAGAATGGTGAGGTTGTGGCCGGCGGCAAGGAAGGTGTTGGCGACGGTCTGCGCTTCCACGCCCTGGCTGGCATCGACTACCAGGAGAGCGCCTTCACAGGCGGAAAGCGCGCGCGAGACTTCGTAGGAAAAATCGACGTGTCCGGGCGTGTCGATCAAATTCAGCTGGTAGGTGTTGCCATCCTTGGCCAGGTAATGCAGGCGAATGCTTTTAGCCTTGATGGTGATGCCGCGTTCGCGCTCCAGGTCAATGGAGTCCAGCACTTGCTCGTGCATTTCGCGCTGCGAAAGCGCGCCGGTCATTTCGAGCAGGCGGTCGGCGAGGGTGGACTTGCCGTGGTCGATATGCGCGATGATACAAAAATTGCGGATGAACTGTGGGTCCATTTACCTTATGACCGGCAGGGGCTCTCTTTTTGTGATGTTACATGCGGCGCAATCGGCGCCGTGTAATCATTCAGTGTGCCACAAAGGGCGTGAGGCGGTCGACAGCGGACGGTTAAGGGCGGATCGGAAGCGAGAGAAAGAAAATGACAACGCACCCTTCGTGGCTCAGGGTAAAGAGACGCGAGGGCGCTGAGGTTCCCGGAGAGACCAATGGAGAAATGGGCTAGAATTGCGTTCGCTGGGAACGGAGGATCATGTTGAGGACTGCTGCGATCATTGCGGGGTTGTTGGTTTTCGGTGGATCTGGATATGCGCAGAAGCGGGGGGCGATTTCCGCGGCGCAGGTGGCGGAGGAAGTGCGAAGTTATCGCGTGGCCAATGAGGATCGCATTATTCGCGAGCTGAGGGAATTTTTGGCCATTCCCAACGTGGCCAGCGATACGGAAAACATTCAGAAGAATGCCACGCACCTGGTGGAGATGCTGGAGGCGAGGGGAATCGAAACGCATTTGCTGCCTATTTCAGGGCGGGGGCCGGTGGTCTTCGGAAAACTGAACGTGCCGGATGCGAAACGCACCGTGATTTTTTACGCGCACTACGATGGGCAGCCGGTGGATGCGGCGGCGTGGACCGATGGCGAGCCGTTCGAACCGGCGTTACGCAGCGATGCGCTGGAAGCGGGGGGGAAGCGGATTCCGTTTCCGGACAAGCATGCCGGCGCGTACGACGATAACTGGCGGATTTATGCACGATCCGCTTCGGACGACAAATCGCCGATGGTGGCGCTGCTGGCGGCTATCGATGCGCTGCGCGCGCAGAGAATTCCGCTGGGCGTGAACTTAAAAGTAATTTTCGAGGGTGAAGAAGAAGCGGGATCGACCAATCTGCAACGCACGCTGGAGCTGCACAAGAACCTACTGGGCGCCGATTTGCTGATCACCGCGGACGGGCCGGTGCACCAGTCGGGACGTCCGCTGGTCTTTTTTGGGGATCGGGGCGACATCGGTCTGGATATTACGGTGTATGGGCCGGTGCGGGCGCTGCACAGCGGACACTACGGAAATTGGGCGCCGAATCCGGCGATGGAACTGTCGCGCTTGCTGGCGTCGATGAAGGACGAGAACGGGCGTGTGCTGATCGACGGATTCTACGACGATGCGGCGCCGCTCAGCGAAATCGAGAAGAAAGCGCTGGCAGCGATGCCGGACAATGACGCGGAACTGGAGCGTGAACTGGGCATCGCCAAGCCCGAGGGCGGTGGAGAAAAGCTGGTTCAGCTGATCAACGAACCTTCGCTGAACATTCGTGGGCTGCACAGCGCGTATGTGGGCGAGCACGCGCAAAACGTGGTGCCAGACAAAGCGGAGGCGTCGATCGATGCGCGACTGGTGAAGGGTGAAGATCCACGAAAGAAAACAGAGCAGATCGTGGCGTTCATTCGCAAGCAGGGATTTTATGTGATTGACCATGACCCGACGATGGCGGAACGGCGGGAGCACGCGCGGATCGCCAAGATTGTGGATGAGGGTGGATACCGCGCCTCGCGGACGGCGATGGATTTGCCGGTCTCCAAGGCGCTGGTGCGAGTGGTGCAGGACGCTACCGGGGGGAACGCGGTGATTGCGCCGACGCTGGGTGGCAGCGTGCCGATGTACATTTTCGAGGATTTGGGTTTGCCGGGGATCGGCGTGCCGATCGTGAATTACGACAATCATCAGCACAGTTCCGACGAGAATCTGCGGTTGGGGCAATTTTGGCGCGGGATCGAGGAGTACGGCGCGATTCTGGCGGATTTGAATTGGTAAAGAGGAACAGATAACGCAGAGTCGCAGAGAACGCGGAGTTACGCAGAGCTGGCGACAGAATCAGAGGGCGAGGAAGTTTTGCAGGAGTTGCTTGCCGGATTGGGTGAGCACGGATTCGGGGTGGAATTGCACGCCTTCGAGTTTGTAGCGGCGGTGGCGGAGGCCCATGATGATGCCGTCGTCGGTCTGGGCGGAGATTTGCAGCTCGCGGGGGAGCGATTTGCGCTCGACAATTAAAGAGTGATAGCGGGTGGCGGTGAAGGGATCGGCGAGCTTGCGGAAAATGTTTTTGCCGTCGTGGTGAATCTGGCTGGTTTTGCCGTGAAAGAGTTTTGGCGCGCGAATAACCTGGCCGCCGAAAGCCGCGCCGATGGCCTGGTGGCCCAGGCAGACACCGAGGATCGGGAATTGTCCGGCCAGGCGGCGAATCAAATCGATGCAAATCCCGGCGTCCTGCGGCGTGCAGGGGCCCGGCGAAATCACAATGCGTTCCGGCTTGCGCCGGGCAATTTCTTCTACGGAAATTTTATCATTGCGGTGTACCTCGACGTTGCATCCCAACTCGCCGAGATACTGCGCCAGGTTGTAGGTAAACGAATCGTAGTTGTCCAGCAGCAGAACCATAAATTCTTTCAGCGTCGGGCGCGTTCCGCGGATTCCAGGGCGGCCAGCAGGGCGCGCGATTTGTTGACGCTTTCCTGATACTCGCCTTCGGGGGTGGAATCGGCGACGATGCCGCCTCCGGCCTGCACGTAGGCGACGCCATTTTTAACCACCATGGTGCGCAAGGCGATGCAGGAATCCAGATTACCAGCAAAATCCATGTACAGCACACCCCCGGCGTAGATGCCGCGGCGGGTGCGCTCGAGTTCTTCGATGATTTCCATGGCGCGCACTTTGGGCGCCCCGGAAACGGTACCGGCCGGGAAGCAGGCCATCAGGGCATCGAAGCAATCCACGTCTTCGCGCAAGCGCCCGCGCAAGGTGGAGACAATGTGCATGACGTGGGAGAAGCGCTCGACGGTCATCAACTGTTCGATCTTGACCGAGCCGTACTCGCAGACGCGGCCGAGATCGTTGCGGCCGAGGTCGACGAGCATGATGTGCTCGGCGCGCTCTTTTTCGCTGGCCAGCATTTCTTTCTCGAGGATACGGTCCTCGGCTTCGTCTTTGCCGCGCGGCTGGGTTCCGGCGATGGGGCGATAGAAGACGTCGCGGCCTTGCACCTTCACGAGCATTTCGGGAGAACTGCCTACGACGGCGATATCGTTCATTTGCAGATAAAAAAGATAGGGCGAGGGGTTGAGGGCGCGCAGTTCGCGATAGATTCCGAAGGGCTGCGCTTTGGTCTTCGCGGAAAAACGCTGGCTGAGGACAACCTGAAAAATATCGCCGGCGCGGATGTACTGCTTGGCCTTGCGCACGGCGGCGAGATATTCGGGGCGGCGGAAATTCGACCCCACGCGCAGTTTGCGGCCTTTCTTTGACGATTCCTTGCGCGGGCGCTCGCCGGCCACCGCTTGCTCCAATTGCTTGCGGGTCCGGCGAATTTCGCGGACCGCGGCGTTGTAGCGGGAGCGCAGAGAGCCGCCGGGACCGCCGGTGAATACGTTGCGGACAATCCACAAACGATGCCGCACGTGATCGAAAGCGATAAGGCCGTGGTAGAAGGCCAGCATGGCGTCGTACAGACCGATCTCGTCGCGCAAGCGCTTGGGCAAGCGTTCGATGAGCCGCACCATGTCGTAGGAAAAATAACCGATGGCGCCAGCCACGAGAGGGGGAAGTCCCGGAACGCGAACGGGCTGAAAGCGCTCGATGCGCTCCCGCAGGAACGAGACGGGGTCGCGTTCTTCCCACACGACGCGGTCGGGGCTTTCCAGCACGCAGGCGCCGGCGTTATAGCGAAAAACCTCTTCCGGGTGGGCGCCGGCGAAGGTGTAGCGCGCGATTTTTTCGCCACCCTCGACGCTTTCCAGCAAAAAGGAATAGCGGGCTCCCTGGGCGATGCGCAGATAAGCGCTGACTGGGGTGAGCAAATCGGCGGGAAAGACATCGTAAACGGGGATAAGGTTGCCTTGTTTGGCCAGACGTTGAAATTCGCGAAAGTCGGGGCGGATCATCGCGGACTCCGGCCGCGCTCTTCGTCACGCAAAGCGCGAACGATCGCTCGGCGCATGGCCTTTTCGGGCGCACGGCGTTTCATCCAGAGTTCCCACTGAACGATGCCCTGGGCCAGAAACATATCGACGCCGGAAATAGTGGCGATGCGCTTTCTTGCGGCAAGCTGCAGGAGTTGCGTCCTCGCGGGCCGGTAAATGAGGTCCATGACAATCCGACAGTGTAACTCGCTGGGCTGCAAGGGAGAAATGCCGGTGCGCGGGTGCATCCCGACCGGCGTGGCATTGAGGATGGCGTCGAAACGCTCTGTTTTCAAGGCGGCGCGGGGAACAGCTTCGACTACGGCCGCACGGGCTAACTCCCGAGCCGCGGCGTAGCGGCGCGCGCAAATAGCGACCCTGGCTCCGTTGCGTGCCAAAGCAAAGGCGGCGGCCCGGGCCGAACCGCCGGCGCCCAAGATCAGGACGCGGCTTTTTGGCAGCGAGAGCTTTTTTTCCAGCGCCAGCAAGACCCCAACGTAATCGGTATTGCAGCCATAGAGCGAGCCGTCGCGGCGGACGGTCACGGTGTTCACCGCTCCAATCTCCGCAGCCAAGGCATCGCAATCCTGCAAGTGCCGGAGGATGCTGACTTTGTGGGGCAGGGTAACGCTGAAGCCGTGTACACCGAAGTCCGGCAACGCCTTCAGAAAATCGCGCAGATTTTTGACCAGGAAAGGGAGGTATACGGCGTTGATTTGCCGGGCAACGAAGGCCGTGTTGTGCAGCAGGGGAGAAAGAGTGTGCGCGATGGGATCGCCAATCACTCCATAGACTTGCGTTTGACGATTAAGGGTATGTGCGCGGTAGAGATATTTCATCTCGTGCAGCGAAACCTGCCCCGGAGCTGTTTGCGCGGAAACGGGCGCATAAGAAAGGGCGCTGCCTTCCCGGAGGGCAAGGATGCGCGCGGGAAGGGCTACCTCTCCCATGGGTACAGCCACGCAGTCGCGTGAACGTGCCGCAGAGCGCAGCAGGCGCATGCTATCGGCGATGGTGTGCGCCGTCCCGGCGACCTTGATGGCGTCGACTTCTTGGCGCCGGCGCGTGCCCAGGGCGGCATTGCGCGGCGGCATACGATGGAAATCATGGACGGAGAGCAGGATCCGGCGAGGCAGCGGATGCTCGCGCAGAGAGCGGGTTGGCAACCGGCGCGCGGTTTCGATCTCCAGATCGCACCATAAGCATCCAGCTTCCGCAGCCTGGGAAAGCCAATAAATCTCGGCCTGGAGGCTGCCGCGAAACAAGCCTCCGCCTTCCAAGCGGCGGCAGGTGGCAATCAAGACCGCGCGCCGGAAACGGTTGCGCCCTAACGATGCGAGGAAACGGACGCGTTCGGAATCGCTCCGCAGCCAGTCTAAACGCAGCTCGACGGTGGGCGTTTCGCGCAGGGCAGGGCGGAGCTGCGCGGCCATTTCCTGCGCGGTGCGCCCGGCGATTACCGCGCAGATGCGCGCCAAACCGTTTCCGAATGGGCCCATGCCTAAGCTTTCCTTCGGTGCACGGGGAATTTGCGGCAACTGCATGAAAACACGGCTTGTAGCATGCCGTATCAAAAGTGTAAAGCCAAGCTCCCCAATTTCTTGACGCCGGAGGGGGGTGCTTGCTATTTTTGGCGTGGGATCTCTTTCGCCATGACCCTCAGGGCGACCTCCAGCCTCAGGGCGTGATTTCAAGGAGCATTTTCCATGCGCGCTAATCTAGCTGCGTTGTGCCTGGCTGCCTTTGCGGGAGCGGGAGTCTGCTACGGCCAAGTGGCTCCAGCGACCACCGCAGCGGTAACTACGTTGCAGCCCGGATACACGACCGTATATTGCTCGGGTTTTCTGAAGGATACGAAACTGCCGGAGGACATCCGGGTGGTTTCAGGAGAGCAGGCGGGATACAAGGTAATCTTCTCGCAACGCGAAAACGTATACCTCAACCGGGGAAGCGACAACGGCGTCAAGGTTGGCGACCGATTCATGGTGGTGCGCCAGAACGAAGATCCGGATCGAGTGGAATGGTTCAAGGGACAAAATAGAGTCGCCAAGGCCATGGGCATCTTGTATTCGGATATAGGGCAGGTACGGGTGGCGAATGTGCAGCCGAAAACATCCATAGCCGAAGTGGTTTTTTCCTGCGACTACATGCAGCGCGGCGACATTGCGAGGCCGTTCGAGGAGCGGGCTGCGCCTCCTTACAAGGAAGCGCAAGTTTTCGATCATTTTGCGCCGGTGAGCGGTAAGCCGGTGGGAATGGTAGTCACGTCTTCCTCATTTCAGGAAGGCCAGGCGCAAGGGATCACCATGTATGTCAATCTGGGAGCCGCCCAAGGCGTGAAGGTTGGCGATTATTTGCGCATATTCCGGCAGCAGGGCAAAGAGATTGAGTACGTGCCGCAGACCAGAGGGTATGCCACGTATATTTACGGGTTTGGAGGATCACCGGCACGGTACGAATGGAAGGAATTACCGCGGGAGGTGCTGGGGGAGGGGATCGTTTTGAACGCCAGCCGGAACGCGGCAACGGTACTCGTAACCTACAGCTCCGCGGACGTCTTTGCCGGAGACAACGTCGAGATCGAATAAACTACCCTAGCAAATTCGGGTAAGGAAGGCCCGCTAAGGCAAACTCAGCGGGCTTTTTCTTTAGCGGGCGGCGCGGCTGCATTGGATAGCGTCAGAATCAGGAATTGCGGCTTGCCCGATCCGAGAATATTTCGCAGGTGAACCCCAAAATCTTGGTATCTGCGTCGCGCCAGGCATTCGCTGGAAGGCCAGCCTTGCGGCAGGTCTCGGCCAGAAACTGTTCGGGGCCGAAGTGATGCTCAACAGCTACTTGCGGGAGCAACAAGCCGCGCTGCCGGCCGCGTGAGACGAGCAGTCCGTGCCTGCCCACCTCGATTTCTTCGGGGCGGATTGGCCGTGGCGGGGAGAGCAAGGATAATTCGATGTGCAGATCGGGGAGTTCGTCTGGGCGTATGGCGGGGAAGCGCGGGTCTTTCTGGGCTGCGCTGATCGCCGAGCGGACGACGCAGTCGGCAAGAGATTCGTCGGGCTCGACGACCCCAATGCAACCGCGCAGCCGCTTACCGATATGAAGGGTAACGAAGACGCCGCGATGCTGAGAGAAAAACCCGGTGGCAGGAATGGCCTGCAGCATCTGGCCATGAGCCACGGCCTGGACCACAGCCTGCCGCGCCAGCTGCAACAGGCCCTCGCTCTCGCCTTCAGAGAGAGACAACGTCGCCAGTTTTTTTCTGGCTTTCCAGCATGCGCAACTTGCGCCGCTGCTTGATACGGTCGTCGACGTGGCCCCAGAAGCGCAGAAAATATTGCGCCGCAGATACCAGCGCGCTGACCACCACCAGCCAGAGGAGAAACAAGGCCAGAAGATTCAGTGAAGGATGCCGGGCCCCGACGATGAGTACAGCTACAGCGCAGACCTGCAAGACCATCTTGGTCTTGCCCAGCACCGAGGCTTCGATGGTAAAGCCTTCCGCAGAAGCGATGTTACGCAGCCCGAGCACGGTGAATTCGCGTCCGATGATGATGACCACCATCCAGGCGGGGACCAGGTGCATGTCTACCAGCGATACGAAAGCGGCGGAGATGAGCAGCTTGTCGGCAATGGGGTCGAGCAGGATGCCCAGGGTGGTGACCTGCAGGCGGCGGCGGGCGAAGTAGCCATCGGCCCAATCGGTGGCGGCAGCGAGCAAGAGAATGGTTACGCCGAAAACCTCGAAGTGCATGGGAACGCCCCAGAGTTCAACATTGGGGCTGCGGGTCAACAGGACAACAATGAGGAGAGGAACAAAGAAAATCCTCAACAACGTCAGTGTATTTGGAAGATTCATCAGGCCTTAACGCGGAAAACCCGTGCTTTGCCTTCAGTAATGGGCCGCGCCTCACTATAGACTTGGCTTGGGCAGGCGTCAACGGCCTGAAAATGCGCCGCGAATGGAGAAGCCTATACCTTGTAATTAACACCAGACGTTAGATTACCTCGATGCGGTTAACAGTACGGAAGCGTAACGGAAGCCTTAAAGCTGTGCAAAAATTGCAGGGACGAGGTAAGGGGCCAGGATGTCGAGGGAGGTGACCTCAGCTTTGCTAGTCTTGGTAAATATATGGTACTAAATGACTTAAGTTGAGACCCTAACGAAATGGCTGAAAATTGCGCAGATGTCTGGAAATATCACATTTTGCAGGACTTTTAGTTTCCACAGAATTTTCCACAGCGTACAGTCCAAGAAAAGGGTCCATTTTGCTGACTGGCCGAAGGCGCTGCTGGCCCCAATTATCCGACTTCGCTGCGTCTAACTCCCAAGTTACCCCCGCGCTGTAATCCTGCGGATCCTAAATAGCACGCGGGCCGCGCAGAATGCGGATCGGCAGGAACAAAAGTGCCGCCAGCAGGGCAAACACTCCGTGTACAGCAATACCCAGGATCCGAAACGGCAGGGTCAGTAGCCACACGATGGGAAAGAGCACCACGGCCAGCAGTGCCAGAGGCCAGCATAGGATGAGCAAGATGCACCACAGAAAAAAAGCAGCCATGTTCGACCTCCTGATATTCGTTACGCACGAGAAGCGTTGGAAGTTCCATTTTCCGCATACTGACTCAAGCGCAGGCGCCTGGCAATAGAGACCGGAACTTCGACGTCCATGGTCATGTGCGAATCCTGGACGGCGGAATGAAGGACGCGACCGAGAGCGTGGATCAGCGCGAGGGTACGGCCTTCGGCAAGCGGCAGACGCAGCGAGAGGGTGACCACCGGATCGATGGGAAGGGCCGCGTCGATGTGGTGTAGCAGATCGTCGATGCCCTGTCCGGTCGTCGCGGAAACCAGCACCGGGCCGGTTTTGCCGGCGTGCGCCAAGCCGCGATTCACCGTTTCGCGCTGTTCGGTGCGGAGAAGGTCCACCTTGTTCAGGACCCGCAGTGTTGGACGATCGGCGACGCCCAGCTGCAGCAAGATTTTGTCGACCTCTCCGTCCAGCTCGTCATGATGCGGATTCGCGACGTCACTGACATGCAGGATGAGCGCGGCCTCTTGCACTTCTTCCAGGGTGGCGCGGAACGCGGTAAGCAGACCCTTGGGCAGGTCGCGGATGAAGCCCACCGTGTCCGAAACCAACACCCGGCGATGGGAGGGCAAGCGAATGGCGCGAATCGTAGGATCCAGCGTGGCGAACATGCGCGAGGAAACCAGCACTTCGGCGCGGCTAAGGGCGTTGAACAGAGTGGACTTGCCGGCGTTGGTGTAGCCCACCAGGGCGATGGTGCCCAGTGGGACGGCGTTGCGGGCTTCGCGACGCACGGCCCGCTGCTTGCGCACTTCTTCGATGTTGGCTTGAATCTTGCTGACGCGATCGCGAATCCGGCGGCGATCGGTTTCCAGTTTCTTTTCACCAGGGCCGCGTACGCCGATGCGCCCGGCTCCTCCGCCTGCGCCACCTGAGCCGCCTCCGCCGCTTTTGCCGCCCAGACGAGACATGGACGTGCCGCGGCCGGTCAAACGGGGTAGAAGATAGTTCAACTGGGCCAGCTCGACCTGTAACTGGCCTTCGCGGCTGCGCGCGTGGCGGGCAAAAATGTCCAGGATGAGCTGTGTACGGTCGATGACCCGGCGTTCCGTGGCGGTTTCAATATTGCGCTGCTGCACCGGGGAGAGATTGCCGTCAAAAATGATCAGCGGTGCTTGATGCGCGGTGGCTTCGGCGCGAATCTCGTCCAACTTGCCGCGGCCGACAAGGGTAGCGGGATCGGCGGCTTCTCGGACCTGCTGTACCATGCCGGCAACTTCGGCGCCGGCGCTGCGGGCCAGCTCGACCAATTCCGCCAGCGATTCGCGGCCTTGTTCGCCCGCGGACATTCCCGGGATGCGCGATGCGCGCTTCCAGCTCACGCCCACCAGCAAGGCGCGCTCCAGAGCGGAAGTGACGTGCGTCGTTTTCATGGGTTAGGGGAGAACAAGGGTCATCTTGTGGAGCGTGCGCTTCGAGCGAATGGCGACACCGTGGCTGACACTGGAGGTCCCAGCTACAAATTATACCCTCCTTGCTTCCTCACCGCGAGCCTGCAGGCCCTGCTGGCGCAACCATTGCAGCGCCGCCTGCTGGACCGGCGGGTCGTCCCCGAATCCCGCGATCCAGTGCACGTTGGGTTCGCGGCGAAACCAGGTGAGTTGGCGCTTGGCGTAACGCCGGGTGGCCTGCTGAATCGTGGCGCGCGCTTCTTCCAATTGCGAGCGGCCATGCAAAACGGCGCGCAATTCGCGGTAGCCGATGAAATCGAAAGGCTTGGCGTCTTCGGGCATGCCGGAATCGAGCAAGGCGCGTACCTCTTCGAGCCAGCCTTTCTCGAGCATGGCATCGGTCCTGGCATGAATACGTTGGTGAAGCGCTTCACGCTTTGGGGCCAGCCCAATCTTCAACGCGCGCCAACCCTGCAATGGCGAGCGGCCGCTCCGCTGCAGTTTGGTGAGCGGCACTTTGGCAAGAAGGCAAACTTCAATGGCGCGTATCAGTTTCTGCTCATCCGCTGCCGAAATCTTGTGCGCCGCTTCGCCATCGAGACGTGACAAGATTCCGTGCAAGTGTCGTGGGCCATGCGCTTGCGCGGTCAGGCGCAATCGTTCGCGCAATTCTTCCGAGCGTTGCGGAACGTCAGCCAGCCCTTCCAGCAGCGCGCGGAGGTACAAGCCGGTGCCGACGGTAAAAACCGGAAGGCGGCCGCGGGCGCGCAGATCGGCGAGAACGACAAGAGCCATCTGCCGGTAGCCCCCCGCTGTGGCTGTGTCCTGCGCGCCAAGCACGTCCAGCAGATGATGAGGAATTGCGGAACGCTCCATCGTGGTGGGCTTGGCCGTGCCAATGTCAAAGCCGCGATAGAGCTGGGTGGAATCGCACGCAACCACGTCGCCGCCGAGCTGGCTCGAGAGGAAGACGCCCAGCGCCGATTTTCCGGCAGCCGTGGGACCGAGAACAGCGACGAGCGGCGGGCTCGCATTAGGCGGGTTCATCGAAAGAGCAAATGGCGCGCGCGAACGAACAGAAAGATAAGCACAAACAGGGCCAGCAGGATGCTGCCTAACACTTGTTGGCGCGCGCGTTTCACTAGTGGCTGTAATCCGGCTGCAAATTGTAATAATACGTGAAACGCAGCTCGATATAGGGGCCGCTGAACGCCGTTGGCAGCGGTTCAAAAGGGTTCGATGTGCGGATGGAAGAAATCGCGGCGCGGTCCAACGGCTCCTTCCCGGAGCCGAATACTTTTACGGGTTCCCCATCGGGCACGCCGCCGTTCTTCATGATTCTGAATTGCAGGGAAACGACGCCTTTGTCGCCAAGTTCGACAGACGCCGGCATAACCGCGAACCAGTTGCGCTTCACGCTTTGATAGACGCGGGCGAGATAGTCGTTGAAATCGACGCCCTCGGTCGGCGTCAGCATTTCAATACCGGCTGCTGCGCTACCTCGTCCGCCGCCGCCGCCGGGCACGCCGCGAGTCGGGATTTGACCGCCACCCCCGATAGGCCGCGGAGCGTTCATCTTGGCGGCATCCCGAATGGAATCCTGAATCGCTCGCCCGGGAGAGCTCTTCGGTATGAGCAAACTATTGGGCTTGGGTTGCTCGTCCGGGCTTTCCAGCTTCAAGGGTTGCTTGGGGGCTTCCGTTTTCGGTGCGGGGGTCGAAGTGTCTGGGGGCGGCGTGACCAGCTTGGGCGTCGGAGCGCTTGGCAGTTCCTTCACTACGCGTTCTGGTTCTTTTGGCGCCGGAGACGCGGGCTTGGGCTCGGGGGGCGCTACCTTGCGAATCACGCGCGGGTCTACCTTCATGGTCTCGGCCGGCGGCAAGCGACGCGGAGCCGGTCTGGGTGTTTCAAAAGCGCCTGGCGGCAGCAGGATAGTCATTTGGCGGCGCGCGAGATCGAGATCGGCCTGCGATTTAGGGCGTGGAGGAAAAACCTTCGGTTCCACGATGATGGCCAGGATCAAAAGAATGTGGAAGACCACCGAGGAAATGTTTCTGGCCAAATCGGACTTGGCGCGATCCTCCGTGCGCGCTTCGGTGAGCAGGTTGACGTTCCCGGTAAGGAAAATATCGGGTTCGACGATTTCGGCCGGGATAATATTTTCCGAGGGGGCAATGATTTCTGGAGGAGCGGCGCCCTGCGGAACGGTCACGCGCTCGTCCATATCGGTCGGCTGCAACGGCAGATGGCTGGGTTCCTCGATGGCAAAGTCTTCGCGCTTCAGTCCGCGCGGGACGACCGTGCGCGCGGCAATCGACTCCAGCGGCAGAGACGAGGGAATATTGGTGCGGCCGTCCAGCGGAACAATGGGCAGCATCGCGGGAACCAGCGTGCGCTCATCCAGTGTAGAAGGGCGCCGCCGCGTGGTGGGAGTGTCCGCGGCAGGCGGACGGGCATTCATGGGAACCAGGAAGCGAGGGATCATTTTTCCGTTTTCTGTGCCGCGGCGAACGCTACGAGTTGGACGCGCTCTCCGTGTTCCTGGATGCTTGCCATTACTCGAGCGGCCAGTTCGAGCGCGGCGAGGCCGGCGAGGCCATTGACGCGCGGTTCGGTGCGGGTGCGCACCGCTTGGGTAAACGATTCCAGCTCGGCCCGCAGCGGTTCCACCGTGGGTGCTGTCAGTTTTTCGAAGGCAAATTCCGGTTGCGGCCCGGCCTTCTTCACGGCCACGCGCAAGGCATCGCGCCGCGCGTAATCAAGCGAGATGTATTCGTGCTGCTGGAAGAACCGCACTTTGCGCACCCGCTCGGTAGAAACGCGGCTGGCCGTTACGTTAGCGACCGCGCCTCCCGCGAACTCCAGTCGCGCGTGGGCGATATCCACTTTGTCTGTAAGCACCGGAATTCCGACGGCCTTTACTTCGGTGACCGGCTGCTTCACCAGCGCCAGCAGAATATCCAGGTCGTGGATCATCAGGTCGAATATCACGTCGACATCCAGGCTGCGCGGGGTGAACACGCCCAGCCGGTGCACCTCAAAAAAAAGCGGGTCATTCAGAATCGGTTCGACGGCCAGCACGGCCGGGTTGAATCGTTCCACGTGGCCGACCTGCAACAGACGCTGATGCTGCTTAGCGGCATCCAGCAGTGCGTCGGCCTCCGCCAGGCTCTTCGCCATCGGTTTTTCGACCAAAACATCGAGGCCCATGGCCATCAACCGGCAACCGATGGCAGCGTGTTCGGCGGTGGGCACGGCCACGCTGACGGCATCGGCTCGTCCGCGCAACTCGTCGAGAGAGGTGAAAGCATGGGTCCGGAATTCGGTGGCGGCAGCCTGCGCGCGATCGGCATTTTTGTCGAAAACGCCGACCAGTTCCGCATCGTGAATTTCCCGGTAAACGCGCGCGTGATTCCTCCCGAATTCCCCCGTTCCGACTACGGCGACGCGAATCTTTCCCGTTTGCGTGGCCGCAGTCATCCGCTGTTCCTTTCTTCCAAAGTCTCTTTTCGTTCCGCGGGCACTGGAGCAAACGCCTGCAAGGCGATGCCCGCCCCGTCCGCCAACTCAATCAATTGTGTGCGATCGAACAGCAAGGTTCGTCCGGCGTCCACCGCCAGAGCCGTGGCTTGCGCCATCTTCATTTGTTCGATGGTAGGCAAGCCAATCACGGGTACATCGAAGCGCATGTCTTGCCCAGGCTTGCTGACCTTCACCACTACCAGAGGTTTTCCATCGGCGATTCGTGCGGCGCGCGCGATGGTTTCGTCGGTGCCTTCCATGGCTTCCACGGCCACGCAGGCGCGATCGGCAACCACCACGGTTTGCCCGATATCCATGCTGGAAATTTGCCTTGCGACGCCCAGGCCGTAAGCGATATCGGCCGCCTCACGCGCGTCCGGCGCGCGCCGCGTAAGAACTCCCGCTTCTGGGACGAGCGGTTTCAAAAACAGGGTCGAGTCCACCAGCCGAATGCCCTCGCCCTCCAGGACGCGGGCCACCGCGCCGATCAACGCATCCGTATTTTTACGCGGCAACGCAAAGAGCAACCTGGCCAGCTTCCAGTCCGGGCGGATGGTGCTGAAGATTTTGTTGTGCTTCACTTGCCCGGCCATCACTGCTTGCGTCACGCCTTCCTGATGCATGAGGTCGATCGCTTTGCTCAATTCCCCGAGACTGACCCAATGCAGCCGTTTCGCGGACTGCTCCAGCTCCGGAGCGGCTTCTTCTTTCAGCGCGATCACGGCCATCTCGATACCCTGGCTTCGCGCGCCTTCCAGCACCAGAAACGGGAATCGCCCGTTGCCTGCGATCAGGCCCCACCCTGCCGTGCTGGTTTGCATGTTGTTCATGAATACGGATCGGGATTACTTCACAATTCCGCGTTCGGCCGCCTCAATAAAGCGAATGAGTTCTTGGACGTCTTCCGACTCGCCCAACGATTTGCGCATTTCCGCGAGGGCTTGGGTGGTATTCATCTTCGAGCGTAACAGCAGGCGAAACGCGCGGCCCAGAGACTTCAGGCGCTCGTCGGAAAAGCCTTTGCGTTCCAGACCGATGGTGTTGACGCCGTAATTCCTGGTTTCCCGATCGGTCACCACGCGCGAAAACGGAAGCACATCCTGGGTGATTACCGTGGAAGCGCCGATATAGGCATAGCGACCTACCCGACAAAATTGATGCACCGGAGATTGAAAGCCAATGGTAGCGTAATCCTCAACGGTGACATGTCCGGCGAGCGTCGCCCCGTTCACAAATAAAACGTTGTTCCCCACGTGGCAATCGTGGCCCACGTGGGAGGACGCCAGAAACAAGCTGCCGCTGCCCAGCGTGGTTTTTCCGCCGCCGCCCACCGTGCCGCGGCTGATGGTCACGTATTCGCGAAACGTATTGCCGTCGCCGACGGTGAGTTGTGTCCGCTCGCCGCGAAAGCGCAAATCCTGCGGATCGCCGCCCACCACGCAAAACGGATAAAAGATGTTGTCGCGTCCGACTTTACAGGGCCCGTGCACCACGGCGTGAGCATGCAGCACGCAACCCTCGCCCATTTCGACATCTTCCCCGACAATCGCGTACGCACCCACGCGCACGCCCGCGCCCAACTTCGCACTCGCCGCGACTGCCGCCTGCGGATGAATTTCTGGCGCGCTCATTTCGCCGCGTCTTCCGCCTTGACGGGCATTTCGCGATCCACCATTTTGCACATCAGCGTCGCTTCCGCCGCCAGTTGGCCATCGACCGTTGCCCGTCCGTCCAACTTGCAGAAATCACCGCGCCAGGAAACCACTTTAATTTCCAGCTTCAACTGATCGCCGGGGACCACCGGCCGCCGAAACCGCGCGCCGTCCACCGCCACAAAGTACAGCAGCTTGTTTTCGCGATCGGGAACTTCTTGCAGCAGCAACAGGCCGCCGGTCTGCGCCATGGCTTCGATGATCAGCACTCCCGGCATAATGGGCTTGCCCGGGAAATGGCCCTGAAAATGGGATTCATTTATTGTAACGTTCTTGATGCCCACCACCCGCTTCAGCCGCTCCATTTCCACGATGGCGTCCACGAACAAGAACGGATAGCGATGCGGCAAAATCTTCTGTATCTCCGTCACGTCCAGTATCATCGGCGCTCCCGTAGCCGCACACACTTGCGGCCCCCTGCATTCTCCGGCAAACCTACAATTATATGCGAACCGGGGCCGTTGCTGGCCAGTCTTTGCGCTGGCCGCACAGCACTGTTAGCATGGCTGCCGCGATGAAGGAAGCGAGCTCTCCCGCGGTGCTGTTGCGATGGCTAAAGCCGCGTTTGCCACAGATGCTTGCGGTGCTGCGAACATTTGTCGTGGCCGAGTCTCCGAGCCTCGAAAAATCGATCGCCGACCGCTGCTGCGGCATTGTTGCCGGCGAGTGGCGCAAGCATGGCGCGCGCGTCCAGCGGTTCGCGCAACAACATCGCGGCGATCATCTGCGCATTACGTGGCAGCCCGCAAGGAGCCGCGCAGCCGGACAGCTTCTGGTTCTCGGCCACTATGACACCGTGTACGCCAGCGGGACACTTGCCACCATGCCGTTTCGCGTCACTGCCGGCAAAGCGTTCGGTCCCGGCACCTTCGACATGAAAGCCGGCATCGTGCAGGCGCTGTTCGCGCTCGATGCTTTGCGGCAAAGCGAAGCGCCGGCTGGCAAACGCATCGTCTTTCTGTGGACCTCCGACGAAGAGATCGGCAGCGAAACCTCCCGCAAGCTGATAGAAACGGAAGCGCGCCGGAGCGACGCCGTTTTTGTGCTGGAGCCTTCGCTGGGCCCACGCGGCTTGCTGAAGACCGCGCGCAAAGGCGTGGGCGAAGCGGAAATTATCGTGCACGGCCGTGCCTCGCATGCCGGGCTCGCGCCGCAAGAGGGAGTCAACGCCGTGCACGAATTGGCGCGCCAGATCGCGCGATTGGAGAAATGGAACGACCCGAACCGCGGCATCAGTGTAAACGCGGACATGGTGGAAGGCGGCACGCGGGTCAATGTTATTGCCGAACGCGCCAGCGCGATGATCGACCTGCGCGCGTTGCGCCTGGCGGACATGCGCCGGCTGGAGAAGCGCCTGCGCGCCTTGCGCCCCGCCGCGCGTGGAGCACGCCTGGAGGTTCACGGCGGCTTCAATCGTGCTCCCATGGAACGCAAAGTCAGCGCCGCCCTCTTCTCTCGTGCACAGTCGTTGGCCGCGCAAATGGGATTGCCGGTGGGCGAATGCGTGGCGGGCGGCGGCTCCGACGGCAATCTCACCGCCGCTTTGGGAATACCTACCTTGGACGGTTTGGGCGCTGTGGGCGACGGCGCGCATTCCGCGCACGAGCATGTCAGGGTGAGAACGATGCCGGAGCGCGCCGCGCTTCTGGCCGCGTTGTTAAGCGCAAGCTAGGTTCCGAACAATCCGCACGAAAGCGGGCCTACGTCTTCAATACGTCTTGCGCAGATACTGCGCTGTTTCCTGCATCAGATCCTCATAGTCGCTGTGCAATACCTCGCGGAGCGCCGTCTCCGTGGCATCCCCCGCAGCGATATGGTCCAGAATGCGATTCATGTCTGACATGCCATCTACACGCACGATGTATTCGATATTCGCCAGCGCCCACGCATAGGCAAACGCCGCTTGATCCGCCGGCATTTGAATCCACGGGCTTTCCAGTTCCCCCAGTGGCCTGGCTTGTTTCTGGTCGTAGCTTTGCAGCAGCGGCGCGGCGTTCATATCGCTTCGCTTTCCCTCCATCCACTGCGCCAGGCCCTCCTGGATCCAGGTCGGCGCCCGCCCGCCGGTCTTTTGCCGGATGAAACTATGGGTCAACTCATGCTTCAGCACGCGAGACAGGTCCGGGGTCAACGCCTGCAATCCTTGCACCGGAACGCGAATGCGCCCGTCATTCAGCGCGCCGGCCCAGGCCGGAGCGCGTGTAATGTCGGCGAAGGCCTGGCGGGTGTACAGAATCACGTTGATCGGCTCGGGCGGGGTATAGCTCAGCTCCGACTCGATGGCGGCAAAATGCATTTCCAGGGCGCGCAGGACCTCGTGGGCCAACCCCGGCTCGGCATCGCCGCTGTAACGCAGCGTAAAATGACTGCTCTCGTTTTCCCTGTAATTTTCTTCCTCGAGCTGGTCGCGCCGGGCTTTGTCCAGCGCCGCTTGCACTTCTGCATCCGGTCGAAACGCCAGCGCCCGTTGCCATTCCGATACGGCTTCGCGCAGCTTGTTCATGCCGTAATACGCCCAGCCGGCCAGCTTCGGCACATCGGGATTGTCCGGAGCGAGGCGTTGCGCGCGTTCCAGATAGTCCAGCGCTTGCTTAAATTCGCTGCGTCGCAGGTGCAGGTAGGCGACGTTGAGCAGCATGAGCGGATTTTCGGGAGCGAAAGTCAGACCGGTACGCTCGTCGGCCAGCGCGTGGTCGGTGTCGCCGCGCAGCAATTCCAGCTGTGCCGCGGCATGATAAGCGAACGCGGCCTTTTCATTCGCTTCCGGACCGCCAGAGCGTGCCGCGCTGGCCATGTTAGCCAGGAAGTTGCGGTCCACCACCCCGTCGTGCACCGCTTCGCGCTCCGCAGCGGCATTCTCGCTATTCGGTTCCAGGCTAGGCGGGGTGATGGCCAGATTCGCGGCGCCTGGCGAAGGCGTGCCCGGCATCTGCGGGCCGTCACTCTTCTCAACGTGGTCCACCATCGATTTCGGCAGCACCAGCTCCCCGGCCGCCGTCAGATAGCGCACCTTGTCGCCCTCCATGGCCACGCCGAGGGCTACGATGCGCCGCCCATTTTTCAGCACGATGGTGTCTGCGTGCCCCTCCGTTGCGAAGAGCAATGTCAATCCAGCCGTCACCAAGAGAAGACGCCGCATCCTTCTATTCTAGGCTCGCCCTCCGAGCGCCGCTAACTGTCTCCTTGTCGCTCCATGCCGAAAGTGACTACACTCAGTCATGCGGTGCCGGGTCGCTTTCCTCGGGCTTTGCAGTTTCTTATTTGCCGCCGAGGTCTGGTCCGCCGGCAAAACCGCGCGCGAAGTCTACGATCGACTCCTTGCCCTCCGCGTAGATCCCACCACTATCTACGAAATCGATTCCGCAAGCCGGATGGAACTCCGTCGCGGCGATGTGGAACTGTCGTTTGATCAAGGCAAGTTGGCTTTTCTGCAATTGTTCGACGGTCGCCCTACAGGCGTGGTGTTCATCGGGCGCGGACACGTACTGGCGGCTCCCCGCGATCCCGTCGAAAAGCAGCAGATGGCGCACTTCCTGGGCGCGCCGGTGCTGGACCAGGACTTTACTTCCGCTTGCTTGCGTTTCACCGATGACACGGCCGCCGAACTCCTGCGGCAGTTGCAGTCGCGCCAACTTTCGCCACGGCAGGATTCCGCGTTTGCCACTAACTGGGATACCCTGCTCAGCACGCTGAATTCCGGCCAGGCCCTGCGTATCCTGATCGATTCGCTCTCTCAGACCCACAGGCCCTATTTCTTTGGCGCCCTCGAAGGGGTTAGCACCGGGCCGTTCGACGTCATTCTCGATCCATTACGCCGCGAGTCGGTGCTCCTCGGTCAGTCCAAAAAAAATGCGGGACGAACCTATTATGACGTGTGGGCGTCCTACAACGTTCCTGAAATCGCCGCGTCCATCGTGCCTTTTCACGCCCTGCGCTATTCCATCGACACCTCCATTGCGGCCAACGCTTCGCTGGACGCTAAAACCGATGTGCGCTTTCGCGCGGAAACCGGCGATCAACCAGTGCTGGCGTTGCAGCTTTCGCATCTGCTCAACGTCGATGAAGTCACCGGTGAGCGCGGGGAAACGCTCACCTTTTTCCAAAACGAGGGGATGAGCTTGCGGGAGCGGAATACGCGCGGTAACGATTTTCTCTATGTCGTGTTGCCCTCCCCTCCCCAGCGCGGCACGGAGTTCACCCTGCATTTCCGCTATCGAGGCAACGTTATTGAAGACGCCGGAAACGGCGTGTTTTACGTGAGCGCGCGGGAAAGCTGGTACCCGCATTTCGGCGATGGCGCCGATTTTGCCGATTACGACCTCACCATGCGCTGGCCGCGCCGGCTTCGCCTGGTTGCTACTGGATCCAAGCTCGACGAGCGTGAAGACGGCGATTACCGCGTAGGCCACTGGCGCACGGAGAAGCCCGCCTCCGTAGCCGGTTTTAATCTAGGGGACTACGCCTTCGCGTCCCTGGCAGCCGGTACCCATTCGGTCGATGTGTACGCCAATCGCGTCCTGGAGCAAGCGCTAAACAGTCGCTTGACCGCTCCTACCTTTGACACTCCGCGCATGCCAACGTTCGGCGCCGAAGGTCAGACCGGCGCCAATAGGCTGGACATCACTCCCTCGGCGCCCAGCCCTGCCGATGCATTGAGACAGCTTGGGCGCGATATCGACTCCTCCATTCGTTTCTACGAAAATTACAGCGGTCCTTTTCCCTTTCAGAAGCTTGGCGTCTCGCAGATCCCCGGGACCTTCGGGCAGGGCTGGCCCGGGCTCTTGTACATCTCCACCCTTTCCTTCCTTCCGCCGGCGGCGCAGCAGCGTGCCGGACTTTCGGAAAGTGGACGGGAACATTTCACCGAACTGGTTCCGTTTCACGAGGTCGCACACCAATGGTGGGGCAACGTGGTTGGGTGGAGCGCTTATCGCGACCAGTGGATCGACGAAGCCATCGCCAATTATCTGGCCTTGTTGTTTGCCGACACCCAGCGGAGTCCCAATCATTCGCTGCGAATTTGGCTCACCCGCTACCGCCGCCGCCTGGTCGAGAAATTACCTGGTGAGGAAATACCGCCGGCGGACATTGGCTCTCTGGATTTGGGCACCCGCTTGACCTCTTCCAAATCGCCAGAAGGGTTTGAGCAGGTCATCTATGCCAAAGGCTCCTGGGTGATTCACATGTTGCGCGAAATGCTCCGCCAGCCCGGAGCCAGGAATCCTGACGCCCGTTTTATCGCTTTGCTCCACACCTTGGCCGGCAAGTATGCTTATCGCGCGCTTTCCAGCGCCGACCTGCAGCGTGAAATCGAAGCGGTAATGACTCCGGCCATGGATCTCGATGGCGGCCGTTCCATGGACTGGTTTTTCGAGGACTGGGTACGCGGTACCGGCGTCCCGCACTATCGCGTGGAATTTTCCGTGCACCACACCGATAAAGGCTTTTTGGTTCGCGGAAAAATCTTCCAGGGCAGTGTCCCTCGTTCGTTTATCGCGCCGGTTCCCCTTTACGCCCAGGCAGCCGGCCAATCCACGCAACTGGGCGTGGTGCTCGCGGCCGGCCCGGAAACTCCCTTTCATTTCATCACCCAGAGGGAACCGCATAAAATCATCATCGATCCACAGATGACGCTCCTCTGCGTAAGCGAGTAGTTCTTCCCACACGGGAAATTGTCGTTCCAGGCGAAGCAGGATGGCTTTTCTGAGCCGGACGCGTGGGTGTCTATGGGGTCTTTTGATTGCGGGCCTGTTCTTTGAACAGCGGGCTCGCCGCATTGATGTGCGCTTTTCCTTCGGCGTCGAACGAATACGCGTAGCCTGCCGGGTCTACCGCAGGCCCCGGCAGAAGTCCGGCATTGATCATCTCGCGCATATTCCTGGGATGCCGGCCATTACGTTTTTCATATTCGGACGCCAGCTGATTCAGTTCCGTGCAATCGGCCTGCGCGTGCAGCAATTGCAAATGTATTTTCGCGTTTTGTTTGATCGTGGGGTCGCTGGTGGAATTGTAAATCTCGCTCCACAGCATCACCGAAGTCTCCAGCGTCTCGCCTTTTTCGCTGATCCTGGCGGCAAACGTTTTCATCCAGATCAGCGCCCCTGGCTTCTTGCTGCCTTCCAGAAACGCTTCGGCAGCCTTGTGGTAGTCCTTCAGCTCGAAGTAATAGACAAAACCCAAATCCTCGTAAAAGCGCCAATACTCCGGGTTCGCCCCAATTCCCCTTTGCAGCAGTTGCACCGCCAGCTCCGGCTTTCCCGCTCCGCTTGGCGGTTGCTGGCTGAGGAACATCGAGCCGAATCGATAGGCCACGATCAGGTGCGGATCAAGGCTGGTGGTCACATCCAAAAGCGGCCACAGCAACTCGATATTGGTCTGCTCGCTGGCGTGCTTGTTCCCGTAATACTGGACCGCTCGCGTCCAGTATAGGTCGGCGATCAGCGGCGCATATTCCAGGCTCATGGCTTTTAGTAGCGGCCCGGATCGCAACACCAGGTCATCTTGCTCTTGGTACATCGCCGCCCGTTCGGGGTCGATGGTTTTTTGCAAGCGCCACACACCGGCGAATCCCGGCAGCAGCGCGGCAAATAACAGCACGCGTGAAGCGCCGGAAATCATTTCAAGTTTCGCCGTGTGAAGATAGCCGCCGCCGCCGTCAGCACGATCGCGCAATAGAGCACTGCGTAGGCGGTATTCTGCGCAATCAACATTCCCGGTATCGCGCGCCCGTGCGCCGCCGCGCCCATCACGTCAAAATTCTCAAAGTTTGGCAACAGATACGAAAGCCAGCGAAACGCTACCCGCAGCGCCTGCGACATCCGGTCGCTCTGCAGCGTGCGCATTTCCGTGACGAACAGTCCCGCGATATACAGGCCCACCGTGTATAAGATGGAGAGCAGCGGCGTGGTGAAGCACGAAAACAATAGCGCCAGGGCCACCACCAACGCCAGCTTCAGCAAAATGAAGTACACCGCTACCAGCACCGGTCCCTCTAAAGCCTCGCCGCTTGTCTTCACTAGTTTCAACGCCAGAAAGAGCCCAATCGCCATGGCCGCCGTATTGACCGTTAACGTCAAAACCAGTCCGCCGAATTTCCCTACCAAGAATTCCCATCGCCGGACCGGTTTAGCCAGCAGCGCATACAACGTCCGCTTGTCCATTTCCTTGGACACCAGCCCCACGCCAATGAACACCGCGATCAGCAGCCCGATGACGGAAATCGCGCTCAACCCCAGGCTCACGATGACCATCTCTTCGATTCCGATGGACACCTGTCCCACCAGAATTGACGCCGCAATCATGGCCAGCGCGAAGAATACCAGGTTGTACAGCACGCGATCGCGTACCGCTTCGCGAAACGTGTTCAGCGCCACCACCCATGCCCGCCTCACTTTCCGCTCACCTCCACCGCCGGCGCCTGCGCGCGGTCTGCTTCCACCAGGTGCATGAAATATTCTTCCAGCGTGGCCTTCACTTGTGTCACCGACAAAATGTTGGCCCCCGCGACGCCCAGTTGTTGCAACGTTGCGTATAGTTCCGCTTCCGGAATCTGCAAGTGGTAACGCCGGCCTGTTTGGGTGGTCTTGCTGAGCAAGGGCTTCAAGCTGGCGTCAGTTCCCGCGTATTCAAACAAAATCTCCATACCCTGCGCTTTCATTCCCACGATTTCGTCCGGAGCGCCCACGCCCCGCAGTTTGCCGCCCACAATCACTCCAACGCGATCGCAAAGCATTTCCGCGTCCGACAAAATGTGAGTGGAAAACAGCACCGTCTTTCCCGCTTTCTTCAGCTCCAGGATAATGTCGCGCACTTCGCGGCGTCCCACCGGGTCCAGGCCGGACATCGGCTCATCCAGAATCACCACTTTCGGATCATGCAGGATGGCCTGCGCCAATCCCACTCGCTGCAACATCCCCTTCGAATATTTGCGCAACTGTATTTTCCGCGCGGTCTCCAGCCCCACTTTCTTCAGCATTAGGTCGACGCGCGTCTTGCGTTCTTGTTCCGGCAAGTCGTGGATTCGGGCGAAATAATCGAGCAGCTCCGCCGCCGTCAGATAGTCGTAAAAATATGGCTGCTCCGGCAGGTACCCGATATCCGCGTGCATGGAAATGTCGTTGATGGATCGTCCCAGAATGCGCGCCGTGCCCGCGGTAGGGAAAATCAGCCCCACCAGTAATTTGATGGTGGTCGATTTGCCGGCGCCGTTGGGTCCGAGGAACCCGAACACTTCCCCGTCCTCGACCCGCATACTCAACCCTTCGAGCGAGGTTTTCCTTTTCAGGTGCAGAAAGCCGAAGGGATAATCCTTGCTCAGATTTTCGATTTCAATCGCCGCAGTTGCCATGTTCACATTTTTGTGAACCTAAGGTTCGCCGTCAATCGTCTGGCGGGCCTCGTGTGCATGGAAAGGGAATACAGGAAAGCTAACACCGCACTCTCACAAAGCGAGAATGCCGCTTAATTGTCGCCGCGTACCGTGCCGATTTGCACCAGTTGCGCGGGAACCGCCGCCGGAGCCTTCGGCTTCGGCTTGCGCGTTTGCGGGTCGCGCCAATTGTCCAGGATTCCCACTTGCTGCACGCAAGACACCGTGCAGCGCGGCCCGCAGAATTTGTCCGTGAAATATTCGTGCCGCCGCATTTCCGGAGTGTACTGCGTCAGTGGAATCCCCGGATAGCCCCGCTGCTGCGAGCACCAGTGCACCAATCCATCCTCGCAGATATAGAGATAGCGCGAGCCCGACCGGCAGCGCCAATTGTGCTCCTTGCCGCGCGCCACATTGTGTTGAAACTCGTTAAACCGGGAAAACGAGCGCTTCCCCAAGGTCATGATCTCTTCGAAAATTTCCCTCTCGCGCGGTTCCAATGGCTTGAGCTGCCCGTTGTGATCGTGAATGATTCCCACCGTGCTGGTGAATCCCAGCTCCACCGCGCGGTGCGCGATTTTCAGCGCATCTTCCGGATTCTTCACCCCGCTGCCCAGCACCGAATTAATATTCACCTGGAACACCGCATACTGCGCCAGCCATTCCAGCCGGGTGTCGAGCGTCTTCAAACTCTTCAGCGAAACCTCGTCCGGCACCGCGTTGTCGATGCTGATTTGCAGGTGTTCCAGCCCCGCAGCGTTCAACTTGTCGATGGTCTTCTTGTCCAGCAGAAAGCCATTCGTAATCATTCCGGCAATCATGCCGTGCCGCCGGATGTGCCGGATAACCTCATCAATCTCCGGATGCATCAGCGGCTCGCCGCCGCTGATCGTAATAATCGAAGTGCCCATCCCGGCCAATATATCCAGCCGGCTCTTCATCTCCGCCAGCGGAACGGGCTTCGAGAAATCGTCAAATTCATTGCAGTAGGTGCATGCCAGGTTGCAGCGCCGGTTAGGGATGATGTGCACCAGGATGGGATGCCTGGTGGAGGCCAAAGCCTTGCCGATCATCCGCAATTCTCGCAGGCGCGTGCGCAGGAACCGCAGGCTCCTCCGAGCCCGCACGGCGGCGGCCGCCCGCACCGCTCTGTTATCCTCAGTCATTTAGTAGTGAAAGTGCCCCTCATCCAAATTATACCTTAGCCCGTTACCCTGCGAGCACGCCTGTCCCTGCGTACTATTGTTGGTGGCGAATCAGGTACTTACCCTCGAAAGGGAGCGGAACCTGATGACCAGCCAGCCCATATCCAATTCCGTCGCCAGCCTGGCGGAGCCGCGAGGCGCGAAGAGCGTCATGGTCATCCTCAGTTTCGTGCTACTGCTGGTCTTCTGCGCCGCTGCGGTTCCCGCGCCTATTCGCGCGGCGTGGAGTGAGTTCACCCTCAGGATGGAGTTACGGAGCCAGGAGCAACAGGCTTCCCCGGCCAAGCTTTCCGATCGCGAAATCGAAGAAATCGCCAACTTGCCCGCTCAGCAACAAGCCGAGCGGCTGCTGGAACAAGCGGTCAATCATTACGATGGGGCGTTAGATCTGATCGCCAAGTACACCGATAACTGGTTTGGCCAGTTAGAGTTACAAGGCTCCCTCTCCAGCCTGCTTACCACCGCGCTGAATTCCAATGATTTGAAGGTGCGTGGCGCTGCCCTTGAAATCGAGCTGGCCGCCTACAACCTGCCCAAGCGGCCCGAAAGCGTCGAAAATCTTATCGAGCGCATCCGCAAAGAGCCTGCGGCGCGCCCCTGGGCGCTGTGGATGCTGGGCGTGTTGGGCAATCGCGGCGTCGAAACGCGCCGCGCCTTTGTCACCCTGATGGACCACCGGCGTGATCCCGACGAGCAAACCCGCTATTGGGCCATCGAGGGGCTGTCCATGCTCGGTACCGACGAAACTATCGCACCCCTGCTCGAAGCCCTACGCAATGATCCCTCCCCCCTGGTGCGCGAGCGCGGCGGCTGCGGCCTGTCCCAATCGGGCATGCTTACCCGCGAACAGCGCCTGCGCGCCGTCCCCCAACTCCTTAAGATGACGGACGATATGACCCTCGACGACGCCACCCGCGGCTGGGTCTTCCAGTCTTTGAGGGACATTACCGGTGCCGCGATCGCCGCAGACGCTTCCGCTTGGCGCACCTGGTGGGCCCAGCACCGCAGCTAGTGCCTCCGCGCAATTTCCTCTGCGCTCCTCAGCGGCCCCAGTCTGTCTGCCTTATCCTCTGAGGTTGATTTGGTGCCGAACCTGCTTGCCGCCATGACAGCCGCGGCATCTTCACCCTCGCGTCAAGCCGTTTAAGAATGTAACCATAGGTTGTGTAGTCGGGACATTTGAAATGTAACCGAAGGTTTGTTGTTGTTGCGGCTGTGGGAAAGTGGAAATCGGGTTTTGATTTCCAAGGGCGGTTTCTGCCCGTCTTTGCCACAGCCTTTGGCCCTGGGCAGGCGCGCGGTTTGTTTTCCTGCCTCTACATGCTCCTTCGGGCTCCAACGCCGATTGGCCCGCTTGGCAATCTGCCGCAACTGGCGCTCGATGACGTGGCCCAACTGAAACGGGTCCAGCCTC
>DATGEY010000038.1:0-13497 GCA_035309625.1 Candidatus Acidiferrum sp.
CAAACTTTTCTGATGTCCGAGAATCGGAAGGCTCTTGGGAAATGGCGCGCAAGCACTCGTCGGCAATATGGATCAAGTTCGACCTGCCATACTGTTTCGATTCCCGCTCTCTGAAAGCCAAGATCGAAACCGCCAATTCCTGAAAAGAGTGAGCCATGAATCAAAACAGCCTCGGATTCCGCGCTTCGTCTTCGCGCCGCTTCATTCTTCGCAACTCCTCGTCCTGCTCCAATGTCCAGCCCTCTTTCAAAACAGCCTCTATATTTCCCCACGACTAAGCGGATGCCAGAAAATGCTCCCGACCTCGTACGCTCTCAGTCTTCGCACCACTGTCTGGTCCGTGAAGCTCTTCACGATCCGGAATTCTCCCGGACGTACTTCCATCGCGATAGGCCGATTTATCGTTCGCGCGCTCCGGTTTTCAGCCATCGAGCAATCAGACCGCTTTATCGCATCTTCTAAGGTCAAAACAGCCTCGGATTCCGCGCTTCTTCTTCGCGCTTCTTCATTCTTCGCAACTCCTCTTTGGTGTACGGCGACAACGCCGGATGCCCCGCATCAATGCACGGCCCCACTCTTCCTCCACCCTTCGCCGGCGGTGTTGGATGGTCCACCCGATGCAACGTTATCTTGCGGCACCGTGCGCACCACGCTTCACATTCCACCTGTCCCCGCGGATAGTGCTCAGCCACGATATTCAGAGGCGGTGGTCTTTCGCGCTGACTCACAGCCCTCCACCGCCTCCGCTCCTTTCTGGCCGGTCTGCCCCGGTTTCAGGGTTTGTACTTGCAAACCCTGAGTAAACCGAAGATTGACCGGCCAGCTTTTTCCCCGAGAGGGAAAAACTCATCCCGCCGTCGCGGTCATCCGCAAAAACTGCTGCTCTTCTTCCAGTACGTCGAGCAGCACCTTATCCACTACGGCTTCGTACTCGCGCGCTTCGTACAACTGCGGCACTACCGCTCCGCTCACTTCATGCGGCTTGATGCCCAGCGCCACGCTCACTTCCGGGCAGCTGGCCATGATGTCCCGCTCGCCGCTGAATCGGTAGCAGTACTCCTGCATGTTGTCGAACACTGGCTGCTCGCGATTCAGCAACGCTTGCGGAATCGCCATCTTCAGCCGCGCCATCTTCAATCGAATTCGCGGAAAGTCGAAATTCTTGGTGTTGAATCCCGCCAAAATCGTTTCCGCGTCCACTTTCTGCACGAACAGCGAACCCAGCGCCTGCAACATCGTCGCTTCATCCGCAAACCCTTGCACACATCCGTTCAGCCGGATTAACGGTTCGTGCTCCCACATGCAGTGGAAACACCGCAGTTCGGTCTCGCTCTTGATGCCGATCGCAATCACTGGCGCGCTAGGCAGCAACGCCGCCTTCTCCTGGCAACTCTCCCAGGCCTTTTCCCGCGCCTCGGCAATCTTTTTCGGGTCTTTGTAGTTGCCCGGCGCTTTCCAGGTCGAGTTGAACCACGCTTTCACTTCCTCTTCCGGCGCGTTCGCAGTCTCAATGTCGATCACCGCGTACCCGTATCCCGTCCGCGCCATCGCGCCCCACGCTGCCGCTTGCGGTGTTGCCACTTGTGTCGCCATACCTATCTCCTTTTCCAGTGGATAATCTGCCCTTCAAATGGCAGTCGCCCCTTCCAGAAACTCATCATGTCTGCGAAATCACAGAATCCGTCACGCTTCGCCAGTTCTTCCAACTCCGCTCGGTCTAGTGCGTTCCCATCTATTTCCACGATTGTCAGCTGGTGCGGTAATTTCTGTTCAGCTACTGGCGTCGGTTGCGTGATTCTTATTTCTTCTACTTTCACGCACGGCACTCGCATCAACAACTTCGCCTGCGACTTCCCTTTAACTCTTCGCAGCCTCAGTCCTGTGTACAAATGCAGCATGTTGCCCGGCTTATCCGGATTCATTCGCGTCGCGCGAATCGTGTGAGTTTTGCGGCCGTCGAGAATGAACGGCACAAACCTTTTTTGAAAGTTGTATAGGCCCATTCTTGTTTTCCCGTTTCCTGCTCCAAACAGAAATCCGTCGGCGGGCGTCCTTCCCGCAGTCACTTTCCCTTCATCAGTCTCCGCATCCGAATCCACCGGCTTAACTGCGAACTTCACGGCTTAACGGAAGTACGGAACTGCAACTGACTACTGACCCGTTGGAAGACTTAATCCGACGCCCGCCTTTCTTTTTGTGGGATCCCTTACCAGCCGCGGTTGCCCCAACCACCTCCACCGCCGCCGTTGCGGTTATAGCCGCCGCCGCCGAATCCGTTCTGCTTCGGCACGTACACATCGATCGGCAACCCCATTCCCGCCAGCTGCCCGATCGCCGCCATCAACGCCTGCGGATTCGCCGCCATCTCTCCCGGAAACTGGAAATAAATCCGCAGCGTTCCTCCGCCTGGCGCCTGCAGCTTCATCGGCACCAACACTTTCTCCGGACCCGGTGCTGCCACGGCCGCCGGTTGCGCCCAGGAGCTCGCCGCTGCGATCGGTGCTGGTGGTGCCGCCGGCGCCCACCCAGCAGGTGAATTCCCATTCGCCTGCGCTGCCGCCGCCAACGTTTGTTTCGCTTCCGCCAACTGTTCCGCTGTTAACATCGCTTTTTCCTCCCAACTAAACTCCAACTGACTTTCCACAGCCGCCTCTTCACCGCTCTTGCTTTTTCTTCCCGCCTGCAGTTCACTGGTTGGCAGAGGTTCCGCGTCATAGGCGCGACCTAAGATTGCGGGACTTGCGCGTTTCTAGCGGCTTCACTCAACCGCTGAAACGCAGCCCCTGCCGCCCAGATATATTCGGCCCGAACGATCTAAGTAGCCCTCGCCAGGGAATCTTTCGTATCGCCGAACCGAAACTCTTAAGCTCCAAAGACGCTCGCTTTCGCTTCCAGTCGCATCCGCAAATTCTCAAACTGCCGCGCAAGTCCCAACACTTCCTCCACATGCTCCGTGTTTGCGTCCACGTTGTCCTGGTTCGCGTAGACCTGCTTGGTCCAGTTCAACAGGCACAGCCGCGAAGATTTCGCGTACTGCGCCGCCTCGCGCAGCTTCTCGCCAGAAACAAACGCGTGAGTGATCGCACCATTCACGCCGTTGCCCGGAATCTTACGGTCCGTCATCAACCGCTCGCGCACTGTCTGTGTTCCCGCCATCGCTTCTCTCCTATTGCCCGATCCCGCTGCTCACCGACTTCACCACCCACCACGCCCACAAAAACCAACTCACTCCAATCGCTGCAATGTGCTTCCCGCGCAACTTCACTTCGGCGATCACTGGTGCGCCAACCAGATCGCCAAGCCGATAAACACCACTCCTAACAGCGCGGCAACCCCGGCGACGCACCAGCCAGCAATCTGCGCCGCGCGCATTTCGCGTTGCGTTATCTGACGCTGCCGATCCGCTTCCGCCTGGTTTACCAGGTCCTCTTCAGTCAAAAACCTTTGCCGTGCTTCGCGGATCCATGGCGGCCCCACAAACGTTTCGGTGTCGTCTTCCGCCACCGGCGCCGCGGCTAACCTTTTCTGGTTCTCGTTCATCCCTCTTCTCCGGGCTCGCGTTCCTTCTTTAGTTCAAACAGGTGCCAGGTCTCTCCGTAACCGTCCCAGCTGCCCACATAAAGCATCTTCGCGAAATCCGGCTCCGGAGACGGCAACGGAAAATTCGTTTTTGCCGCAACGAAGTACCGCGTCTCTTCCGCCATGCGCGGATTGACCCAGGCGAATATCTCGCCGCTCTGCGACCCGCGCCGCACATCCACAATCAGCGCTCCCGCCGGCATCTTTACCGTGAACCCTTCATCTGGCTTGGTTCGCGGCGTCGCCGGTATCGGGTAACGCCAAACTTTCAACGCCGCCGTCTCGATCGATTCCTTCACTGGTGACGTCGCGCTCATCGCTGCATCCTCCCTTGTTCACGACCGGTCTGCGGCTGTGCTGCCACTTCCGCGCCGGTCTTACCACGTCCGCGCCTTCGTAATCGCCTTGGCAAGCGCTGCACATTTCAGGCAGACACCGCTTCCGTCTTCGCCGCTTCCTGAAAATTCATGCAGCCACACACGGGCGTTTTGGTATCGTCCGGATTGTCGTCATGAAAACAGATCAGCCTTCCGCCGTTGCCTTTCTCGTGCTCGCTTTCAGGGTGTCCGCAGACACACATCCTCTCCATGGTCGTGCTCCTCTCTCTTTTGGCTGAACCTTTTCTGACTCCAACTGCTACAACCTGACCGAATCTGACAAGACCTGACTAAAAAGTCCGCGATCTTCCTTGCCACCTTCGCGCAAGTACTGCTCAACTCCCATCGTGAGCAATTCCACCATTTGCTGTCCCACTGGCCGGCGTTCCCGTTCCGCAATGCGCCGAACCGCTCGGCCAAGTCCGTCCGCGACGCGCAATTGCTTTGGCACGTCGATCCGTCCGGTTCGCTTCTCCATCTCTCACCGCGCTCTCTCCCTCAGCCTCTCGCCAGGCGCAGACTTCGCCGGCGAATCACAAACTCAAGCTCCTTCGCGCTTATCAGCACTTTGCTGCCTCGCGTTATCGGCGGCAGCACCACGCCCAAATCCTCGCGCAGCCATTTCTTCAACGTTGGCCGGCTTATCCCGGTCAACTTCGCCGCCCGCCGCAATGAGTAGTGCCGCTCGATCACAGTGCCTCGCTGGTACTTCCGTACCGTTGCAGCCGTGCACAAGTAACGCAAAACTTCTCAAAGCCTTTCAGGTCGGAAGGACTCGCCATGCGTAACCCACTCACCGCAGACGAACGTGACCGCCGCGTCGTGCAGTACCTGCTCACTCTCAACAAAGGCCAGATCGCCGAATTCCGGCTGACCAGGCTCAACCGCGTCGCCAATTTCCGGAAGGCTTTGATCCAGCTGATGGAAGAATTTGTGACCGCGCGGGCGGAAGAACTCGCCGCAGGAATGATTGAAGCGCATGCGCCAGAACGGCCGCAGCTGAGAGAAGCAGCCCGCGCCGTCGCGGTTGCCGCAAAGAGAAGGCGAATGCCTGTTTGGGTTAAACGGCTCGCAGAAGCGGAAAAATCACGTACTTTGTTACGTAAGTCGTTATAAACACAGGTAGTTATATTATGTTTACTTGAAAATCGCCGAGGATTCCCTGTCTGTGGATGGCTGTGCATAACTAGGCCGCCGCTTGGTTCTGCGTCAGGATTTTTTCGAGCTTCCCTCGAACGAGGTCACTGCATCCCAGACCGTGCTCAATCCGAACAAACGTCGCCATGCTGATACGGAAAAGGCTAGCTGCTTGGCGTTGTGTCATTTCGCGCACGATTCTGAATTCCTTGACTCTCGCCGCGAGAGCTTTGTCGCTCTTTGGCATAGGCGCAAGTTATCAAAATTGCTGAAAGTTTGTCAAGAGGAATTTTGATAAATTTTGAAGATTTTTTCGGGGCTGTGGAAAATGGCGTTGAGATGGCCGGACAAAGGTGACCTACGCTTGCCGAGTTGCAAGCCCGCCACGCTGGTGACAGCAACGCGGGAGGAGTAATCGGCGAGAGGAGTCGTTCGCTCCGTCCGGCCATCCCAACACCTTTATTTTACGTCGATTTTTTCGGGGAGTGTGGAAAAGCGGACTTCAGGATTCAAAACGAAGGACTTACGGGAGGTGGTTTGTGCCGAGGTATTTGGTCGCGAAATGCTCTAAGTGCGGCGCCGGTGTCGTGGTGCAGCAGATTTCACATGCTCGACCCTTACGGGTACACCCATTAAAAGCGTACTCCGCAGAATGTCCGCGTTGCGGCGAAACACTTTCTGGGCTCGTTTCCGACCTGCTGGACTTGACAACTCCTCAAGTAGCACGCCATCCAGAGGACCCTGCACCCGAATGACGACTTCGACCGGAGGCGGAAATGTGTGCTCCGAAGGCGGTAGGTATAGTTTGCGTTTCATCCTCACTCCCCTCCAAGCGCGCGATTCAGGTCGTCCAGGCGCTTGTGCATTTCTAGATAGTCGTGAATGACGGGAACCAGGGCCGGCGCATTTTGAAGAAACGCCTCATCCTCAGCCGTGAACATTCGCGGATTCTTGACCATGTGCTGGCTGACGCTATACAGGCCGTCGGCAGCATCAAAATACTCCCGTTCGGCAAGGGCGATTCTTCGTACCAGATCGTGGCGTTCCAGGAGCAGTTTCGACCGAATCTCTCGCTCCTGTTTATCCGTCATGCGCGGATTCTAACACAGTGGATGCTTTGGATGGCCGGACGCGACCTAAACGCCATGGAGTATGACGCCCCGCTTACAAAACAGGGAGGAGTGCTCCAAATCGTCCGCGCTCGTCCGGCCGCTTCGATTATAGCAAGACATGTTACGATGCACACCGGTAGAGGACTAGGGGAAGGCATCCGGGACGGATTCCGTGCTGGCGTCCGTCCCGGACGCTGGCTGCAGGGTTCTGGCTGGAAACTGCGAAGCTCTACCAAACCACCTTTTTCACTGCGTCGCGCACCGCTTTGCCGTCCTTCACCGGATGCCGCACTGGATGGCTCACCACCTTCGCCGTCGCGCTCACCACCTTCGCGCCAGTCCGCACCACCCCCGCTTCAGCCACTCCAGAAAACAAAAACGCCACAACCGCCAACACCACGTAAACCACAATCAGCTTCTTCATTTTTCCCTCCGTGAATTTACTTGCAATGCCCTGACCCGCACAGCGCCGCCGCCCCAGCTCCCGCGCCGATCGCCACCCACTTGGCAGCCCGCCCCAGCCTCTGCAGCACCGTGCCGCCCTTCGCAGCCGTCTTCCAGGTCGTCACTTCGCCCTTCAACGCCTCAATCTGCTTCTGCGCCAGGTCCGCCTGCTTCGCCCGATCCGCAGCGTCCGCCTGCAGCTTCGCTCTTTCCGCCTTGCACGCCTCGCACTCTTGGATGTAGGCTTTCGCCTGTGGCGCATCCATTACAGGCACTTGTGCGACGGGTTGCGGATTCGGATTCGCCGCCGTCGCTGCCGGCGTCACTATCTGAATTGGCTGCTTTAACCCCATCAACCCCGATACAAGTTGAGCTATCTGATCCGGGCTCTGCGCCTGTGAAAATCTACTGTCTAGTGATCGGAGTTGTGCCTGGTAAGCCGCATCCCGGTCCGCCATCTGCTTCCCTAACACCGCAATCTGCGCCGCTGCCTGGCTCTGCACCGCTTCCTGCGCCTTCGCTTGCGCTTCCGCCCTCATCCGCAGGTCATGCTCGCTAAGCCACGTCCGAAACCCCAGCACCGCCGCCACCAAGAGAATCACGGCCGCGAGCAGCTCGAGCTTTGCGCGCAAACTAATCACTTCTTTCCCTTCAAAATCTCTGGCGCCTTCTTCGACCTGAACTCCTCGATCGCATCCATCGCATCGCGGAACGTTGCCGGATAAGGCAGCACCAGCGGCCCCGAGTAAACTTCCTGTCCGCCTTTCTTGATCGCGCAGGTCACATGCCAGTTCTCGTATCCCTTCTCGGTTTTCGTCTTCGCGTCGAACACCACAAACTCCTGCCGCTCCGCCGTGCATTTCACTTTCGGCGGCTCGGCACACACACCCGCCCCAGCCAGCAACGCGATCCCTGCCGTCACCGCGAATCTCACAGTTTTTCCGTTTGGCCCTTCGGATGAATTCGTTCCAGGCGTGCTTCCCCGTCCCCAATATGCAGCACGCTTACACTTCCCGGCGGATAATCCTTGTCCAGCGTTTCCAACCGCTTCGGGTCCACTGGCCGGTCGTTCATCATGTCTTCCAGCGCCATCATGTGATGGCCATGCAGCACCAGCGCTTTTGGCTCGCCGGGATTCTTTCCATTTTCAGCGATCACCCGCTTCAGCTCCGGCTCCGCGCGATCTAAGAATTCCTGAAACTCTTCCCCGCCCCGCGGCTTGGTGTCCGAATGCCGAATATATTTCTGCCGGATCGGAATGGTCTCTGATTCCTTCTTCCCGCTCACATCGCTTCCGCTGTTCCACGTCCGCCAATCAAAACTGCTCTTCGTCGGCACGCCCAACTCGTCCGCCAAATATGTCGCGGTCCCGCTGGCTCTCGGCAAATCCGAACTTTCCAGTGACCCCACTCCCAAACCCTTCAGCGTCTTCACAATCCCCGGCCCCAGCTCCTTCAATTTCTCTGGATCCGGTCCGACCCTCAGCCAACTCCTTGAGATTCCTTTTTCATTGAGTGCCGTTGGTACGTGACGCACCACAGGAAGTGTGATTTCGCTCATCGATATCTATCCTGCCGCGCCAGCACCTGCGCGGCATACACCGGGTTCCCTCCGCCATTCCACAACAGCAGCGCTTTCGTCACATCTCCCTGCGCCTTGCCAATTTTCTCCAGCAACACTTTACAGCCCACCGCTAAGCCGTCCGGCGGATTACACAGCATCGCAAGATGCGCTTCCGCGTATCCTACTTCCCGCGCCACCTGGCCCATCACCTGCATCAGTCCCCAACTAAATCCTCGCGCATACGCTTCCGTCGCGTTCACCTTGTTGTTCGTGTAAAGCGGCGCAACATACTTCGCAAAAAACGCTGGCTCGTACCGAATCGCCCAAGGGTTCCATCCGCTTTCCTGCTCCACGATGGCGCACACCAGCGCTGGGTCAAGATTGAACCTGCCGGCGATCTGCTTCGCCACCAGGATCAGCGACTGCTTCTCAGTGGCTGCGCCCATTTCCGTTTTCTAGTGGAATGTACTTTTCTCCGGTATCCCTGCAGTGCCGGTACCACAACGAATTCACGCGATCCTTCAGCCGCACCCACACTTTGTGCTGCTGCAGCGCCATCCCCAGCAACGCCAGCACTCCCGCTAGCGTCGCCCAGTGCGCTATCTGTGTCGCCACGGTTTCCATCGGTTTTCCTTGACAAAAAAAAACTCCGGAGTGAATATCTCCGGAGTGCATCCCTACCAAATTTCGCCACTCATCCGCGTTCGTGAATCCGCCCGCAGCGGTCTCCGCCAATTCCTTCTCTACGTCGTCGCTTGCTCGCTCCTGGTCGCCGTTGGCAGCGGCACGCTCACTTCGCATCTATCCGCCGACGCGCTTCCGGTGGTTCTCCTGACCTCGTTCTTACTCGGCGTCCCTCTCGCCCTGTTCGTCTGGGTCGCCGTCCGCATCCTCCGCTTCGCCTTTAATCGCTAGAACGGCGATGGCCCTCCGCCGTGCGTTGCGCCTTCTTCTTCATCCTCGCCTGGCTCCCGCGTCTTCGACTTCGCCAGTACGTGCCGCGCTAGTTTTTCCTGGATCGGCAATCCTCTCCATGCCCCTGGTTGCAAGCCGTGCTCGGCGATAAACCGTTCCCGCGCCAGTCCTGTCGTCATCTGATATTCCTGCAGTAATTCGCCCACGCGCGATTTCAGTTCTGGACTAAGGCTCCGGTACGTTTCCGTCAATTCATCCCGCGTCGCGCCGCGCAATCCCAGCTTGATTCGTTTCCCGGTATCGAGCGCATCCTGCAGCTCCGCAGCACGCCGATCCGCTGCTTCCATGCTTTCCCGATATTGGTTTCCCGCGCGCCAGTCCCGCGCACGCGCGAATTTGTCGCTCATCTTCCGAGACTTTGACTTCATCTCTGAGAGTTCAGCGCGAATCGCATTCGTCTCTTCTTGCGTGCGCTCGCCAGCCGGCGCTTCTTCTTTTTTCGTGAATCGCGGCGCTGCCTGGCTTCGTTCCTGAATCTGACCGTGTATTCTTGCCTGCTCAGACAACTTTCCGGTCGCGTAATTTTCGATATCGCCTTCCGGTACACCCTTGGGAATCGAAACCCGGTACCCCTGGGGAGATTCTGCCCAGCGAATTCCCATGCTGTCCGTCGAAAGCTTGACGGCAGACGGCGATTTCGGCGCTTCCGATAAAGCTCGCGCTGGAGGCATGCTGACCGAACTATTTGTTGGCGGCGTCAGGGCTTTCACGTCGCCATTCCGCTCCTGCAACATCCGATTCAATCCGCGGCTAACCAGCACATCTGGCTTATTCAGGTGGGTTGCTATTTCCCCGGCCACTATGCTCGCCCCTGCCGTCAGCGGCGCTCCGACCAGCCCGAGAATTCGCCCTAGTGGCATCGGTTTCGAGCGGTCATTTACGTTCACTCGCCGCTCTGTCGTCTTTTGCAACTCTTCCAACGCGCCCCACGTCTTGCGAGCGTCCCGAATATCGGTTTCGCCTTGCCCTTCCAAATGATCCAAAACTTCATCGCGAATCGCCTTACGCGCCGTGGCCCATGCCGCCGTGTCTGGATTCTTCATCAAGTCAGCATTGCGCGCTGTTGGATACTTCGCGAAATACGAGTCGAGTTTCCCGTTGATGTAGCCCATCAGACCGCCGCGGTCGCTGGCCTCCTTGCCCATTAATTCGCCAATCGTGCGCGCGCGCCCAATCTTTTCCGCCAGTGCTTTCACTTCCTGCGCTTGTTGCGGCTCAAACTCTTCCACGAACGGCCCAGCGCTTTTTTCGACGGCCTCTCGCGCGCGGTCTAACCGCTCTTGCGGGAGGAGCTCGTCCGCGTGACGTTGCGCCACCGGATTCATTCTCTCTTTGGCTACACGCTCCTGAATTTCAGGCAGAGCTTCGTGCAGGTCTCGCACCGTCTTGATTGGACTATCTTTGTGGTAATTCAGAATTTCATCGGTCGCTTGTTTCATCGCGGCGTCATAGCCGGTCTGTTTGGCGTATGGCGCGAGGCCTTTTTTCACCATCGCTTCGCCGGGCATTCCTATCGTGAAGCCTTCTGCCGCCGGCTTTAGAACTGTGCGATTCGCAGCGCTCACCACTTTCCCGGTAGCGCTGTTCGCAACTCCGCCCTTCATGCCCTCGCCGACGCCCGCTGCTCCTCCTGCTGCTTCCGCGCCGCTCGTAAAAAACCGTTCCAGTGCGTCCGGGTCGGCTTGGCCCGTCGTCACTAAATCCTTGATCGCTTGCCGGTTCTCCGACGCTCCGCTCAGCCCTTCGACCGCCATGTACCCGCCGGCCAGTTCAGGCGCGACTTTTCCCGCCACTAACAACGCCGCACTCTTCGGCTGCGCCAGTCCACCCACCATCCGCGCGGCCGTTCCCGCCGTCTCTAAATCTTCCGGATGCAGCCGCAACGCGTTCCAGCCGCTTCGCGGACTCTTCCCTTGCGCCGCTTCCGTCAAATCCCGTGTTTGCAGCTCGCCCGCTTTCTGCTTTGCCCAATCTCCCACCGCTCCCGCGGTCTGCCCGACCATCGCGATCGCAGGAGCCAGCTTCTGCCACCAGCTCGCATCACCGTTCTCGCCGGCCGGTTTGTTGGCCTCTTTGATTCGATCCCACAATCCCTTCGGCTGTGCCGGTTGCGCAGGCTGCGCGTAGCGCGACATATTTCGCGCAATCGTCGTATCGTCAAGATGGCCGTATTCAGGAAATGCGCTGCGAAAATTTTCTGGGTTGGAAAGATGCTGGATAATCTTCTGGTCAGGCTCGTTCGCCACGCCCGGATACCGCTTGCGCAGCTCCTGGACAGGGTTCCACTCCTGCTCTTGTGGCGGTGCCTGAGCTGCAATCGGTTGTGTTGCTGTGCTCATTTCCAACCAGGCGGAAGATTTGTAGCAGGCGGATTCGTTGCCGGCGGCGTGTAGGCGTTCCCTTCACTCACCCCGGCGGGCCCCGTGAACTTCATCGAGTTTTCGCGGATCTGAATGCTCTTGCGGATGTCAGTGATCGCATCCCTGAAAGTTTTCTCGTTCCAGTCGGCGCTCAGGTTTTTCGCCGCCAGTTTCAGCGATTCATCGGTCGAGCTGTTTCCACCCTTGTAAACTGTTCCCAAGTCCGACGTCAGGTCCGCGATTCGCGCTTCCAGCCGATGCGCCAAATCTCCCGCTTGCCCAGGCAGCTGCTTCGCCACCGCCAGAGACCCCTTATTGAATGTCTTCCACCCCACAGAGGCTCCGATTTGCTGCCACTGGTTGTAAATGTCTTCCACCTGCCCCAGATAGCCCTTCGTGGATTCAACGGCCTGACGCAACCGCGTCTGTTGCGACCCATTCAGCGTCGCCAGATACTTCTGCGTTGCGTGCCAGTCCTCATCGGCCTTCGCGAGATTAAATCCCTGTCGCGCTAGTTCGGCTCGCACCGGTGCATTGGACCGGTATAGCCCTTTCAAATCCGGCGGCTGTTCTCCACGGATAATCGCAGCCGCAATCTGTTTCGGATCATCGGCCGTCGCGCCCGGCGCAGCTGCGCGATTCTGCTGAATCACAATTCGCTGTTGGCCTTCGGGATCAATGGCCTTCAGCCGCGCCTGCAGCTGTTTTACGGCTGTCTTATCGCCTTTCGCATCCGCCGCGGCGATCTGCGCTTGTAGCTGTTCCTTCGTGCTCTTCTCGGCGGGATCACGTTGCGGCTTCGCTGTCGTCTCCATGTACTGCTGCACCAACGGCTTCAATCGCTCCGCTTCCGCGGTGTTTCCCGAGGCCAGCGCATCGCTGTACGCGTGCACCACGTCTTCCGGCTTCTGTGCCTGCTCTCGCTGTGGAAACTTCCCTGCCAAAACGAAATCGTTCTTTTGAAACTGGTCCGCTCCGGCAAATTCATCCGGATGCGCTTCCAGGTATGCGCGCCGCTTTTCCGGCGTGTCGAACTGCCCCGCATCGTCCTGTTTCTGCAACCCCGCTTCTGTCTTCACCGCGTTCACATTCTGGTCTGCCGTCGCTTGCGTCCGCGCCAACTCGGCTTGCGCTTCCGCCTTCGGCTGATTCCAAATTTGCTGCGCTTCGGCCATTCCAGCGCGCCCTCCTCCCAGGACGCCTGTACCGACTCCCGCCAAAATCGCCCCGAGCTTCCGCAATCCGCTCGGCTGGGCTTGCTGCACTCGTTGCTGCGCTGTATCAACTTGTTGCTGACCGCTCGACACCGCATCCTGAAACCGCTGCGTAAACGATGGCGCCGCCGGTGTTGGGAAACTTCCCACCTGCACTGGAGGCTTCGGCTGCGCAGCGGTAAATGACGGTACGCCCGCCGGCGCTTGCCCTGCATTCGCCTGTATTGCCGGGGCTGGAACATCCTGCACGCCAGGCCGCGGCCCGGTAAAGCGCGGTACATTCGGGCGCGCTGCCGCCGCAGGATTCAATCTCGCCGCCAGACTCGCCAGCACCTGCCGAGGCACACCCGCCTTCAGCAGTTGCTCATCGACCGCATCGATTCCTGTTGCTTCATCCCACGCCATCACAGAACTCCATTACAGCGGTGCGTTGATTCCCAACCCGTTGTTCCAGCTCCAACTCAACCCGCCTTGGCTTTTCTGGTTCGCCCCATTGTTGTACTGCTGCAGATATTCCGGCGGCAGCCCCAGACTCCTCGCCAGCAAATTCGTGTCCATCCCATAAAGTTCGCTCGCGCCCTTCAGTCCTTGGCTCACATCGCTCTTCGCGCGGTTCGCAAACTGAATCTGGTCTCCCGCCGCAACTCCTGACATCGTTTTCGCTTTGTTTTGTGCCAGAAGGTCCATTCCCGCTACTTCGCCGGCCGTGTTTCCGGTTCGCGCCGCGCGCCGCGCC
>DATGEY010000039.1:0-41912 GCA_035309625.1 Candidatus Acidiferrum sp.
CCCCTCGCTTGCGCCCTTGCCTTTTCTCTCCCGGTTGCTGCGCATTCCGGCGGGTTGCTACAATGACCTCGCGAGAGGAGCGCGCATGGCCGCATTCCCGGGTGTCGACTTCATCGATTTCGATTCGCAGCTCAATGACGAAGAAAAACTCGTGCGCCAGACCGCGCGCCAATTCGTCGACAACGAAATTATTCCCATCATCGAAAAGCACAGCCGCGAAGGCACCTTCCCCCGCCACCTCGTTCCGCAACTCGGCGAGCTCGGCTTTTTCGGCGCCAGTCTCCACGGCTATGGCTGCGCCGGAATGTCCAACGTCGCCTACGGCCTCGTCACCCAGGAGCTGGAGCGCGGCGATTCCGGCCTGCGCAGCTTCGTCTCCGTGCAAAGCGCGCTGGTGATGTATCCGATCTACGCTTACGGCAGCGACGCGCAAAAAGACAAATGGCTTCCGCTGCTGCAGCAAGGCAAATCCATCGGCTGCTTCGGTCTTACCGAGCCGCAGTTCGGCTCCAATCCCGGCGGCATGCTTACCCGCGCGGTAAAAAAGGGCAGCAAGTACGTGCTCAACGGCGAAAAAATGTGGATCACCAGCGGCTCCATCGCCGACGTCGCCGTCGTGTGGGCCAAGTGCGAAGACGAAAAAATTCGCGGCTTTCTGGTGGAAAAAGGCACGCCCGGCTTCAAAGCCTGGGACGTTCACGGCAAATGGTCGCTCCGCGCCTCGGTAACCTCCGGCTTGTCCTTTTCCGATTGCGAAATCCCCCAGGAAAATCTTCTCCCCAACGTGGTGGGCTTGAAAGGCCCGCTCGGCTGCCTCAATCAAGCCCGCTACGGCATCGGCTGGGGCGCCCTTGGCGCCGCCATGGCCTGCTACGACACCGCGCTCCAATACGCCAAGACCCGCAAGCAATTCGCCAACAAGCCCATCGCCTCGCACCAACTCGTCCAGGAAAAACTCGCCTGGATGATCACCGAAATCGTGAAAGGCCAGCTCCTCGCCCTCCACGTCGGCCGCCTCAAAGACAAAAACAAAGTCGATCCCGCGCATGTCTCCATGCTGAAAATGAACAACGTGGCCATCGCCCTCGATACCGCCCGCAAAGCTCGCGACATTCTCGGCGCCAACGGCATCGTCGACGATTACTGCATCATGCGCCACATGAACAACCTCGAAAGCGTCTTCACCTACGAAGGCACCAACGACATCCACAAACTCGTAATCGGCGAGCGCATAACCGGCATCTCCGCATTTGTTTAATCTTAACCGTCAATTTCTCGAATCCGGCCCGCCGACTCCTGTATCGTGTAGGGGCGCAGCACTGCTGCGCCCCGTTTGGAGGCAAGCGATGCGTCTTGGCAAAATCCGCTTTTTCTTTCTCTCCTGCGCCGTACTGATCCTGGCGACTTCTTCCCTCCCTCAGCGCAAAGCCCCGCCCGATCCCGCGCGCCCCAAAATCCGCGCCATCACCGCGTTCGTCAATCTCGATCGCGCTCAATATCAACAGCAAATCGCCGATGCCCTGGCCACGCTCAAGCGCGCCCGCACGACCTTCGAGTCCCGCGACTTCGAAGTCGAAACCATCCGCATCTCCACGCAACCCTTCTCCGAATACACCAAGGGCCTCTCCCCCGAACAAGCCCTGGCCTTCTTCAAGGACTACGACGCCCTCGCCCAGAAAGAAAAATTCGCCGCCTCCATCGGCCCCGCCATGCTCAACGCCGGCGATCCCGAATCGCAGGCCAACCTTCTGGCCGACGTTCTCAAATCCACCAGGTCCATCAACGCCAGCTTGGTCGTCGCCGATGAAGACGGCGTCCGCTGGCCCTCCGTCGGCGCCGCCGCCCGCACCATGAAAAAACTGCAAGACAGCGAGCACAGCCAGGCCAACTTCAAATTCTCCGCCATCGCCCTCGTTCCTCCGCTCACTCCTTTTTTCCCCGGCTCCTATCACACTGGCTTCGGCCATCAATTCGCCATCGCCCTCGAATCCGCTAACACCGTAGCCGCCGCCCTCCAGGGCGCTCCCGATCTCGCCACCGCTCGCCAGCGCCTCACCGACCGCCTCGGCTCCTACGCCTTCGCCATTCAGGACCTCGCCGCTCGCGTTGATCGCGATACCGGCTGGACCTATATGGGCATCGATCTTTCGCCCGCGCCAATGAAAAATATTTCCATCGCCGCCGCACTCGAAACTCTGACCGCGCAGCCCATCGGCTCTCCCGGCACGCTCACTGGCGCCGCCACCATCACCGCCGCCATCCGCGACATCCGCATCAAGCAGACCGGCTACAACGGCCTCATGCTCCCCATCCTCGAAGACTCCCGCCTGGCCCAGCGTTGGAGCGAAGGCCGCGTCTCCCTCGACGCCTTGCTCAGTTACAGCGCCGTTTGCGGCACCGGCTTGGACACCGTCCCGCTTGCCGGCGACACCTCCGAGCAGCAACTCGAGCTAATCATCGGCGACATGGCCAGCCTCGCCGTCAAATGGCACAAGCCCCTCTCCGCCCGCCTCCTCCCCGTAACCGGAAAAAGCGCCGGCGGCACCACCGACTTCGACGACCCTTATTTAGTGAATGCTACGCTACAACCAATCGGCGGGAAAAACCCATGACCAACTTCCACGATGTATCTTCTTCCGGGCTCCGCGAACCCTCAGCTCAATTTTTGTTCTAGCTCCACCCAGCGCGCATAAAGCTGATCGATCATTTTCTGCGCCGCGTCCATTTCCAATGACGCTGCATGCAAACGCGCTCCGTCGCTCATGATGGCCACGTCCTGCAGCACGTCATGCTTAGCCTGCAACTCCCTCTCCGCATCCGCAATGCGTTGCTCCATCGTCTCCAATTCGCGCGCCTCTTTGTAAGACAGCTTCTTCTTGGTCAGCGACGTCCTGCCTGCATTGGCGCTTCCCATCGGGCTCTGTGTTTCAACCGACCGATTGCTCTTCCCGGCCGCCAGCTGCGCCCGCTGCCAAGCTTCCCATTGCGAATAATCCGCAAATCGTTCCGTGGCCCCAAGTCCGTCCAGTCCCAACACCACGGTCGACACCCGGTCCAGCATGTAGCGATCGTGCGTGACCAACACCAGCGCCCCGCGGTATTCCAGCAAGCTCTCCTCCAACACCTCCAGCGTCGGAATATCCAGATCATTGGTTGGCTCGTCCAGCAGCAGCACGTCGGCAGGCTGCAGCATCAACTGCGCAATCAGCACCCGCGCCCGCTCTCCCCCAGAAAGCCGCCCGATGCGCTGATTCAAATTTTCTCCGGTAAACAAAAATCGTGCCGCCCAGGCCGCCACATGAATCACTCGCTCCTGATAAATCACCGAATCGCTGTCCGGAGCCAGCGCCCGCCGCAAAGTAATCTCCGGATCAAGCGCCCGATTCTGGTCGAAGTACACAGCGCATCCGCTTGCCGCATGCTTCCGCCCGCCGATTTCAGTTCCCCCTTCAGCAGCCGCAGCAACGTAGTCTTACCGCTGCCGTTAGGCCCCACCAACCCCACCCGCATCCCCGAAGTGATGATGAAATGAATATCTCGAAATAGCGTCCGCTCCCCCATCGCAAAGCTGACGCCATCCAGCGTAATCAACTGCTTGGTCTGCCGGTCCGAAGCTGCAAAATCGATCTTCGCGCTCGAACTCCGCGTCCGCGCATTCATCTCCGCCAGCTCGCCGATCATTTCGTGCGCCTTGTCAATCCACGCGGATCGACACGCCGATGATATGCTGCGGCGGGGAGGGCCGGCGTGCGGCGGAGAATCCTTGGTCTTGTTCTGGGCCTTTCCTGCGTTCTGGCATTTGCGTCGGAACGCACGCGGTTATTCGCGCAGGAGGACACCGCCGCCGCAATCGATCGCATCTTCGCGCCGCTGGCCGACGGCAAGTCGCCTGGCGTTGCGGTGCTGGTGCGCAAGGGCGGCCGCACTCTCTTCCAGCGCGGCTATGGCGCGCGGGATCTGCGCACGCTGGCGAAGATCGATGCGCGGACCAATTTCCGCCTCGCTTCCTGCACCAAACAGTTCACCGCCATGTCCATCATGCTGCTGGTACACGATGGCAAACTGCGCTTCGACCAGAGACTGACCGGCGTGTTTCCGGAGTTTCCGTCGTACGGCAAGGCCATCACCATTCGCCACTTGCTGAATCACACTTCCGGCTTGCCCGATTACGAAGACTTGATGGCCGCCGCGGAAAAGCGCAAAGGCGCGGCGATGTGGAGCGAAACGCGGCAGATTCAAGACGCGGAAGTGCTGACACTTTTGGAGCAAGAAACAGCCGGCAAATTCGCGCCCGGAACGCAGTGGAGTTACAGCAATTCCGGTTACGTAGTTCTCGGTTTGGTGGTGGCGCGCGTTTCCGGCCAGCCGTTCGCGCAATTTCTCCGCGAGCGCATTTTCGCTCCGCTGCACATGGCGCAAACGCTAGCCTATGAAAAAGGCAAAAGCGAAGTAGCGCAGCGCGCCTACGGCCACTCGAAGAAAGCAGGCGCCTGGAAGGAAACGGATCAGAGCTCGACTTCGGCAACGCTGGGCGATGGCGGGATTTATTCGTCGCTTGCCGATCTGGCCAAGTGGGACGAGGCGCTGGCGCGACACACCTTGCTCAGCGAAGCGGAAATGCAGCCGGCGCTAACCCCGGCAAAACTCGCCGGCGGCGCTCAGCCGCAATGGCCGGCAAATGCGGACCGCCCGGAGGGCACGCCGGTGGCCTACGGCTTCGGCTGGTTCCTCGATCCCTATCGCAGCCACCAACGCACCTGGCACTACGGAGACACCATGGGTTTTCACAGCTACATCGTCCGCTTCACCAAGGACAAGCTAACGATAATCGTCCTATGCAATCGCACCGACCTCGACCCTGAAGCCCTCGCGCTCAAGATCGCCGGTGTGCTGAATTGATTCGGGCTTACCTAATCCGCTCGCGCTACCGCATGCTCGCGAATGCAAGCCGCAAGGGGGTCCTCTTCGAGGTTGCCGGCTGCTAGGCTCATTATGGTACGAATGGCGTCGAGTTGATCGCAGACCAGTCTGTAACCGTTGAGCGAAAGGAAAAGACCGATAGCGAGAAAGGCGACACGCTTATTACCGTCGTGAAACGCATGATTCTTAGCCAAACCAAAACCATACGCAGCTGCCACCGCGAAGACGTCGGCTTTGCTTTCGTAGGCAAATCGGTCTCGTGGCCGATGGAGCGCGGAATCGAGCAGCGTTTCATCCCGAATGCCCGCCAAACCTCCATGTTCTGCGAGAGACGCAGAGTGCAGATGCAGCATCGCACGCCGATCAATCCAGCGAGGCTCTTTCATTTCGCGAGAGCGCGGAAGGTGTCCCTATATTCCCTCATGAATTCGAGGCCGAGCTTCACTTGCGCTTCTACCTCGGGGTCGTATGGGGTCAGAAAGTACCCGCCAGGCGCTTCGACGACAAAAAGCGAATCGTCCTTTTTGACGTTCAGTCGATGGAGGATCTCTTTTGGCAAAACCAAGCCGGTGGAGGTACCTACGGCGCGGAGTTTAAGTTTCAAGGGGATCCTCCTGTCATACCCATAATCATTATAATACAAAAATGGTTTGCGGAGCGAAACAATTACTAAGCTGGGTGACTACGACAGGCCGGCGAGTTTGCCAAGGCCCTTCATTTTGGCGCGGGCGGCCATGGCGCCGTATTGCTTCATCATTTGGCGCATTTGCATGTATTGCTTGATGACCTGGTTCACCTCTTGCACGGAAGTGCCGCTGCCGGCGGCGATGCGTTTGCGGCGCTTGCCGTCAATGACGTTGTGGTCGCGGCGCTCCTGGTTGGTCATGGAGTTGATGATGGCTTCCACGCGCTTCAGCATGTCCTCGTCCACTTTCGCGTCTTTCGGCAGATTGGCCAGCGGGCCGATCTTCGGAAGCATGTCCACGACTTGCTCCAGCGGACCCATTTTGCGCACTTGTTTGAGCTGGTCGCGAAAATCTTCGAGCGTGAATTCGTTTTTGCGCAGCTTGCGTTCGAGCTCGGCGGCGGCTTTTTTGTCGACCGCCTGCTCGGCGCGCTCGATTAGCGACATGATGTCGCCCATGCCGAGGACGCGAGAAACGATGCGCTCGGGATAGAAGCCTTCGAGGGCGTCGTATTTTTCGCCGAGGCCGACGAATTTCACCGGCGCGCCGGAAACTTTCGCGATGGACAATGCCGCGCCGCCGCGCGCGTCGCCGTCCAGCTTGGTGAGAATGACCCCGGTCAAGCCCAGGCGTTTGTGAAATTCTCCTGCCGAGCGCACCGCGTCCTGCCCGATCATGGCGTCGGCGATGAACAAAATCTCCGCCGGCTGCAATTCTTTTTTCAGCGTGCTCAGCTCGTTCATCAATTCGTCGTCGATGTGCAGGCGTCCGGCGGTGTCGACCAGGATCACGTCGCTGGCGGAAAGCTTGGCTTCCTTGATCGCGCCGCGCACAATTTCCATCGGCTTGTCGGTGCCCGCGCCGGGCCATACTTGCGTCCCGACTGCCTTGGCCACTTGGGCCAACTGCTCGCGCGCGGCCGGGCGATAGACGTCGGTGGAAACCACGATGGGGCGGTGGCCGTGTTGCGTGAGCCATTTGGCCAGCTTGCCGGTAGTGGTGGTTTTGCCGGAGCCTTGCAGCCCGACGATCATCCAGACGGAGGGCGGGCGCGAGGCAAACAGCGGCTTGGCGTGCCTGCCGAGCATGGCGGTCAGCTCGTCGCGCACGGTCTTGACCACTTGCTGATCGGGGGAGAGTTGCAGCATGACTTCGCTGCCGATGGCTTTCTGGCGGATGTTGACGAGCAGTTCGTCGGCGACGCCGACGTTGACGTCGCCTTCGAGTAGCGCTTCGCGGATTTCCGCGAGCGCGGCATCCAGGTGCTCTTCGGTGAGCTTGCCCTGCCCGCGCAAGTTCTTGAAGGTGCGTTGCAGCTTTTCCGTCAAATTCTCAAACATGTTCGCCTTTTCTCGCCAGGAGTAACTATTGTAGCGGAACTCGGGAATTGGGGTGTTTTGGGTAGCTCTAGATCATGCAGCAAACGGCGTTTGTAGAGGCCGCCAAGCTTCGCGACTACTGCTTACTCGAGCTTTGTGTCGGCCCCGAGGTTTGTCCTGCCGAATGAGAATTTCGCGCGGCTGATGAGTTGTTACGTGTTATAGAAGCCAGAAAAGGGGCAGGAAAACGTTCGCGTCTGCGAGTTGGAAGCGGCGTCCCGCAAGCTTATCGGCAAATTGCAGGGCGCTTCACAATGGCGCTGGGACTTCCTGGGTATCCTCTACGAGGACTGCTGGCACCTTGGACGGGGTGGTGGTGATGGTCAGTACGCTGATGAGCACGAAGGCGGTTCCCAAGATGGTTCTTAGCGCCAGGGGTTCACCGCCCAGCAAGTATCCAAGCAGCACGGCCACGACCGGATTTACGTAAGCGTAGGTCCCCACTTTCGTCGGAGAGTGATGGTGGATCAGCCACACGTAAGCAGTAAACCCAATGATGGAGCCAGCAACGATCAGGTAAAGCAATGAAAGCCATGCGGCGGGTGGGACCGTCGAGGGATGAAAATTGCGAAATTCACCCAGCAAAGCGGCAGCAAGAGTCAGAAACACTCCACCTGCTAGCATCTGTGCTCCGGAACTCATTATTTTGGAGGATGGAAGGGACAGCTTGCGGGTGAGCATGGATGCTATCGACCAGCTGATGGATGCAACGATTAGCGCCGCCGCACCCAGCGGGTCGATCGGAGCTCCGCTAAGGCCTAACCAAGGGTTTATCAGAACCACCACTCCGACGGTGCCGATCAAGAGCGCAGTGCCCAAGCGGAGGGTCAGCCTCTGGGTGCGCAGAAAAACGATTTCCGACAGAGCCATAAATACGGGAATGGTGGCCAGCATGACGGAGGCGATGCCGGATGGCACGCGCTGCTCAGCCCAGAACAATAGTCCATAGTCGATAACGAAGATCAGTATCGCGAGTAAAGACACCGACCGCCATTGACGCGCGGTCGGAGAAGGTTCACGCCGCGCGCTCATCCATGCATAAAGAACGAAGCCAGCAATGAAAAAGCGCATGGCGGCAAGCAGAAGGGGCGGAACATCGCGGACGCCGACGCGAATGGCCAGAAACGTGGATCCCCACACAAAATAAATAATGGCGAAAGCCAAGAGGGTCTTCCAGGTGGTCCGTTGCGTTGGTGGCGGCAAAGAAGCTTCCTATCCACGAGGTATCGATCGACTTCTAAAATACATGGGAAACACCAACTGGCCCACGACCAATTTGGACATTTTCTAGCAATAAGCCGGTGAATCGTGGCATCCTGTTGGACATGGGAAACAAAGACAGACGAAGCCGCGAAGCGAAAAAACCAAAGAAGCAGACGCCGAAGTTTGCGCCTCCGAGGCGAGAGACCACACAGCCGACGAAGGTCATCTCGGTGGTTAATCCGGAAAAGCCGCCCGCAGGTTCACAGTAAGATCGATTCGCGAAACTGCTTGTTTCGGCGGGCGATCTCGACAGGCCCCGCGTGCTGCATGGGACGCCGCTTTCAAAAAATGAGTCGAATGCCCAATTGGGCAGCGAACGGAATTCCTACCGTGGTGCCTGGTCCGAAGAAATCCCCTAACGCGCCGGCGGGCACGCGCAGCTGATTGAGGCTGGTGATCGGTTGGGTCCGCGTGCATGCCGGGTTCAGACAAAAGGCGGTAGCGTTCGAAATATTGTTTACCGGCATGGGGAGTGCAGCGATATCCGGAACGAAATTGTTGCCGGAATTTTGACGGTTGAACAGGTTGAAAAATTCCGCGAAGGGGCGCAGGGTTATGCGCTCTCCTAAAGCAATATTCCTGCTGATCCGCAAATCCACTTGATAGAAGGGCGTGCCGCGAAACTGATCCAGGGTGGTCTGTACGCCGTTCACCACCGCTCGGTCATTTCCGACGATGCCATCGCCATTGCTGTCGGCCGGGGTGCTCATGGTAAAGGGCCGGGCGCTTTCGAATTGCGACAGGGTGGAAAGCTCAAATTCCCATGGTAGTTGGAGGACTCCCACGAGCACGAAGCGGTGGCGGATATCTTCCCCGGAGGGTCCGTGGTCGCCGGGGCCAAAGGGATCGAGGACGCTGGAAACTCCATTCACGTAATCGGCGAGTTCTCCAACAGTGGCGCCCCAGGTGGTGGCATGCGACAGCACGTAATTGGCGGTGACTTCGAAGCGGCTGGAAAAGCGGTGCTGCAGTTGCAGCGCGAAACCGTTGTAAATCGAGCGATTGTCGGTGCGAAAGAGAGAAACGGGAGGAGCGTCGAGGGGGATGACTCGGCCCGGTGTGTATTCGTAGCGCCGGTATTGGTGCACGCCCTGCTGATGCTCGTAAGTGATATTGATGCGCCAGTGGTTGACGAACGCGTGCTCGAAGCCGGCACTGGCGGTCAGCGCATAGGGAGTGTGGTAATTGGGATCAATGAGGGCGCTGGGCCCACTGGCATTTTGCAAATTGAAATTGTTGACGGCAGTGAACGCGTCGACCCAACCGTTTTGTGCGAGGTCGTTGTAGTAAAGGCCAGCGCCGGCTCGAAAGACAGTTGTGGCGGATGCGTTCGGAGCATAGGCGATTCCTACGCGCGGGCCAAAGGCTTTTCGGTAATCGTGGGGAATTCCCTGAACCAGCGTGCTGCCGGAAGCTTGCAGTGCGGCAAGAGCGGGATTAACCGATTGATTGTGGCCGGACGCCACAAATAAGCCAAAGGTGGTGTCGTAGCGCAGCCCAGCATTGATGGTCCATGACCGGGTTACGCGCCAGGCATCTTCGGCATATAGGCCCAAGCGCTGCACACTCTGGGAAAACGCGCCGTCACTGGCTCCGGAGGCATTCTCGGTCGGGCAGTCGGGAAAATTAGGATTGGGAATGGTTGGCAGTGGATTCGGGCAATTGGGCAAGATTGCCGGGTTGGCGAGGTAAAAACCAGGATCCTGCGGATAGGAGAACAGGGTTTCGGGATTGCCCGCCAGCGCACCTCGCAAAACTGGCTCGTGGATGAAATTAATCCCGAAGCGCAGGGCGTGTTCACGCAGCGAATGAGACAGGTCATAGCGGAATTGATACTTCTGCTGGTCGCGCTCGATGGGGAAGGCGGTAATCGCGGTGGCGAACTGGTTGTCGCCGAAGGTCTCGAGGCCGGAAGTAGCGAGGAAGTTGGCGGTGAAAGGAAAATCGAAAGCTTCGCCGATGGTGGTATTGCGGACCTTGGTGTGATGAAAGCCGCTGGATTCCAGCGTCAGCACTCCTAGGGTCGTTGGGGCAAACTGAAATTGCTGGCTCACGAGGACGCTGTAGTAGCTCGAATCGGTGGTTGCGCCGGTGGAAGGCAGAGCGCCCTGCTGCAGCAGGTCGTTGCGGGTGCGATTGCGATCCAGGGAACCGCGCACAAACCATTGGGAGCGGGACGACTGCCGCCAATCGATACGCGAGGAAAAAAGCGTTTCGCGGTAGGGCTGCAAAACGGACGAGGGAATCGCTCCGACGGAGCTTATGTTGGGAAGGAAGCCGCCGGCGGCCAGCCGTTGCAAGGCGTCAAATTGGGAGAGCGAGTTCGCGCTGTAGGCGATGCTGGCGTTTTCATGGACATATTCGTAAGAAGAAAAGAACCAGATTTTGCCAGGCTTCATTGGGCCGCCGAGGGCACCGACATAATTCTGCCGGGAAAAGGGCTGCTTGGGATTGGGCTCGGGATTATCCAGGGTGTTGCGGGCGTTCAGTTCGTTGCCTCGATAGTAGTATGCGCCGCTGCCGTGCCATTCGTCGGAACCGCGGCGGGTGGAGATGACCACGCTGCCGCCGTTGGTGTGGGAAGTATCGGCGTCAAATTGGGAAGTGCGCACCGCGAATTCCTGCATGGATTCCGGGGAATAATTCTGCAGAAAGCCGCCAATGTAATCATCGTTGTTGTCGCCGCCGTCGACCGATAAATCGACATTGAGCCCGGAGCTGCCGCCGAAGGAGACGGCGGTGATGCGGGCCTTGGTGGGATCGGAGGGCTCGACGGGAGCGGTGAAGGGCGCCAAGTAGGCGATATTGGCGAAGGTGCGTGCGGCCAGGGGAATTTCATCCAAATCTTCGGCAGTGACTACGGTGTTGATGGTGCTGCTGGTGGTTTCTACCGGTTGGCTGGCCAGGGATGGACCGCGGTCGCGGACCTGAATGGTTTGCTTCAGGGACTCTGGTCCAAGGATGACTGCGAAAGTGGCCTGGCTGCTCACCGCCAGGGTCACGCGCGAAGTCTTTTCCCCGAATCCGCTGGCGTGCACGGCAATCAAGTAGGTACCGGGGGGTAGCGATTCAAAGCGTGCCTCTCCGCGCTCATCGGTGTTTGCCGAACGCGAAAAACTCCACTTTTCCAAGGTGATGGCGACGCCTGCGCCGGCAATGCGGCCGCCGGCGGAATCTTCCACCGCGACCAGCAGGGTGCCCTGCACGCGCTGCCCGTGCATGGCGAAAGGCCACAGCAGCGCGCAGGCGGCTATCCCCAGGATCAATTTGCAGGGCGCGTAGGTCATTCGAGTATTGGACGAGGTGCCCAAGGGGATGAATTGTAGCGTGTTTGCTGCGGGGCAAAAAAGTGAGCGGCCGGTGGGGGGACCGGCCGCTCGGGCGTTGGGGATGGAGGGAACCGTGACCGAGCTGGTTGGGCCAGTCCCGATCACAGTAGCGATTGTGCGCTGGGGGCGCGCGGAGGTCGATAGACCGGGCGATTCATTGTGGGCAGTACTTCGCGGAGGGTGGCGCGTACTGGTTCGGTGGTACGAGGGTACCGCTCACGGTGAGGTTCGGTTGAGTGGATGGCGTCAACGTCGTTATTCCGGCCTGATTCGTCGAAGAAGGGCACGGGTGTCCCGGGGTGTCCCGTGCCCCTACTTCAGGAGGTCGACTACTTGCCGGTGGCCATGATCGGCAGCCAGATCGGCGGGGGTCTGGCCGTTGTCCGCTTTTGCGTTGGGCTGGGCGCCGTGCTGCAGGAGCAATTCCACCAAGGCGGTGTTGCCGTTGGCGGCGGCATCATGCAGCGGCGCGAAGCCGCGTTCCTGACGGGCGTTAGGGTCGGCTCCGGCGGCCAGCAGCAGCTTGGCGATTTTGAGATCGCTGCGGGCCACAGCGGCGTGCAGCGCAGTGACCTTTTGGGCGTTGCGCGCAGCCAGATGCACATCGGCGCCATGGCGGAGCAGAAATTCAAAGACGGCTTGGTGCCCGAAGAACGCCGCCAAGCCCAGGGGGTAAAATCCATCGGGAGCGAACGCGTTCACCAAAGTCCGATCGGCGTCCGCTAATTTTTGAACGGTCTCAAGATGGCCCAGGGCGCTGGCTTCAAAGATATTTGGCTGGGCACCGTGGCGCAGAAAGACTTCCGCCAATTTCGCCTGGCCATAGTAAGCGGCCAGCAGCAAGACCGAGGAGCCATTGGGAGTGGTGAAGTAGAGGAGTTGCGGCTCGGCGTTCAGCAGCGCTTCTAGCGCGGATTCATCACCGGCGCGAATAGCCTCGACCAGTTTTTTCGTGCTGTCGGCCGTAGTTGCCGCGCCTTCCATAAGGCTCCTCCTACTGGCACCGATGTTTGCAATCTACTCCAAGGACGCTTCGGGCGCAGCAATTTTCCATGCGGGTCGGGACCGCACGGAGATTCGCTGGCTTGCGACGTTCTGCGCCGGACGGCGTTGTTTTTCAAGAGTACCGTTTTGTATTCACCCCTTCGTACTATTGGTACGCGCAGAGCCGGTGCTTACACTGCGCGTGTTCGTTACAGCACCGGCTTTAGCGGTCCAGTCTCGCTCAGCGTCGGCGGACTGCCTGCGGGCGCTGGGTCAACCCAGCGTCTAACTCGACTTCCAGCTCCCGCTCACTGAGCGTGCTCACCTCTTGTTCCCGGCCTCCAGGCAGTCTTCCGCTGACGGTGTCGGCACCACCCGATCGCGTAAACCGGAATCATTGACAATGGCGCGGTGCAACGCATTAAGATAGCTCGCGTGCGGGTGTCCACCTTCCGCACCGTGCTCGCAGCACGAAGAGCAGTGCCGTCCCAGGAGGGCCGCCATGTCACTTTCTCGCAGAAATCTTCTTCGCAGTATCGGCGGCGGTGCGATCTTGGGGGCCGCGGCTCCGGTTCTCCGCGCGTGGTCCGTTTCGCCGGCAACGGAGGAGGCGCTGTGGGGGAACTCCGCACCCGCTCGGCGCGGAGCCGCCGGTTCGGTGGCTGTCGAGCCGGTCCTGCTTTACCGCAACGAGAATCCGTATGGCCCATCCGAAAAAGTTTTGACGGTGCTGCGCGAGTCGGCCTCGGTTGGAAACCGCTACCCGCGCGGAGAATACGACGCGCTGCTCGACCAGCTCGCCGCGTTGCACAACGTCAAGCGCGAGCAGATCGTACTGGGCTGCGGCTCCGGGGAAATCCTGTGCATGGCCGCGATGGCTTTGCTGAAGCCCGGCAAGAAATTAGTGGAGGCGGCGCCGACCTTCCCCGCGTTGGGCAAGCTGGCGCAATCTACGCACATCGAAGCCGCGGATGTACCGCTCAACAAGCGCTACGAGCACGACCTGGGCGCCATGCTGGATCGCGTGGGCACGAACACCGGACTGGTTTACATCGTCAATCCCAATAATCCCACCGGGACGCTCACGCCGCGCAAGGATCTCGAAGCGTTTATCGCCAAGCTGCCGGCGGAGGTCACGGTGCTGATCGACGAGGCGTACCATCATTTCGTCGCCCCGGGCGCCGATTACGTGTCATTTCTCGACCGGCCCATCGGCGACCCGCGAGTGATCGTGGCACGCACCTTCTCCAAGATTTTCGGTTTGGCAGGCATGCGCATCGGATATGCGGTGGCGACGCCGGACATGATCAAGCGCTTGGCGGTGGGCTTTCCCGGATGGAGCGTCAGCATCATTTCCGCGCGGGCCGCTTCCGCCGCGCTGGAGGATGTCGATTACACGCGCATGGGCATCCAGCGCAACGCCGGCGACCGACAGGAGTTCCTCAAGCAGGCCAACGCCCGCGCGCTGCATCCCATCGATTCGCAGACCAACTTCATCATGATGGATCCACAGCGACCGCCCGACGAAGTTATTGCCTATCTCAAAACGAAAAACATCCTGATCGGCCCCAAATATCCGGTGCTGGACAAATACGTTCGCATCTCGCTGGGCCAGCCCGGGGAAATGAAGATTTTCTGGGAGGCCTGGGACGCCATGCCGGCGCGTCGCGGATAGACGACTGCTAGTTCTGGCAAAGAATCAAACTCGCCCAGTTTCGGGGCTCCGAGGTACCGGCCGATATGGCGAGGTGGATGCCGGAAATCGCTTTCCATTCGGAATTGGTAACTTTGATTCCAAGCAGCAGGAGAGAGCCAAACCATGATCAGGCATTTGACCGTTTTATTGGTGGCGGCTGTCGTTGTGTGCTGGCCGACGTTTGCGCAGGAGCATCCCGTTTCGGAGAAGGCGGGCAAACCCGCGGCGTTGATGAGCGGCCTGGGAGACTGGCACCATGGCGTATCGACGGAAAACTCGCAGGCGCAAGCGTTTTTCGATCAGGGATTGCGGCTAATCTACGCATTCAATCATGAGGAAGCGGGGCGTTCTTTTACGCGCGCAGCGGAGTTGGATCCCAAATTAGCCATGGCCTATTGGGGGATCGCGGAAGCGGTGGGGCCGAATTATAACGATCCGGCCAGCGAAGACCGCTACGTCCAGGCGCACGCGGCCATCGAAAAGGCGGGGACGCTGGGGGCGAGCGCTTCCGCGGGAGAACGGGCCTACATCGCGGCGTTGGCCAAACGCTTTCCCGCCGATCCGAAATCGGACCTGCGCGCCGCGGCGGAAGCCTATCGCGACGCCATGCGCGAATTGGAGAAGACCTATCCCGACGATCTGGACGCTGCGACGTTATTTGCGGAAGCGGGAATGAATTTGCATCCCTGGGGACTGTGGCGGCAGGACGGCACGCCGGAAGAAGGGACGGAAGAAATTGTGGCCACGCTGGAATCGGTAATTCGGAGGGAGCCCAATCATTTGGGCGCGATTCACTACTACATCCATGCAGTCGAGGCCTCCAATTCGCCGGAGCGAGCACTGGCAGCAGCCAATCGGCTGGCGCAGCTTGCGCCGGCAGCCGGGCACATTGTGCACATGCCCGCGCACGTGTATATGCGCACCGGTGATTATGAGGCGGCGGTGCAAACGAACGAGAGAGCGGCGCTGGCGGACCAGGCGTACATCAAGGCCAGCGGAGCGCAAGGGATGTATCCGCTGATGTATTACAGCCACAACTTGCATTTCATCGCCGTCGCCGCGGCCATGAACGGAAATTATCCGGAAGCCAGGCGTGGCGCGCGGATGCTGGCCGCTAATGTCGGACCACATTTGAAGGACATGCCGGACCTGGGCGGATTCATGACCGTACCGCTGGCGGTGGAGGTGCGCTTTCACAAGTGGGAGGAGATTCTGAAAACACCGGCACCGGATGCGGCGATGCCCACCGCATGGGTCTTCTGGCATTTCGCGCGCGGTGTGGCGCTGGCCGGGACCGGAAAAATGGAACAGGCCGAAGCGGAGGACCAGGTGGTGCGGGAAGCGGAAGAGAAGACGCCGCCGGATGCCATCTTTCAAATGCCCGTCAATAACAAGACCAAGGACATCCTGAAGATTGCCGAAAACGTGTTGGGCGCTAAAATTTCGCTGGCCAAAAATGACTTGCAAGCGGCGGCGGACCAACTGCGAGCGGCAGTAGCGATTCAGGACACGCTGAAATACAACGAGCCACAGGACTGGTTCTATCCGGTGCGCGAGTCACTGGGGGCCGTGCTGCTGAAGCTGGGCGACGCTGCGGGAGCGGAACAGGTTTTTCGCGCGGACCTGGAGCGGAATCCGCGCAACCCCCGCTCGCTGTTCGGGCTGGAGCAGGCGCTGAAGGTGCAGGAGAAAAGCTACGACGCGGGGTTCGTGAAGAAGCAGTTCGAGGCTTCGTGGAAGGGCACATCCGTCCCGAAGATCGATGACTTGGTTTAGGCCGACTTAGTTTTTAGGCACGGACGGACGCTACGCGTCTGGGGGGTCGCCAACGCTGAAGTAAGTGCAGTCGGGATGATGGAAGGCCAGCGCGCTTACGCTGGCTTCGGGGTCCATCATCATACCTTCGGTCAATTGCACGCCGATGTCCTCGGGCTTGAGCAGCTTCCACAAGCCGGTTTGATCTTCCAGGTCTGGGCAGGCGGGATAGCCGAAGCTGTAGCGCTTGCCGCGATAACGGGAGGTGAAGCGCTGCGCCATGGTCAGTTCCGGGGGGTCCGGGAAACCCCAGTCTTCGCGTATCCGGCGATGCAGCCATTCCGCGCAGGCTTCCGCGGACTCGATGGCCAAGGCCTGGAGGCCGTGAGATTTGAAGTAGTAGCCTTCATTTTTGGCTTTTTCACTGCGCTCACGAACGCCTTCTCCGGCGGTGACCACGAAAAGAGCGAGATGATCGCGTTGGCCATTTTGCGGCGCAAGGACGTAGTCGGCCAAGCATAGAAAATCCCCGGTGCGTTGGCGCTTGAATTGAAAGGTATGCAGGGGTTCACGCCCGCCAGGGGCGAAGAGGTGCAGCGCATTGCCTTCCGATTCGGCCTCGAAAAATTGCCAGGCCGCGCGCACTTTCATGAATTGGGCAGCCTCGTTTTTCACGTTTTCCATGCTCTCGAAGAGTTCGACGGCCTTGGGATCGCGCTCGGCAAGACGCTTCTCAAAATCGCCGCGAAAGCCCAAGTGCCGCCCGTAGAGCATGAAGGAATTGATGTAGCTCCAGATTTCGCGCAGGTCCGGAACCAGCCGGGTTTTGCGGTCCAGATAATGCAGCGGCGGAATCGGAAGATCGGCGCGCACTTTGGGCGAGCGCGAAGGCAGCGCTTGAAGTTCCGCGACCTTAACGGTGGTGGTCACGCCGGCACCGTTGCCGGCGGAAGTATGCGCGCTCACCACGGTTTCGCGCGTGGCGGGGTCCATGAGTTCATTCATCAAACGCAGGCCGGTCATGGCGTCCTTGGCGTAGCAGACCGCTTTGCCATAACTCGGCGCGATTTTCGTCTGCGTAAATTTGGCGGAAAGCGCCGCTCCACCGACCAGCAAGGGAATCTGAATCCCAGCGTCGCGCAAATCATTGGCGGTGATGACCATCTGTTGGGCGCTTTTCACCAACAAGCCGGAAAGGCCGATGGCATCGGGATGGTGCTGCTGATAGGCCTTGATCAAATCCTCGGGTGGAACCTTGATGCCGAGATTGACGACGTCGTAGCCATTATTCTTCAAGATGATTTCAACCAGGTTTTTACCGATGTCGTGAACGTCGCCCTTGACCGTAGCGAGCACCACGCGCCCGCGTTTGGCGGTATCCGCTTTCTCCATGAACTGTTCCAGATGACTGACCGCGGCCTTCATGGCTTCGGCGGATTGCAGAACCTCGGCCACGATCAGTTCGTTGGCGTTGAACAGGCGGCCGACTTCCGCCATCCCGGCCATCAGCGGGCCATTCACGATATCCAGGGGCGGGACGCCTTCGGCACGCTTGCGATCGAGGTCGGCGACCAGGCCATCGCGGGTGCCTTCGATGATGTAGCTGGCCAGGCGCTGGTCGAGCGGCAGGTCAGCGGCGCGAGCTTTGTCTTTCTTCTTGGCGGTGCGGAAATGCTCGGTAATGGCGGCGATGTGAAATTGATTGACGGCCGCGCGCTGCTCCTTATTTTGTTGGCGCCAGTCGGGGGGCACGTTGCGCAGAAGAGCCGCACGAGGATGTTCACTGGGGATGTCCGCGGGAGGATGGGAGAAGAGCAGGTTCTCGGCGAGGCGGCGCTCATGCTCGGGAATGCTGGCGAAACGCTCGAGTTTTTCGGTGTTGACGATGGCCAGGTCGAGGCCGGCTTTGGTGCAGTAGTATAGAAAAACAGAATTGACCACTTCGCGGGCGCCGGCGGGCAATCCGAAAGAAACGTTGGAGATGCCCAGGATGGTGCGGGTATCGGGAAGAGCGCGCTTGATCAGACGGATCCCTTCCATGGTCTCGACCGCGCCGCCGATGTAGTTTTCATCGCCGGTGGCGCAGGGGAAAACCAGGGGGTCGAAGATGATGTCTTCGGGGGCCAATCCATATTTTTCGGTGAGCAGCAGGTAACTTCGTTGGGCAATGGCCAGCTTGCGCTCGCGAGTGAAGGCCTGGGCCTGGAGTTTATCTTCGTCGATGCACCCGCAGACCACCGCGGCGCCAAAATCGTGGGCGATGGGGACAACCTTCTCAAATTTTTCCTCTCCGTCCTCCAGGTTAATGGAATTGATGATGGCCTTGCCCTGGCAGTAGGTGAGGGCTTGCGCGATGGCAGTGGGATCGGTGGTGTCGATCATCACCGGAGCTTTCACTTTGCGGATCAGCTTTTCGTAAAAGGGGGGAATGTCTTTTTTTTCATCGCGCTCGGTGCTTTGCAGGCAGACGTCCACAATGTGCGCTCCCCCGCGCACCTGCCGCCGGGCGATTTCGCTGGCTTCCTCCCATTTTTCTTCGGCGACCAAATTCTTGAACAGGCGGGAGCCGATCACGTTGGTGCGCTCGCCTACCAGCAGCGGGCAGGTACTGTCTTCCGCTTCGATGGTTTCGATGCCGGAATAGATGGCCCGGTGTTGGTCCGCCGGCCGCACGCGCGGTTTTTTGCCTTCGGCCATTTGCGCGAGTGCGCGAATGTGTTTTTCCGTCGTGCCGCAGCAACCACCTACGAAGTTGAGCCATCCTTGATCGACAAATTTTTCAAGTTGCGCCGCCAGCGAGTCCGGCGTCTCCAGATACTTGCCTTCCTCGTCCGGCAACCCGGCGTTGGGATAGCAGGAGACGAATTCGTGCGTAAGCTGGCTGAGCGTACGGATGTGATCGGTCATGAACTCGGGCCCGGTGGCGCAATTCATCCCGAAAGCCAGCGGCTTGGCGAAGCGAAGGGAAGCCCACATGGCTTCAATGTTCTGGCCGGCTAGCATCGAGCCCATGGCTTCGATGGTCACGGAAACAATGAACGGCACTGGCGCGCCAATCTCCTTCGAGAGTCCTTGAATGGCCAGCAACGCGGCTTTGATGTTGCGGGTGTCCTGGCAGGTTTCCACCATAAGCAGGTCTACGCCGCCTTCCACCAACCCTTTGGCCTGGAGGTAGTAGGCGTTACGCAGTTCTTCAAAGGTGACTCCGCCGGTCACGGTGATCGCTTTGGTCGTAGGACCCATCGATCCCGCCACGAAGCGGGGTTTGCTCGGCGCGCTGTATTCCTCAGCGGCCTGGCGCGCCAGTTCGGCAGCGCGGCGATTCAAAAAGAGAGCGTGGTCCGCCAAGCCATATTCGGCGAGAACGATGGGAGCGCCGCCAAAGGTATTGGTCTCAATAATATCGGCGCCAGCCTCGAAGTACTTGCGGTGAATCTCCAGCACCACATCGGGCCGCGTGCGCACCAAATTTTCGTTGCAGCCTTCCAGCGCGGGACCGCCGAAGTCCTCGGCGGTGAGGTTTCGCTGCTGCAGCATGGTCCCCATGGCGCCGTCGAGCACCAGGATGCGCTGCGACAATAGGTCACGAAGGGCGCTCTCGGATTCGATTAAATTACGCATGAACGAGGGGCAGCAGCTCCTCAATCGGGGCGGCAGACCCGCTTAACACATTTTACCGGCTTTTCCACAGGGCACGAAGCCGCTTGCATTAAACGGGTGTTTTTGAGGATTGAATGGCGATTTTGGGGGGGGGTTCGCAATGAGGCCTACAGCAAGGCACTGGCTCGGCTGAGCCATAAAGCCTAGCCCATGGCCGGTTTCCGGCGCGCTCCACTTTGGCCATTGACCCGTTTTACCGCGGAGAAAGGCCAGCGGTGCGCGGCCCAAAAGCGGCGTAGACGGCAGTAACAATTCGAGAACATGCGCTTTCGCGGGACTTGCCCGTTGGGACAGTTATCCCCTACGCTGGAAAAACCGTGGCTACGAAACGCTCTACTTCCAAATTGACGGTTTGCATACTTTCACCGCACCCGCTGGTGCTGAGCGAGTTCGAACGCTTACTCGCCAAGTCCCAATTCAAAGTCATCTTGAAGCAGTTGGAGTCCACACTGGCGCCGGATCTGCGAAGCCTGGATCCGCCGAAGGCCAACGTGTACGTGGTCGATGCCCATGCGGCGAGACCGGCGACTGGCGCGCTGCTTACTAACTTGCTGGAACGCTGCCCGGAATCCCGGCTGATGGTGGTGGGCGAGCAGCATAGCGACCAGAACAGTTTCTCGATGCTGCGCCTCGGCGTGAAAGGGTTGCTGACGTACGTCGAGGCACGGGATCAATTGGTCCGCGCGCTGCCGCTGGTGGCGGCCGGCGGATTCTGGGTGCCTCGCTCGGTGCTTTCCGGTTTCGTGGATTCCATTTTGAGCGGCCAAGGGCGTCGCTTAAAGACCGATTCAGTGACCAATCTCAGCCGCCGGGAGCAGGAGGTACTGGACTCCCTGCTGGAGAATCTGTCTAACAAAGAGATTGCCAGCAAGCTCAATATTGCCGAACGCACCGTGAAGTTTCACGTCTCGAACTTATTGAGCAAGTTTGGCGTGCGCCGCCGGGCCGACCTGATTTTGCTGACCTTTCAGCGTCGTATGGCCATGCCCTAGCAAAACGGGTTAAGACTTGCAGAGCTTCGGACCGTCCATTCGTCAGATCGACACTTCTAATTGAGTGCGGGGTTTTAGTCCGAGAACTTGAACCGGATGATGCACCATAACGCTTGCAGGCCGTCTTTCCAGGTGATTTTCTTTCCTTCTTCATATGTACGGCCGGCATAGGTAATGGGCACCTCGTAAATGCGCCAGCTGTGCTTGGCTACTTTTGCGGTGATTTCCGGTTCGAAGCCGAAGCGGTCCGAGCGAATCTGGATGCCCTGGAGTACTTCCTTCCGAAACACTTTATAGCAGGTCTCCATGTCGGTGAGTTTTAAATTGGTGAAAATGTCGGAGAGCAGCGTCAGGAACTTGTTGGCCACATAGTGCCAGAAATAGTGCACTCGCTGCGGGCCGCCCAGAAAACGCGAGCCGAACACGACGTCGGCGCGGCCGTCCAGAATCGGCTCCAGCAGCTTGGGGTAATCGCGTGGGTCATATTCCAGGTCGGCATCCTGCACCAGTACGATTTCTCCAGTGACTTCCGCGAAGCCACGCCGCAGCGCCGCCCCCTTTCCCTGATTTTGCGGCTGAAAGAAAAAACGGATGTTGGCCAGTTCAATGGGATCGTCGCCATCGTTCGCCGGCGCCGATGTTTCGCCGCGCGCCTGGCGGGCCGCAAGGTTCTCAAGAATCTGGCGGGTGCCATCGGTCGAGCAATCGTCAATGACCACGATCTCCTTGCGCACCGGAGTTTCCATCACGCGGCGCAGGATTTCGTCGATCGTCGCCTTTTCGTTGTACACCGGAATGACTACGGACACCTTGGGGTCACGAAGGCCAGAGGGGTTGCGGCGTGTGGACATGGAGGAACAGGATTGTAGCGGCGGCCCGGCAGTGAGTAAAGGGAGTTGGCAGCGTAGACTGGATGGCGATTCATAGCAGCGGCCCTTAGGTGCTTGCCGCCGTATCATGGGACGGGCAACGGGACGGTTGACGGCTAATCGCCAAGCTGCCCGTAAGGCGTGCTCAACAGCGACGGAAGAAATGACCACATTTTATATCGAGCAGTTTGGATGCCGGGCTACGCAAGCGGATGCGGCGGCGATTGAGTGCCAACTGCGCGAGCAGGGCTTCGCGGCCGCGAGCAACTCGGCTTGCGCGGACGTGGTGATTGTGAATACCTGCACAGTGACTTCGGCAGCCGATGCGCAGGCGCGCGAGGCCATTCGGAAACTTCACGCCAGGAACCCGGTGGCGCGCGTGATCGCCACAGGATGCTACGCGCAGCGAGCCCCGGAAGAGTTGGCCGCGCTGCCCGGCGTCTCCTGGGTGGTGGGAAATTCACACAAGCCAGAGATTCCGGCGCTAGCAAATCTGTTAGCCAGTCAGGCTTCGCGCCGGCCAACAAATGGGTTTCTTCCGGCCGCCTCACTGGGCGAGGAACAGCTTTCGCTGCTGCATGGGCCCGCGAAAATTTTGACCGGAAATATCTTCGAACACAGCACGCTGCTCGCCGCGCCGGTGATTGGTGGGGAGGCTAACCACACCCGGCCAGTGGTGAAGATTCAGGATGGATGCAACAGCCGTTGCGCCTACTGCGTGATTCCCTTTGTACGCGGCAGAAGTCGGAGCTTGCCGCCGGCCCAGGTGCTCGAAGAAATTGCGCGCCTGAGCGCTTCCGGATCTCGCGAAATTGTCTTGAGCGGCATCAATCTTGGCACCTATGGCCGCGATTTGTCCCCGCGCGTGGAACTCCGTGAGCTCCTGCACCGCATCTTGGGCGAAACCGGCGTCGAGCGGTTACGCATCAGCTCCATCGAACCTATGGATGTCACCGAAGATCTCCTTGCGCTCTTTGCAAGCACTGAGCGCATGGCCCAGCATTTTCATATGCCGCTGCAGTCCGGCTGCGACCGGGTGTTGGCCGCCATGCACCGTTGGTATCGCGCCGCGCATTACGCCCGACGAGTCGAGCTGATTCGGGAACGTCTGCCTCACGCAGCGATCGGTGCGGACGTAATCGCCGGATTCCCGGGCGAAACGGACGCCGAGCACGTCGAGACTTTCACTTTCATCGAGGGCCTGCCCTTCAGCTACCTCCACGTCTTCTCGTTTTCGCAGCGCCCTGGCACGCGGGCAGCCCAACTTGCCGACCACCTGCCGGCGCCAGTGGTGAAGAGTCGCGCAGGGGAATTGCGCGCCCTTGGCGAAACGAAAATGAAGGATTTTCGTCGCACGCAGGTTGGGCGCGAATTGCGCGTTCTGACCCTGCGGGATGGGCGCAATTCGTCAGAAGGGACTCCGGCGTTGTCGACCAACTACTTGCAGATTCGGGTGCCTGGAAATTTTGCCCCGAATGAATGGCTGGACGTTCTGATCTCAGAGCGAGAGGATGCGATGATCGGCGAGCCGGTCAACCCGGTTCGTGCGGGCGCTGCATAAAGGGTGGTGATAGGACAACCCCAGTGCAATTCCCCTTAATCCTCAAAAATAACCTGCGCCAGCGCTTGCGCTTCGGTATGCGTAATGCTTAACGAAACGCGTTTCACACCGAGCTGTGCGGCGATTTTTGCCGCCTCTCCCGCCAGTGCGATGGTCGGGCGTCCACTTGGCTCGCGCACCACTTCAAAGTCCACCCAACGCACGCCGCGCCGCCATCCGGTGCCCAGCGCCTTCATGGCCGCTTCTTTGGCCGCGAAGCGTCCGGCGTAGCGCTCGAACTTGTTCTTGAAGCGCTCGCAATAGGCAACTTCGTTGGGCGTGAACACGCGATCCAGAAATCGCTGGCCGCGCCGCTCCATGGCCTCCTCGATGCGCGGAACTTCGGCAATGTCCACACCCAAGCCAATGATCAAGAAATTTCCTCGCACTCCGGCGACCGCACTCTGGCTATCTGTGATTATACTGGCAGACTTATGGCAACCAACAAGGGGTCCCGGGGCAGGCAAAAACGAAAGAAAAGGAGGAGCAAACCAAAGGCGGCAAAGGAGCAATGGAAGCAGCGCGTTCAACGCGGCCTGCGCATTCTCCAGGCTCCGCAGTTGGCCAAGCTGTCCTGGCTGGTGCATGGCTTCAGTACCCGACCGGGCGGCGTAAGCAAGCTGGACGGCAAGCCGGCGTTGAACCTCGGATTCACCGAGTGGGACGCGCGCGACAATGTGAAGGAGAATCGCAAGCGCCTGCAAGCCGCGGTTGGCGCCCAGGATTTCAAGCTGGTTTCCCTGCTGCAATTTCACTCCGACGCGATCGTGCATTTTGATTCCGCACCCACCGAGCCTTCCCGCGCCGATGCTTCGGTAACAAAAGTCGCGGGATTGCTGCTGGCGGTGCAAACCGCGGATTGCGTGCCGATTCTATTGGTCGATCCCAAAAATCGCGCGGTGGCCGCGGTGCACGCCGGATGGCGGGGCACCCTGGCGCGCATCGTGGAGAAAACCATCGGTCGCATGCACATGCAGTTTGGTTCGCAAGCCGCGGACTTGCTGGCCGCCATCGGCCCGGCGATCGGCGGGTGCTGCTACGAAGTGGGCACGGAGGTGGCCGCCGCCTTCAGCGGGCAATTTGCCAACGCCGCTGAATTTTTTGACGAGCTGCGCACCGGCGACGAGCCCAATCCGCTGCAGTGGATGAACATGATGCCGCCCGGACATCAGCCGCCGCCCAAGAAAGTCTTGCTCGATTTGCCCAAGGCCAACCACTTGCAGTTGCAGGCCGCCGGCGTGCCCGACACCAACATTTTTGCCACCGATTGGTGTACCGGGTGCCGCCGGGACCTGCTGTTCAGCTACCGCAAGGAAGGAGCGCAAAGCGGCCGCATGATGGCGGTGATTGGAATCCGCTCAAAAGAAAAACGAGATCGATCTCGGTAGGACGAGTTCGACCATCGCCAAATCAAGGTTGCGGCGCGGCCCCCGCGGCGCTCGCAGGCTCGATATTCAGCAGTGCTAGTTGCCCGCAAGCGGCCATCACATCGCGGCCCCGCGAATAGCGCACGAAACAGGGCACGCCGCGATCCACCAAAATTTTGCGAAATGACTCGATGCTCCCGGCCGACGACTCGCGGTACGGCAACTCGCCCGGATTCCAGGGAATGAGGTTCACCTTGAGCGACTTTATTTTTCCGAGCAGCCGCACCACCCGCCGCGCATCTTCCGCGGAATCGTTCACGCCGCCCAGCATGACGTACTCGAAGGTCAAATGCTCCCAGGGGCGCAGTGGGTAATTGCGGCAAGCCTCCAGCAGCGCGGCCAGCGGATACTTGCGATTGACCGGCATAATCGCGTCGCGCTGCTCATCGTTCGAAGCATTCAGCGAAATGGCCAGCTTGGGCCGGACTTTTTCCTGCCCCAGCCGTTCGATTCCCGGGACGATGCCGCTGGTCGAAAGGGTGACGTGTTTGGGAGTGAGCGCCAGCCCTTCCGGATCGAGAACGATGCGCAGCGCGGCCATCACCGCGTCGAAATTCAGCAGCGGCTCGCCCTGCCCCATCAGCACCAAGTTGGTTTGCGGCGCCATCTGAGGCTTGTGCCGCTCCAGCGGCAGCAGCACCTGCGCCAGGATTTCCGCCGCGGTAAGATTGCGGATCAATCCCAGTTGCGCGGTAAGGCAAAAACGGCAATCCACCGCGCAACCCGCCTGCGTCGAAATGCAAATCGTCTGCCGCCCGCTGCTCGGCATAAAAACGGCCTCAACGGCAGCCGGTCCGGATTTTCGCCGCACGTCCGCCCCGGAATCAGCCAACCCGAATAAATAGCGCACGGAGCCGTCTTGCGAAGCATAGGTTTGCCGAATGGCAGGCAAGGTAATGGTTGCCTCGGCGGCCAGGCGTTCGCGCAGCGCTGCGGGCAAATTACTAATTGCCTGCACCGAGAATTTTCGCTCCGCGTAGAGCGCGTGGTAGAGCTGCCCGCCGCGATAGGCCGGCTGGCCCAGCCCAACGCAAAAGTCGCGCAGCTCATTCTTCGATTTCCCCAACAACTCCATGGCAATCCTCGCCAACCCATTATTCCACGAGCTGTGAACTCGTGGGGCTGGGGCAATATCGCTCACCACTTCCGCGATTACAGTCGTTCCATCGTCAGATGGTCGGGCATGCCCGCGAAATATTTCTGTAGAGCATCCTGGAAGATCTTGTTTTCCGTGGTGGCGTTCGCAAACAGCGTCATCGACGATCGAAACTTCAAATGATCCGGGCTCCCAAAGATCTGCTCGATCGCGCGACCTTCGACCAGCATCACCAGTTCGGTACAAAGCCTCAATCGCGGGCCGAGAATGGAATGCTTTAAATACTCTTCCGCTTCCCGTTTCGATGAAATGGCATAGCGGATCGCGGTGGGACTGCTTCCTAGCCCCTTCAACTGCGGAAAAATGAACCACATCCAATGGCTTTGTTTGCGGCCTTCCCGCAATTCCCTGCACACGCTCTCGAAGCAACTATTCTGTGCCTCTACAAAGCGTTGCAGACGATATGGGTCATTCCCGCTCATCTTCCGTCCTTAGCATTGGCCTCTCTACTTCTTTCTGGCTGCGCGCTATAATTCGATGGAAAGCCCGGTGTTGGCGGTGCGCGAGGCGCGAACATGCACAAACAAGCGAAGATTGCGGTGCAGCAACTCTCCATCGACGAGTGGGTCAAAGGCTTGGCGGAGATCCGCGAGCCGGAATTCACGCTGGAAGCGGTGCAGGATTATATTCTGCAGCATGCGGTGAAGCCCGAGACACTGGGAAAATATCTTTTCTACTCCAAGGGCAATTACACCCGCAACCTCATTTTCAAGAACCATGTGTTTGAGTGTATGACCATTTGCTGGGAGATCGGGCAGTTCAGCCGCATTCATAACCACCGCGACCAGAATTGCTGGATGTCCGCGCCCATCGGGCGGCTGCGGGTGCAGAATTTTCGCGTGGACGAACGCGACGCCAAGTGCGGCACCTGTCACATCGTGCCCACCGACATTTACGATATGGATGCCGCACATCCGGCGTATGTAAATCCGCTCGAGCCGGTGCACCAAGTGCTGAACTTGGCAGAGTTCAATCAGCGCGCGGTGAGCATCCACGTATACTCGAAACCGTTTGACACCTGCGAGATTTACCAGCGCGAAAAAGGCACCTACGCGGACGTCCCGCTGCATTACACCAGCGAGTACGGAAAACTAAACCCCGCTGAGAAATTGCTCTAAGTCTAAAGATAAGCTATAAGTGCTTGCAACAAAAAGGCTTTGCGTCTGTTTTGCGCCCCGTTTTCCCATTTTTTAGCGTCCGCCGAAACCGATTCTCGCTCGTTTCCGCGTAACCCTCACCAAAGGCGTTGTTTGCTGTCCGGTTTTCCCCCGATTTCTTCTTTCGTCTTCCCTGTGTCACAATTCTGCCATGCCCACGGAAGCCCGCGACATCCGCAAACAAGTGCTGCCCAATGGCCTGGTGGTCATTACCGAGACCATGACTCATGTCCGCTCCGTTTCGGTTGGCGTGTGGGTGCGCAATGGTTCGCGCCGCGAAGTGCAGGAAGAAAACGGCCTGGCCCATTTCATGGAGCATATGGTTTTTAAAGGCACCGAACGGCGTTCCGCGGAAGCGATTGCCCGCGAGATGGATTCCGTCGGCGGCATGCTGGATGCGTTCACGTCCAAAGAACAAATTTGCTTCAACGCCAAAGTGCTGGACGAGCATTTGCCCATCGCCTTCGACGTGATCGCCGATTTGGTGCTGCGGCCGAAATTCGATTCCGAGGATGTAAAGAAGGAACGTCAGGTGGTCTTGGAAGAGATCAAGATGGACCTGGACAATCCGGAATATTTGCTGCACGAAATTTTCACCAGCGGTTTCTGGCCCAGGCATCCGCTGGGCCGGCCAATTCTGGGGACTCCAGAAACGGTCCGCCAATTCAACAAGCATGCGCTACGCACGCGCTTTGGCTCCTGGTTCGCGCCGGATCGTTTTGTGGTGACTGCGGCAGGCAATGTGCCGCACGAAAAAGTCCTGGAACTGGTGGAACGCGAATTCGGGGGCCTGAAAGCGGCTGGCAAAGTGGAAGAGCACGCCGCGCCGGCCGCCGAGGCGCCCATCCATCTGGAAACCAAGCGTGATCTCGAGCAAGTACACGTCTGCATGGGCGTGCCGTCGTACCCGCTGGCGCACGAGGGCCGCTTTGGCGTCGCGGTAATGAACAATTTGTTGGGCGGAGGAATGTCTTCCCGGTTATTCCAGAATATCCGCGAAAAATTGGGCCTGGCCTACGCGGTCTTCAGCGAGCTGACTCCGTACTCCGACGCCGGGATGATGACGGTATACGCCGGCACCGCCCGCGAAACCGTGGGGCAGGTGATCGACTTGATCGTAAAAGAGTTCCACAATCTAAAGGAATCTGCGGTCAGCGAAGAAGAATTGCTGCGCGCCAAGAACCACCTCAAAGGCTCGCTGATGCTTTCGCTCGAATCGACCAGCTCGCGCATGTCCAACCTCGCCCGCCAGGAACTGTACTTTGGCCGGTTCTACTCGCTGGACGAGATCCTGGAATCCATCAGCAACGTAACCCGCGAGCAAGTGCAAGCTTTGGCCCAGGAATTCTTCCGTCCCGAGCAAATCGCCGTAACCGTCCTAGGTCCCTTAAACGGGTTCACCTTGGACCGCTCTCGCCTGGCCTGCTAACCGTTCCCAACATCGCGTGACTTCGGCTGCCCATAAACTTTTGGCAACATGGATGCTATTTCGTTGACGCCAGGGTTGCGCTCTGCGATGATTTTGGAAATTTGCTGGAGCTGCACTGGGGGAAAGCGATCGGCTTGCGCGTGTCCATTCTGGCGTCGGGAAGCTCGGGGAATATAACATTGCTCGAGACGGAGAGCACCCGCCTCCTTATTGATGCCGGGCTTGGCAAGCGGGAAACGCTGGCGCGGCTGGCGGCTGTCGAACAGAGCGTTGACCACCTCGACGGCATTCTGATTACCCACGAACACCACGACCATTGCAACGGATTGCCGCAGATGCTGGGCTTGTGGAAGGCGCCGCTGTATGTGACCGAGCCGACCATGGAAGCGCTGGAGCGGACGCTGCCGGAAACGCTGGGCAAGCGGCTGCGCGGAGTGGAAAAAATCCAAGCGGGACAGCGTTTTTGCGTTGGCGATATCGAAGTGCACGCTTTTGCTATTCCACACGACGCCGCCGACCCCATCGGGTTCACGTTTCGCGCGGATGGGGTGAAGCTGGCGCTGGTCACGGATTTGGGCTACATGCCGGCGCTGGTGAAAGTGCATTTGCGCGATGCGGACTGCCTGGTGCTGGAATCGAACCACGATCTCGACATGTTGAAAGTTGGGCCGTACCCGTGGGTGGTAAAGCAGCGGGTGCTGAGCCGCACGGGGCATTTGTCGAACCATGCGGTGAGCGAGTATCTGGCCGATGCGGACGGCTTCGACGCGCGAGCGCGGTTTCTGGTGCTGGCGCATCTTTCGATGGAAAACAACAATCCGGACCTGGCGCGCATTTCCGCGGAAGAGGCATTGAACCGGCGTCCGGCGGAATGCGCGTTTGGCGGACAGCTTCTGGTCGCTTCGCAACAGGTTCCCCTGACCCCGATTCAACTGTAGTCCTTGTGTTGACCGATTCTGGGCAACATCAGGGCATCCATCCAAATCACTTTCGGCTGGCGTATTCGGAAGCGCCGAGAAAATGCAATGAGACGTACGGCTCGTCCCCAACCACCCAGGAGTCGTGACCGGGCGGAACGTAAAAAACCTGTCCCGCGCGCATCTCAATTACGTCGCCATTCCTCATCGTGGCTGTGGCGCAGCCGGAAACCACCATACCGACATGCTCGACCCGGCACTCTTTCTGTCCCAGCGCTTAGCCCACGTGTTGGGACCAGCGCCATCCCGGCTCATAGGTGGCGCGGCCGATGGCCATGCCGCCCAAGTGAACGATTTCAAATTTTCCCTTTTCAAATGTGCGGATCTCGTCCGGAGACTCGAACCGTTTCAATATGACTTCGGCCATGGGCCCTCCCGCAGGAATTCAAAGTGAAGCCCTCAGGGGCGAAAACCTTGTTGACTTAACCTCGCTTGCGGCACGGCTGAGGCCGTGCACTGACGTGACCCGGGCGACGAAAGCCTGCATCCTGCAAACAGGCGCTAGCGGCCTTTGCGAAGGTAGTCGTCGGTTTTGTTGAGCCAGTCTTCGCGTGGGGGATCGAAGATGTCCAGGTCGATGGTGTCTTCGAGGGCCCAGGCTTCGTGGGGCATGTGCGGGGGAATGCATAGGACTTCGCCGGCGCGCACGACGATTTCCTGGCCGTCGATGGCGAACTTCAGGGCGCCTTCGAGGATGTAGGTGACTTGCTCATTGTGGTGCTGGTGCAGCGGAACGTGGGCGCCTTTTTTCATGAGCACGCGAGCGAGCATGACCTTGTCGCCGACCAGCATTTCGCGGTCGATCAGCGGGTTCAGATTTTCGCGTTCGACGGTTTTCCAGGGAATGTATTTCATTTTTGAGGTTGCGTTCATTTTATTTCTCCATACAGGCGCGCGGCATTGTCGTGGAGATACATGCGCGCGAGCTCAAGTGCTTTCTCTTCGCTGAAAGCGCCTTCGGCGACCAGTTCAGCGAGAGCAGCGGCAACCGCGGTACGCGCGGAACGGGCCGCGAGCCAGAAGGTTTCCTCCGCGCCGACGGCGTCGTTAAAAGGGAAGGCGTCGGAGCCGAACATCATGCGCTCGGGAAAAAGGGAAATCCACTGCTTCAAGATATTTTTCAGTTCGGAGGGATAGACGTAATAGCCGACCAGGGAAGAATCGGTATAAACGTTCTTGGCGGCGGTCAGCCAGATCATTTCCAGGGTGTAAGGGTAACCGCCGTGAATCAGCACGAATTTAGTTTTGGAGTAGCGGGGATCGCGCAGAACATTTTCAAGGTTGAGCGGATTGCCGTTGCGCAAGCTGAAGTAATCGCCGATGCCAACGGCGCTGTGAAAATGGACGGGCAAGTCGAGTTTGCCGGCTTGATCGATCAGCACACGAAAGACATAGTCCTGAAAGGTGCGATAGTCCTGGTTGGAGGGTACGCCTCCGGAGTGGTACTTGGCGTAAATGGCTGCGGCTTTTTCGCGCGGAGGATCGCTGAAATAGAGGCTGCGAAAGTAGGCGGCCTCAAACTTAATGGCCACGCCGCCTTTTTTCTGATTGTCCGCAAGGGTTTGCCGGACAAAGGATTCATATCCGGCCAGATCGGCGGGCAAGCCGCTGACGTTTCCCTGGTGCATGTAGCGATGCAGAACCTTTTCCTGCAGCGGGATGTACACGCCCATGTCCGGATTTTTTACGGTTTGGTCGCGATTGTCGAGCGGGAAGAGAAAGGAATCGACGAAAAAGACCCAGTGGAAACGCTTGGGATCAAGGTAATTGCCGAGCGCGACGCGATTGGCCAGGCAAGTATCGATGTTGAGCTGGTCGAGAATGCTGTCCCAATAGGCGGTGCCGCCGGCTGCTTCGGCGGCTTTCTTTTTGTCGATCAGCCATTTGGCGTGCTCGGGCTGGAAATCGTCGTAGGGATAAGCGAAGAGGGCCTTGGCGGCTGCGACGAATTCGGGATTGGTATCGCGGAGGCGCAGCACGGAAGTTTCATCGGGAGGAGCGGCTTGCGCGTCCATATCGGAATCGTCGGGGAAGGTGGCGTGGGAGTGGTTGTCATAAATGGGGATGCGATCGATTTGGGGGAGGAGCCGCTCGTAGACTTTTTGGACGTCGGCGGGGGAGGCCAGGGGCTTGGCTTGCGGGCGCGCGGAAGAGATCGAGAATAAGGCGGCTAAAGATATGGCTGCGATGGGTACTGATTTTTTCATCGGCGATGCTCTCCGTCCAAAATATTATCTCGTTCGGCGGCGTCCGGGCCGCTTACGCCGCACAGGTTAGAGTGCCTGTGCTACTTGAACCGCGCACCTGCAACTGCGCGCCAGCCTGAAGATACGCGCTGTATGCGTTCCAAGGCTTCTTCCAGGAGATTGCGGGCGCTTACCAGCGAGAAGCGCAGATAATTTTTTCCGGCGCTGCCGAAGGCGGCGCCGGCTATGGCGGCTACTCCGGCTTCTTCGAGCAACGCTGAAGCTAATTGCTGCGCGGGAAGGCCGGTGTCTTCGATATTGACCCAGGCGTAGAAGGCGCCTTCGGGCGAGTGGCAACGGAAGCCAGGGATGCGATTCAGGCCGGCGACGAAAAGATCGCGGCGCTTGCGATATTCGGCGACCATGGCGTTGACGGCTTCCGTGGAATCGCGCAGCGCTTCGATGGCGGCGACCTGGGTGAATTCCGCCGCACAGGTGAACGTGTTGAGGACCAGCAAGTCCATGGCGTCGATGACGCGTTGCGGGGCTACCGCGTAGCCTAAGCGCCAGCCGGTCATGGCGAAACTTTTGGAGAAGCCATCGATGATGACGGTGCGCTCGGCCATGCCGGGCAGCGACCAGATGGATCGGTACCGGCCGTCAAAGAGAATACGCGCATAGATTTCGTCGGCGAGAATCCAAAGATCGTGCTGGGTGGCGAGGGCAGCGATTTGCGCCAGGACAACTTCGGTGAAGACAGTTCCCGTGGGATTGTTGGGAGAATTGAAAATCAGCATGGTGGAGCGCGGAGAAATTTTCGCGGCGATTTCGCGGAAATCCGGCTGAAATCGGTTCTTCTCTTGCAGAAGAAATGGAACGGCTTTGGCGCCGAGTCCGCGGACAAAGGACGGATAGATAGGAAAGCCGGGATCGGGATAAAGAACTTCGTCGCCCGGCTCGATGAGCGCCATCATGGCGAGCGAGAGGGCCATCTTGCAGCCTGGGGCGATCAGGACTTGCTCCGGCGCTGCCTGCACGCTGCGGGTGCAAAGGAGATAATCAGCGACGGCTTCGCGGAGAGCAGGGATTCCGCGAGGTGAAACGTAGCGGTCGCGCCCCGCGGCCACGGCATGGCGCAAGGCGTCCACCACGGGAGCCGCCGGATGAAAATCGGGCTCACCTAGTTCGAGATGGATAATGGAGCGGCCGAGCTTTTCAAGTTCTTTGGCGCGTGCGAAGACGGAAAGAGCGCCTTCGCCGTTGAGTTCCGCTACGCGTGATGCAATACGTCCCATGGTGGAGTCCAGAATCGTATCATTGGTTGGGTTGGTGCATCACTCCACGCTTTGTGGAGCAGAGGCAGTGTTTAAGAGTGCCACCCCCGGGGTTTTGCATGATGGCAAAGACAAGAGGGGAGCCAGAAATGGCTGTCCCACGGTGGTCAGAAGGCGTAGCGCAGGGAGAATTGGATCAACCTGGGAGTACCGACGGTGCTGGTGATTTTGCCGAAGGGGCTGTTGGGGATGCCGATGGTTTCCACGTCGTTGACCGCGGGATTGCCGAAGTTGGCGTGATTCCAGATATTGAAGAAGTCGGTGGTGAAGCGCAGGGATTGGCGCTCGGTGATGTTGAAATTTTTGATGAGAGAGAAGTCCCAGTTCTGCTGGCTGGGACCGCGGAAGATGTTGCGGCCGAGATTGCCGAAATCGGTCGTGCAGAAGTTGGAGTCCACGGCACACTGGGCCGGGTAGAGCAGCGGCGCGGTGGTGAAGGCGGCGGGATTCAGGTAGCCGTCAATGCGTGACTTGATGCCTCCGGTGCTGAGGGCGCTGGCGAGGGTGCTGCCGGAAGCCAATTGGCCGCTGAGCGTGCCCGGAGTGAAGCCCAAACCGAGAAAAGCGCTTCCCGCACCAGAATCGGTAACCGAGAACGGAGCGCCGGACTGGAAAATAGTTATGCCGCTTATTGCCCAGCCGGTCAGTAGCGCTCCTCGGACGCCGGTTTCACCCTTGAAGAGAGGAACGTCGTAGCGATAGCTGGCCACGAAGCGGTGGGGTCGATCAAAGTCGGACAGACCGCGGGATGCGGCCAGGGTGGATTCGTCGTTGAAGGCGGTATTAAAGGCGGTATTGCCGGTGGAAGTAGCGTCGGTGGACTTCGAGAAGGTGTAAGCGGCCTGGAAATAGCCGGCGCCCCAGCGGCGAGACAGGGTGGTCTGCAGAGAGTGGTAGTGGGAGTAGGCATCGTCGGCGAAAAGTTGGAAGCCGGCGTACCCATTGATGCCCTGAACGCGGGAACGTGCCACCGCGTTGCCGAAGGTGTTGGCGGTGATTACACAGGGGCTCGGATTGCAGAAGGGGCTGCTAATGTCCACCGGATTAGCGGGCGTGGCGTTTTGGGATTGCAGGCTGTCGCGCGTTTCCCGCAGGTGGGTGCCTTTAGTGCCTACGTAACCGACTTCGAGTATCCATTCTTTGCCGAGGGCGTGTTGCAGAGTCAAATTCCACTGTTGGGTATTGGGAACAACGTAATGCCGCGGCACCTGCAATCCGAAAATGTTGACGGACCCGAGGGGTCCCGGGCAGGCAGCGCCCGCGCCATTTGCGTAGTTGGCAGCTTGGGTGGTGTCGCCGCCAGGGAAGCCCCGGAATACGGAGAGGCAGGGGACGAAAGTGGGATCGAGGGTGCCGGCTTGCGGCAAACCGTTGGGATTGGGATTAGGGCAACCAGCGAGGGGAGTCTGTGAGAAGAAGCTGCCAAGGCATCCGGGAGCGCCGCCGCCGAAGGCTACCGGAAGAAAGGGAGTCTGGAAAGATAGCTGGTCGACCGTGCCGACGTCTTCGCGAACGTAATAGATGCCGTATCCCGCACGGAGCGTGGTGGTGTGATGGCCGCCGAAGTCATAGGCGACGCCAATGCGCGGACCGAGACCGGTGGAATAGTTGTTGTCGTAGGTGGTGTCGTTGGCGCTGCCGGAGAGGCCGGCGAGGTTGAGCTTGTTGACGCAGGACGGATAGACGAACGGAAAGTTACCTTGATTGGCGAGAGCGGGATCGAGATTGCCGATATGGCAGAGATTGTCGTGGAAAGCGCCGAACCATTCAGTGCGAAGGCCGAGGTTGAGAGTGAGGTTGGGACGCAGTTTCCAATCGTCCTGAGCGAAGATGCCGAAATTGTTGGAGCGGTACTGGTGGTTATCGACTCCGCCGCCGCCAAAGCTGAACTGGGGCGAGCCCAGCAGGAAATTCTGGAAATCGGTATTACCGTCGGGCGTGTTAGTGAAGAAGAGCTCGCCGTTAAAAACTTGCGGAAAGATTTTGTTGAGATCGACGCTGGTAAAATCGCCGCCAAAACGGAAAACGTGTTTGCCTTTGACCCAGCTGACGGTGTCGATGAAATTGTGATTATTCTGGGTCTGGATCTGGTTGGCGAAAGGAGCGGGGCCGATTTCAAAACCGGAGCTGGCGAAGACAAATTTATAGATGGAGGAGGTGACCTGGTTGGTGGGGCGGTCGATGCCGAGGTCGGACGCGGTAACCGGGGGAACGTTGGTGAGGTTGTCGCCGATGTGGACAAAGCCATAGCGGAATTCATTGACCAGAGTCGGGGAGAAGAGATGCGTCTCCGTGACGTTAAAGAAGCGCGCGTGCACAGGGGTGTCGAACGGGAAGTTCAGCGCTGAGGAGGCAATGCTGGTGGCGAGAGTGCTGCCCAGCGATTCCTGGAGGTCGCCGCCGCCAAAGGGCAGAAAGCTTTCGGAATCGGAGAAGAAGAAGCGGGCGGAAAGTTTGTCCTGGCCGGCGCGAAATTCGCGGTCCCAATTGGAGGTGAACTGATCGTCGGTGTATTTGCCGGGCCGGCTGATGGCGAATGCTCCGGTTGCGGGATCGCCACCCGGAATGAGAAAGCCGTTGGAGGTGCCGCCGAATTGATTGCTCTTAAAGTTGAGCAACTTACTGACGACGGGATCGATGGGGGTGGTGGCGTTGCCAAAGAAAGCCTGGGAAATCGAAGCGTCGGAGCGGTCGGCCGGAAGATTAGGGATGGTGGTGCTGATGAAGGTGCCCGGGGAGAGGCCGCTACGCTGCCGGGTGCCCTGGTAGTTCACGAAGAAAAATCCGAACTTTTCCTTTACAACCGGTCCACCGAGGCTGCCGCCAAAAATATTCTGCTTGACGGAGGGGCGAGCCAAGCCTTCGCGGTTCAAGAAGAAGTCGTTGGCGTTGAGAACATCGTTGCGGAAAAATTCATAGGCGTCGCCGTGGAATTCGCGGGTGCCGGATTTTAAGATGGCGTTGACGTTGCCGCCGCCGTTGCGGCCCTGGCTGGCGTCGTAGAGAGAAGTTTGCACCTTGAATTCCTGGATTACATCAGGATTGGGGAGTGGCACGTAGGTGGCTTGCGCGACGTTGTAATCGGTGGCGCTGATGCCTTCGATCAGGTAGTTGTTATTGTCTTCGCGCTGGCCATTGACGATGATACGCACGTTGCCGCGGCCGAGTTGGGCGGAGGCGTTGAGTTCGCTCTGCGTGCCGGCGGAAAGAGAAAGGAGCTGCTGATAGTTTTGGGTGGCGAGAGGGAGCTCGCGGATGGTGGAGGTGCCGAGGGATTCGCCGGTGGTGGCGTTGGTGGTTTCGACGCTGGTGACCTGGGCCGAAATTTCGACTTTTTCAGAAACGGTTCCGGGCTTGAGGGTGATGGTGAGACGGGTGGTCTCCGTGACGCGGACTTCGATACCTTCGGCTTTGGCTTCGCCGAAACCGGATTTGTTGACCACCACGTGGTAGGTTCCGGGCGGCAGAAGGGTGGCGACAAAATCGCCGTCGGCGTCAGTGGAGAGCCTGCGGACTACGGATTCAGTGCTCGCGTTGATGATTTGAACGTCCGAGCCGCTGATGGAGGCGCCGCTGGAATCGACTACCGCGCCGGCGATGGCTCCCGTGGCGCCGCCTTGCCCATAAGCGCGCGCTCCCACGAGCAGCACAGCAAATAGGAACACTTCACCGAATAGCCTATAAACTCCTCGCATTTATGATCCCCCATCCCCAAAAAGAGAGGCAAGCCCACAGCGAAAATGCTTCCCGTTCATTTCCGAGCGCCCCTGCCGGATGCTCGACCAGGAGCACCGCGCAGGATTCTGCCGAACATTTTCCAACATCGAACGGTAGCGAAGGGCTTTCGGAGTGTCAAGAACAGAAGCGAAGCATTTTCTACAACGCAAATTATACATGGCAAATTATGCTCGCCTTAGGCGATGAAGTGCGTCGGGCTTGACGCGGTGGAAGGCGACGAGAGACTATGGAAGAACAGCGAGATACCGGGCGTGCAACGCGTTCGCTCGCAATGTCGTCTTACCAATGTAAGGTGGCGTCCCTTCAAGGGGTGACTTCATGAACTCCCGCACATTGTATCGGTACATGCTACTGAGTCTGGCATTGCTGTTGGCCGGATGGCGTCCGGCAGCAGCCGACGCGGGCCACGCGCGGATCATACGACTTAGTTTGGTGCAGGGTGACGTGAGGTTTGCGCGTGATGTGCATGGCGACCCGCTGACCAGCGATAAAGCGGTGTGGGAAGGAGCGACGCTGAACCTGCCGATCCGGCAGGGCTATGTGCTGGCCACCGACCAGGGACGCGCGGAAGTAGAGTTTGAAAACGGGGCGATGGCATTTTTGGCGGAGAATACAGTTTTGGAATTTTACGACTTGTCGCTGGAGGACGGGGCGAAAACGACACGACTTGTGTTGCGCCAGGGTACGGCATCCTTTTATGTCAACCCGAGCAGCGCGGACTATTTTAGCGTGACGGGTGGAGACTTCACAGTCGAAGCGGACGGCCGCGCGGGGTTTCGACTAGACAATTTCGACGATGGCAGCGTTGTGGATGTGACGAAGGGCGGAGTTCACGTGGTGCGTAAGAACAAGACCACGGTGCTGGTAAAGGGCCAGTCGCTCTCGATGCGCGCGGACGACAAAGATTCCACGCAGATCACGCGGTTGCCGGACAATGACGATTTCGATCGCTGGGTATCCAAGCGCGAGGAAGCAGTCACTAGCGCGACGGCGGCGGCGGGACAATACATGGGCTCGACCTACTACAGTTCCGGCATGGCGGACCTGTACACGTACGGATCGTGGTATCCGGTCAGCGGGTATGGAGATTGCTGGCGGCCGTATGGAGTAGGGCTGGGCTGGTCACCGTTTTCGGCGGGCGGGTGGTTTATGGATCCGGCGTTCGGGTGGTCGTTTATCGGCTCGCAGCCGTGGGGTTGGCTGCCGTATCACTTCGGCGGATGGGTGTTTGACCCCGTTTTTGGATGGCTATGGTCGCCCGGATTTGGTTTTGGAGGGTTTGGATATGGCGGAATTGTGCCGTTCCGTCCGGTGACCGGAGTTTTCGTGCGCTCGAAGAACGGTCTGCTGGGATTGGTGCCGGCGCATCCGCTGGATGCCCGGGGCAAAGAGCCCATCAATATGGCGAAGGGAATTTTTCCGGTGGCCGGCGGAGCAGTTTCGCAGCAGGCGCTGGCCGGCGAGAGCGCGGCGCAGAGTTGGAAAGTGATGAAAGCTCCGCCCCGCGAATCACTGACGAATACGGCGGTTGCGATCTCGGGCGTGCCTATGCGGGTGTCGCGTACCATTCTGGCGGGCGGCGGAAACGCAAGGGTAGTCACTTTGGATCGCAACTCAGCCATTGTGTATGACGCGCGAGAACACCGCTTTGTGAATGGGGCTTCCGCGTCACAAAACGCATCGGCTAGAGTCAACGAACAGGGCGTCAGCACGAAGCAAAATTTGCCAGGCGAACGAGTGACGCCCATGCGCACGGAAGCAGGATCGAGAACTTTGCCAACGCGACCATTGAATGCGCGTACTAGCGCTCCTCCGGCACGAGCAATGATGCCACCGCCGGCGCGGGCTTCGAGTGGCAGTCGCGGTTGGTCGGGCGGAGGCTGGGGCGAGGGAGGTCGTTCACGTGGCTCGGCGGGATCACGTGGCGCGGCTACGTCTTCATCCGCGGGAGCAGGATCGTCGCATCCGTCGTCTGGTGGCGGCGGGGGACGTCCTCACTAAAGGCGCCGGGCGAAAGCAAGGCTAGTCGAAAATAAAACCGGCATAACCTACAACGTTGGTGGCGTCGCCGGAGACATCGGCGGAGGTTGCATATCGAACCAGTTCTGCGCGCTGGGCGGAGAGTGCGCGGAGGGCGGTGAGCATGGTCACTGCAGGTCCCAAGCCGCACATGGAAATGCCTTCGTTGCGGCAGGTGTCGTAGAGCCGGCGGGGATCGAGCGCAAGAATCTGTTCGATAGCTTTGTTGTCTTTCAGGCGCGTGGTTGCATCGTCTTCATAATGGTTGAGGTCCGAAGTAGTCAACAGCAGGGCGCTGGGGTGTGCGGCAAGTACGCAGGCAAGCGCTTCACCGATGACGACGAGGTCGTCGAAACGCACAGTGCCGAGAGCGACGGGCACGAAAGAAAATCCTGGAGCGAGGACTTGCAGAAACGGAAGTTGCACTTCCAACGAATGCTCTGCGCGGTGAGCCAGTTGGTCTTCGCGGAGCATAGGGCATTCTTTTTTGAGATAAGCGGCCAACGACTCGTCGACGGGAGCGTCGCCTAGCGGGGTTCGCCATGCACCAGCGGAAAGAATGGCGATGGATTGCCCGCGAGGGAAGTGGCGGACGCCGAGGATGATGATTTGTCGGGGGATGGCGACGCGGGAGAAGACGGCCCCGGCCACCTGGCCTGAAAAGATATAGCCAGCATGGGGCACCAAGCACGCTTTCGCGGACACCCTCTTAGTTTCCATCAGCGGCTGGGTGAATTCCCTAACCAGCGAGGTTAGTTCTTCAGGATTATCAGGGTAGAAACGTCCGGAGACGGCAGGAAGGCGAAGCACGGAGTCTTTCAAAAGAAATCAGAGAGCGTTGGAAGGTTTACCTTTGATCTTGATAGCCTTTTCGGTGGCCGCGTCGTAGAGAACGGTGACTTTGTCGCCATATTGATAGCCGCCTTTATTGACGATCTGCTGCATCTTGGAAGCGGCGGCGGGAGAAAGAGCGAAGGTGCGAACGGCCAAGTCATTGCCTTTAGCGCGCACGGTTATTTGCGCGATGTTGGCATGAACCACAAAGCCTTCGAACTTGGTCAAGCCGGAAGGCTTGGGAGCGGGTTTGACCGCGCTCACGATGATAGGCACGGCGGTGTCCACCGCGATGGGGGCTACTACGGGAATCGGGAGTTGTGCACGAGCGGAGGAAGAAAACGCAAGCAGGAGAAGAGCAAATCCGAAGCCGGGAATGAGTTTACGGGCACTCATTCCAAATCGTCCGTGGCAATGCGCAAAGACTTAAGAAAGCGAACATCCTGGGGAGTCATGGCAAGGCGAGCGGCGACCAGCTTTTTGTCGTTGTCCTGGTCGAAGGATTCCTGATCTACTTGAATTCGCAGGGATTCCAAGAACCGGCGATCCTGGGTGGTCAGCTTGGAGGCCGCATCGGCAGCGGCGGCAGCGTCGCGCTTAGCCAAGCCGATGGTAGCGTCCAGCTTCAAGACAATATCGTAGCCATGGGCGCGAACACCGGCGATGGCACCCGTGATGCGGTCGGACTCCGATACGGTGTCGTTGATGGCGTGCCCGAGCTCACGCAGCAGGTTTTTCAGGTGGTCGTCTAGCTGCAAAGGCGCTCTCCTGTTCCTCTACACTATTATTTTAGGCTCACCCGGTATTGGATACAAGCGAGCTCGGAGGTGTTGTCTCCAAAGTGTGCACAGGCGCTTAGAAGCGAAATTGCGCCTTTTCGAATGGTTTGGCAATACATTGCGGGCCTGATTCTGCGCTAAAATGTTTCGGTGGGCACAATCAGCGGGATGGTGCAGCCAGGGGCCGAGGAAGCGGGATTTCGGCGGCTCTGGCGAGCGCTCAAGCAACTCTTTCACGAAGTGATCGGCGCGATTTTCGGGGTGCTGGCGCTGGCCTGGCTGAACGCGGCGGCGCGCGCATGGACGCGGGACGTGGCGCACTGGCTGATCGCAGTGGCGGTTGGCGTCGCCGCACTGTTTGGCTTTTTTTCCGTGACGCAATTCCGGCGCGCACGCAAAGTGCGTTGACATGTCTGACCGGAAAGCATCCACCAAGGAACAGAAGGAGCGGAAGGAGCGTTTTACAACGCCGTCCGGGATCGTCGTGGACCGACTGTATACCCAGAAGAGCCTGGCGGGTTGGGATGCCGAGAGCGAAGTGGGGTATCCCGGGGAGTTTCCGTACACGCGCGGAATTTATCCCTCGATGTATCGTGGGCGGGTATGGACCATGCGGCAATATGCCGGGTTTGGTTCGGCGGCGGAATCGAACCAGCGCTACCGATACTTGTTAAGCAAAGGGCAAAGCGGCCTTTCCGTGGCGTTTGATTTGCCGACGCAGATTGGAATGGATTCGGATCACACGCTGGCGCTGGGAGAAGTGGGCAAGGTGGGCGTGGCGATCGATTCGCTGGAGGACATGGAGAGACTGTTTGAGGGCATACCGCTGGAGAAAGTTTCGACGTCGATGACGATTAATTCGACGGCGGCGATTTTGCTGGCGCTGTATGTAGCGGTGGCGAAGAAGCAAGGCGCGAACCTGGCGAAACTTTCCGGGACGGTGCAGAACGATATCTTGAAGGAATATATCGCGCGGGGAACGTATATCTATCCGGTGCGGCCGGCGATGCGTATTGTTACGGATATTTTTGGCTGGTGCCGGGACAACCTGCCGAGGTGGAATACGATTTCGATTTCCGGGTATCACATTCGAGAAGCGGGGTCGACGGCGGTGCAGGAGGTGGCGTTCACGCTGGCCGACGCCATTGCGTATGCGCAGGCAGCGCTGGATGCAGGGCTGGCTATCGACGATTTTGCGCCGCAGCTTTCGTTTTTCTTTAACGCGCATAATGATTTACTGGAAGAGATTGCCAAATACCGGGCGGCGCGGCGTTTGTGGGCGCGGTTGATGCGCGAGCGGTTCCGGGCGCGAAACGCGAGGTCGCTGCTGCTGCGGTTTCATGCGCAGACGGCGGGATCGTCGCTTACTGCGCAGCAGCCGGAAAACAATATTGTGCGGGTGGCCATTCAGGCGCTGGCGGCGGTGCTGGGCGGTTGCCAGTCGCTGCACACGAATTCGATGGACGAGGCGCTGGCACTGCCCGCGGAGGGTGCAGCACTGATTGCGTTGCGGACACAGCAGATTATCGCGAACGAAACGGGCGTGGCGAATACGATTGATCCGGTGGCGGGCTCGTACGCCATCGAGCATCTTACCAACGAGATCGAAAGCGGCGCTGTGGGGTACATCGAGAAAATCGATGCGTTGGGGGGTATGCTACGGGCGATCGAATCCGGATTTGTGCAGACGGAAATACAGAAGGCGGCTTATGAGTATCAGCGGGCGGTCGAAACGAAGGAGCA
>DATGEY010000040.1:0-3061 GCA_035309625.1 Candidatus Acidiferrum sp.
CTTTTCTTCACCAACACGCCTTCCAATGGCCCCATTGCCACGCCCACCACCGACTTCCAGAATTTCCTGCTGGGCGCTCCGCAATTCAGCTTCGGCGGCGGCGGCGTCTCTAATCACCAGTACCGCACAAACAATTACGCCGTCTTCGCCCAGGATGACTGGAAAGTTCGTCCCAACCTCACGCTCAACATCGGATTGCGCACCGAAGTCTTTGGCGCCTTTCACGACGATCTGTGCCACATCGGCAATCTCGATCCGACGCTCGCCAACCAGGGCACCTTCCCCTTCCTCTATCCCTCCTGCGTTAACAAGCTGAACCTTACCGGCCTGACTGGCAACTCCAGCGACACCACCTACAACAATAATTATTCAACCGGGATTGGACCGCGCGTCGGCCTCGCTTACGACCTCTTCGGCCACCACAACACCACCATTCGCGCCGGCGCCGGCATTTACTATGTGCGGGAAGATGTGGGCTCCGTCGATCAGCTTTCTTTCAATCCCCCGTTTCTTCCTGTGGCCTTCGGCGGAGGATCGCCCGGGTGCCTGGGCACCTTCTTTTCGCAGAGCCCGCTTGCCGGCTGCCCCAATCCGAATCCCAACGGCCTGCCACAAGCCGGCACGTTGGATCCAACCTTTGTGCCCTGCTTAGCCGTTTTCCAGGGCTTTCCCGGCGGCGATACCACGCAAGCCGCGAACTATGGCCCGGCCACCGGCAGCGCTTGCCCTGGCCCGCTTCTCTCCACCAACATTTTCGGTCTGCAGGTGCCCCGCCACTTCGTGGTGCCCAGCACGCAGCAGTGGAACCTGACCGTGCAACGCGCGCTCGGCAAGCAATGGGTTCTTGAGGTGGGCTACGTCGGGACCCATGCCCTACACCTGCGCGAGACTCGCGACAACCTGCAATCCCAAAACGCTACGCCCGCCAACCCCGTGGACATCAGCAGCTCGTTCTGCAATCCCAATCCTTGCGTAATTACCACCAACACTTTCGGCAATGCTGTCGCTCGTTCGCGCGCCCAAGGCATCAACGGCTACGCAGGCTTCCAGCTTTTCGCTGACGACGCCTACTCCCACTACAACTCGCTGCAGACGACTTTGTCTCGTCGCTGGGGTGCAGGCTACTTCCAAGCCGCATACACCTTCTCGAAATCCACCGATGCCACCTCCACCGGTAACACCGCCTTTAATACCGCGTTCAATGATGAGTCCACCTTGAACGCATCGCGCGGATTGTCTGATTTTGATCGCCCGCAGCGCTTTGTCGTGAGCTACCGCTACGATCTGCCCATCTTCAAAGACACCACCGGCGTCAAAGCCGCGTTGCTGCGGGACTGGGCCATCAGCGGCATCAGCATCTTCCAATCCGGCTCGCCGTTTTCCGTTACGGATTCCGGCGCTGGTACCGCGTTCTTGGGCGCGGGATTCACTCCCGGCACGCTTTCCGGCAGCCTCGCTCCCGGCGCCACTCTTGGCAGCGCGGTCACCACTGGCGACATTCATCAGCGCATCGACGGGTACCTCAACCTGAATGCTTTCGCCACCGCTCCGCTGCTCTATCCTGCGCTATGCGCCGGCAACTCGAATTTCTGCACCACGAATTTCGGGAATCTTGGGCGCAACGTGTTCCGCGGTCCCGGGCAGCAAAACTGGGATTTCTCGCTGATCAAGAATTTCAAGATCACCGAGCACCAGCAACTGCGCTTCACCACAGACTTCTTCAACATCTGGAATCACGCGAACTTCGCCAACCCGACCGTGACCGACGTTGAAACGATCAGTGCAGGCAGCGGAAGCCCGTTCGGCAAAATCACCGGCACCCTAGGCACGCCCCGGCTAATCCAATTCTCCCTGCGCTACGCCTTCTAGGGCCGCCCAGCGACTCGAAGGCGCCTCGCGCGCCTCTGGCAGGCCTGACCGCGACTCGGGTAGCTCAGTACGAAACAGTGGGACAGCCAATTCTGGCTTCCCCCGCGCCGCATCTTTGGAGTGCGGCGGTCTTGCCGCCGCTTTTGCAATTGACCCAGCGCCAGGGCGCCAGCTACACCATTGCCGCCAATTCCGTTGGCTAATTCCGTTGGCTAATTCCGTTGGTCAATTCCTTGTAGTGGCACAGCATGCTGTGCCAGCCTTTCCGGTTTCTAGCACTTCATTACTTCGTTGCATCGTTACGTCGTTGCGTCTTCTCTCTAAAACACCGCTCTCTTCTGCGCGGTCTGCTTGCTCGCCAATGAAAATCTCGTCTCCTCTTCCCCGCCACCTAAAATCCGCTCCGCCACGTACTGCCCCACCGCCGGCCCATGCTTGAACCCATGCCCCGACCCGCCGCCCACAAACCACACGTTTTCCATCTGCGGATGCCGGTCAATTAAGAAATCCCCATTCCACGTATTTTCGTACTGGCAAACCCGCGTCTCCACAATCGGCGCCGCGCGCAACGCAGGAAAACGCTGTTCCACAAAACGCCGCGCCTCTTCCGCGCCTTTCGCGCTCGCCAAACGCGATTGCGTATCGGGATCGACTCGCTCGCCGTGCCGGTCCACCGCAATCTTCAGCCCGCGGCTCTCCAAATCCGGCATCCCGTAAATCTCATCCTCTTGGAACAACCACGTCGGCAAAGCCGGCGGCGCAAAACGCGCATCGCCCGGCGGCACGCCAAAGAAAAACACTTCTTGCCGGCTGGGAAAAATCCGCTCGCCCAAAACCTCCGGAAAGAGTTTCCCGAGCCATGCTCCGCAAGCAAAAACAAACGCGCCAGCCTCGATGTGCTCGCCGGAATTCGTTGTGACCGCGGAAATCGCTCCCGAACCCCGCGGCTCCGCAATCTGCGCCACGCGATAGTCCACGCCAATACGTTGGGCGTCCTCGGCAACTGCCGCCACCGCTCGCCGCGCCATCAGCACCCCGCTGTTCGGCTCCAGCAATCCCTTCGTAATTCCATCCAGCCCAATTTGCGGATATCGTTTCTCCAACTGGGCCCTGTTCAACTCCTCGAACGCCACGCCACATCGCCCCAGCACCTCCGCGGCCTGGCGCACTCGCGAATCATCCTTCCCCGCCA